>JAJFHA010000015.1 GCA_021775875.1 Hyphomicrobiales bacterium | reverse complement strand
AACACCCGCCGCCGGCGCAGGTACTTCAACGGAGACCTTATCGGTTTCCAGCTCAACCAGCGGTTCATCAGCAGAAACGCTTTCTCCATCCCCTTTGAACCACCGGGCGATGGTCGCCTCGGTGACAGACTCGCCTAAAGTGGGAACGCGAATTTCAGTGCTCATAATCGTCTCTTCTCCAGGGATTGAAGACCGCGCTAAACCGCGAACGCCTCTTCAAGGAATTCTTCTAGTTCTTTTTTATGTCTGCTCATCAAGCCCGTGGCGGGAGAGGCGGACGCATGACGACCCACATAGCGGGCGCGCTTCGACTTGGCGCCAATCTGACCAAGGGTCCATTCAATGTTCGGCTCCATAAAGGACCAGGCGCCCATATTTTTAGGTTCTTCCTGACACCAAACCATGTCGGCTTTTTTGAAACGCTGCAGTTCTGCGATCATGGATTGCGCCGGGAACGGATAATATTGCTCAACGCGCATCAAATAGACGTCATTGATGTCACGGCGCTCGCGCTCTTCCAGCAAATCGTAATAGACCCGGCCAGAGCACAAGATCACGCGTTTGATCTTGTCATCGCCAACCAATTTCACAGTTGAGCCCGGCTTAAACTCGGCGTCATCCCACAATATTCTGTGGAAGGAAGATCCAGGGCCCATTTCTTTCAGCGAGGAAACGCATTTTTTATGGCGCAGCAAAGATTTCGGCGTCATCAAGATAAGCGGTTTACGGAAATTGCGGCGCATCTGCCGGCGCAATATGTGAAAATAATTCGCCGGCGTCGTGCAATTGGCGACTTGCATGTTGTCTTGGGCGCAAAGTTGTAAAAACCGTTCCAGGCGCGCTGACGAGTGCTCTGGTCCCTGACCTTCATAGCCATGGGGCAACAGCATGACGAGACCGGACATGCGCAGCCATTTGCGCTCACCAGCCGAAATAAACTGGTCGATGACAACCTGCGCTCCGTTGGCAAAATCACCAAACTGGGCTTCCCAAAGCGTCAGCGCATTTGGTTCGGTAAGCGAATACCCGTATTCAAATCCGAGCACGGCTACTTCCGAGAGCATCGAGTTGATCACTTCATAATTTGCCTGATCGTCAGATAAATTGTTGAGTGGGATATGGCGGCCTTCATTTTCCTGGTCGGTCAAAACCGAATGGCGCTGGGAAAATGTGCCGCGTTCAGAATCCTGACCACACAAGCGAACCGGATTACCTTCAAGCAGCAACGTGGCGAAGGCAAGCGCTTCCCCGGTCGCCCAGTCAATCCCTTCCCCGCTATCAATAGCTTTTGCCCGGTTGGCAAGAAACCGCTTGATGGTCCGATGGGCATTAAAATTCTCAGGGATCGTTGTGGTTTTCTGGCCGATATCTTTCAGTACCGCCAAATCTACGCCTGTTTTACCACGGCGCGGGTCTTCAGCAGATTCAGCTGTGCGGATATTTGACCATCGGCCATCCAGCCAGTCTGCCTTGTTTGGCTCGTAAGAATCTGCAGCCACAAAAGCTACATCCAGAAGGTCCCGCAATTCTTTCTTGCGGCCATCGATATCTTCTTTTGTCAGCAGCCCTTCCTTGACCAGCCGGTCGCTGTAAATCTCAAGGGTTGTCGGGTGCGACCGGATTTTCTTGTACATCAAGGGCTGGGTGAAAGACGGCTCATCACCTTCGTTATGGCCATGACGGCGATAACAGAACATGTCGATAACAACAGGCTTGTGAAATTTCTGCCGAAATTCGATCGCAACCTTGGCCGCAAATACAACCGCTTCCGGGTCATCACCGTTGACATGAAAAATCGGCGCTTCAATCATTTTCGCCACATCGGACGGATAAGGCGAAGACCGCGAATGATGCGGGGCCGTCGTGAACCCGATCTGGTTATTGATAATGAAATGAATAGACCCGCCGGTCCGATGACCTTTTAAACCGGACAAGCCAAAGCATTCGGAAATAATACCCTGGCCAGCAAAAGCCGCATCGCCATGCAGCAGCAGCGGCAATACTTTCGAGCGATCTGTATCCTTAAGTTGGTCCTGTTTGGCCCGGACTTTACCGAGCACCACCGGATCAACAACTTCCAGATGGGACGGATTGGCAGTCAGCGAAAGATGCACGTTGTTCTCATCGAACGAGCGATCTGACGAGGCCCCGAGATGATATTTAACGTCGCCCGACCCCTCGATATTATCAGGGTTGGCCGCACCGCCCTTAAACTCATGCAGGATCGCCTGATGCGGTTTTGCCATAACCTGGGACAACACATTGAGCCGACCTCGATGCGCCATGCCGATAATGATATCGCAAACCCCGAGCGACCCTCCCCGTTTGATGATCTGCTCCAGTGCAGGCACCATGGATTCGCCGCCATCAAGACCGAAGCGCTTAGTGCCGGTATATTTGACATCAATAAACTTCTCGAAACCTTCGGCTTCGACAAGCTTGTTCAAAATCGCCTTCTTGCCTTCGGGCGTAAATGTAATTTCCTTGTCTGGTCCTTCAATCCGGGACTGGATCCAGCCTTTCGCTGGGCCATCGGAAATGTGCATGAATTCAACACCGATGGTCGAACAATAGGTGCGGCGCAAAATTTGGAGCATTTCCCGCGGGGTCGCAAATTCAAGACCAAGCACAAAGTCAATGAAGATCGGCCGATCCATATCGGCTTCGTCAAAGTCGTAAAAAGAGGGTTCCAGCTCAGGGTGTGCCTTTGGTGGTTCCAGCTTGAGGGGGTCAAGATCAGCCGCCAGATGGCCGCGCATACGAAACGCCCGGATCATCATCAGCGCCTTGACCGAATCACGGGTCGCCTGCTGGACATCTTCGGCGGACATATCGACGCCGCCATTTTTGGCGCTTGCCGCAATCTTGTCACCCAGAATAGCTTCAACTGGCGCCCAGTTTCCGTCAAACGCGGAAATAAGATCGCCATTGGCGCGTGGTGGCCAATTGGGCCGCTTCCAGGGCGCACCCCGGGCCGCGGCTTCAACATCCCCCGCCTCGTCTTGTAATGAAATAAAGAAATCACTCCATTCGGTATCAACCGAAGAAGGATTTTCCAGAAATTGCGCATAAAGCTGGTCTATATAACCAGCATTTCCGCCGTACAAAAATGACGTGCGCGCGAACACGTCATTTGCCTCTTGCCGCGCCATTTTTTAATCCTAGTGGCCACGATGCCCGCCAAGCATCAAGATTCAAGTTAAACGCACGCTCAACTCAGTAAACAACTATCCGTTCAAAACGTCCACCAATGTTGTGCCGAGCGCCGCAGGTGATTGCGCCACTGTGATCCCGGCAGACCGCATCGCTTCCATCTTGTCTTCAGCACCGCCCTTGCCGCCGGAAATGATCGCGCCCGCATGTCCCATCCGTCGTCCGGGAGGTGCGGTAACACCTGCGATAAATCCAACAACCGGTTTCTTCACTTTCGATTGGGTAAGAAATTCAGCAGCTTCCTCTTCAGCGGAGCCGCCAATTTCACCGATCATGACAATTGATTCAGTGGCATCATCGCCAAGAAAGAGATCAAGACAATCGATAAAATTGGTCCCGTTTACTGGGTCCCCGCCAATACCGATACATGTGGTTTGGCCAAGCCCTGCAACCGTGGTCTGGAATACAGCTTCATAGGTCAGCGTGCCTGAGCGCGACACGATCCCGACCGATCCGGCTTTATGGATATGGCCCGGCATGATCCCGATCTTGCATTGCTCCGGCGTGATGATGCCAGGGCAATTGGGGCCGATCAAACGGGATTTCGACCCGGTCAGCGCCCGTTTCACCTTGACCATATCGAGCACCGGAATCCCTTCCGTAATGCAGATGATCAGTGGAATTTCAGCATCGATCGCTTCAAGAATGGAATCAGCAGCAAACGGCGGCGGCACGTAAACAACAGATGCTGTCGCCCCGGTCACATCACGAGCTTCAGAAACCGTATTGAAAATCGGCAGACCCAAATGTTCTGAGCCGCCCTTACCAGGCGTCACGCCGCCCACCATCTGGGTGCCATAAGCAATCGCCTGTTCGGTGTGGAACGTCCCGGTTTTCCCAGTCACTCCCTGACAGATCACCTTGGTATTCTTGTCGACAAGTACAGCCATGTCCGACCCTCTATTGTTTCACTTCCATACCGATGCCCGAACCCGGACCGATGCCTGAATTTCCGCCACCGCCATGGACATAAATTTCCAATAACGGACCTGCATCCCAATTGCTAATAGCATGGCAAATATGGGTGCGAAAAATCGCATGTCAGGCCGCTTTCACAGCAGCAACGATTTTCTGGGCCGCATCGTCCAGATCATCAGCCGCGATAACGTTAAGACCGGAGTCTTTGATGATTTTCTTGCCCGCTTCAACTTCGGTGCCTTCGAGGCGCACCACCAGGGGCACTTCGAGGCCCACATCCTTGACCGCGGCCACAACACCTTCGGCGATCACATCGCAACGCATGATGCCGCCGAAAATATTGACCAGAATGCCTTTGACCTTGGGGTCGGAGGTGATGATCTTGAACGCAGCCGTTACTTTTTCCGTGGTCGCACCGCCGCCCACATCCAGGAAGTTAGCGGGTTCTGAACCGTACAGCTTGATGATGTCCATGGTCGCCATGGCCAGCCCGGCACCATTGACCATGCAGCCGATTTCGCCATCAAGGGCAATATAGCTGAGGTCATATTTTGAAGCTTCGATCTCGCGTTCGTCTTCTTCGGTCTCGTCGCGCATTTCAACGATTTGCTGGTGACGGAAAAGCGCATTTGAATCGAAATTCACCTTGGCGTCGAGACAAATCAGATCACCATCGCTATTAACGATCAGAGGATTGATCTCAAGCAGGCTCATATCGGTTTCAACAAAGCCGCGATAAAGATTATCTATCAGGCGAACACATTGTTTCACCTGGTCGCCTTCAAGTTTTAGCGCGTAAGCAATTTCGCGACCCACATAAGACGAATAGCCACAGGCCGGATCGACCATGACGGTATGAATTTTTTCTGGCGTCTCGGCTGCCACTTCTTCGATATTCATGCCACCTTCGGTAGACGCGATAAAAGCGATCCGCGATGTTTCGCGGTCAACCAGGCAGGACAGATAAAGCTCACGATCAATCGCCGACCCGTCTTCAACATAGACCCGCTGGACAAGCTTGCCCGCCGGTCCGGTCTGATGTGTAACAAGGGTCATGCCGAGAATATTCTCAGCCTCGGCGCGTACTTCATCGATTGATTTAACAACCTTGACACCGCCACCCTTGCCGCGTCCGCCAGCATGAATCTGGGCTTTTACAACCCAAACCGGGCCGCCAAGTTTTTCAGCTGCGGCAACTGCTTCATCCACGGTGAAAGCGATCCCGCCCTCGGGTACCGCGATGCCAAATCCTTCAAGCAGACCCTTGGCCTGGTATTCATGGATATTCATGGATGTTGTTGCCCTTTAAATTTGCTGTCGCGGAATTGAAACCGAGGCCACTGGAAAATTTTTAACTCCCCAGCTTTGGCGCTATCTTGCGGCATGCCGTCATCAGACCTTCAACCGAGGCCACCGATTTATCAAACATTTTGCGCTCGGAGCGGTTCAGGTCAATCTCGATAATCCGCTCAACCCCACCGGCACCGATCACAACCGGAACACCGACATAAAGATCCTTGAGGCCGTATTCGCCCTTGAGGCTGGCGGCGCAAGGCAGCACCCGCTTTTTATCTTTAAGAAATGATTCCGCCATGTTGATCGCAGAGGCCGCTGGCGCATAATAAGCCGAACCGGTTTTCAGCAGCCCAACAATTTCAGCGCCGCCATTGCGGGTCCGGTCAAGAATTTCGTCGATCTTTTTCTTTGTGGTCCAGTTCATCTTGATGAGATCCGGAAGCGGAATTCCAGCCACCGCCGAATAGCGTATCAGCGGCACCATGGTATCGCCGTGGCCACCGAGCACAAAGGCCGTCACATCTTCAACCGAAACCCCAAATTCTTCAGCGAGAAAATATCTGAAACGGGACGAATCAAGCACCCCGGCCATACCGACAACCATGTTCTTTGGCAGACCGCATGCTTTTTGCAGCGCCCATACCATGGCATCAAGCGGGTTGGTGATACAGATGACAAAGGCGTTCGGGGCGTATTTCTTGATCCCCGCTCCAACCTGTTCCATCACCTTGAGATTGACACCGAGAAGATCATCGCGGCTCATACCTGGTTTGCGCGGGATTCCGGCGGTCACGATGCAAACATCGGCGCCCTTGATCCCGGAATACGCATTTGTACCGGCAAAGTTCACATCAAACCCGTCAACGGGAGATGATTCGGCCAAATCCAGCGCTTTGCCTTTTGGGATACCTTCAACAATATCGAAGAGAACAACGTCTCCAAGTTCCTTCAATCCCACAAGATGCGCCAATGTGCCGCCGATCATGCCAGAACCGATCAGTGCAATTTTACTACGTGCCATGTCTGAAATACCCCTTGCCTTTCGGTGCTTTTGCAACGTTGGGTTGGGTTTTGAGTAACTCGTTTGGAGTTCTGGTTCAAGCCTACAAAAGATCAAAGATAATTGAATATTTTTGTGAAGCCGTCACTACCGGTCAACAGCGGCGAGATAAGCTTCCGAACGCATCTCGATCAGGCGCGACGCGGTCCGCATAAAACTGTCGGCGCCATCGCCTTCCACATAGAGCGACGCTGGTTCAGCGGCAGCCGATACCACCAGCCTGACATTATTGTCGTAAAGCGCATCGACCAGATTTATAAACCGCCGCACCTCGTTTCGCTGCGTTGGCGCGAATACTGGAATGTTGTCGATAAAGACCGTATGAAATTTGTGGGCGATTTCCAGATAATCGCCAGCCCCAAGCGGCAATTCGCATAAATCGGAAAACCCGAACCGCGCCGCGCCCTCCACCATTTCAGGCACCTTTATCTGGCGGCCTTTCACGGTCAGCGCACCCGCTGCCCCGCTCCCGTTTGGCGACCAGCGTTTCCAGGCGATATCCATGGATTTATCCGCCCGCTCCGCCGGGGGCAGAAAGTAAACCGGGATACCGTTCACTTTGTCCAACCTGTAATCAGTGCGTGTATCAAGCCGGACCACCTGCAACCGTTGTTTGATCATGTCGATGAAGGGCAGGAACAACCCCCGGTTCAGCCCATCTTTGTAAAGATCATCCGGTTCGGTATTTGACGTCGCCACAATGGTCACCTGCAACTCGAACAATTTTGAGAATAACCGGCCCAACAACATCGCGTCTGTAATGTCATTGACCTGAAATTCGTCGAAACAAAGTGTGGTGGCTTCTGCGGCAATGATTTCGGCAACCGGCGCGATCGGGTCATCACCCTGAACTTCTCCCAGCTTGGCTTTTTGTCGCCAGTCGTGAATCCGGCCATGGGTCTCATTCATAAATTCGTGGAAATGGACCCGGCGTTTTGGAATGTCCGGTAGGGATTGGAAGAACAGATCCATCAACATGGTCTTGCCGCGCCCGACCCCACCGTGAATATAAAGCCCTTTTATGGGTTCGGCTTTTTTGCCGCGGGCAAACATCCAGCCCAGCGAACTGGACTTGCGCGCTAACCGTTGGTTGACCAATTCATTGCGTAATTTATCCAGCGCACCAGCAATCCGGTGTTGCGCCGGATCATGGTCGATCTCGCCAGCATCAACCAGCGTTTGGTACCCAAGTGTTATGCTGGTTTCTATCGAGGTCATGATGCCGATTTGCAAAAGAATACCAAACGAATAGCAACCCTAATTGTCAATTGCAATCTAGGGTCCAGACCCTAGAATTCAGTTCCGGCATCTGCATGAATTTGTTGCTCTTCCCACGTATCACCTGCCGCGATAATGCATGCGACACCGGTTGGCGTGGTCATTACTATGGTCCACGTTCCAGCAGGTGAAACATAAACCTCCATCAGCCCCCGGTCGGCCACCAACCCGAGCGCCCGGGGCAATTCGTCGTGGCGGCCAGACAGAAACGAGACAAGGTTTTCATGGTGCATACATATTGCGGCGTCGGCAGACGTTATGATCGCGCTTTGGGGAAACAGGAACACGGCCGCGCCGAACAAGCCGGTCGCTACCAGACGGGATAAGCGGTGTTTAAATTTAAACGGTTTCATACTGCACTCCTTAACGGGGCGCTTCGGACCGTTCGGCAATATTAGCCAATATCTTATGCGGCGCCAAAGCGCCTCCACTGATTGAAACTCAAGAATACGCCGCTAGGGTAAACAAACTTAGAACACGGCAATTTTTTGGAAAAATATGTGGCTTTATCCGCGACTGAGAACGATTGGAATACCGGCATGGAGCGTAAATCCGACCCAGGTCTCACCGCTGCGACGCAGCCGGACAACAACCGAATTTTGAGAATCCCGAAGCAGCAAATCTTCGCCAAACACACCCCAGGACCGGATCCCGGAAATTTCCGGTGAACAACCGCCATCCACCTGCACGCCGTTGGCATCTTCGGCCTCAATGAACCCCATGACACAGGAACGCAGGCCATCCTCTTCAGAGAGGCTCCAGCTACCGACAACCATTTCAGATTTGATATCGGATTCGGTGTTAACCCGAACTCTGCCGCCGCCAAGAATTGAATTTACCTGCCGGTCAAACTGACCGCCCAGAAGCCCACTACTTGGCTCAATGACAGCTCGGTTCTCACTGTTTTCAGGCGCCTGCCGTTCTGCCGCCGCCTGGGCCAGACTGCCTTGGCGGGCACCGCCACCATCACCAACTGCAGGAACACCTTCAGGGTTTTCCCCAACTTCACCCTGATCGGGATCATTTGCCGGAGATGTATCGGCCGCTTCACCAGGATTGATAGCCTGCGGTGCACCCTGCTGAACCGGCCCGGTCGCAGGACCAGTCGATTGCACATTATTTTGCGCAGCTTCATTTTGTACCGCATGGGCTAAGTTTTGATTTTGTGGAAATGCAGGCTGGACATCCTGGGGCCGGACCGGACCAAGTGCAATATTCTGGTTATTGTCGGGCTCTGCTGATCGCGGCGCCAATAGTAGATTATCAGCCGCCTGGCACGCGGCCAGCAGCATAAACCCTGTCAGGGAAATATATAATCCAGTTCGCCGCATAATATCCCAGGATGACATAATCGCGCCCAAGCGCAAAACCATTCGCATTTTGTTAGTTAAACTGAAGCGCTAAAACCCGCTACAGCACGACCCAAACAGGATCAGTATCTGCCAAATTGGGCGAAATATCGACCCCAAAATTGCCGGGGTCGATCATGGTTTCGGTGCTCTATTTCATTGTCGGAATCACAAATTCCGCACCTTCCCTGATACCACTCGGCCAGCGCGATGTAACGGTTTTCGTCTTGGTATAAAAGCGAATGGAATCGGGTCCATGCTGGTTCAGATCACCAAAGCCCGACCGCTTCCAGCCGCCAAATGTGTGGTAGGCCAGCGGCACCGGAATAGGCACATTGATGCCGACCATGCCAACCTGGACCCGGCTGGCAAAATCACGCGCTGAATCACCGTCGCGGGTATAGATCGCAACGCCGTTGCCATATTCATGATCGCTGGCAAGCCCGATCGCTTCATCATAGGATTTTGCCCGCAGAACAGAGAGAACAGGTCCGAAAATTTCTTCCCGGTAGATTTTCATGTCTTTGCCCACATTGTCGAACAGACAACCGCCAACGAAAAATCCGTCCTCATAGCCCTGCATGACAAAATCACGACCATCGACCACAAGATTGGCACCTTCATCGATACCGGACTCGATATAGCCCTTGACCCGCTCCATGGCTTCTCTCGTCACCAGCGGACCGAAATCGGCATCGTTGTCGTGGGATGGCCCGATTTTTAATGATTCAACCCGGGGAATAAGTTTTTCGATCAATCGATCCGCGGTCTCGTTGCCGACCGGCACGGCGACAGAGATCGCCATGCAGCGTTCGCCAGCAGACCCGTAGCCTGCGCCGATAAGGGCATCCGCCGCCTGATCCAGATCAGCATCAGGCATAATGATCATATGGTTCTTTGCACCGCCAAAACACTGAACCCGTTTGCCATGGGCACAACCGGTTGAATAAATATATTCAGCAATTGGCGTCGATCCGACAAACCCGATTGCCTTGATATCAGGGTCGGTCAGGATCACATCAACAGCCTGCTTGTCACCATTGACCACATTGAGAATGCCCGCCGGCAAGCCGGCTTCGATCATCAATTCAGCAATTCGCATCGGCACCGAAGGGTCGCGCTCGGATGGTTTCAGGATAAACGCATTGCCACAGGCAATTGCCGGGGCCAGCTTCCAGAGCGGTACCATGGCCGGGAAATTAAAAGGTGTTATCCCGGCGGCTACACCAAGCGGCTGGCGCATGGAATACATGTCGATGCCGGGACCTGCAGCTTCGGTAAATTCACCCTTGAGCAAATGCGGAATTCCGCAGGCAAACTCAACCACTTCGAGGCCACGCTGCACATCACCGTGGGCGTCTGGAATTGTTTTGCCATGCTCGCTGGAGAGAAGTTTCGCGAGTTCGTCCTTGGCTTCATTGGCAAGCTGCAAAAACTTGAACATGACCCTAGCCCGGGCCTGCGGATTTTGTGCTGCCCATGCCGGTTGCGCCGCCGCTGCATTGGCAATCGCTGCGCGGGTTTCTTCATCATTCGCCAGCGCTACCTTGGATTGAACCTCACCCGTATTCGGGTCAAAAATATCCGCAAACCGGCCGCTCGTGCCTGCAACCTCTTTGCCACCAATAAAATGGCCAATTTCTCTCGTCATAATCCAACTCCCAACAACCCATGCAGATATTTCAGTAAATTTCGAACGGACGTTATCGCCCACCATCCTGTACAGCAACCCCCCACCCGTGTCATTCGCAAGGTGAGGAAAAATACCAGGGAACAGAGATTTTCCCTATAACCGGTTCTGTTGTCCAACAGAACCGGGCGGCCCAGACCGGGCCCGAACAAAGCGAGGAATAGCGGCGAGCAAAATAGGTGCCGCGGCCAAAAGCCTAGACCCGGCGTTCCACCATCATTTTCTTGATCTCGGCGATTGCCTTGGCGGGGTTCAACCCTTTCGGGCAGGCTTGCGCACAATTTAAAATTGTGTGGCAGCGATACAGCCGGAACGGGTCTTCCAGATTATCAAGCCGCTCACCGGTGGCCTCGTCTCTGGAATCCGCCAGCCAGCGATAGGCCTGCAACAATACGGCAGGGCCCAGATAACGATCAGAATTCCACCAATAGCTGGGACAGGATGTGGAGCAGCAGGCACACAGAATACATTCGTAAAGCCCATCAAGTTGTTCGCGGTCTTCGTGGCTCTGCAACCATTCGGTTTGCGGCTCGGGAGATTTGGTCTGCAACCAGGGTTCAATTGAAGCGTGCTGGGCATAAAAATTAGTCAAATCCGGGATCAGGTCTTTAACCACTGGCTGATGCGGCAGCGGATAAATTTTTACCGTCCCCTTCACCTCATCAAACCCCTTGGTGCAGGCCAGCGTATTGGTGCCATCGATATTCATGGCGCAGGACCCACAAATCCCTTCGCGGCACGAACGCCGGAACGTCAGGGTAGGATCGATCTCGTTCTTGATCTTGATCAGCCCGTCCAGAATCATCGGCCCACAATCATCCAGATCGATGAAATAGGTATCAACCCGGGGGTTTTTGCCATCATCGGGATTCCAGCGATAAATCTGCACTTCGCGGATATTGCCGGCACCCGCTGGCGTTGGCCAGACCTGACCTTTTCCGATCCGGGAATTCTGGGGAAGCGAAAGTTCAACCATGGATTCTAATTTCCCCTTTTAATCTCGATATCATCTTGTCTAGCCAACATTGGAAACCAACTCATCCAATTCACATAGTTTTTTATTCAAGTCGCTAATTTCTTTACGTGCTCTAACAGCATTATCGTAAATTAATTCCCTATCTTTCAAAATCACTACTCCAAAAAACATAGCAGTGAAATGTGATCGAATTCCTAGTTTCATTGATGCCGCTACTCTAATTTCTTTCAATATTTCTAAAGGTATATGCAAGTTCGTAGCTACTGAATCCGATGTCAATAGTACGATAGCTTCTTCTATTTTTGGTGCTGTGCCATCATAGATTGATTGCAGATTGGCGAATGCTTCTTCGTCCCACCCATCAGTTTCAATTAATCTATCCAACCATTTCAAGGAATTATCTGGGAAAAAATAAATTGTTCGAAGCGCTCGTAATATCTGCTTTTTTTCAGTCTTCTCTATCCAGTTTTCCGCAGATAGTGCCCCTTTGAAAAACTCTAAAACACCCAATTCCATGAGAGCACCTCTAATATACCCGGGCTTTGGGGGCGATTTTTTTCGGGTCGATCCCGCCTTCATCCACATTGGTCAGAAGGTCGGTGCGAACCGGGCGATAAGTGAGATTCACTTTTCCGGTTTCGCCGACAGACGCCAATGTGTGCTTGCGCCAATTTTTATCGTCGCGCCCGGCAAACGGGCCATCCTTGTAATCTTCACGGGCATGGGCGCCCCGGCTTTCTTTGCGGGCTTCCGCGCCATGCACCGTGGTGGTGGCGCAGGCCATCAGGTTTTCCAGTTCCATGGTTTCCACAAGATCTGAATTCCATACCAACGAATTGTCAGTGACCTTGAGGTCGGACAGGTCTTTCCAAGTCTCATTGATACGTTTGCAGCCTTGCGCCAATGATTCCTGGGTACGGAATACGGCGGCATCTTCCTGCATGATTTTCTGCATCTTCAGACGCACGTCAGCCGTTGGCGCACTGCCATTAGCATAGCGAAGGCTGTCGAACCGGTTGACAATTTTGTCGAGTGTGGCACTCGCCGCACGCGGTATTGATGATTTGCGGTCCACAACTTCGCCAGCACGGATCGCGGCGGCACGACCAAACACCACCAGATCGATCAGCGAATTTGAACCAAGCCGGTTGGCCCCATGCACCGAAGCGCAGGCTGCTTCGCCTACTGCCATCAAGCCGGGCACCACCCGGTCCGGGGATTCGGCAGTCGGATTTTGTGCTTCGCCCCAATAATTGGTCGGAATACCGCCCATATTATAATGCACCGTCGGCAGGATCGGGATCGGCTCCTTGGTCAGATCAACACCGGAGAAAATCCGCGCTGATTCTGAAATTCCAGGCAACCGCTCGGCCAAAGTCGCTGGATCAAGATGATCCAGATGCAGGAAGATATGATCCTTGTTCCGACCAACACCGCGGCCCTCGCGAATTTCCAAAGTCATGCAGCGCGATACCACATCGCGGGATGCTAAATCCTTGGCGGAAGGCGCATAGCGCTCCATAAACCGTTCGCCTTCGGAATTGACAAGGTAACCGCCTTCGCCGCGCGCGCCTTCGGTAATCAGACAACCCGCACCGTAAATTCCGGTCGGGTGAAACTGCACGAATTCCATATCTTGGAGCGGTAACCCGGCGCGGGAAACCATACCGTTGCCATCGCCAGTACAAGTATGGGCGGACGTGCAGGAAAAATACGAGCGGCCATAACCCCCGGTTGCCAGCACTACCATCTTGGCATTGAAGCAATGCAGGGTGCCGTCATCGAGATTCCAGGCCAGAATACCGGTACAGGTATCGCCGTCCATGATCAGGTCGATGGCAAAATATTCGATATAAAATTCTGCATTGTGCCGAAGCGACTGGCCATAAAGGGTATGCAGCATGGCGTGACCGGTCCGGTCAGCCGCGGCGCAGGTGCGCTGGACCGGTGGGCCATCGCCGAAATTCATCATGTGGCCACCAAATGGCCGCTGATAAATCTTGCCTTCTTCGGTACGCGAAAACGGCACCCCGTAATGTTCCAGTTCGTAAACCGCCTTGGGTGCTTCGCGTGCCATATATTCCATGGCGTCATTATCGCCGAGCCAGTCTGATCCCTTGACGGTGTCGTACATATGCCATTGCCAGCTGTCTTCGCCCATGTTGGAGAGCGAAGCAGCGATCCCTCCCTGTGCCGCAACGGTATGGGAGCGGGTCGGGAAAACTTTTGAGATACAGGCGGTTTTCAACCCCTGTTCCGCCATCCCCAAAGTTGCCCGCAATCCGGCGCCACCAGCGCCAACGACAACAACGTCAAATTTGTGATGAACAATATCGTAAGCCACTATTGATCAGCCCCCAAAATTTATCTTGAGAAGCGCAAAGACCGCGCTCAAGCCAACCAGCGAGCAGAAAAACCCGTTGCTGATCAGCAGCAGATATTTCATTGCTTCGCCATGAATATAATCTTCGATCACAATCTGCATACCAAGCCACATATGATAGGTGACGCTGGCAATACCGAGTAACATCAGCACCGCCACAAACGGCGACCCGAGAACCGCGACAACTTCGTTGTGGGAAGCCCCCGCGAGTGTGATAACCAAAATAAGAAACAGGATAACAAGCGGCACATTGGCGATCGCCGTAACCCGCTGTTGCCAGAAATGGCCGGTGCCATCCTTGGCGGACCCAAGACCCGCCACCCGGCTGCCTGGCGTGCGCATATTCATCACATGCTCCCCTTTGCCCAATAGGCGATAACCCAAAGCAGAATTGTCAGCACAATGGAGCCAGCAAGCGACCATCTGGAAAGCGCCATCCTCGACTTTTCGCTGAACCCGCGCCCGGTATCCCAGATGAAATGACGAAACCCGCCAAACATATGGTGCAACAACGCCCACGTATAGCCAAACAGCACGAGACGACCGAGCCAACTGGCAAAAAACCCGTTGACGAAATCAAAATACGTCGCACCGGTCGCCGCCGCCATCAACCACCAGGCAAGCAGCAAGGTTCCAAAATAAAGCGCAACCCCGGTGAGGCGGTGAATGATGGACATGACCATCGTGAATATCGGTTTGTAAATTTGAAGATGGGGCGATAGGGGGCGGTTATCTGAAACAGATTTCCCGGACATATTTCGGCCTCCCGATTCGGCAATGTTTTCGCACCTGCTAACAGTCCTTCTACAGAGCCGCAGACGAAAACGCAAACCTGTCAGTATGTCGTTGCCGGGCCAAATTCGCCATCACGATCATGACCGCCGGATCATCGCAACCCAATAATCCAGATCAAGAATAACGCCGTCGGTGTAACCCCCTTCAACGGGACCCGGATAGGTGCCGCACGGCAAATCTCTCGTCGCGAATGTCCGTACACGGAGCGCGCCGATATCATCACGACCCGGCAATTCGGCTTTGCCG
Organism: Hyphomicrobiales bacterium; assembly: GCA_021775875.1. GTDB lineage: Bacteria > Pseudomonadota > Alphaproteobacteria > Rhizobiales > NORP267 > NORP267. The sequence continues at coordinate 122,149 of JAJFHA010000015.1, read as the reverse complement.
ACAATTTCCGACCAGGCAAAAACCGTATCACCGGCAAATAGCGGAGCCACATGGCGGCCGCCATTGATCGCCATAATCTGGGAGCCGTTGCCAAGCCCGTTAAACGACAAGGCGCGGGCCAGCGACATAACGTGGCCACCATAAATCAGCCGCCGCCCGAAGCGGTCGTCCTTTTGTGCGAAAAGGTTGAAATGAACTTTTGCGGTATTTTGATAAAGCCGGGTCGCGATCTGGTGCTCGGCCTCTTCCACGGTCATGGCGTCCACATGGTCGATCTGTTCGCCGATTTCATAATCGTCCCAGAAGAATTCTGATCCGCCCACCCAGGATGGGTATTTGGACACATCAAGCACAGGGATTGCGTCCCCGAGACTGTCGGCATTCACTTGCTTCTCCAGATGCGGAACCACGGTTTCCGGTGCCGGGCTAGCTTCGTCCCGTTTCCGGATCATCACCCAGCGGGCATATTCAAGCACCTTTTCACCGTGCTGATTGAACCCCGATGAACGCACGTAAACGACGCCGCTTTTGCGGGACGAATTTTCGCGCAATCCGATCACTTCTGAAACGGCGCTCAGCGTATCGCCGCACGCAACCGGCACCAGAAACCGGCATTCGGCATAGCCAAGATTGGCGATGGCGTTGAGGGAAACATCCGGCACCGTCTTGCCAAATATGATGTGAAACACCAACAGGTCATCGACCGGGGCGCTGGCATAGCCGATATCCCGCGCCAGGGCTTGCGACGATTGCACCGGAAACCGCGACCCGAACAACGATGTATACAGGGCCACATCACCGCTCGTGATTGTACGCGGCGTCGCATGATGGATTTCCTGCCCGACAGCAAAATCCTCGAAGAAATTTCCCTGGCTATTCTTGCTCATTAAATATTTCTCCAAATCTCAGGCCAAATCTCAGGATTGCAGGGCGGTAATGGCGTCGGCAATTGCAACCGTCCGCTTCGCCATTTCGGCGTGCAGCAATTCTACCATCCGCCCTTCCACCGTGATAACGCCCTTGCCGGCATTTTCAGGATTTTCAAAGGCGGCGATGATTTTGCGCGCCCATTCGATTTGCTCTTGAGCGGGGGAAAAAACATCATTGGCAATGTCGATCTGACCCGGATGGATCAAGGTCTTGCCGTCCATACCAAGCCGCGCGCCCTGCTCAGTTTCAAAGCGAAACCCGGCTTCATCGCGAAAATCGTTATACACTCCATCGATGACATCGATCCCGTAGGCTTTGGCAGCGGCAACGGAAAGCGAGAGCCATGCGAGCATGCCCTCCCGATTGCCCCCAAGGCTGGCACCGGTTTCCTTGGCAAGATCGTTGGTACCCATGACAAAGCAGGATAGCCGCCCGCCAAGCCGCGCCGCTTCAGCGGCAATCTCTTTGGCGTTGAGCATCGCAAGCGGGGTTTCCATCATGACCCAGAGCTTGATCGATGATGGCGCGTCGGCTTTGGTCATCATCTCTTCCGCAATCTGAATATCGGACGCGGTGCTGACTTTGGGCACAAGGATGGCGTCCGGAGACACTTCAATCGCAGCCGCCAAATCTTCCTGGCCCCAGGGGGAATCCAGATCATTGATCCGAACCACAAGTTCGCGCGTACCGTAGCCACCACCTGAAACCGCAGCTGAAACCTGCGCCCGGGCAATATCTTTCTGGTCCGGAGATACTGCGTCTTCAAGATCGAGGATCAGAGCATCAGCCGCCAATCCCTTGGCCTTTTCCAGCGCCCGCTCGTTGGAACCCGGCATATACAAAACGGAACGCCGGGGCCTAAAATTACTGGCCATCAATTTCACACTTTCACTTTGTTCAATTCAGCGGCACACTATCCTTGGATATCCGACAGGACCACCCATCCCGGCGGATTTGTCGCGTCTTTTGAAAGGGAATACAAGTGAGCGGAAAGTCCTATGATATTTTGATCGGCGGCGGTGGTCTGCTCGGATCAGCAACTGCGTTTTTCCTGCGCGAAGAAGGCTTCAAAGGTTCCATCGCCGTTGTCGAACGCGATCCCACCTATACACGCGCCTCCTCCACCTTGTCAGTATCGGCGATCCGCCAGCAATTTTCGACTCCGGAAAATATTGAATTATCCCGGTTTGGTCTGGAGTTTTTTTTAGGCCTGCCAAAACGCTTCGGACCGGAAGCTGATTTGGGGTTTCAAAAAAGCGGCTACATGATCATGGCCAGCCAAGAGGGCCGGACACAACTTGAAGCTAATCACAAAGTCCAGACCGGTATGGGGGCCAAAATCGTGCTCCTCGAACCTGATGAAATCAAACAGAGATTCCCAGCCATCAACACTGATGGGATCGCAGCCGCCTGTTATGGCCTTGAAGGTGAAGGCTGGCTTGATGGCGCGCTGCTGCTTGGCACCCTGAAACGCGCCGCCCGGGCCGCTGGGGTGGATTATATCCACGGCGAAGTCGAGAATATTTCCCGGATTAACAACAGCATTGAAAGTGTCACGTTGGCTGATGGCGACATAATTTCCTGCGGTATGCTGATCGATGCCGCCGGGCCGCACGCTGGCAAGCTCGCCGCCATGGCCGATATTCATCTTGAAGTTGAACCAAGAAAGCGCACGGTCTTTGTCATTGATTGCAGGGCAGACGTGGACATCCCCCTGATCGCTGATCCGTCCAGAGTATGGATGCGCCCCGAAGGTCGCATGTTCATTGCTGGCTATTCGCCGCCTGAAGAAGACGACCCGAGCGTTGAAGATCTCGACGTTGTGCATTCCCAGTTCGAAGAATTTGTCTGGCCAGCTTTGGCTCATCGCATCCCGGCCTTTGAGGCCATCAAGGCGGTACACGCCTGGGCCGGGCATTATGATTATCATTGCCTCGACCAGAACGCGGTCATCGGGCCTCATAACGAAGTGGCAAATTTCTGGTTCGCTACCGGGTTTTCCGGCCATGGCCTGCAACATTCGGTTGGCACCGGGCGCGGCATCGCCGAGCGGATTGTCCATGGGGATTACAAGACCATCGACCTGTCGAAATTCACCTATGACCGGATTCCGGAAAACCGCCCGTTATTCGAGCATAATATAATCTGAGAGAGCGAGCGATTTTCTTGGCCATACTTTGCATTTCAAGTCAGGTCGCCCGGGGCTATGTGGGCAATTCCGCGACGCTGGCAGTAATGCACCTGCTTGGTGTTGAAGTGTGGACAATCCCGACTATTTTGCTGTCCAGCCACAAGGCCCATCCCCATTGGGTGGGCCGAGAAACCGCGCCGGGGGATATAGCAGCACAATTTGCAGCTTTTGAGGAAAATGACTGGCTCAGCCAGATTGATGGTGTCCTGACAGGCTATCTCACATCACCAGAACAAGTTGAGGTTTGCGCTGATATTGTATCCCGCGTTAAAGTCGCAAACAACAAAGCCTGTTATTGGTGTGATCCCGTAATGGGAGATAATCCCGGCGGGCTTTACGTGGATGAAGCAATCGCCATGGCAATGGCCATGCACCTTGTCCCAATTGCAGATGTTCTAAGCCCCAACGCATTCGAACTTGGCTGGCTAACAAAGCAGAGCATATCTGGCCCGGAAGAAGCCGACAAAGCTGCTGACGCGCTGGATTGCCGTGTTGTGCTCGCAACCTCGGTGCCGGGCAAAAACGACACCACAATTTCCAATATCTTGATCCAGAATGGTGCGGCCATCAGTATCAGTCATGAATTATTTGCATCTGTCCCCCACGGAACTGGCGATTTATTTACCACCCTGGCGCTGGGACATTTCACAAAAGCCGGTGGCGACAGATCGTTACAGCCTGACCTGCTCAAATCAGCTTTTGAACGCGCATCTTCTTGCCTGTTTTCGCTGGCCAGAAAAAAGGCTGGGGCCGAAAATGATAATCTTTCCTTGTCCGATATACGGGACGCCGTTCTGACACCGGACATTTCATTCACTTCAGGTACAAATCAATCATGAGCATCAACCGCGAAGACATCGAAGCTGCCGCCAGACGCATCGAAGGCAAGGTCCGAAAGACCCCCGTCATCAATCTGGATGCCGATAGTTTCGGCATCAATCATCCGCTGAATTTGAAGCTCGAATTGCTCCAGAATTCAGGTTCATTCAAAGCCCGCGGGGCCATGAACAGCCTTCTGTCAGGCAATGTGCCAGCTATCGGCGTGGTGGCGGCATCAGGGGGCAATCACGGCGCGGCAATCGCCTTTGCCGCCAAACAATGCGGTGTCCCTGCCAACATTTTTGTCCCCGAAGTAACCGGTAAAACCAAAACCGACCTGATCAAATCTTACGGTGCCACGATCCATATCGGCGGCGCACTTTACGCCGACGCCCTGAAGGCATGCGAAGCCTTCCAACTGGATTCCGGCGCTTTGTCAGTTCACGCCTATGACCAGCCCTCAACCTTGGCGGGCCAGGGCACAGTCGCCCGCGAATGGCAGTTACAGGTGGAAAATCTGGACACGGTTTTTGTAGCTGTTGGTGGCGGTGGGCTGATCGGCGGCATGGCCGCCTGGTATAGCGGCAATTGCCGGGTCATCGCGGTTGAACCCGAAACCTCCTGCGCCCTGAACGCCGCTTTGGTGGCGGGTCATCCGGTCGACGTCGATGTGTCAGGCGTGGCTGCAGATTCCCTCGGTGCTCGCAGCGTCGGCGATCTGATGTTCCCGCTCGCGCAGGAATTTGTCACCAAATCTCTCACTGTCCCGGATGCCGAAATCCGCAAGGCCCAAGGCATGATCTGGAACCGGTTGCGGTTGATCGCCGAACCCGGCGGTGCGGCCGCACTCGCTGCCCTGACGTCTGGCATCTACCAGCCCGAAAAAGACGAACGCGTCGGCATATTGTTATGCGGCTCCAACACCGATCCGGCGTTGATCACGTCAAGATAGTTTAATTCCGACTTTCTTTCATTCAGTATACTGATTATACAGGCCCAGAAACTATAACAGGGCCATACTGATGTTGTTTCCTTCCGGAATTTTTATTCTGGTTTTCTTGCCAATTACCCTCGCCGGGTTCTATTTGATGCGCGAAAAAATGCCGGTCCGCGCCCTAGTGACCTGGTTGGTCATTGCGTCTTTTATTTTCTATGGCTGGTGGCGGCCCGCATATCTGCTCCTGCTGATCGCTTCAATCCTGGCAAATTACGGCGGTGCCTGGCTCATTCAATCCACAGACGGCGCGCGAAGAAAAGCTGTATTGACCATCGGCATCATTCTCAATCTCAGCCTGATTGGCGTTTTCAAATATTTCGATTTTGCCATCTCAACGATCAATAATGTTTCAGGTAGTGATTTGGCTTTACAGAATATCATTCTGCCCCTCGCCATTTCCTTCTTTACGTTCCAGCAGATCGCGTTCCTCGTCGATATCCACCAGCGCAAAGCCAGCCTGCCGGATTTGCTGAATTACAGCCTGTTTGTCAGCTTCTTCCCGCAATTGATCGCCGGGCCGATTGTCCATCACGGCGAAATGGTGCCGCAATTCTCAAAGCTGAAAGCAGCCCGCGACATCTGGCAGGATCTAGCCGTCGGGATCACCATTTTCATAATTGGCCTGTGCAAAAAGATCGTGATCGCCGATCAGATGGCAACCTATTCAACCCGCGTGTTTGAGCTTGCCGAAACCGGCACCCCGATCGGGCTGATTGCCGGCTGGCAGGCTGCACTGGCATATACGGTGCAGATCTATTTTGATTTTTCCGGGTATAGCGACATGGCCATCGGCCTCGCGCTGATGTTCGGGTTGCGCCTGCCGATGAATTTTGCGTCCCCCTACCGAGCGGTTTCCATTATGGATTTTTGGCGACGCTGGCATATTACGCTTTCGCGATTCTTGCGCGACTATCTTTATTACCCGCTTGGCGGCAACCGGAAAGGTACCGGGCGGCGTTATGCCAACTTGATGATTGTCATGTTCCTTGGCGGTCTCTGGCATGGCGCCGGATGGACCTACATTGCCTGGGGATCATTGCATGGCGCTTACCTGGTCATCGCTCATCTATGGCAATCGGTTACATCATTTCGTATGCCAAGGGTCATTGCATGGTCGCTAACAATGGCCGCCATAATCATCGCCTGGGTCACCTTCAGGGCGGAATCCTTCGATGGCGCGGTCAATGTCTATACCGGCATGCTTGGATTGAACGGGGTGGAAACACCCGTCGACATGATCGATAAATCACGCACGATATTTATCTCTCTGGCGTTGATTGTTTTTTGTGCATTGGCACCAAATACCCAACAATTGTTCCGGGCCTTCAAGCCGGTTGTTGATGAGAAAATCGAAGACATACCGTTCGCACCATTACGTCGTTTGCAATGGACCCCCACATGGTGGCGGGCAACGCTGTTTGGTTGCATGGCTTTTGTTGCGCTTGTTCTGTCCTGGGTCACGTCCGAATTTCTGTATTTTCAGTTCTAGGGTTCAAACAAATGGCGCGCCGCTACCTAAAAATCCTGTTTTCCATACTCGGCCTGCTTGTGTTTTTGCAAGTTTCCCTGTCCCTTATTGTCGACCCTTACGGCCTGTTTGGCACCCGACTTCTCCCCGATAGCGGCTTCAATAGTCACCAGTATCGCCTTGGCGCACAAGGTAACCGGGTCGTCAAGGGATTGTACCTGACTCAGTTGCAGCCGGAAATATTGTTTCTCGGTTCGTCACGGGTCAATGCCACCCTGAACCCTGACATTTCATTTCTGGAAGGACACAATGTTTACAACGCCTCGGTGCCCGGCGCGCGCGGGTATGAATTGGGAGAAATGGCACGCTACGCGGCAGCGAATGTTCCGAGTGTCCGCCATATAATCTGGGGGCTAGATTTCGATTATTTTTATTCCCCGGAACCGCATATGGCGGATTATCCATTCTCGGTTTTCGCAGGAGAATCGCGCCTGTCCGGATATGTCCGATATCTGTTTTCCGAAAATGCCACAGCAGGTCTTTTCAGATATCTGGCAAGATATCTGTCGAATGAAAGACTCGACAACAAAATAAATGGCTTTACGCAAACAAGAGAAGTTGAACCAATACCCGTCAACCAGAATGATCTATTCATGCGATCAACGATTGTCATGCTCAACATCATGACCCAAGTGCAAATCACCACTCGGAATGAGCGTTTTGAACGACTGGACAGGCTGCGCGAAACCGCACGCCAGCTCCATGAGACAGGTGTGCGGTTTACAATTTTTCTGCAACCGGCTCACATTTACCGTCTCCAGGATTACCGGCTGTCCGGCGCATGGCCAGCTTATGAAGAGATGAAACGGTTTCTGACCGATCTCACAGCTGAATTTGGAGACGGTGAAGGCAGATTTGAATTTTTGGATTTTGGCTACCTAAACAACATTACAAGTGAATCTGTTCCGGAAGAAGAAGCTTCCACCATGATGCAATGGCATGCAGAGGCTTCTCATTACATAACCCCAGTCGGCGACAATATTCTTGCCCGAATTTTCGACCAGCCCTTGCCTCACCCGGTTCCAGGCGGGTTTGGCGTCCGTCCCACCCAAGCCAACATTGTGGACCATCTGACCAATACCCGCGACGGTATTGATGCATGGGCTTTAGACAATCCCGAATTCATGACATGGCTCAGGCAGGAATGGGGCAAACTTACCGGTGACGGTGCAGAGCGTATCGTGGAGGAAGTACGCTAAGTCGCGTTTCCTTTAGGCAGCTTTCGGTTTCAACAACCCGCGATTGATCATGGTCTCGGCAATCTGGACCGTATTCAACGCCGCGCCCTTACGTAGGATAAATTTTCAAATTTAATTTGATTTTCGTTTCATACTTAACCCTCGAACAAAGCTTCTGCATCCCTCTTTGTTTCTACGCATTTTCTGTGGGTCAATTCGATGGCTTTATCTAGGTCAAATATCAACTTCCGAACATAAGCCTGATGTTGAATATAAACGTCACGCCATCTGCCGCACTTCTCAATCTGTTTTAAATCCGTTTCTGGCGGAGGAAAATCATCCACTTTGACTTCCCTGCTCCACCCTGGATCCAATTCCTTCAAACACTCCTCAACTAGATCCAACGCCTTTTCACTGAAAAATTTATAATCCCCCATCTCCATTGTTAAGGCCCCGGCAATATCACGGGTATCAGGTGCCATAGCTCTATCTAGAAGGTTTTGAACAATTTTTTTTCCTGCCCGATCTTGTGCCATCCTTTGCTCTCTTAAATCAGCTAATCTCCTATCCAATGTCCACAACTCACCAATTTTGGCCAACCTCACTGTAAGATTATCAAATCGTGCATTCGCCATTGATTCAATTTGCAATCGCTCTGCAGCATGAACTTTGTTCCGTGTAATGATTTTCTGCGCTTCTAACTGGTCTTTCTTAGCTGCCCTTCCAATCAGAAGAAAAATTAAAAGAAACAGGCTAGCTACTACTACCCAATCAAAATATTGAGAATTTGAAAGATTAACTATCCAGTCCCAGTTTGTCTGTGCCCAAAAATAGAAATCAAACGTATCTTTCAGAGCTGAAAACGCGGCATATGCGATTGGCACAATGACCGCAAATCCAGTCAGAACAGGGTGCCTCCAGATCCAGGAAAAAGAAGCGATCAGTTTCGGGGTTTGCAATTCTTCAGGCATAACCACCCATCTAGCACGATTCCAAAAAATTTTTCATACGGTAGGTAGCTAGATTTACTTTGAGATAAGACAATTGCTGCAATAAGTCTCTTAAGCAGCTTTTGGCTTCAGCAACCCGCGATTGATCATGGTTTCCGCAATCTGCACCGTATTCAACGCCGCGCCCTTGCGAAGATTGTCGGATACCACCCAGATATTGAGACCATTCTCGACTGTGATATCTTCCCTGATCCGGGAAATGAAAGTGGCGAAATCACCAACGCATTCAATCGGCGTTACATAGCCGCCGTCAATATGCTTGTCGATCACCATACAGCCCGGTGCTTCGCGCAACACGTTTCGCGCTTCTTCAACATTAACCGGCTTTTCGAACTCGATATTGATCGCTTCTGAATGACCAACGAAAACCGGCACCCGGACGCAGGTCGCAGTCAGCTTGATTTTCGGATCAAGAATTTTTTTGGTCTCGGCGACCATTTTCCATTCTTCCCGCGTCGTGCCGTCCTCCATGAACGTATCGATATGCGGGATTACGTTGAATGCAATTTGCCGCGGAAACACTTTCGGCGTTGGCATATCGGTGACGAAAATACCCTTGGTCTGGTTCCACAATTCATCAATCGCTTCCTTGCCGGCCCCCGACACGGATTGATAAGTGGAGACCACCACCCGCTTGATCCCGAAGGCGTCATGCAGCGGCTTTAGCGCCACAACAAGCTGGGCGGTCGAGCAATTCGGGTTGGCGATAATATTGCGCTGGGCGAAACCGTCAACGTCAGACGCATTCACTTCCGGAACCACCAGCGGCACGTCCGCTTCGTAGCGAAAGGCCGACGAATTATCGATTACGACGCAGCCCTTGGCGGCAATTTTCGGCGACCATTCCCTGGAGACATCGCCACCGGCTGACATCAGGCATAAATCAACGCCTGTGAAATCGAAATTCGCCAGATCCTTGCATTTCAAAATCCGGTCGCCGTATGAAACATCGCGGCCAACCGAGCGGCTGGATGCCAACGGGATAACTTCAGATGCCGGGAATAGGCGCTCTTCCAGAATGGCGAGCATTTCCTGTCCCACATTTCCGGTCGCACCGGCAACGGCGATCCTGTAGCTCATGGTTATTCTCCTGAATTCAATTTTCTCCCCGTTTGATCTGAGTTTCACCTCCTTCCCCCGCCGGGAAGAAGATGCGGGGAATGCAGGGCTTACGCGCCGGTTTTAACCGTGCGTTTCGGTGTCATAATTGTAATTGTCGTACTAGTCATCGACCTGACAGGCTCCTGCTGAATGTGCTTACTGGAAACACAGGCGTGAGGAACACCATGCCCGCGCATTTGTCAATAAATAGTGGATGGCGATCAGCTTAGTCGGACCGGTCTTCTTTCTCCTGCGGCGGGAAAGTCAGCGAATATTCACCCTCGCCGTACGATTCCACTTTCAGCAGGCACCGCCCGCCGTCATTTGAAAAATAATAGACGTGGATATCCTCACCACCAATATTGGCCCGGCAAAAGGCGGTTTCGGCCATAGCCACATCCGGGCATTCTTCCATATCTATGTGGGAAACCGAATATTCAAAAATCTCATAGTCGAACGCGCAATCTTCGGCAACAGCAGGCAAGGCGCTCACACAAACCAATGCAGTTGACAGAAACAGGGAAGGCAAAGCAGTATGTGTCATCGGGTTTCTCCTGAACTATACGCCTGGCACGCCAGATGCCGCCAAGCCAATCACTGGTTCAAGTAATACGAATTGATCTAATAAAAATCAATTATATCAATAGTTTATAACTATTCTAATTCCAGATTGATTCCGTAACACCGGTCCTGACCGGGCAGAATTAGCTGGTAATCGACACCTTCACACCACCCAATTCTTCAACGTCAAACTCATAGACATCACCGGGGTTCGGAAACCGCGATTGCAACAGGCTACCGGTCAGAACCAGATCGCCTGCTTTCAAACCTCCGCCGCGTTTCACCAGATGTCGTGCCAGCCATAAAAGCGGCTCGAATGGATGGCCGAGTACATCTCCGCCAACCCCCTCACCGACTATTTCGCCGTTGATCGTGAGCACGCCGCGCACCGCTGCGAGATCACCGTCATACGGTTTCATCTCGCCAAGCACCGCGCCCCAGTTCCAGCTATTGTCAGCAAGGATCGAGAAAATATCCAGATCGGAATAATCCGCACTCCGGTCTTCGATAACTTCAAATGCCGGGCCAACGGCTTCGACAAATGCCGCAATTCCATCGCGGTCTTTCGGCAAATTACCAGCGTTGATATCGCGACCCAACCGAACTGCAATTTCAAACTCCAGACCAAGGCGACCAAAATCGGCACCCGAAAGTTTGGCCGGTGTCTGCGTCACCCGGTCGGCAAAAACCACGCCGCCAATCGGCTGGTCGATATTGACCATGGCCTGCATTTTTTTCGATGTCAGGCCGATCTTGTACCCGGCTCTTGCCAGACCCGTGCCTGCGACAAACAAATCCTGGACCGTATAGGCCTTGTCCAGATCGTCGATCCCGAATTCAGCGGCAAACGGCTTGAAGACGGTTTTGTCTCGATGGCCATCCAACAGATGTTGGGCAGCGGCATTCGCGTCAAATTCCGTAGGTCCGGTCATGGTGATCAGCCCTCAGTGCCAAGGGCCTCGATAATGGCGTCACCCATTTCACTGGTAGATACCTGGCGCATGCCGTCCTGCATGATGTCAGCGGTGCGTAGCCCATCATCAAGCACTGAAGCAATTGCCGCTTCGATTCTGTCAGCCAGTTCAACCCGGTTGAGCGAATAGCGCAGCGCCATCGCAAACGACCCGATCATCGCAATCGGGTTTGCGAGGCCTTGCCCTGCAATATCCGGCGCTGATCCGTGAACCGGTTCATAAAGAGATTTGCGTTTTCCGGTTTTCGCGTCCGCCGCACCAAGCGACGCCGACGGCAGCATACCAAGCGACCCGGTCAGCATGGCGGCAATATCGGACAGCATGTCGCCAAACAGATTATCGGTGACAATCACATCATATTGTTTCGGGTTGCGCACCAGCTGCATGCCGCAATTATCCGCCAGCACATGTTCAAGTTCGACGTCGGCAAATTCTTTTGCGTGGACCTGCGTCACCACTTCGTTCCAGAGCACACCGGATTTCATAACGTTGCGTTTTTCAGAGCTGGACACTTTGTTGCGGCGCTTTTTCGCCAGATCAAAAGCCACCCGCGAAATCCGCTCGATCTCGTAGGTATCATAAACCTGCGTATCAATCGCCCGTTTCTGGCCGTTGCCAATATCAGTGATGGTTTTCGGTTCGCCGAAATAAACCCCGCCGGTGAGTTCGCGCACGATCAGGATATCCAGCCCCTCGACAAGCTCACGCTTAAGCGAAGAGGCGTCTGCAAGCGCCGGATAGCAAATGGCCGGGCGCAGATTGGCAAATAATTCAAGGTCTTTGCGCAAGCGCAACAGACCAGCTTCCGGGCGCACGTCATAATCAACGTCATCCCATTTCGGTCCGCCAACGGCACCAAACAGAACGGCGTCGGCCTTTTGCGCGGCGTCTACCGTCTCATCCTGAATGGATATTCCATGGGCATCAAAGCAAGAGCCGCCAACAAGGCCTTCCTGCACCTCGAACCGGTCATCGCCATTCTCGTTGAGCCAGGAGATCAGACGACGGGTTTCACCCATAACTTCAGGGCCAATACCGTCACCGGGAAGCAAAAGCAGATTAAAAGTTGTCACAGATTATTACCTCAATTGATTTTATTGTTTACAGCCAGGGACGTTCCGCGCTGGCCGTTTTTTCAAAACTATCGATGCTGTCCGCTTCTTCCAGCGTCAGCCCGATATCGTCGAGACCGTTCAGCAGGCAATGTTTGCGGAACGGATCGATATCAAAATGAATCACCCCGCCATCAGGGCCACGAATTTCCTGGGCTTCCAGATCAATCGAGACAATGGCGTTGGCACCGCGATTTGCGTCATCCATCAACTTGTCGACATCTTCCTGGGGTAGCTGGATAGGCAGCACCGAATTCTTGAAGCAGTTATTGTAAAAAATATCCGCAAACGACGTTGAGATGATGCAGCGGATACCAAAATCCTTCAACGCCCAGGGCGCATGTTCGCGGCTTGATCCGCAGCCGAAATTATCACCCGCAACCAGAATTTTTGCATTCTTGTAGGCCGGTTGGTTGAGCACAAAATCCGGCACGTCGTTGCCGTCATCATCGTAGCGCAATTCCGAGAACAACCCTTTGCCAAGGCCGGTCCGGGCAATGGTTTTCAGATATTGTTTCGGGATGATCATGTCGGTATCGATATTCATGATCTCGAGGGGCGCTGCGACGCCGCTAAGGGTCTTGAATTTTTCCATTTTTTCTATCCCGTTCAAGCCACATATTTCAGATAAAGATGTACCGCCAAACCAATTACAAAGGCCAGCCCCAGCAACCGCCCGATCCGTTTTCCCCAAATTTCAGTTGGGTCAGAGGCGCTATCCTCGACACCCATCAAATGGTCGCGGGCGCGGTTGGCGGAGCGTGAAAACTGGCTGGTCCCGATGGTCTCGGATTGCTCCGTGACCCGGTCAAGGTCGCGCAACGCCCGGCGTTGGCGTTCCTTATTTATCCCTTCGCGCTGATCCGTCATGCAATCCGCCTGTATTTGTCTAGTTCCAATCCCGGATATCGACAAAATGCCCGGCAATTGCAGCAGCCGCCGCCATGGCAGGTGACACCAGATGGGTGCGTCCGCGATAGCCCTGACGGCCTTCAAAATTCCGGTTCGAGGTTGAAGCGCACCGCTCGCCGGGCTTGAGCTTGTCGTCATTCATGGCAAGGCACATGGAACATCCGGGCTCCCGCCATTCAAATCCGGCCGTCGTGAAAATCTTGTCGAGGCCCTCAGCTTCGGCTTGTGCCTTAACAAGGCCTGAGCCTGGTACGACGAGCGCGTTGACCCGGTCGCTTACCTTTTTGCCAGCTACAATTGCGGCCGCCGCACGCATGTCTTCGATCCGCCCGTTGGTGCAGGAGCCGATAAAGGCGCGGTCAATTTCAACATCGACCATGTTGGTGCCAGGTGCCAGATCCATATAAGCCAATGCCCGTTGCATGGCCCGGCGGCGGGCTTCATCTGCGATTTTTGTCGGGTCAGGAACCTGACCCAGGATCGAAACCACATTTTCAGGGCTGGTGCCCCAGGTCACAATCGGCGGTAATTTGGAAGCATCAAGGCGGATTTCACTCTCAAACTCGGCGCCATCATCGGTGCAAAGCGTTTTCCAATATTCAACAGCAGAATCAAATTCGGCACCCTGTGGCGCGCGCGGACGGCCTCTGAAATACTCGTAGGTTGTCTCATCCGGTGCAATCATCCCGGCCCGGGCACCGCCCTCAATCGACATATTGCAAACCGTCATGCGGCCTTCCATGGAAAGTGATCTGATCGCGGAGCCAGCATATTCGATCACCTTGCCGGTGCCGCCAGCGGTACCGATTTCGCCGATGATCGACAGGATAATATCCTTGGCGCCAACGCCGTCAGGCAATTCGCCATCGACGACGATCCGCATGTTTTTTTCTTTTCTGCCGATAAGCGTCTGGGTCGCCAGCACATGCTCCACTTCAGAGGTGCCGATGCCCATTGCCAACGCGCCAAACGCACCGTGGGTCGCGGTATGGCTGTCGCCACAAACGATGGTTGTTCCAGGTAACGTAAATCCCTGTTCCGGGCCGATCACATGAACGACGCCTTGGCGTTCATCTGATTCATCAAAATATTCGACACCGAAATCAGCGCAATTTTTTGCCAGCGTTTCGATCTGCAAAGCGGATTCAGGATCGGAAATCCCCTGGCTGCGATCCAGCGTCGGGATATTGTGATCGACAACGGCAAGGGTTTTTTCCGGGCAGCGAACTTTACGTCCAGCCATGCGAAGGCCTTCAAAAGCCTGCGGGCTGGTAACTTCGTGGATCAGATGGCGATCAATATAGATCAGCGCGGAGCCGTCTTCATCTTCGCGAACCAGATGGTCGCTCCAGATTTTGTCGTAAAGTGTACGTGGTCCAGCCATTTACCCAGCCCCCTTGGCAAACGCCCTTATGGCAAATGCCAATTGTTATGCCAGGGCGGGAATGCCCGGCCCAAGCTGATCAAAATCAGGTCAGCAAGATCACTTGGATTTGCTGGCAGCTTCCGGTTTGCGATAGTCCTGGCGCTCAGCAATCCGGGCAGACTTGCCGCGGCGACCGCGCAGATAATAAAGCTTGGCGCGGCGCACCTTGCCTTTCCGCATAACTTCGATTGATTCAATCATCGGGCCATAAACCGGGAAGACCCGCTCAACGCCTTCATTGAACGAAATCTTGCGGACCGTGAAGCTCTCGTGGATGCCAGCGCCTGAGCGCGCAATACAAACCCCTTGATAGGCCTGGATACGGGTGCGTTCACCCTCTGTCACCCGCACATTCACCTTTAGGGTGTCGCCAGGCCGGAATTCCGGGATCGCACGTTTTGCAGCGAGTTCGGCCGCGTGTTCTTGTTCAATTTCCTGGATGATATTCATGTCATCAACTACCTTATCTACTTTATCTTTGCACAGGATTTCACGTCGCGCGCCCGGCGCGATTGCCTTCAGTCCGTGCATGAACGAAATCTGGCGCATTCACTACGCGAGTTTTGTTCCTTTGTCGATTCCCGGAGCATGAAAAAATTACCGGAAAATCCAGTAAAATGATTGTGCCCCGGTCCTAATTGTCGTCTCCGTCACTTTTACGCCCGATGTGCGCCGCCCAAAGGTCGGGCCTGCGCTCCTTTGTCACCTGTTCGGCCATTGCCTGACGCCACGCAGATACCTTGCCATGATCGCCACTTGTCAGCACCTCCGGGATGCCAATTCCTTCAAATTCCCGGGGTCTGGTATAATGTGGATACTCCAGCAATCCGGTCTCAAAACTCTCTTCAAGTCCAGATTGCCCGCTCCCCATAACCCCCGGCAACAAGCGAATAATCGCTTCCAGCAACACCATCGCCGCCACTTCACCGCCGGCAAGCACATAATCGCCAATGGAAATTTCTTCCACATTACGCGCTTCAATCACCCGCTCATCAAGCCCTTCAAACCGCCCGCACAGCAAAATCATACCGGCACCTTTGGCAAAGTCTTGCACCCTGCTCTGTGTCAATGTCGCACCCCGGGGGGTAAGATAGACCAGCGGCACGTCAGGCAATTCAGCCGCAGCTTCATCAATCGCCGCTGCCACAATATCCGCCCGCATCACCATGCCCGGCCCGCCACCTGCTGGCGTATCGTCTACAGAGCGATGTTTATCGGTAGCAAAATTCCTGATATCGCGTGCGGCCAGAGCCCAGATGTTATTTTCCAGCGCCCGACCAGCCAGGCTGACACCCAGAGGACCCGGAAACATATCCGGGAAAAGGGTTAGAACCCGCGCCTGCCAGGGAAAATCAGTCACCGGTCAATTCCTTGATAGGGATAGCCAACCGGACCAACCCATTGGTGATATCAATGTCAGGCACATTTTCCTCGCTGAAAAGTATCAGCACACTGGATTTAGCTCCCGACATATCAATCTCCAGAAGGTCCCCGGCGCCATAATTCTGGACAGCCAAAACATTGCCGACAATGGTGCCATCCGGGTCATGGACCGCAAGCCCCTCAAGATCAGAATAATACCAGACCCCGTCTTCGAGCTCCGGCATCTGGTCACGCGCTACGTACAATTCCGTACCCCGAAGTGCCCCGGCCACATCGCGGTCACCAACGCCCTTGATCCGGCAAACCAAATGCTTTTCGTTCACCCGAACAACAGAAAGGTCGAACGTGCGATTTCCGGATTTATCCTGCAATGGTCCATAGGCGGTTAGCCCGTCCGGAGTTTCGGTGAAGGTCGCTACCTTGACCTCACCGCGTACCCCGTGCGCCCCGGAAATGACTCCGACACAGACTTTGCTTCCTGCCTGTTTCGTCATTCCCGGACCTCACGATTGATAAGATCAGCCGTCAGCTTTTTCTTCTTCTGCAGCTTCCGCCGGTGCCTCTTCAGCCACAACTTCTTCCGCTGGAGCTTCTTCAGTCGAAGTTTCTTCCACCGGAGCTTCTTCTACAACTTCTTCCGGAGCGGCAGCAGCTTCCTCAGCAGCGGCGGCAGCTTCCTCAGCAGCCTGCTTTTTGGTTTCAATCCGCTCAAGAGCTTTTGCCTTCGGCTTGGCTTTTTCCGGGTTGTTACGCGCTGGCCGCTTCATGATATCGGCATCATCAAGAAACCGCATCACCCGATCGCTTGGCTGAGCACCCTTGGAGAGCCAATATTTGATTCGCTCCACATTGAGGTTGATCCGCTCAGGATGATCTTTGGGGACGAGCGGGTTGTGATAGCCAACGCGCTCGATGAAACGCCCGTCACGCGGGCTGCGGCTGTCCGCAATAACAACGCGGTAATGCGGGCGTTTCTTGGTGCCGCCACGGGCAAGTCTGATACGAAGTGTCATAGATTAATTTCCTTTTATCGTCTGTTTGTTGGTTATTCGAATTTCGTTATTTCTTGCGGCCCATCGGTCCCTTGGGAAGACCGGGCATCCCGCCACCAAGGCCAGGCAATCTTGCAGGCATTGCGCCTTGCCCCGGCATTCCACCGGGCAGGCCCTGCGGCATTTGCCCCGCCATATCAGCGGGCATTTCAGGCATTCCACCACCACCGAACATGCCGGCAAGGCCACCCTTGCCTTTGCCCATGCGCTTCATCATGTCGGCCATCTGGCGGTGCATTTTCAATAATTTGTTGATCTCTTGCACGCTGGTACCGGACCCGGCCGCAACCCGCTTTTTGCGGCTCGCATTGAGCAGTTTCGGGGTTTTGCGTTCAGCTTTCGTCATCGAAGAAATGATCGCGCCCTGACGCTTGATGATGGATTCGTCCAGATTTGCCGCATCAAGCTGCTTCTTGATCTTGCCAACCCCCGGCAACATGTTGAGCACGCCGCCAATACCGCCGATCTTTTTCATCTGAACCAACTGGTCCGCCAGATCATCCAGATCAAACATCCCCTTCTTCATTTTGGCGGCAATTTTTTCCGCCTTGTCGGCATCAAGCGTCTCGGCTGCCTTTTCAACAAGGCTGACCACATCGCCCATGCCGAGAATACGATTGGCTATCCGTTCCGGGTGAAACTCTTCAAGGGCGTCCATTTTCTCGCCGACACCCACCAGCTTGATCGGCTTGCCGGTAACGGCACGCATCGAGAGCGCCGCACCACCGCGCCCGTCACCTTCAACCCGGGTCAGCACAATGCCGGTAACCCCGACGCGTTCATCAAACGAACGTGCCACATTAACCGCGTCCTGCCCGGTCAGGGCATCGGCAACCAAAAGAATTTCATGCGGGCTGGTCGCGGCCTTGATCTCGGCCATCTCAAGCATCAGCGGTTCGTCCACATGGAGCCGACCCGCCGTATCGAGAATGACAACGTCATAGCCGCCAAGCTTTGCCGCTTCATGGGCCCGCTTCGCGATCTGGACCGGCATCTGTCCCTCAACAACCGGCAGCGTCGTCACCCCGGTCTGCTCGCCAAGGACGCGCAACTGTTCCTGCGCTGCCGGACGGCGCACATCGAGTGACGCCATCAGAACCTTGCGCTTTTCTTTTTCCTGGAGCCGAAGCGCGATTTTTGCCGATGTGGTGGTTTTACCGGAACCTTGCAGCCCGACCATCATGATCCCGACCGGCGCACTGGCTTTCAGATCAATCGGTTCGGCATCAGACCCAAGCATATCGACAAGCGCGTCATTGACGATCTTGACGACCTGCTGGCCCGGCGTCACGGATTTCAGAACTTCCGCGCCAACCGCCCGTTCGCGCACCTTGTCGACAAAGGCACGCACCACTTCGAGCGCTACATCAGCTTCAATCAGCGCCCGGCGTACTTCGCGAAGTGCCAAATTCACATCGGCTTCGTTAAGCGCACCGCGACCGGTCAGCTTGTCGAAAATGCCTGTAAGGCGATCTGAAAGGCTCTCAAACATATCTCTTATCCCTAAGCCGAGATTTCGGCTCACTCTGAAATCCAACGATCAGGAACTGCTCAAGGCCAACGCAAAACACACCCGTGGGCGAATACTCGCTGACGGGTGTTGACCCCCATGCCTCCCGGTCAGCCTCATATAGCTTCCATGTGCATAGCAGCCCCAAGACACATAAGGTCTTCAGGATGCCGGGAACCTAATGACACTGGGATTTTAAGTCAAGCCAGGCCGAGAGACGTTGAACCGAAAGAATGCGCAAAATGCTGGCGTTTCCGGCGCGATTGCCCATATAACCGGATCATGAGCATGCAAACTGGCATACCCTTTGTGAAAATGAACGGCCTCGGCAATGATTTTGTCGTGGTTGATGGCCGAACTGCGCCTGTAAACCTGTCGGAAGACGACATTCGCCGCATCTCAAACCGCGAAACCGGCATCGGCTGCGACCAGTTCATTATTCTCGAACCTTCAACCAAAGCCGATCTGTTTATGCGCATCCATAACCGGGATGGCGGCGAAGTTGAATCCTGCGGCAACGCCACCCGCTGTGTCGCCAGCTTGTTGTTTGCCGAAACCGGTAACGACAGCGCCCGCATAGATACCAATGGCGGGTTACTCCAATGTGCCCCTGCTGGCGACGGCAAAATCCGCGTCGATATGGGTCGGCCCCGGTTTGAATGGCAGGATATCCCCTTGAGCGAACCATTCGCCGATACCAGAGCGATTGAATTGCAGGTCGGGCCGATCGATGCCCCGCTGGTCCATAGCCCGAGCGTCGTTAATGTTGGCAACCCGCACGCGATTTTCTGGGTCGACGATGTGGAAGCGCACGATCTCGCAGGGTTCGGACCACTTCTGGAACACCATCCGATCTTTCCCGAAGGCGCGAATATCAGCCTTGCCCAGATTACCAGCCCCGGCGCGATCACGTTACGAACATGGGAGCGCGGCGTCGGCCTGACCAGCGCCTGCGGCACTGCAGCCTGCGCCGTAACCGTTGCAGCCGCCCGCAAGGGACTGGCCGGACGCAAGGTTATTGTCACTCTCCCGGGCGGCGATCTGGAAATGGAATGGCGCGAAGATGATCACATCATCATGACCGGCCCATATGAAACCGAATTTGAAGGCATCATCGAAGACGCCATGCGCGGACCGGTATCTGCGTGATGAATGAAGAAAATATCCAGACCTTTGGCTGTCGGTTAAACGCTTACGAATCCAAAATCATAGATGCGCATTTAGCCGCGTCGGACGCACAATCAACCATTGTCTTCAACACTTGCGCTGTCACCAACGAAGCCGTTCGACAGGCCCGCCAGGCAATCCGCAAAGCCCGTCGTGAACATCCGGACAAGCGGATTATCGTGACCGGCTGCGCTGCCCAGGTTGAGCCAGAAACTTTTGCCGCCATGGCGGAAGTTGATCTGGTTCTCGGCAACACTGAAAAGCTGGACGCGGCCAGTTACCAGCCAAATGCGTTTGGCCTTGAGGCCGAAGAGAAAATCCAGGTCAACGACATCATGTCGGTGACCGAGACCGCCTCCCACCTGATCGACGGGTTTAGCGCCCGGGCACGGGCCTTTGTGCAAATCCAGAATGGCTGCGACCATCGGTGCACTTTTTGTATTATCCCGTTTGCCCGGGGAAATTCACGCTCGGTGCCCATGGGCGATGCTATTCACCAGATCAGACATCTTGTCGAAAATGGCTTCAATGAAATTGTACTGACCGGCGTTGATATCACATCCTATGGCCCGGACCTGCCGGGGAAACCTTCCCTTGGCCGTCTGGTCAAAACAATTCTTGATCAGGTGCCGGACCTGCCACGATTGCGGATTTCTTCCATAGACTCCATCGAGGTGGACGATATCCTGCTCGATCTGATCGTCAACGAACAACGCCTGATGCCGCATCTGCATCTGTCGCTGCAATCGGGCGACAACATGATTTTGAAACGCATGAAGCGCCGCCATACCCGCGAAGACGCCATTCGCTTTTGCGATAAAATCAGAAATGCGCGTCCGGAAATGGTATTCGGGGCTGATATTATCGCCGGCTTCCCGACCGAAACTGACGAAATGTTTGAAAATTCCAGAACCATTATCCGCGAATGCGGCCTGACCTGGCTTCACGTTTTTCCCTATTCTCCAAAGCAGGGAACACCGGCCGCCCGCATGCCGCAGGTTTCACGCCAAGTCATCAAGGCACGCGCCAAAATATTACGCGCCGAAGGTGAGATGATGACCCAAAAACTCAATCAGCGCCTCACCGGCACCAGAACCAGATTGCTGGTTGAGCGCGGCGATATGGGTCGCACCCCCGAATTTGCTCCGGTTTCAATCGACCATGGCGCCCTCCCCGGAGCTATCATCCCGGTTGAGATTCGATCCGGCATTGACGGCGCCTTGCAGGGAATTCGCATCTGATGGTTGAAGAAAAACCCAAAGGTTTTCTCGGCCGCATGTTCAATCGCTTGCGCGGCAAAGAGGAACAGCCCGAGACGCCGGACGCAACAGCTCCTGAAATTGCAGTTAAAGAGACCGCGCCCAAGCAGGAAAAGAAAAAGGCAACTCCGAAGCCAAAAGCAAAAGCCCCCGCTAAACCAAAGGTATCAGCTAAGGCAAAGACCAAGGCTCCTGCCAAACCAAAAGTGGCACCTAAGAAAAAAGCGACGAAAGCGCCCGTCTCCAAATCTGTTCCAGCAACCCCGGTTGAGGTAATTGAAACACCCGCAGCCAAGCCCACAGCGAAAAAGCCAACAACTAAAACGCCTTCGCCGACCAAACCAAAAGCCGCAAAACCCAAGGCAAAAAAACCGAAAGTGGATAAGCCAAAGGTCAAGGAAACAGAGGTTGAAGTTCCCAAGGTTGAAGAGCCGAAGATTGAAGCGCCGGCCCCTCCACCCACGCCAAAGCCGGTGCAGGAACCTGATCCAGCTCCCTTGGTCGAGAGCACGCCCGTGCCAGCTGCTTCAGAGCCTGCGCCAACCCCGGCACCAGAGCCGGAACCGGAAGAGCTGCCGGAAAAAAAGGGTTGGTTCGCCCGACTGAAATCCGGCCTGTCGCGGTCTTCGAACCAGCTCAAGGAAAATATCACTTCGGTCTTCACCAAGCGCAAGCTCGACGAAGACACATTGCAGGACCTCGAAGATGTCTTGATTCAGGCCGACCTTGGCGTCGAAACGGCCATGAACATCACCGAGGCGCTGGCAAAAGACCGCCATGACAAGGAAGTCACAGACCGGGAAGTGCGCGAGATTTTAAGCGCCGAGGTTGCAAAAGTGCTCGCGCCCGTGGCCCAACCACTGGAAATTTCCGGCGCCCACAAACCTCACATCATCCTTGTGGTTGGCGTCAATGGCACCGGCAAGACCACCACCATCGGCAAATTGGCCGCCAAGTTTCGCGACGAAGGCAAGAGCGTCATGCTGGCAGCAGGCGATACCTTCCGCGCCGCTGCCATCGCCCAGCTCAAAATCTGGGGCGAACGTGTTGGTGCACCAGTAATATCCGGCAACGAGGGCGCGGATTCGTCGGGCCTCGCCTATGATGCCATCACCGCCGCCCGGGACCAGAATATCGATATCCTGATGATCGATACCGCTGGCAGATTGCAGAACCAGACCGACCTGATGGCCGAACTGGAAAAACTGGTCCGCGTCATCGGCAAGCAGGATGAGAGTGCCCCCCACGATGTACTCCTCACTCTGGACGCCACCACCGGCCAGAATGCTTTGCAACAAGTCGAGATTTTCAAAAACGTCGCCCATGTCTCGGGTCTCGTCATGACGAAACTGGATGGCACCGCGCGCGGCGGCATCCTTGTTGCAATCGCGGCAAAATACAAACTCCCTGTTCACGCCATCGGCATTGGCGAAACCCTTGATGATTTGCAGCCATTTGACGCCGTGCAATTTGCTGAAGCCATTGCCGGGCTTGATGAGGAACCTCAATGAACGACAAAAATGATGCCCGCGAAATGCAGCCGGGCCTGAAATTCATGGTTGAATTCGGACCGTTGTTAATCTTCTTCGCGGTTTATTATTTCCAGGGTATTTTTGCTGCCACATCTGTTTTCATGGCAACAACCGCCGTTTCCCTTACGGTCAGTTGGTATCTCGTGCGTCGGATCGCGCCAATGCCGCTTTTCACGGCAATTATCATTTTCATCTTTGGTGGGCTTACCGTCTGGCTGCAGGATGAAACCTTCATCAAGCTCAAACCAACCATCGTCAATCTGTTGTTCGCCGGGCTTCTGGGCGGCGGGCTCATGTTTGGTCGAAACCCACTGAAAATGCTGTTCGCAGCAGCTTTCAACCTGACCGATGAAGGCTGGCGCCGATTGACCCTGCACTGGATTCTGTTCTTTATTGCAATGGCAATCGGGAACGAATTTGTCTGGCGCAATTTTTCAACTGACCTTTGGGTCAATTATAAAGTGTTTGGCATCTTGCCCCTGACAATATTATTTGCCATTGCACAAACACCTTTACTCAGTAAATATCAACTTCCGGATCTGAAAAAATAATATGTCAACATACTAATTAATTGTATAAATTTATTCATATAAGCGTTGATTTTTTACTACAGGAATATATGCCATATTCATATGATTACTATGCATGTTCAATATGAGGACAAAAATTCTAACTAAATTGTGATCTCCCGAGTTCCATTGTGAATAGGTTTTCTCAGCATACTGAGCCACAGTATGGATACGAATTCCGATGACGGTCAGCATTTTCCAGAATTTTTCCAACCGTTGCCGGATAAAAAATACCGAGGCAGCGAGTATAATCATGACTTTATCTGATATTCAGGATGATGATCCTCTCAACGAATCTTCTATTCATCTTTTGCACAAGGTGGGGCAGTTAGCGACCGAAATATTCGCCGATGAAGTCGGCAATAGCGGGTTAACTTCGCGTCAATTCGCGGTTTTGTCAGTAGTTGGACGCCATTTGGATCTATCACAAACTGATCTTGTGGATGTAACCGGCATAGATCGCTCCACTCTGGCTGACATTGTACGCAGAATGTTAAAAAAAGGGCTTTTGTCGCGTCGTCGCACCGAAGCAGACCAGCGTGCCTATGCCATTCGCCTGTCTCCTGAGGGGCAATCGATTTTTGATGAATACAAACCAAATGCAGCACGCGCAGACACACGTATCCTTGCCGCAATTCCTATCGAAACACGCGAAGCATTTATGCGAGCGTTAAAAGCGATAATTTCAAGCAAGGGCGATGGGAACAACGGTACGGATGCCCATGGTCGTGATGGTGCTATCAGCAATTCTCAGACCGGAGCAAATCGGCAGGGACAAGATCCAGACGCTAGCCAGCACCAGAAATTTGGATAATTCAGAGCGTAATATCCAATTGACTGCCGGGCCGGAGATGAGCCCGATCTGATAAGGAATCAGGCACCGACCCAGGCACTGGGTAAGTAGAGACTGGCGGAGGTTTTTGCGCCGCGACGAAATCGTCGAAACTCAACCCCCTGCTGTTGACTTTAACTGCATCACTATTGGTCGCACTTCGCGTTTGCGTGCTTCCGCCATCGCGCACATTCGCGCGGGCCTTGGCCAACAGATCAAGTGCTTCAGGACTCAGGCTTATTTCAATCGCTGGCGCTGTTCTACGGTTTGAAGCCTCTACCCCGCGCTGGCGCGCTGGCGAAGCATCGGGATCAATCACAAACCCGCCCTTTGCAGGAAGCGGGGTCGGGCGCACATAGGCGCGGGCCGCGACGAGGGCTGGATTGAGAATAACGGACATGATTGCTGCTTGTTTTATTGCTGCTAGTTTTAGTTAAAACCGGAAAATCGGTATAGTTAACCAAAAGTTATCATGCACAATTCATGGTTAACAAAGGGTTAATTTTATACCCCTCCACGGCGCTAAAATAGGCAATTAATGGCGGGCTTTTTCAATCTCGGGAAGAATGATCGAATTGATAATGTCCGCCGTCAATGGACCCACATGTTTGTAGGCGATCACCCCATCGCCGGTCACGATGAAGGATTCCGGCACCCCATAAAGCCCCCAGTCAATGGACGCACGCCCATCACGGTCTGTCCCAATGGCCCGGTAAGGGTTGCCCAGTTGGGTAAGAAATTGCCGCGCATTTTCAGGGCTGTCTTTGTAATTGATCCCGTAAATTGTGATCCCGAAATCCTGCCCCAGAGATGTCAGAAGTGGGTGTTCATCCCGACACGGCACACACCACGACGCCCAGACATTGACAATGCTCACCTCACCACCCGCAAGGTCTGCGCTTGAAAATCCAGGCACCGCAGAATTATCTGGTCCGACAAGACCGGAAATTGCCGGAAGCGAAAATTCAGGTGCTTGTTTGTTAATCAAAGCGGACGGAATTTGCGACGGGTCAGATCCAAACAGCCTGAAATAAAGAATGATCGCCAGAATTGCGAAAATCGCAAGCGGCAAAATCATCAATCCGGGCCGAAACCCGGTTGTATTTTTTTCAGGCCGCGTATCGCTCACGACTGCCCCGAGCGCCGACGCACACCACGTGCTTCAAGATCGGCAAGTTTGCGCTTCTGGCCACGATAATCGAATGCTATTCGCACAATCAGAAGGATCACGACCAAAGCTGCAATCAGATAGGCCGACGTTACATATTGCAGATGGGTCATACCTCTACCCCGCCTTCAACCTGACTCCGGATCAAGGTTCTGATCCGCCTCCGGAGAATTTCGTTCCGCATCGCTGCTACATGCAATGTGATAAACACCAACGTCGCCCCCAGCGCCATCACCAGTAACGGCACCAGAATATCATTATGGATGGCCGAGCCACCAACCCGGATGACACTGGCTGGCTGGTGAAGTGTATTCCACCAATCAACCGAAA
Source organism: Hyphomicrobiales bacterium (assembly GCA_021775875.1). Classification (GTDB taxonomy): domain Bacteria; phylum Pseudomonadota; class Alphaproteobacteria; order Rhizobiales; family NORP267; genus NORP267. The sequence goes on along the minus strand of JAJFHA010000015.1, from coordinate 96,608 downwards.
ACTTGATCACCGGGATATTTATGAATCCGACCAGCGCCAATATGGCAGCGCTACGCGCTGCGCGAGATGGTTCTTCAATCGTTTGCCACAGGGAAATCAGACCAAGATAGAGAAAAAACAGCAAAAGAAACGAGGTTAGACGAGCATCCCAAACCCACCAGGTGCCCCACATCGGTTTGCCCCAGATTGAACCGGTCGCCAGCGCCACAAACGTAAACGCCGCCCCGATTGGCGCGGCGGCGCGCGCCGCCACATCAGCCAGCGGATGCCGCCATACAAGAGTGCCGAGGGCGGATAGTGCAATCAGCGTGTACCCCGCCATTGCCCCCCAGGCGAACGGCACGTGCAAGAACATGATCCGCACGGTTTCGCCCTGCTGATAATCAGGCGGCGACACATAAAGTGCCAGATACAAACCATAGGCGACAATTGCCACACTGGCTGCAATCAACCAGGGCATAATCTTATTGGCGAAAGCCAAAAAATTACTTGGATTGGCGAGCTTGATCATTCCCGTTATCTAGGCTCCCTGGTTCCGCTTTGCAATGCGACCAAATCTCATAAATGCTACCCCCGGTCACTATTTTTTATCATTGCCACGATGTGCGGATCGCGGCGGCCGAGGCCACCGGGCCGAGTACCAGACTGGCTAGAGAAATTGCACACAACAGCAAAAATGGCGACGTGAATGATGTCGGCCCCCCAAGCGCCGCCTGCACTGCGCTAACCCCGAATATCAGTACCGGCACATAAAGCGGCAAAACCAGAATGGCCGTCAACAACCCGCCGCGCCGCAACGCAACAGTAAGTGCCGCGCCGATCATACCGGTGAAACTGATCGCGATTGTCCCGACCAGCATAGTCGCGACAAGGGGGATAATGGCACCCGGATCAAGATTGACCAGGAAGCCTAACAACGGTGCCGCCAGACTTAACGGCACACCGGTGGTCAGCCAATGCGCAAGTGCTTTGGCTGCAAACCCCAATTCCAGATTCAGCGTGGCTCCGGCCATAATATCGAGCGACCCGTCTTCGAAGTCTGCCTGCATCAACCGGTCCAGGGTCAATAATGCACTTAAAAGCATCGCCGCCCACAACATCCCCGGCGCGATCCGTGCCAGCAACGGCAAGTCCGGTCCAATGCCAAATGTGAAAACCGCAATCACCAGCAGAAAGAAACCGATCGCAAGGGTCACGCCACCACCAAGCCGCAACGCCAGTAAAATATCCCGGTAAAGGAGGGCACGAAATGCGGTCATGCTGCGCGCCCCAACTGACGGGTTTGGTCAAACGAAATGCCCACATCCACATGGCTGGCGACGACCAGAATGCCCCCCTCAGCCACATGCCGTTTCATCAATCCGGCTAAAATATCGCAAGCATCCCCATCAAGCGATACGTTTGGTTCATCCAGCAACCAGACCGGACGCCGTGCAGCCAGGAGGCGCAAAAGTCCGAGTTTACGTTTCTGACCGGCGGACAAAAAATGCGCCGGCACATCACAAAGTTCGCCAAGTCCGAAAACGTCAAGCGGATCATCATCGACCACGCCATCGCCGATATAATTTTGCCAGAACCGCAAATTTTCGACAATCGTCAGATTGCCTTTGACGCCATCGGCATGGCCAAAAAAATGAGATTGTTCGGCTACAGACGCGTCTTCGTCTTTACTTCCTTCCAGCACCACTTCGCCCTGCCAGGGACGCAACAGCCCGGCAATCACCCGCAACAGGCTGGTCTTGCCGCTGCCATTCGCCCCTTCAAGCAAAAGTGAACTGCCCGCGCTGACAGAGAGGTTCAGGTCACGGACCAGAACCCGCTCGCCGCGGGCCACAGCAAGATCGTGAAGCAATAGCTGCATTAAAATTGTTCCCGCAGCACCGGTTGGGCGACAAAAGCTGCGGAAATTTCTCCAAAAATCATAAGCAGGTCTCGACTTTGCCCGGCTGGCTGGTTAACAGGGTTCCATACATGAGTTCGTGTTATCGCGCCTTTAAGGGGCTAACGCAATTGCGCCCGGCATGTCGTACAATTTACACGTTGCGACACGTTCCCGGCGGCAAGAAAAATCGGCGAACAAGGAACCTGATCCTGTGACTGCATCCCAACATCCAAATACATTCAAATCCCGCAAAAACCTGAAAGTCGGCAACAAGGTCTACGAATATTTCAGCCTGAAGGCGGCTGAGAAAAACGGCCTTGAAGGCATTTCGCGTCTGCCATTTTCTTTAAAAGTACTGCTCGAAAATCTACTACGCAACGAAGATGGCCGCTCGGTCACCGCTGACGATATCCGCGCTATGGCGAAATGGCTGACCCGGCGCAAATCCACCCGGGAAATTGCATTCCGGCCAGCGCGGGTTCTGATGCAGGATTTCACCGGCGTTCCAGCTGTCGTTGATCTGGCCGCCATGCGCACGGCCATGGAAAAACGCGGTGGGAACCCAAAGAAAATCAACCCGCTTTCTCCGGTTGATCTTGTGATCGACCATTCCGTGATGGTGGACTTTTTTGGCAATTCCAAAGCTTTCAAGGCCAATGTCGGGCGCGAATATGAGCGCAACGGCGAGCGTTATGAATTTTTGCGCTGGGGCGGCGAGGCCTTTGATAATTTCCGCGTCGTGCCACCCGGAACCGGCATCTGCCATCAGGTCAATCTGGAATATCTGGCGCAAACCGTGTGGACCAAAAAGGAACGCCGCGACGGCAAAACGGTCGAGACCGCATACCCGGATTCGCTTGTGGGCACCGACAGCCACACCACCATGATCAACGGTCTGTCTGTATTAGGCTGGGGCGTTGGCGGCATCGAAGCCGAAGCCGCCATGCTCGGGCAACCAATTTCCATGCTGATCCCCGAAGTGATCGGGTTCAAGCTGACCGGTAAAATTCGCGAAGGTGTTACGGCCACCGACCTTGTTCTCAAGGTTGTTGAAATGCTGCGAGCCGAAGGCGTGGTCGGTAAATTCGTTGAATTTTTTGGTCCCGGCCTCGATCATCTCACATTGGAAGATCAGGCAACTCTGGCCAACATGGCCCCGGAATATGGTGCCACCTGCGGCTTTTTTCCGATCGACAGCGACACTGTGAATTACCTCAAATCGACCAACCGAAAATCCGCACGTATCGACCTGGTTGAAAAATACGCCAAAGCCCAGGGCATGTATCGCACCAGATCAACGCCCGATCCGATTTTCACCAGTTCGCTTGAGCTGGATATGTCGGAGGTAATTCCGAGCATTTCCGGACCCAAACGCCCACAAGATCGTCTCGATCTAGCCGGCGCTGATGTAGCATTTGGCAAAATGCTCAAACAGGAATTCAAAAAAGCCGGACCTGCAAAACGCCACAAGATCAAGGATGCCAATTTTGATCTCGGCGATGGCGACGTTGTGATCGCCGCCATCACATCCTGTACCAATACGTCCAACCCGTCTGTGATGCTTGGTGCTGGCCTTGTCGCCCGCAACGCTGTGGCGCGCGGATTGACCGTGAAGCCGTGGGTCAAAACCTCGCTCGCCCCCGGCAGCAAGGTTGTGACGGATTATCTGGTCCGGGCCGGTTTGCAAAAAGATCTCAACAAACTGGGTTTCGATCTGGTCGGTTACGGTTGCACCACCTGTATCGGCAATTCGGGGCCGCTGCCTGAAGAAATTTCAAAGGCAATCAACAAAAACGATCTGGTTGCGTGCTCGGTTCTCTCCGGAAACCGTAACTTTGAAGGCCGCATCAGCCAGGATATCCGCGCAAACTTCCTGGCCTCCCCGCCCCTCGTTGTGGCCTACGCTCTGGCCGGCACCCTGAACATTGACCTGACCAAAGACCCGCTTGGCACCGACAAGAAGGGCAATCCGGTTTATCTGAAGGACATCTGGCCTTCAAATAAGGAGATTGCAGATGTTGCCCGCAAATCGGTCACCCGGGCCATGTTCCGCGACCGGTATGGCGATGTCTTCAAGGGCGACGCCCAATGGCGCAAGATCAAGACCGAGAAAAGCCTGACCTATAGCTGGGACGCAAAATCCACCTATGTGCAGCACCCGCCCTATTTTGAAGGTGGGCAGGATGAAGCAAATGATGACAAAATTGAAAATGCCAATATCCTCGGCCTGTTCCTTGATTCAATCACCACCGACCATATTTCACCAGCCGGTGCGATCCAGAAAAATAGCCCGGCCGGCAAATATCTGACTGCTAAAAAAGTGCCGCAAGCGGAATTCAATTCCTATGGCTCCAGACGCGGCAACCATGAAGTGATGATGCGCGGCACTTTCGCCAATATCCGCATCAAGAACCAGATGGTGCCGGGTGTTGAGGGCGGTGTGACCGTCCATTACCCCTCCGCCAAGCAGATGCCTATTTACGATGCGGCTATGCAATATAAAAAGCAAAATACACCCTTGGTGATTTTTGCCGGCAAGGAATATGGCTCCGGGTCAAGCCGCGACTGGGCCGCAAAAGGCACCTACCTGCTTGGCGTCAAGGCTGTTATTACAGAATCATTCGAGCGCATCCATCGCTCAAACCTGATCGGAATGGGCGTCTTGCCGCTTGTATTTGAAGACGGCCAATCCTGGACCAAACTCAAATTAAAAGGCGATGAACAGGTCACCATTCTGGGACTGGACAAACTCAAACCACGGGCGAAGTTGAGCGCCAAAATCACCTATACCGACGGCAAAAGCAAAATGATCGGCTTATTGTGTCGGATCGATACTCTGGATGAGTTGGATTATTACAAGAGCGGCGGTATTCTGCAATTCGTCCTCAATAATTTGTCCGCTTAGAATTAAAATTTGGACGAATGGATTAGGATCAGGACTCTGGTGACGTGACCATCCGCAATGTCGGTCACGTCACCGGTTCGTTACTGGCAATTGATTTCAACTACACGTAGCCTTGGACCCGGATAACAATGTCCGTTCTTGGCGCTACAATCATTTGCAATCAATAATCATGATCAAAATTCGTTTTCTTTCTATTTTTCTGCTCTTTTTTGCAGCTGCAATTATTGCCCTGACACCAGCTCCCAGTCAGGCCCGTTCGGCAACAACGGTTATTGAACTTTTCACCAGTCAGGGCTGTTCTTCCTGCCCACCCGCTGACGAATTGCTTGCCGAATATGCCGGCCATCAAGAGATTCTTGCCCTCTCCATGCCCGTCGATTATTGGGATTATCTTGGCTGGACAGATACACTGGCCAGCCCGGCCAATTCCCGGCGCCAGCGCGATTACGCGTCCATCCGCGGAGACCGGATGATCTATACCCCTCAGGTCGTCATTAACGGGATTGCCGCTGCGCCAGGCTATGATCAAAAGGTCATTGACGACAAAGTTGCTATCACCAAATCCAGCATGGAAGCTCACAATGTCTCCGTTGATATGGAAAGCACCGACAACAACATCATCATCAATGTGGCAAGCGCTGCGGCGGGTGGAAACTACCAAAGCGGTACCGTGTGGCTTCTATTGTTTGAAAATCAGATCGAGGTTCCGGTCGCCAGAGGTGAGAATGCCGGGCATACGATCACCTACACCAATGTTGTGCGGGAAATGACGCCGGTTGGCACATGGAACGGCGACCAGGCGGTTTTTACCCTGCCAAAAGCCGAAATTATGAGCCGCGGTCACGAAGGCTGCGCGGTCCTGCTTCAATCAGGTCCGGCCGGTCCGATCATCGGCGCGGCGATTTTGGACAATTGGTAGACCCGGTTCTTACGACTTTAAATTTTCCGCAATACGACGGCTGAACCGCTGGCTGAACGCTGCCGGATCATGCGGCGCTTCCCCATCCGCAATACGCGCCTGATCAAACAAAAGCCAGGCCATGTCTTCAGCAAGCTCTGGCGCAATGCCGTCTGCCTGGCCGATTTTTTCGGCAAGTTCCAGGATCAGCGGATGCGTTGGATTGATTTCCAAAACCGGTGCGCTATCCACGTCCTCGCCGGATTGCCTTGCCAGAATTTTTTCAAGCGACCGATCCGGCCCCTCGGCTGGCGCCACCAGGCATGAAACACTATCCGTCAGCCGGGTTGATTTGTTAACGGCGACCACAACATCGCCAAGGATTTCCTTGAACCGGGTCAGGAGCTTTGCCAGTTCCGGGGCACTTTTATCAGCATCCGTTTTGTCTTCAACGGCCTCAATCTCATCAAGGTCTTCTCCCCCTTGCGTCACAGATTTAAACGGCTTGCCGTCAAATCCAAGCGCGGTCACCACCCAAAAGCTGTCGACGGGATCGGACAGCAGCAACACTTCGATCCCGCGTGCCCGGTACCCTTCAAGCTGCGGGCTGTTTTCCAACCGCGCCGCATCTGTCCCGGTCATATAATAAATCGCCGCCTGCTTGTCTTTCATGTCAGCGACATAATCTTTGAGCGACCGCCACTTGTCCTTCGATGAGCTGGTCTTAAACCGGGTTAGCTCGAACAATTCGTCCCGTTTGGCCAGGTCTTCATAAAGCCCTTCCTTGAGCACCGGCCCGAATGCATCCCAGAAGGTTTCAAATTTTTCGGAATCGTTTTTTGCAATATCCCCAATTTCTTTCAAAACCCGCTTGGCGACACCTGTACCAATCGCAGCCAATAGCGGATTTTGCTGGAGCATCTCCCGATTGATATTCAGCGGCAGGTCTTCAGAATCAATAATACCGCGCACGAACCGCAAATAGGAAGGCAGGATATCAGCTTCATCGGTGATAAACACGCGCCGCACATAAAGCTTCAACCGGCTTTTGCGGGCTGGGTCAAACAGATCAAACGGCTGGCTGGCGGGCAAAAATGCCAGCACTGAATATTCCTGACGCCCCTCGGCCCGGTAATGGATTGTCGCAAGAGGGTCTTCATACTGGCCTGAAACCTGGCCGTAAAAATCTTTGTATTCGGTGTCCTTGATATCTTTTTTTGGCCGCATCCAAATCGCGGTGGCGTCACCAACCTGCATCGGCTCGCCCGTTTCACCATCTTTGATTTCGACCAGAAAAACCGGAACCGCGATATGGCTGGAATAGGTTTCCATGATCGCCCGCATCCGGTTGACGTCCAGATAATCAGCGCCATCTTGCGAGATATGGAGATTAATTTCGGTGCCCCGCGCGCGCCAATGGGCGTCGCTTTTCTTGACCGGAGAAACGGTGAAAGATTGTTCACCATCGGATTGCCAGCACCAGGCTGATTTACTGCCTGCCGCCACACTGAAAACTTCAATCTGGTCGGCTACCATGAAGGCCGAATAAAACCCGACACCAAATTGCCCGATCAGGTTATTGCCGTCATTGGCCTCCTTCAGCTTGTCAACAAAGGCGCGCGTGCCTGAACGCGCAATTGTACCCAGATTGGCAACAAGTTCTGCCTTGCCCATGCCGATGCCGTTATCAGCAACGCTGATCCGCTTGTTTTCTTTGTCGAGGGTAACAATAACCTTGAGATCAGTATCGCCTGCCAAAAGGTCCGGCTTGGCGATCGCCTGATAGCGAAGCTTGTCGCAGGCATCCGCCGCATTGGAGACCAGCTCACGCAGGAAAATATCCTTGTCGGAATAAACCGAATGGATCAGCAGGTGCAGCAATTTTGCGGTGTCAGCCTGAAAGGCATGATTATCACCGTCATTCGTCGTCGCCGTTTCATTTGCCTTGCTCATAATTACCTCTTCACCATTCCAACTCAGCGGACCATAGGGACTCTTGACCAGGAATATCGGTAATAGGGCTGTGGATTCAACCCCATGGGAAAAGCAAAACAAAAAAAGGCCGGATAAATCTGGCCTCGAGGTTACGCTTTACGCAACTGAACAATTTTTTGAAGTTTGGCCCGATTCCCAAAAATGGGTCTCGGGGGGCTGGGGGGCTGCGAAAACCGAAACCAGACGAGAACCGGGCCAAGAGGCAACGATTGAACTATCGCCATTGTTTGCGGCTGGTCCGCGACGGAAATGCGACAAAAATGTGATAATACAAAGGTCTGATTCAGGCGAACCAGCAATCTTTTGTTGCAATCCTCGCATTTCATGATGAAAATCAAACCAACCGGGAGGAGGCGCCATGAGTGAGAGTGAACCCATATCAATAAGCCGTGGTGCGACGGCGCAAAAAAATGGCCGGAGCACCCAAAAGGCTAAGTCCACGATGCCGCTTTCTTTCAACCGCATCGAATTGAACCAGATCTTATCTCTGTATGGGAGAAAAGTCGCCGAAGGGGAATGGCGGGATTACGCCATCGACCACCATACTGACCGGGCAATTTTCTCTATTTTTCGCCACGCCAGCGAAGTCCCGCTTTACCGGATCGAAAAGAACCCCAAACTCGCACGTCGCCAGGGTGCTTTCAGCGTCAGTACATCCGCCGGCCAAATTCTCCGGCGCGGACATGATCTGGTCCAGGTCATGAAGGTGCTTGACCGCCGCCTTAAGCTCGTCAAAAGCTGAGATCAAAACCCGAGACAAATAAAAACCCCGGCCAATGACAATCCAAGGACCGGGGTTTTGAATTTGTTATGTTGGCAAAACCTAATTGCGATTGCCAAACAGGCTCAGCAGCATGATGAACAGGTTGATGAAATCAAGATACAACCGCAACGCACCCATAATCGCTTTGCGACCGGTAACGGTGCCATCATCCTGTGCGTAATACATTTCCTTGATCTGCTGGGTGTCGTAAGCCGTAAGGCCCGCAAAAACCAATACACCGATCACCGATATGGCAAATTGCATGGCGCTTGAGCCGATGAATATATTTACCACCGAGGCGATGATAATGCCGATCAGCCCCATGAACAGGAACGATCCCCACCCTGAAATATCCCGCTTGGTGGTATAACCGAACAGGCTGAGCGCCCCGAACGAAGCAGCGGTGACGAAAAACACATGGCCGATGGACGTGTGGGTATAGACTAGGAAGATCGATGACAGGGATACCCCCATCAGACCAGCAAAAACCCAAAAGGTCAGTTGCGCTGCTGATACACTCATCTTATGGATGCGCGCACTCAACAGGAATACCATACCCAATGGTGCCAACATCACAACCCAGCGAAGCGGGCTGGTATAGAGCATCACACCAAAATCGGTTAGCTGAGGCCCGGCAGCGGTGCTAACCACGGCCATCATATAGGCACCAACAGCAGCAAAGCCGGTAATACCAAGGCCAATCGCCATATAATTGTAAACCCGGAGCATATAAGAGCGCAGGCCCTCATCAATCTCTCCGGTTTGCGCCATAGAGCCAGTGCGGCCATATTGACGTTCAAATTCAGCCATTTTCAATTCCCCTTGATTTGCGCCAGTCTATTGGCGACCAGCCACACAAAATTCATCTGGCCCCGGATCACAATCCAGTTCCAACAAGCCTAATATGGGTGTGAAACCGGTTTCAGGCAAGGGTTCCAGCGAAAGATCGGTAAATATAAGCTTGATCATCCAACCAGTGAAATTGTTATCCCCAGACCCCCATGCGCCTGACGAAACACGATGACCCTTACTAATCCGGCCACTTTTCCCGAAACTATATCACTCTGCATACTGGAGATCGTTTCTGGCGACATCCAGCAATCAAAGTAATATTGTGCGGTTGAGAGCAGCTTGCGACGGTCCAGGGTTGTAAAATAATCATCAAAATCCTCGACAAAGTCATCAAATCGGTCGGCAATTCCCGAATTATGCAGATTGGCCCGGTCCTGCTGTAGGATGGCTCTGTAATCTGTCAACCGGGTGCCGCTGGAATTGCGGAGATCACGGTCACCCATCACCGCTATATATTCCACGACCTGCACCAGAGGGGTGTTTTTATTCCCGGTCCGCAAATGAAGCTCGTCGTCAACATAGTCTATGCAAGCATCTGCGTTGCTTTGAGCGTTGGCCAAAACAGTTCCGGAGAAGATCATCAACACCGAAACAACAGGTAAAACTATGGTGCGTAAAAAAATGAACATAAAAATTCCCTCCCTTCACAAGGTCGGAAATATCCTAACCCGGAATGACCTATAGATCACGCAGAACCCGGGCGGGTTTTTCACCCAGAATGCGCCACGTGCCCACGAGACCCAGAATAACCGTGAAACCAACCGCACCCAGAACCGCCATTCCGGCCACCAGCGGGATAAACTCATAATCCCCGTCCATCAGTTGGGTCAGGACAAATTCCGCCGCGATGCTGCCGCCGATCAGCGCCAGAACAGCCGTGACCAGACCCAGGATCAAAAATTCCAGTCCAAATGCCGCCAGCAATCGGTTTCGGGTGGCACCGAAAGTTTTCAGCACGACAGCATCATACAAGCGGTGGCGATGTCCGGCGGCAAGCGCACCGCCCAGAACCAGAATACTGGCAATCAGGGTCACACTGCTGACCGCCCTGATCCCCCACATGATCTGGGACAGCAGCGCGTTGGCGGCTTCCATCGCTTCCTTGACGCGGATCACGGTCACATGAGGAAACGCCGCTCCCACATCGCGCATCACTTCGATTTCACGACTGGCAATTTCAGCGCCGTCTTCTTCAAGTTCAAGCGTCGCCAAATTCATGTGCGGCGCACCCGCAAAAGTGTTTGGCGAAAACACCATGACAAAATTGATCGTCAGGCTACCCCATCTGACCACGCGGAGATTTGCAATCTGCGCCGTTATTTCACGGCCCATGACATTGACCACAATCGGATCACCGATCGAGAGACCAAAGGCCTCCGCCAATTCGGATTCAAACGAGACCAGCGGCGGCCCTGAATAATTTTCATCCCACCAATCTCCCTCAGCAAGTTCGGAACTTTCAGGGAGCACACTTGAATAGGTGATGCCCCGGTCGCCAGATAAGGCCCAGCGCTTGTCCGGTGGCGCGTTGATATCAGCCGTGGCAACATTATTGAGAGACACAATCCGGCCCCGCAGCATCGGAACCGTTCGATATTCGGCTCCGGGGGCGATTTCAGAAATCAAATCACCAAACTGCGCGGCTTCGCTCCGCTGTACATCGACAAAGAAAAAATTCGGCGCCTTGTCCGGAATCTGCCCGGTCAATTGCCGGGTCAGATTGCCATCGATCAGGGCAAGCGAAACCAGCAATGTCAGGCCAAGACCAAGAGATAGAACAACAGTGCCGGTGAGTGATCCGGGCCTGTGGATATTGGCGACCGCAAGCCGCATTTCCGGCGATCCGAGAGACGGCAACCTGCGGGCAATTGCCATGATCGCCAGCGCCACCAATCGCAATACGAACAAAACAACACCGGACGCCACCACGAATGTCAGGGCTATATTGCTGTTGGATGATGTGAATATTGCGAGCGCCGCGATGATGCCAATCATGGTGATCGCCGCGAGAATATACCCAATGCGCGGCCAGCGGCGTACATCCTCAACCTGATCCCGGATTAGGCTGGCAACCGACACATCCTGTGCACGGCCAAGCGGCCAGAGCGAAAACGCCACCGCCACCAGCATGCCGTATAGTGCGGCCAACATGAGCGGCTCGGGGTAAGGCAATATCCGCCCGGCAAACGGCAACACCCCGTCCAATACGCTCGCTGCGACAAGCTGAATGACGGTCCCCAATAGCAGACCGATCACGGTTCCGGCGGCAGCCAATATCATGATCTGGAAAAAATAAATCAGAAAAATCTGCCGCCCCGGCGCCCCCAGACATTTCAGGGTAGCGATAACGTTGCGCTTGCCGTTGAGATGGGCATGGACCGCGTTGGCAACCCCAACCCCACCAACGATCAGGGCGGTAAGCCCGACCAATGTCAAAATCCGGGTGAACCGTTCAATCGCGGTAGCGACCCGCGGCGATGCATTCAGCCGGTTGCGGATTTGCCACCCGGCATCGGGCAGTGCGGTTGTCACCGCCTGTTCAAAATTTTCCAGACGACCGGGCTGCAATCCGTCGCCAGCCAATCTGATCCGGTAAAACCAACGCACCAGACTGCCCGGCCGTACCAACCCCGTGGCATTTAAGCCTGCAACACTCATCATCACCCGGGGACCAAATATCAGACCCGAAGATAGTTTGTCAGGCTCGCCGGAAATCTGGTCACGGATTTCAAATTCCGCATCGCCGATCCGGACAATATCTCCCGCTTCAAGCTGAAGGCGGCCAAGCAGAACGTCTTCAACCACGATACCGAAAACGCCGTCTTTGGTCGAGACGGCATCTTCAAGGCGGCCCCCTTGAGCCAACGTCACCGCGCCATAAAGCGGATAGGCATGATCCACCGCCTTGATCTCGGCCAGCGCCTGATCGTCACCCATTCGCACCATGGCGCGAAGCGTTGCAATCTCGGATATATCGCCCTCGTTTTCCAGCCAGCGGCGCTCTGCTTCGTTGGCCGTGCGGTGAATAAGCGACAAAGACATATCGCCGCCAAGGATAACCTGTCCCTGTTGGCCAAGCCCATCCAGAAGGGCGCGGGATACCGATCCAACTCCGGCGATTGCCCCGACGCCGAGCGAGAGACAGGCCAAAAACACAATGAAACCGCGAAGTCCGCCGCGCAATTCTCGCCCCGCCAACCGCAATGCCAAACTCATATTCGCGATCATGAGGCTTTGACCGGTTGCCGCCGAGGGGTTTTGGTTTTCTTTTGTAATACAGCCCGGCCATCTTCGAGAGCGAATACCCGGTCGCACCGCGCCGCCAATGTTGGATCATGGGTCACCAGAACCAGACTGGTATCATGCTCTTCACGAAGCTCAAAAATAAGCTCCACAATATCCGCCCCCGTGGCCGCATCCAGATTGCCAGTCGGCTCGTCGGCAAGCAGAAGATGCGGTTCAATCGCGAGCGCCCGCGATAGCGCCACCCGTTGCTGCTCACCGCCGGACAATTCGGTTGGATAATGCCCGGTCCGGTCTCCAAGACCGACGCGGGCAAGCATATCTGCGGCGCGGGCAAAGGCGTCTACCCGCCCGGCAAATTCCAGCGGCACAGCAACATTTTCCAACGCCGTCATATTGGGAATAAGATGAAATGACTGAAACACAATGCCGACATTGTCGCGCCTGAACAATGCCAACTGATCTTCATTCAGCGACGTGATATCATGCCCGGCAATCATCACCTGGCCCTGATCGGGCCGCTCCAGTCCTCCAGTAACAGAGAGCAGCGTGGATTTACCAGACCCGCTCGGGCCGATCAGCGCCACGGCTTCGCCCGATTTGACCTGTAGATCAAGACCACGCAATATTTCAACCTGACGTGCACCGCTGCCAAGCGTCAGGGACACGTTTTTCAGGTCGATTACATTATTGGAATTCAACAAGTGACATCCTTACACAAACCCCGCCCCAAACTCCGTCTTGCGCGCGGACCCATCAGATCATTGATAATAGATAGGCAAACTATACCCATTTTCCAGATGCGGGCACGCAACCTTTTTGTTATCGCCCTGATGCTGTGGGCGGGCCTCACTATTCCTGCAGCTCAGGCAAGTGAGACACTCCGGATCATCGCTTATGGCGACAGCCTGTCAGCCGGTTTTGGGTTACCACAGGCTGATGCCTTCCCATCTCAACTTGAAGCTGCATTGCGCGCCCGGGGGCACGACGTATCGATCATCAATGCCGGGGTTTCAGGCGATACCGCAACCAGCGGATTGTCGCGGCTTGACTGGACTTTAAACGAACCTGCTGACGGCATTATTGTCGAACTTGGCGCCAACGACGCCTTGCGCGGCATTGACCCGGAAATTACCCGCGCCGCCCTGGACGAAATTCTGACCCGGCTCAAAACCCGAAATATGGCGATCCTGATAGCGGGCATGCGAGCCCCGCTGAATATGGGAGAAATTTATGCGGCGAAGTTTGATCCGATCTACCCGGATATGGCGGCAAAGTACGAAATTCTTCTCTATCCGTTTTTCCTGGATGGCGTTGCCGGTAGTGCTGATTTAAACCAGATGGACGGCATCCACCCTTCAGCGGACGGGGTTGCCAGAATCGTGGAACGCATGGTGCCAAGCGTCGAGTTGCTGATTGCAGAAATTGAAGCAAAGCTTTAAGCGATTGCTTTTGGGGAAGTAGGCAAGAAAATGATGTTTTCCAAAATTGAACAACCAGGCCTGGCAGTTGATGACATTCACAACCTCCACGCCAATTCCTGTCCGTGATCCGCGATGCCGCGCCTGTTTGCCGGATTGGAAATACCGTCTGAGATTTCAGATCGCCTAGCACTGATACGTAGCGGTTTGAAAAAGGCTCGCTGGATAGAACCGACTGATTATCATGTCACCTTGCGTTTCTTCGGCGAAATCGACGCCGGTCTGGCAAGCGATATCGGAACGCTTTTTAGCGCCCTTCACAAACCAGTTTTATCACTGGCCATTGACGGGCTGGATGCCTTTGGCGGCACAAAGCCCCGCGCGATATTCGCCCGCATCAAGGCAAACCCGCAACTGGACGTATTGCAAAATTCAATCGAAAAATTGGCACAACGCGCTGGGTGTGCTCCGGAAACCCGTAAATTCACGCCCCACATTACCCTCGCCAGGGTCAATGGCATATCGAGCACAGCGATCGCCGGATGGCTCGCTAACAATGGAGATTTTACGAGCAAACTGTTCCCCATCGACAGCTTTGCCATTTTTTCGGCCCGGCCCTCGCGCGGCGGCGGCCCGTATGTGGTGGAGCAACGGTTCGACCTGACGCAAGTCTGATCAGGTTTTGCTCTCTTTTTGAATATGCTTCAAAATTCCAGAACATCCGGCTTCAATTAGCCGGTAAACGTCCGCAAAACCCGTACCGCCAAAATAGGGATCCGGCACATCCTGAAGATCATTGGTTCCGGCAAATTCCAGAAACAAATGGGGAGACAAACCCGCCCCTGAGGCCATTTGTTCCATATCCGCCAGATTGTCCCGGTCCATCGCGAACACGTAATCAAATTTTTCGAAATCTTCCGCACGGACCTGTCGCGCCTTCAGGCCGGATATATCAACGCCGTTGTTGCGTGCAGTCTCAACTGCCCGCTGGTCTGGCGCATTGCCCACATGCCAATTGCCGGTGCCGGCTGAATCGATCTCGAACCGATCCCCCAGCCCTTTGACTTCAACCAGATGGCGCATAACCCCTTCAGCTTGCGGCGAGCGGCAGATATTCCCGAGACAGACAAACAGGATTCCGGTTTTCATTTGTGCGCAAACCTCCAGCCTGATTTTATGGATCAGGAAATCTGATGAAGAAAGGACAAAATCATGGCCGACAAACTAACCGGAGACAAGCGCCGCGAAGCGCTTGCAGCCCTTGAAGGCTGGTCCGAAACCGACGGTCGTGACGCCATTTCCAAATCCTACAGATTCGCTGACTTTAACGCAGCCTTCGGATGGATGACCCGGATCGCGCTTGAAGCCGAAAAAATGGACCATCATCCGGAATGGTTCAATGTCTATTCAAAGGTTGATGTAACGCTTGCCACCCATGACGCGGGCGGGCTGACCATGAAAGATATCAACCTCGCCCGAAAAATGGATCAATTGGCAGACTGAGCCCTAGCGTGGAGCCATTCTGAGCGCGCCATCGAGACGGATAGTCTCGCCGTTCAGCATATCGTTTTCGCAAATATGGCGAACAAGAGTGGCATATTCAGCCGGTTTGCCAAGGCGTGACGGGAACGGCACGCTGGCACCGAGCGCGTCTTGCACGTCTTTCGGCAGGGTGTCGAACATTGGGGTATAGAAAAGCCCCGGCAGGATCGCCATAACGCGGATGCCTTCCCGAGAGAGATCACGCGCCATCGGCATGGTCAGCGCCGCAACACCGCCTTTTGACGCGGCATATGCTGCCTGACCAATCTGCCCTTCGACAGCCGCTACCGATGCGGTTGAGACGATAACACCGCGCCCGCCATCTTCGGTGATCGGGTCCGTGCTCATCATACCAGCCGAACATTTTGACGCCATATGGAATGTGCCGATCAGGTTGACATGAATGACTTTGGTGAATGCAGCCAGGTCATGGGGCATGATCACATCTGAATCTCGTTTACGGCTGGCCGTTTTCTGGGCGAAGGCGATGCCGGCGCAATTTATCAGGATACGTTCCTGACCGTTGGCGGCGCGCGCCTTTTCAAGGGCCGCGTCAACGCTGGCTTCATCGGTCACATCGCATTTGCAGAAATTGACGCCGATTTCAGCCGCCAAAGCTTCACCGCGATCTTCCTGCATGTCAAAAATCGATACTCTGACGCCAGCTTCCGTCAGATTGCGTGCTGTAGCTTCGCCAAGGCCGGACGCCCCGCCTGTGACAATTGCTGAAAGGCTTGATCCAAGTTCCATGTTTATCTCCTGCTTTCCCTGTAATTCGCTTCTGATGCGGTCATACCTGATTGCGCAAAGAAGGCAACTTACGCGCATTCGGCAAACAGGAAAACTTGCGCGAGGCACCATAAAGCCCCATCTGTAAATCTGTGAATTTGATGAACAAGATAAAGGGTACGGAATGAAGGGCCCGACGCGGGGAGATAAGGAATTGCAGGAAAATGCCGACCAGGTATTGGCCGACAGCAATCTGCCGCAGGTGATGGCCCGCAACGAAACCCGGGTCCAAAAGGGGTTTTGGGCCAAGATTGCCCGTTATGCTCGCTGGATTCCGTTTTCCGAAGATGCCATTGCTGCCTATTATTGCGCCTTTGACAAAAACACCCCGTTCCGGGTGCGTGGCACCCTGTTGGCCGCTTTGGCCTACTTTATCATGCCGGCAGACCTGATCCCGGATATTATTCTGGGCCTCGGCTTTACCGACGATGCCGCCGTTGTCGCCACAGCAATCGCCCTTGTGCGTAATAGCATATTGCCCGAACACCGCCTCAAAGCCCGCCAGGCACTGGATGGTGAAGAAGAAATGACCCCGGATCAGAATTCCGCCGCCTGAAGCATCAGGGCTTGACGACAAGTTTCCCCATCACTTCGCGCCGGGCAATGGCGCCAATTGCGTCACTGGTTTTATCCAGCGAATAAACCCCGTGGACATGGGGCTTTAATTTCCCCTCCAGAACCCAATCAAGGATTTGCCTGTTATTGGCCTGATACCCGGCCGGGTCGCGGGCGATAAAGGACCCCCAGAAGACCCCCATCACCGAGCAGCCTTTGAGCAGGGTCAGATTGAGCGGGATGCGCGGGATATCTCCGGTGGCAAACCCTATTACCAGAAACCGCCCGCCCCATGCGGTTGCCCTGAGCGCGGCTTCGGAAAAATCGCCCCCGACCGGGTCATAAATGACATCAGCACCCTTGCCGTCGGTCGCAGCTTTCAGGGCGTCTTTCAGATCGTGTTTGGAATAATTGATGCCTTCATCGGCCCCATGCTCTTTGCAAAAGCCAAGTTTTTCATCTGAAGAGGCGCATGCAATCACCCGCGCCCCCATGGCTTTGCCGATCTCGATGGCAGAGACCCCGACGCCACCAGACGCCCCCAACACCGCAAGGGTTTCGCCGGGCTGCAGATTGGCCCGGTCCCGGAGGCCATGGATCGATGTGCCGTAGGTGACAATCAACCCGGATGCCACTTCGTCTGAAACACCGTCCGGGATAGGTACATGCCTCGCCGCATCAGCAACTATCTTTTCCCGGCACGCCCCATGTCCGGCATAAGACATAACCCGATCACCGGGAGCGAAACCGCTTACGCCTTCGCCAACTTCCACAACGCGCCCGGCATATTCAGCGCCCGGCGAAAACGGCAATGGTGGTTTGACCTGGTATTTACCCTGGATAATCAGGGTATCGAAAAAATTCAGTGAAGCCGCTGTAACTTCGGTGAGGATTTCGCCTTTTCCCACAACAGGATCGGATATCTCTTCCACCACGAGGCTTTCGGGTGGCCCATACGATTTACACAATACTGCTTTCATGCCCGCGTCCCTTTATTCCGCTATAATTTCATCCATAGACAAATCCCCCCATCAGGGTTACCCGTCAATAGAAATCAATAGCGGAAAAAAAGATCAGGTCCTAACGTCAAATTCTCGCCGTCATTTGTCTTCAGGTTGCACCCCAATCCGCGCTGGCATATACCGGCGCAGAGGCCTAAGTCTGATGAACCTTTGGCCTGCCAGTTAACGCGGTGTTAATAATTCAAACTACAATAGACCCAGGCAAAGTTATCGGCCCGGGTTCGGGAAAATATCTGGAGAAATCGAGTGCTGAACAACGTGATCAGAAAGCTGTCATTCTCAGTCGCCATTTTAATGACGATCAGTACAGCACAGGCCCAAAATATTCAGCCCGTAGGGCAAGACCGCGACTGGGCGGCATTTTCAGCAACCGTTGACAATAATAAGACCTGTTTTGTGGTCTCCCAGCCAAAAGACATGGAACCAAAAAATGTCAGCCGTGATCCGGTCTATTTTTATGTAACCCGGCGTCCCTCCGACAATATCCCCAATCAGGTTTCGGTTGTAACCGGCTACCCATATCAGGAAGATAGCAAAACAACGGTCCAGATCGGGTCGGATACCTTCACGCTATTCACCCGCGGCGACAAAGCCTGGATCGAGGATGTCGCTGAACAAACCCGCTTGATCGATGCCATGCGGCGCGGATCAACGATGATTGTGCGCGGTACATCTTCACGCGGCACTGTTACCACCGACACCTATTCTCTGTCCGGCATTACGGCCGCCTTGGCACGCCTGAACAGCGCTTGTAGTTGATCCTGCATTAACGGCTTAATTCCAAATCTGCTACCCGCCCCTCATGTGATATGATGGGTCTGTCTTTAATTATGACTGTAACAATGTGACCGAACTTGCTTCAATAAATCATGCCAGCACGCAGCACGTGCGCCCATCTCTGGTCGGCCAGTCCCGCACCGGGTTGCAGGATCTGTTGAAAGACATTGGTATCCCGGAACGCCAGCTTCGGATGCGCAGCAGCCAGATTTGGCGCTGGGTATACGGCCACGGTATCCGCGATTTCGATTTGATGGAGAATGTGCCGAAAGATCTGCGTGCTGAACTATCGCAACATTTCACCCTTGACCGGCCAGAAATTGTCACCGGCCAGAAATCCAGCGACGGCACCCGCAAATGGCTGCTCCGCGTACCTTCAAACGGCGTCGCCCGCTCGTCTGAAATCGAGACCGTCTATATCCCGGAAGAAAACCGTGGCACGTTATGTATCTCAAGCCAGATCGGCTGCACGTTGTCCTGCACTTTTTGCCATACCGGAACCCAGCGCTTAGTGCGCAATCTGACACCCGGCGAAATTGCCGGACAGATAATGCTGGCGCGTGATGAGCTTGGCGACTGGCCGGGTGCGGAAGCCGCCCAGAAGGAAAACCTCCCCGATAGCGAGCGTAAAATCACAAATATCGTCCTGATGGGGATGGGCGAACCGCTTTATAACTTTGATGCCGTGCGGGACGCTATGGCCATCGCCAACGATAACGAAGGTCTGAGCCATTCTAGGCGACGGATCACGTTATCAACGTCTGGGGTGGTTCCTGAGATTTCGCGCTGGGGCGAAGAAGCTGGCACCATGCTGGCAATTTCGCTGCACGCGGTCCGTGATGATCTGCGCGACGAATTGGTGCCGATCAACCGCAAGTTCCCGATAGCCGAATTACTCGAAGCCTGCCGGAACTATCCGGGCGTCTCGAACGCCAGACGCATTACCTTTGAATATGTCATGCTGAAAGGGATCAATGATTCCGCAAGCGATGCCCGCGAACTGGTCAGACTGTTGAAGGGCATCCCGGCCAAAATCAACCTGATCCCGTTTAACCCCTGGCCCGGCACCGATTATGAATGTTCCGATTGGGACCAAATCGAAAAATTCTCCGATATCGTCAACCGGGCCGGATATGCCAGCCCGGTCCGCACCCCGCGCGGACGCGATATCATGGCCGCCTGCGGCCAGCTTAAATCTGCAAGCGAACGTCTATCCGTCAAAGAGCGCACTGCAGCCAAATGATCGTCCGCATTATCGCCCGGTTATTCCTGATATCCTTTGGCTATTTTTTGGCAGCAGTCACAGCGGGCACGACTTTCTCCGCCGCCCTCGCAGTATCAGTCGCCAGTGGGATTTCATTATTGGAAGCTCTGTTTGTTGGAATTCCGTTAGGGGCCGTTTTTGGATTTATCGCCATTGCCCCTTCCGCAATCATCATTGTCTTTGCCGAATTGTTCCGCCTCCGGTCCTGGATTTTTTACGCCATTGTCGGCGCTCTGACAGCACTTGGCAGCTGGACCTTGTTCGAACTGCCAATTTTCAGGGAAATCGTGATCGAATTTGTCTGGATCAGCGAGCAGGGCCTGTTTCGGGAAATCAGTCAGGACCTCGGCGACGCGTTTCGACAAATTATCAATGGCAACAGAGCGCTTCTGGTGATATCCGCCACCGGCCTGGCTGGTGGTCTCGCCTATTGGGTGGTCGCTGGAAATTCAGCTGGTAGTGCCTTCCATATTAGTGGCAACGACGAAGACGATTAGGCAATTTTCTGCGCCCATTCCAGCGCTTCTTTTAGCCTGTCATTCCCCCAGAATAATTCGCCATCTTTGGTTGTAAAACTTGGTGCGCCAAATATCCCCGCAGCGCTCGCCTCATCGGTCACAGCCCGAAGACTGCTTTTGACCTGATCACTTGAAGCTTGTTCAAGAACCGTGTCTGCATCCTGTCCGCATTTTTGCAGCACATTGGAAATAACAGCAACATCCGAAATCGACAGGCAATCGACAAATTCTGCCTGATAAACGCCTTTTGAGAAGGCGCGGACCCAATCCGCATCACCGCACGATATAGCAACGCGCGCCGCCAACAGCCCGTTTTGTGGAAAACTAATGGGCGCGCGAAACGGCACCCCTAGCCGTGCGGCCTGACGCTCCATATCCCGCCACATATACGCGCCTTTGACCGGATAAATATTGAACGGGGAATCATCCATCCCCTGAGCCCGAAAAATCGGACCCAGCAAAAATGGTCGCCACCGCACGTCAACGCCAGCTTCAGCCGCCAGAGTTTCGATCCGCATCGCTGTCAAATAGGAATAGGTCGATCCAAATTCGTACCAGAAATCCAGTTTTCCCATATGCTTTCCTGCTCCCAAAAATGATCGCGAATGTGTAAAGTTCCTGAAAGTCAGGCTTGCCGTCAACCCGCAGCCGTTTATATTGCGGCACCGTGGTGCCGGGCACCCATCCTTCTTAGCCGGTCAATCATAGAAAGCGTTTTCATGTCGTCAGTCAAAAAAGTTGTCCTCGCCTATTCCGGCGGCCTCGATACCTCGATCATCCTGAAATGGCTGCAAAACACCTATGATTGCGAGGTGGTGACCTTCACCGCTGACCTTGGCCAGGGGGAAGAAATCGAACCGGCCCGGGCGAAAGCCGAGAAAATGGGCTGTAAGGATATTTTCATCGAAGATGTCCGGGAGGATTTTGTCGAAAATTATGTATTCCCGATGTTCCGCGCCAACGCGCTTTATGAAGGCGTTTATTTGCTGGGCACCGCAATTGCCCGCCCGCTGATCGCAAAGCGCCAGATCGAAATCGCCCACGAGGTAGGCGCCGACGCGGTCGCCCATGGCGCCACCGGCAAGGGCAACGATCAGGTCAGGTTTGAATTGTCCTGTTATGCGCTCGACCCGGAAATCAAGATCATCGCGCCGTGGCGGGAATGGGATTTCAAATCAAGGACTGATCTCATTGCCTATGCTGAAACCAACGATATCCCGGTCCCGACCGACAAGCGCGGCGAAGCGCCCTTTTCGGTAGACGCAAATCTTCTGCATTCATCGTCGGAAGGCAAAGTTCTGGAAGATCCCTGGATGTCCCCGCCCGAATATGTTTTCCAGCGCACCATTTCGCCGGAACAGGCTCCCGACAAAACAACCGAGATTGAAATCGGATTTGAGAAAGGCAATCCTGTTTCCATTGACGGCGAACAATTGTCGCCAGCAAATATGCTGACCCGGCTGAACGAACTTGGCCGGGACAATGGCATTGGCCGGATCGACCTTGTTGAAAATCGCTTTGTCGGCATGAAATCCCGCGGTGTCTATGAAACCCCCGGTGGCACAATTTTGCTTGCCGCTCACCGGGCGATTGAGTCAATCACCCTTGATCGGGGCGCTGCCCATCTCAAGGACGAATTGATGCCGCGTTATGCGGAACTGATCTATTTCGGTTTCTGGTTCTCGCCCGAGCGCGAGATGTTGCAGGCGGCAATCGACCTTAGCCAGCAACATGTCGAGGGCAACGTGCGCCTCGGGCTTTATAAAGGCAACATTACAGTTCTGGGTCGCGAAAGCGCCCGCTCGCTTTATTCAGAAAAAATCGTGACCTTCGAGGATGATGCCGGACAATATGATCAACAGGATGCCGAAGGCTTTATCAAGCTCAATGCCCTGCGGCTGAAATTGCTCGCCAACCGCAACCGGCGGCAATGAATGCAATGAAGGAGCCAGATTCGGGCAAGAATGCCGCGGATTAACCGGGGCGTTTTCCTGGATAAACGAAGGCACGTTACAGAACAAATACCGGTCTGCACCTGAACGCCCGGCATGAACCACGATTGCAGCAGAGCTAATCACTGGCAAAGTGGATAGACCTGATCCGGCACACATTGACCCGGCGCTTGATGACCTCATCGCCATCTTCAAAAATGCCCATAAAATCAAACATGCAATAGCCTGATCCATCGTCAAAATTGACGATGAATGAGGCCCCGGCGGGCAATATATTTTGCCCGAGAATATCTTCTTCCCAGGAATCAGAGCCCACATTGGACCCGTAAAACTCAATGAGATCAAAACTGGTATCGTTGACAATCACGACCCGGCGCTCCAACGCCGCAGCTTGTCCGGTGGCGAAAACCAGCCATAAACACCCGGCGACCAGAGCAGCGGAGACATTTATTGGGCGGGACAAGTACATCGTTTCTTTCATTCCGGGTCCTTGACCCATCCCCATCCTGACCACATTTGAAGCTTCGCTATTGTCTTTAGCAACAGCTAAATTGGCAAGGTCTTTCGCGCCGTTTTTCTTAACTAACGACCTCTGTGTTAATCAAACAGGAAATGTGACCATAAGATTTCTATTGCAATGCAACAAATCGTGATAGGGAGACCCCTGTTTCAAAATTGGTAGACACTCATGAACATCCGCAACATTGCCATCATTGCCCATGTGGACCATGGCAAAACCACTCTGATCGACCGTATTCTGGCGCAATCCGGGACCTTTCGTGACAATCAGCAGATCGACGAACGCGCCATGGATTCCAACGATCTTGAGCGCGAACGCGGGATCACGATTCTTGCCAAGGTCACCTCGGTGGAATGGCAGGATGTGCGGATCAATATCGTTGATACCCCGGGCCATGCCGATTTTGGCGGCGAGGTCGAGCGTATTCTCAATATGGTAGACGGCGTTGTCGTTCTGATCGATGCCGCAGAAGGCCCGATGCCGCAAACCAAGTTTGTTGTTGCCAAGGCACTCAAACTGGGCATGCGCCCCATCGTCGCTGTCAACAAAATCGATAAGCCGGACGAACGTCATTCCCATGTGGTGGACGCAACCTTTGATCTGTTCGCAGCACTTGGTGCCAGTGAAGAGCAACTGGATTTCCCGATCCTTTACGGTTCAGCCAAAGATGGCTGGATGGCAAAAGAGCCGGAAGGTCCCAAAGACGATCTGAACGCGCTGTTTGATTTAGTTATCGACCATGTGCCCGAACCCGTCGTTGAAGAAGGCCCGTTCCGGTTGCTCGCGACAACACTCGAAGCCAACCCGTATCTTGGCCGGATCCTGACCGGACGCATCCTGTCCGGATCGATCAGCCCCAATGCCAATGTGTTTGTAAAATCACGTGACGGCAAAGAAGTTGAACGCGGCCGGGTATCGAAAGTTCTGGCATTTCGCGGCCTTGAGCGCACGCCTGTAGAGAGCGCTTCAGCCGGTGATATCGTTGCCATTGCCGGACTTGGTGTCGCAACCGTCGCCGATACGATCAGCACCAGCGCCGATGCCGATCCGGCTCCGTCTCAACCGATTGATCCGCCAACGCTCACCATGACCTTTCGCATCAACGACGGCCCTCTAGCCGGCAATGAAGGCGACAAGGTTCAAAGCCGGGTTATCCGTGATCGGCTGATGCGCGAAGCCGAAGGCAATATCGCACTGCAGATCACGCAACTTCCAGGCGGCGATGCCTATGAAGTTGCCGGGCGTGGCGAATTGCAGCTTGCGGTTTTGATCGAAACAATGCGCCGCGAAGGCTTTGAATTATGTATCGGACGCCCCCGGATCGTAGCTCATGATGATGAAGCAACCGGTGAAAGCCTGGAGCCGATTGAAGAAGTCACCATTGATGTGGACGAAGAATATACCGGTGCAATTGTTCAGAAGTTATCGGAACGACGCAGCGAATTGATGGACATGTCACCTTCGGGCACAGGCCGCACACGTTTGGTCTTTCATTCTCCGACCCGTGGCCTGATCGGCTATAACGGCGAATTAATGACCGACACCCGCGGTACCGCTATACTGAACCGCGCGTTTCTGCGCTACGCCCCCTATCTGGGCCCGGTACCGTTCCGCCATACGGGCGTCATGATCTCCAACGCGATCGGCAAATCGGTCGCCTTTGCGCTTTGGAACCTCGAAGATCGCGGCCCGATCATGATCGAACCCGGCTCGCCGGTTTATCCCGGTATGATTATCGGCGAACATACCCGTGGCAACGATCTTGAGGTCAATCCGCTAAAGGCCAAAAAGCTGACCAATATCCGCGCTTCCGGCAAGGATGACGCAGTGGCCCTGTCACCGCCGATTATTTTGTCGCTGGATCAGGCGCTTGCGTTTATTTCTGACGATGAATTGGTGGAAGTAACACCAAAATCGATCCGGCTCAGAAAAGCCATCCTCGATACTCATGATCGCAAACGCGCGTCGCGCCAGCAAAAAAGCCTGGAGGCCAGCTAGTCAGCCCCCTAGACTGTCTGCCATGAAACCAGCGACAATATCCGTGCGCCGGGGCAAGCGGTCTGACGCGAAAATACTTGCCGAAGTTCGCGAAATTGCATGGCGCTTCGCCTATACAGGCATCATCCCGGGACCGACCCTCGATAGGATGGTCGCTATCAGACTGGATTCCTGGTGGCGCTGGGCCTTGTCCGTTGATAGCCCCATAAGCGTGATTGAATATGATGGCGTGTTGGTCGGTTACGCGACCTGGGGCCGTTGCCGCAAACCGGACCTGCCCGCCAAAGCCGAGATTTACGAATGCTATATCCTGCCGGAATTTCACGGTGCCGGTCTGGGCCGCACCCTGTTCGAGCATGCCTGTGACGATGCCATTCGCAAACATGGCGCGGGGTGCATTGTTTGGGCGCTGGAAGCCAACGAAATAGGATGCCGGTTCTATAAAGCGCTCGGCGGAAAGGAAGTCGCCCGGACAAAGGAAAATATGGGCGACGCGGTTTTGGAAAAAATCGCCTATCTGTGGCCATGAGTGCCGGAATAAAGATTTGCCGGGCTATTCCACACCGATAATCACCACATCATCTTCACCGCAAACAAAATCCCGCGCCAAAATGGCAACAAGGAACAACAGGTTTGCAAAAAAGACGCGTATAAATTTTCCTATTTAAACAGATCAGGGGCTTCAATATTGTTGATGGCGCAAGCTGCCACAACGGTATTTGCAAGCAGCAATGCGATCGTCATCGGACCAACGCCACCCGGCACCGGCGTGATAGATCCGGCAACTTTTTCCGCTGATGCAAAATCCACATCGCCAACCAGCCGGGTTTTTCCATTTTCGCCTTCGATCCGGTTGATCCCCACATCGATAACGCAAGCGCCCGGCTTGACCCAATCGCCCAAAATCATGTTGGGCCGTCCCACCGCCGCCACCAATATATCGGCGCGGCGGCAAACATCTTCCAGATTGCGGGTGCGTGAATGGGCAATTGTAACCGTGCAGTTTTCCTTTAGCAGCAATTGCGCCAACGGTTTGCCGACAATATTCGAGCGCCCGACAATCACCGCATCAAGTCCTGACAAATCCCCGAGCGCCCGACGCGCCAGAATAACGCATCCGGCAGGTGTGCAGGGAACCAGGCTCTGCTGACCGGTTGCCAACCGACCGGCATTGAGAATATGGAACCCGTCCACATCCTTGTCCGGATTGATCGCGTTAATCACCTTGTCTTCATCAATCTGGTCAGGCAACGGCAATTGAACAAGGATGCCGTGGATAGCAGGATCGGCATTCAATTTTTCAACAAGCGCCAAAAGGGTGGATTCATCTGTATCCACATCAAGGCGATGCTCGAAAGATTGCATCCCCGCTTCAACGGTCTGCTTGCCTTTGTTGCGCACATAAACTTCACTTGCCGGATCAGCGCCTACCAGCACCACAGCCAGGCCCGGTTGCAAATCATGCTCGGCACGCAATGCCGTAACCGCCTCTCCGACCCGGCCCCTGATATCCGCAGCCACCGCTTTCCCGTCGATAATCATTGTATTTTTGCCCTCTAAAAATTTTTCAAATAACTCGTTAAGTGGGCCGCAAGGTCATCACCATCGCCCTCGACAAAAATCTTCTTGATCCGGGATTTATGGCCCCCGCGCAGCGACAATTTGCCAACTGGATACGACAGGCATTTGGCAAAAAGCTTCAAAAGCGCTTTGTTGGCCTTACCGTCTTCCGGCACCGCCCGCACCCGGGCATTGATCACGTGGCGTCCATCGTCGCGGGTCTCGACACTATCGACCCGGTCATGGGCCGTGCGCGGCGTCAATCGCACATGGAAAATCAATCCGTCGGGAACAATTTCCATCGCCAAACCTGGAGGTTCCTCAGATCAGATATTCAAAAATAAGATTTTGCGCGAAAAACAGCAACAGGATCAAAATTACCGGCGAGACATCAATGCCGCCAAGGTCCGGCATGATCCGCCGGATCGGTGCCAATACAGGCTCGGTCAAACGCCGCAACGTATCCGCTACCATATAGACAAACCGATTCTGGGTATTGACCACGTTAAAAGCAATCAGCCAGCTTAAAACAGCGCTCGCTATAATCACCCAGACATAGATCTGGAGGATATTGAGGATCAGAAAAACAATAGAATTCATGGCCGGTCCAGTTCATGCTGTTGCGTCCCCGACATGTAACCCCGCGACCCGGCAACTGCAAGGCTTTCAACAAGATTGAGGTTTTTATCAAGTTGCCAAAATCTGGCCGATGCGCAAAGCAGCAATCCGGTCAACCTGGTCAAGCGCCGCGGCAAATTCCTGCTCTGGATCATGGTCAACACGTGTCTTGAATATTTCAAGAATTTCCAGGCGTTCATATCCACGTACCGCTATAATGAAGGGAAAACCGAATTTCTCGGTATATCGTGTGTTCAAGTCCTGAAAGGCGACAAATTCTTCAGGCGTACATTGATCGAGGCCCGCGCCTGCTTGCTCTTCAACGGACGCCTCTGTCAGTTCTCCGCGCTGCGCCAGTTTACCAACAAGGTCCGGGTGCGCCCGTAACAATTCCAGCTTTTGGGTTTTGGAAGCCCCATCAACAATCCCTGCCATCATCCCGGCCAAGGCCGCCGGATCATCCTGATCAGACGTCAGCCCTGATCGGTGGGCAGCAATCGCGATCCAGGGAGAATGTTCATAAACCGAGCCAAACACCTCGACAAAATTCTGTTCGTTCATCTGCGATGGTTTCATGACACTCTCTTTTTCCTGAACCCCATTATACAAATGGTTCGTTTCCTTCACAGCTTTCAAGTCGCAAAACAGTTTTCGCCCGATATTAATATGCTGAAGCCATTTGTCTCAATTTTCTATAGCTCTATAGAAACAGGTTGCATATTTTTCTATAGAGCTATAGATTTTATTCAAACCACAATCCCGCAGATAATTGCGCTTGAACAGGACAGGATGTCACCATGACCGACAATAATAACCAGCCCCAGACACTGAACGATCTGATCGAACAGGTGCCGAATGTTGTCGATCACCTGTTTCGCAATGCGCCAAAAAACGCGCTGACGATCCACACCCAGATGATGCCAGGTGATGCAGTACGCCCCGAATTCACCACGTGGCGGGATGAGCAATGGTCGTGGCGCAATACAATCGCATTGCACGACCAGAGCTATCACATGCACAGCCTGCACCTGCGCGGGCCCGGCGCGCTTGATCTGTGCCAATATTTATCCGTCAACACGTTCAGGAATTTCGGCGTCGGCGCCGCAAAACAGCTTCTGACCTGCTCGCCTGATGGTTTTGTCATTGGCGATGCAATCCTTTACCGCCTTGAGGAAGATCATTTCCTCGTGGTCGGCAACCCCGGCACGACCGACTGGGTCCAGTATAATGCTGAAACGCTCGATTATGATGTAAAATCAGAACTCGATCCGATGTGGGCGCTCAACAAAGAGAAAAAGCGTCATTTTTATCGCTATCAGGTAGAAGGCCCCAATGCCTGGAAGCTGCTGGAGGAGCTGCATGGCGGCCCGCTGCCCGAGATCAAATTCTTCAAATCCGACACCCTCAACATTGCCGACTGCAAGGTGCGCGGAATGCGCCATTCCATGGGTGGCGTGCCGGGGTTGGAGCTTTCCGGCCCCTGGGAGGACCGCAAGACGGTGAAATCCGCACTCGTCGCTGCCGGCAAGGAATATGGCCTGCGCCAGATCGGTTCCATTGCCTATTTCACAACCGTAATCGAGTCCGGCTGGTGGGCGGTCCCGGTCTCTGCGGTCTATACCAGCGAAGGCATGAAAGGGTATCGCGAATGGCTATCGGCGAAACACGCCGCCATGCGAATGTCGCTGGGGGGAAGCTTCTATTCGTCAAATATCGAGGATTATTATCTGACCCCGTTTGATCTCAATTATGGGCATCTGGTGAAATTCGACCATGATTATATCGGTCGCGAAGCGCTGGAAAAAATTAAGGACCAACCGCACCGAAAAAAAGTGACCCTGATCTGGAATGCCGAAGACGTATTGGGCGTGATGCAGAGCCAGCTCGAAGACGGCGCCAACCCTTTGCCAATCACCATACCGCTCGCCGCAAATGCCAGAATGCATTACGACAAGGTGACCGACAAAGACGGCAACATGATCGGACTGGCAACCTATCCAGGCTACACCGTCAACGAAAAAGCCATGATGTCGCTGGCGAGCATCGACGCTGAATTCACCGAGCACGGCACCGAAGTCGTTCTTCTATGGGGTGAAGATGGTGGCGGCGAACGCAGCGCCGGGAATATCGAACCCCACGAACAGGTAAAAATCCGCGCCATCGTTGCGCCCTCACCGATCAGCCAGGCGGCGCAATCTTACCGCAGCAATATCGGTATCCGGCGCGGGTCGCTGAACGACACCTGATTGGGTCCGTTTCAATTAACTGGACAACAAGAACAGTGACAATGATCCAGTCCGTATCATGCGCGGCACGGGCTACGCTTTCGACGAAAATTTCTAGGGCCAGTTTTTGGCGAATGGTTTTTGCAAAGCGCGTTCAACAAATTCGAGGCGGTCCTGGCCATAAAACATGTCGCCATCAACCATATAGGTCGGCGACCCGAATACCGAACGTTCAACCGCTTCCGCCGTATTGGCCACGTAAACGGCTTTTACCGCTTCACTCGTCGCTGCATCAAGAAGAGCTACACCGTCCAACCCGGCTTCACCGGCAAGCCGGGCCAGATTGGCTTTATCCGCCAGATCCGCATGGTC
The DNA here is from genome assembly GCA_021775875.1 of Hyphomicrobiales bacterium. Lineage (GTDB taxonomy): Bacteria > Pseudomonadota > Alphaproteobacteria > Rhizobiales > NORP267 > NORP267. The sequence continues at coordinate 66,937 of JAJFHA010000015.1, read as the reverse complement.
TGCCCAATGGGCCATGAGCAGGGAATGCGACAATTGATCAACATTATGCCCCTGCAAGGTGGCGGCGATCAGCATTGAATTCACCAGACTCATATCGTTGCGGTGATTTGACGGCATACCGAGCTTCAACGGGACATTACGAAATTCAGCCCAGCGCTCGACTTCACGCCCGAAATAATAGGCACGGTGCGCCTTGCTCCGTGCGATAAAATCAACCGGCGTTACGGCCTCCACAACATCGTCCAAAATCACTGGTTTATGGACAATGGTCCGCCCCGCCGCCGCCGCAATTTCCATGAACCGGGCCGACCCCAGATAAGCAAACACGGAATGGGCTGAATAAAAATACTCGATGTCTGACATTTGACGATTCCGATCAGTGAAAAATTTTACAATTAGACGATTGTTGAAATATGCAAGCAAACGCCGCGCTATTTCAACTGCACAATGTTCACTTGTTCGGAAATCATTCGCCTTTATTTTCTGCGCTAATCCCGAATTGGGAGCTGATATCAATCAGCCATTGCCAGAAGGGCTTCGCGAAACCAGCATAGACATAGAGATCATATATTGGCGCGTCGTCCACCTGATGGATCAACACACCAACCTGCGCCATCTGGGTCTGGGCGCAGAAGCCCTTTGAAATAACACTTTCATGAAGGTCCAGACGGCACCCGCGTGACATCAGATCACGGGCCTTGAGACCTGACACCCGGATACATATTCGCGCATCACTTTGCTCTGAAATATATCCAATGCCAGATATTTTCTTCTCAATCGCCGGGGCAAATTTTTCCGGGTCGTCGGCATTCGAAACCAGCAGCCATTGTCCGGATGACAAAGGAAAAGTCACAAAATTCTTGCAAATAGTCGCCTGTCCCGGACGGGCTTCCAGTTTCAGATTTTTGGCAACATCATCTGCTTTGCCATTTCGGGCAAATAGCTGGACCATGGCTCTAGCGGGTTGAACCGACAAATTCACGCCCACTCCATCACCAGCTCCCCGCGTGAAGGGTTCAAAATCACCGAGCGGCGTCACTGCGACAAAATCTGGCGCACGTTCAACCATCAAGCCGACCTCCCGTGGGGTCGAAAAAATGGGGAGAGCAAATCTCTATCTCGACCGCCTCATCATATAGCGGATAAACCGCATTGAGCCGCGCCCCTTCATGCGCCCCAAGCCCGCCTTTGAGATAGCCAAGCCCGATCCAGCACCCAAGCGCCGGGCTATCGGCAACAGACGTCACCCATCCAAGGCTTGATTCCAGATCAGTATTTTCTTTCTCGATCACCAGATGGGCACCGCCGCGCAACCGCCCGTCTTTTTGCGCCAGTTTGATACCAACCAATGTCGCCCGGTCGGATGCCATCATCTCTTCGCGGGCCGCCAAGGATTTTCCGATGAAAGGCTTCTTGCCGGACATCATCCGGCCAAGCCCCATATCGGCGGCAGTCGTGCGCCCGTCCAGTTCGTTGCCGGCCACATGGCCCTTCTCGATCCGCAACACATTCAACGCTTCGGTGCCGTAGGGGATAAGGTCGTGCGCCTTGCCTGCCGCCCAAATGGCACCCCACATCGCTTCGCCATAGCGCCACCCTACGTTGATCTCGTAGGCCAGTTCACCGGAAAAACTGATTCGGAATATCCGCGCTGTGATACCTCGCCAGGTAAATGTCTCGACCCCCATGAAGGGCAAGCTCTGGTCGGACATATCGATCGCATCACCAAACGCCTCGGAAAGAATTTTCCGCGCATTCGGGCCGGCAACTGCAACCCCGCACCATTGCTCCGTCACCGAGCAGAAATGCACATCCATATCCGGCCACAGAACTTGCGATGCATGTTCCATATGGGCCAGCACCCGCGCTGCATTGGCGGTGGTGGTGGTCATGAAAAAATGATCGTCAGCGAGGCGCGATGTAGTGCCGTCATCAAAGACGTAACCATCTTCGCGCAGCATCAGGCCGTAGCGCGCCTTGCCGACAGCCAGCATTTTCCAGCCATTGATATAGAGCCGGTTGAGAAATTCAGCCGCGTCGGGACCGAATATTTCGATTTTGCCTAGTGTTGAAACATCGCAAATCCCGGCGGTCTTGCGCACCTGCATGCTTTCACGCCAGATGGTTTCCGTTATCTCCTCGCCGGGCTGAGGGTAATATTGCGGGCGCAGCCATTGCCCGGCCTCAACAAACACCGCACCGAGTTTTTCGTGACAGGTGTGCATCGCCGTGCGCCGGGTAGGCTGAAATTCCTTGCCCCGTTCATGGCCTGCAAATGCCCCAATCGCCACCGGAACATAGGGCGGACGGAAACGGGTGGTGCCAACCTCCGGGATATCCTGTCCCCGGGCTTCGGCCAACAATGCGATGCCATTGACGTTCGACATTTTGCCCTGATCCGTCGACATGCCGAGCGTTGTGTAGCGCTTGACATGTTCGACCGATACAAAGCCTTCCTGATGGGCAAGCTGGATATCTTTTGCCGTGACATCATTTTGAAAATCAACAAACGCCTTGCCATTTCCAGGGCAGCGCCAGACGGCAAGCGGGGCTGATATTCCTGTTGTCTCGACTTTTGGTGCGGCTTTACTGTGGCCAACTTTCAGACCCACGGCACGAACCGCATCCAGCCCGGCGGCATGTCCTTCTGCAAGGCATCCGCGCAAATCAAACGTGCCATTGCCGGCGCCAGCGGAGCGTTCACGGCGGATCGGTTTTGCCGGAACAAAGCCTTGTAAGTCTTCACGCCACAAAGGCGCAGCGCCGGTCTGACTGGCAAGATTAACGTCCGGCGAAAACCCAGCCGACACCGCGATACAGTCGCAGGATACCTTCTCACGGCCAGAACCATCTGCACGTTGTAAAGTAAGCCCGGAAACCCGGTGCCAGCCAAGCGCTTTTGCCGGAAGTGTGTTTGTCTCAACCCTGATTCCAGCCGCCAGTGCACTCTGCCCTGCTGCCCCAAGGGTGGGACGGGCATCCGCTATCAGTACTACTTCAACCCCGGAGTTTTTAAGCGCCAAAGCGGTTGCATAGGCGTCATCATTGTTAGTGCAGATCACGATCCGCTTACCGGGTGTCGCGCCAAACCGGTCAACAAAATGGCGCACGGCGCTTGAAAGCATCACACCGGGCTTGTCGTTATTATCAAAGGTCAGCATGCGTTCGTGAGACCCGCAGGCAAGCACCACTTCCTTGGCCCGGATCGTCCACAACCGTTGGCGGGGTTGATGGGGACCAGGTTTCGCCAAATGGTCAGACACCCGTTCCAGCGCCGCCAGAACATTGTGATCGTAATAACCGACCAGGGTCGTCCGCAGCATGATGGTTACATTATCGAGGCTTTCAAGCGCCTCGAAAGACTGCCGAACCCAGTCACCCGCCGCCATCCCGTCAATATCATCGCGGATCAGCGAAACCGCGCCACCGGGCGATGGTTGCTCCTCAACCAGCATGACCCGCGCACCGGTTCGGCCCGCCGCGAGCGCTGCTGCCAGTCCAGCCGGTCCCGCACCAACTATCAGCACATCACAATGGGCATGGGCATGGTCGTAACTGTCCGGGTCAGCTTTTTCCGCAGCCCGGCCAAGGCCCGCCGACCGCCGAATGATTTTTTCGTAAAAGCTCTCCCAGAATGACGCCGGGCACATGAAGGTCTTATAGTAAAACCCGGCGGTCATGAACCTGCTGAAAAGCTGGTTGACCGACATCAGATCAAATTTCAACGACGGTGAGCGGTTCTGGGACGCCGCCGTCAGGCCATCGTAAAGCTCCACCATGGTGGCCCGGGTGTTTGGTTCCCGTCTGGCACCAATACGTAATTCAACAAGGGCGTTTGGTTCTTCCGACCCCGCCGTCATCACCCCGCGTGGGCGATGATATTTGAACGAGCGGCCCATCAGTTTGACGCCGTTGGCGATCAGGGCAGATGCCAGCGTATCCCCTTGAAACCCGAAATAACGTTTGCCGTCAAAGGTAAAATTGAGCGGTTTGTCCCGCTCAATCCGGGAGCCACCTGCTTCAAGCCGGTTTGATTGCCGGGTCATGATTTCGGCCCCTCATCCGGAACCGGTAATTTGTCTTGAGCGCGCCCGGTGGCGTGAATTTCATGGCTGACGGTATGACGCACAACCTTTACCCATTGGCGGCATCCTCCCAGATGGTGCCACCATTCGGTGTGCCAGCCTTTTGGGTTATCCCGCACATATACGTATTTGAAAAACGTCTCTTCACTGGCGTCAGGCGCGGGTCGTATCACGGTCGCATCGCCCTGATACTGAAACTCGGTTTCATCGCGAACCCCACACCAGGGGCAATCAATCTGATGCATGATCAGCCCCTATTGCACCCATGGATTTGGCCCGACGCCTTTTTCATCGATCATGCGACCTTCACGAAATCGCTCGATCGTAAAAGCTGCGTTCAATTCGTGTGGGGCGTCTTTCGCGATCGTGTGGGCAAAACACCAGCCCGACGCTGGCGTCGCCTTGAAGCCGCCATAACACCAGCCACCATTCAGATAGAGGCTGTCGATCCCGGTCTTGCAGATGAACGGGCTGCCATCGAAACTCATATCCATGATGCCGCCCCAATGGCGCAGCATCCGCACCCGGCCAATCGCTGGCATGATCGCCATCCCGCCTGCCATGACATGTTCCATCATCGGCATGTTGCCGCGCTGGGCGTAGGAATTGTAACCATCCAGATCACCGCCAAAAACCAGCCCGCCCTTGTCGGATTGGCTGATATAGAAATGCCCGGCACCGAATGTGACCACAGTGTCGATCAGCGGTTTAATCCCTTCGCTGACAAAGGCTTGCAACACATGGCTTTCAACCGGCAGCTCAATGCCTGCCATTTTGGCAACCGCCGAGGTATGACCAGCAACCGCCATGCCAACTTTGTTTGCACCGATAAATCCTTTTAAAGTTTCAACCCCGATGGCACGCCCGCCCTCGATCCTAATATCTTTCACTTCGCAATTCTGAAGGATATCAACGCCCCGGCTATCGGCTCCACGGGCATAACCCCAGGCAACCGCATCGTGGCGCACCGTGCCACCACGCCGCTGCATCAACCCGCCCCGGATCGGAAACCGGGCATTGTCAAAATCAAGGACCGGAACAAGCGCCTTCAATTGCGCCGGATCAACCAGTTCCGCATCAATACCCGCCAGCCGCATGGCATTGCCCCGCCTGGCAAAGGCATCACGCTGCGGGTCTGAATGAAACAGATTTATCACCCCACGCTGGGAAACCATGGCGTTAAAATTGAAATCCTGCTCCAACCCCTCCCACAGCTTCATCGATTTCTCATAGAAATGGGTATTTGGCGGCAACATATAATTTGAACGCACGATGGTTGTGTTACGGCCCACATTACCGCCGCCGATCCAGCCCTTTTCGATCACCGCAACGTTGGTGATGCCATGTTCTCTGGCAAGATAATAAGCGGTCGCCAACCCGTGGCCACCTCCGCCAATAATGATCACATCATAATGGTCTTTGGGAACCGGATCGCGCCACATGCGCGGCCAGCCCTTGTGGCCGGTCAAACCTTGCTTGAGAATCGAGAGCGCGGAATAGCGCATGGAAAAACATCCTCTCAACAACAGGAATGGTGGATAATCTTCACCCGGCCCAGACCCCGGTTGCGACCAGATCAGCATCCAGTTTCGCGCGGTCCGCTTCACTCAAGGGCAGCAATGGTGGCAGGAAATTATGCCACGCATCGTTATCGTAACGCTTTGCCAGCAGATATTTGATCGCCGGGATAAGCGGGTATTTCTGGATAACCGCCCGGATAGCCTTCATCGCCTGCACCGCTTCATGACCGGGCATTGCCCCACCCTTCAAAGCTTCATAAGCCGCCCGTGAGATTTTTGCAGACAAGTTGGCAGGCCCGGAAATGCACCCGGCGCCACCCGCTTCAAGGGCTACATCAAGCAGGCTTTCGGTGCCTGGAAAAATCGCAAAATCCGCCGCCCGCGCCAGATAGGCATCGGTCTGGGCGCGGTCCCCGGATGAATCCTTGACCCCATGAGCCACGTCACCAAATTCGCACCGCATCATGTCCATCAACTCTAGAGAAATCCGCACCTTGGAGAGCTGCGGGATATTGTAGAAAAGCACCGGGATATCCGCCTTTGCCGCTTGCGCTAGCAAGGGCCGGTAATAGGTAGCAAGACCCGTTGCCCCTTGGTCCGGGTAATAAAATGGCGGCAGGATCATCACCCCCGCCACCCCGAGCGCAAGCGCTGCTTCTGTAATTTTTAGCGCGTCTGCAAGCGCCACAGCCCCAGTGCCCGGAAACAGGCGGACCGGATCAATACCCGCTTCAACCAGAGCCCTCAACGTGGCAATTCGCGCATCAGTGTCGAGCGAATTGGCCTCACCCGTGGTACCGAACGGCGCCACATAATGACAACCATCATCAAGCAGGTTCGTCACATGGCGAGCCATCAGGTCAATATCGGGATTGGCGTTTTCAGCAAACGGGGTCGCGGTGGCAACGATAAGGCCGGAAATTGACTGCATGGCGAACAACACTCCTGAAAATCATTGAGATCCAACTAGAACAGATTTTGAAGATTGCGCCACATTTTTCACAGTGGAAAATTATTTGACCCCAACCCTTTCACAAAGCTTGCCCGAAAAGCCAAACCGGATACGTTCAAAGTCAGGAAACCTCAAACAGGGCGGCGCGCCGCATTTTTCAACCGGAATGAAACCATGTCAGATCGATACAAAGAGGCACCGGTTCGGGTCGGAGCAGATATTGGCGGCACATTTACCGACATCGCTCTTGAAGCGGGTGGCGAGATTTACTCGGCCAAGTTACTGACAACGGCAGATGCGCCTGAAAAAGCCGTCCTCGAAGGCATCGCGATTGTCCTCAAACAGGCCGAACTGCAATTCGCCGATATCGATCACGTCATCCACGGCACCACATTGGCGACCAATGCATTGATCGAGCGGCGCGGAGCAAAAACCGCTTTGGTGACTACCAAGGGGTTTCGCGATGTTATCGAAATGCGGTTTGAAAACCGGTTCGAACAATATGACCTGAACATTGTCCTGCCACCGCCCCTGATCGCGCGCACCGATCGGTTGGTAGCCGGGGGCCGCATCAGCGCCGAAGGCGACGAGCTTGAAGCGCTCGACGAAGCCGCCCTGGTGAAAATTGCAACTTTGATCGAGGAGCGCGGGTATCAGTCTATTGCGGTCGGGTTCATTCACGCCTATGCCAACCCGGCTCACGAACAACGCGCCCGCGATATTTTCAGAACGCATCTGCCGGATATTTCAATCTCCATCTCATCTGAAGTGTCCCCCCAGATGCGGGAATTTGAGCGCTTCAACACGGTTTGTGCGAATGCTTATATCCGCCCACGCATGGATGAATATCTGGCCCGGCTTGAAACCGGGCTGGCCGGGCTCGGAGCTACCGGTCCGCTTTACATGATCCATTCCGGCGGCGGCTTGATCTCGGTCGAGACGGCAAGAGCTTTTCCTGTTCGCTTAATCGAATCCGGTCCGGCAGGAGGCGCAATATATGCCGCCAACTACGCTGGCCGGTTCGCGCTCGAAAAAGTCCTCTCCTACGATATGGGCGGCACCACCGCCAAAATCTGCCTGATCGACAATGCGGTTCCTGAAACCGCGCGCTCATTTGAGGTTGCCCGCACAACCCGCTTCAAAAAGGGCTCCGGGATGCCAATTTCGATCCCCGTTATTGAAATGGTTGAAATCGGCGCGGGCGGCGGCTCGCTGGCGTCTGTTGATTCCATGCAGCGTATACAGGTCGGGCCGGAAAGCGCCGGATCTGACCCCGGCCCGGCCTGCTATCAAAATGGCGGCGAACACCCGGCAATCACCGATGCCGATCTTGTGCTTGGGAAAATCGATCCGGACAATTTTGCTGGTGGCGATATTATCCTGTCGCTTGAAGCCGCTGAAACCGCAATTCACGACCATATCGGCAAAAATCAGAGATTGAACAGGGAAGCCGCCGCCTTTGGCATTTGCGAAATGGTCGACGAGAATATGGCCAATGCCGCCCGGGTCCATGCGGTTGAAAGCGGGAAGGATATTTCCGCAACCACCATGATCGCGTTTGGTGGTGCGGCACCTTTACATGCAGCAAGGCTTTGCGAAAAACTTGGGGTATCGCGGTGCCTGATCCCGCCCGGTGCCGGCATCGGCTCGGCCATTGGGTTCCTGCGCGCCCCATTTGCTTACGAAGCTGTCCGGACCCAGGTGATGCGTCTGTCGGCGTTTGACGCGGCAATGGTCAACACAATTCTCAACGACCTGCGCGAAGCGGCAACGGGATTTGTGAAACCCACCACCAACGCCACCATCGACAATCAGGCCATTGTCTATATGCGCTATCAGGGTCAAGGCTGGGAAATTCCGGTTGAAATTCCCAATCAGAAATTTGTTACGAACGACCAGCAGCTTTTTCATGATAATTTTCATAGCGCCTATGCCCGTTTCTTTGGTCGCGCCATTGAAGGACTTGATGGTCTTGAAATCGAGATCGTGACCTGGTCGGTGAAGGCAATTTCCAGCCAACCTCCCCTTGAGCCAATCACCTTGATCGAAGGCACGCGCGATGCGGCAATTTTATCGGACCGCATGATATTCGATCCTGTTGCGATGAAATATGTATCAGCAGCTATTTTTGAGCGGGCTAAATTGACGACTGGAGACAAGGTCAACGGTCCCGCTGTCATCGTGGAAAATGAAACATCAACCATCATCACTTCAAGCTTTGACGCCGTGATGCAACAGGACGGATCGATCCTGCTGAACCGGAAACAGGGAGACCAGACATGACCAGCACAGGGCTTGACAATATTCGTATGCAGGTCATGTGGAACCGTCTGATTTCGGTTGTTGAAGAACAGGCCCTGACCCTGATCCGCACGGCTTTCTCAACGTCTGTACGCGAAGCCGGTGATCTCTCTGCCGGAATTTTTGACCGCCAGGGTCGCATGGTGGCCCAGGCAGTGACGGGAACCCCCGGTCATGTGAACGCGATGGCGGAATCCGTTCTGCATTTCTTGAATGAAATCCCATCCGATCAGATTTTTGAAGGCGATTGCTACGTTACCAACGATCCCTGGAAAGGCACCGGGCATCTCCACGATATCACCATGGTCGCCCCGTCGCATCTGGACGGCAAGCTGGTCGGGTTTTTCGCCTGTACCGCCCATGTGGTGGATATTGGCGGACGCGGGTTCGGGGCGGACGGTAAATCCGTTTATGAAGAAGGCATCCAGATCCCGATCATGAAATTTGTCGAACGGGGCGAGGTTAACCAGAACCTGATCCATATTTTGCGCGTCAATGTGCGCCAGCCAAATCAGCTTGTCGGGGATTTTTATTCCCTCGCTGCCTGCAATGAAGTTGGCCATCGCCGGCTTGTCGACATGATGCGGGAATCCGGCCTGACCGATATTGAAGACCTGGCTGAGTTTATTTTCGCCCGCAGCCGCCAGGCTACTCTCGATAAAATCAACCAACTACCCCGTGGCAGTTTTGAGAACGATCTGACAATCGACGGTTACGATGAGCCATTATATCTCGCAACCAAATTGACGATTTCAGAAGATAATGTGCACGCGGACTTTTCGGGCACCAGTCCGATCAGCCGGTGGGGCATCAACGTGCCGTTGGTCTATACAAAAGCCTATTCCGGATACGGGCTGAAATGCGCCATCGCACCAGAGGTTCCCAATAATACGGCATCGCTTGCGCCCTTTACGGTATCAGCTCCCGAAGGCTGCATCCTCAACGCCGTCCGCCCGGCACCTGTAGCGCTGCGCCATATTACCGGCCACATGTTGCCCGACCTTGTCATGGGGGCGTTGGATAAATCCGACCCCGGCAAAATGCCAGCCGAAGGCGCTGGCTCGATCTGGAACCTGCATATCAGCGCCCGTCCGGTTGCGGGCACCAAGGGCCGTCATGCCGAAGTCTTGATGTTTAATTCGGGTGGTTCAGGCGCCCGGGCCGAACTTGATGGTTTGAATGCCACCGCTTTCCCGTCCGGCGTCATGACCATGCCGATTGAAGCCACCGAACATACCGGCCCCATCGTTGTGTGGCGCAAGGAACTTCGACCCGGTTCCGGCGGGGCCGGGCGTCAACGCGGTGGCCTTGGCCAGATCATCGAAATCGGTGCACTGGACGGTCATGAATTTGATTTTTCCGCCATGTTTGACCGCATTCAATATCCCCCACGTGGGCGCAACGGCGGCGCCAATGGCCAAAATGGCGCGGTCTATCTTAATGACGGCACAAAAATGCGCGCCAAGGGCTGGCAGTTTGTACCATCCGGCAAACGCATTGTTCTCGAATTGCCCGGTGGCGGCGGCAACGGAGATCCCACGGCGCGTAGCAATGATGCGCTGAAACGCGACCTAGCCGGAGATTATCTGGATGAGGTCGAAATTCGTGAAGCCTATGACCGAAGCCCCGATGAATTTTAACCCGTTGATCCATGCAGGGGGTCAGAGAAATTAAAAATTACAGTAAAACAACAGTGAGGCCCTCATGACAAAATTAAATCGTATCCTGATCACCGGTGCCGCCGGATCGCTCGGGTCCGTGCTCCGTGAAGCGCTTCCAGGCTCATGCAATCATTTGCGCGTTTCAGACTGGAATGATCTGGGCGCAGCGGCGGACCATGAAGAAGCCGTCCAGTGCGATCTGGCAGACCGGGATGCGGTCGCCAACCTCACCAAAGACGTCGATATGATCGTCCATATGGGCGGCGTCCCTGTAGAAGATAAATTTGACAAAATTCTCCATTCAAACCTGCTCGGATTTTATAACCTCTACGAGCAAGCTCGAAAAAATGGCGTCAAACGGATCATCTGGGGCAGTTCCAACCACGCCATCGGTTTTTATCCCCGCACAGAAACAATCGACGCTTCTGTGAGGCCAAAACCAGACACTCTCTACGGCGTCTCCAAGGTGTATGGCGAGGGGCTGGCTGAATTTTACTTTGATAAATTTGGTATGGAGACGGTATCGATCCGGATCGGATCATGTTTTCCCGAACCCATCGACCGGCGCATGATGGCCACATGGTTGAGTTTCCGTGACCTGGTTCAGATTGTTGAAAAATCCCTGCAAGCGCCGCAAACCAGACACCTGATCATTTACGGCGTCTCCAATAATGACCAAAATCTCTGGGATAACAGAATGGCGTCTTCAATCGGCTACAATCCCGTGGACAACGCCGAAACTTTCCGGGAAAAAGTCGAAGCCGCAACAGGCGAACCGGACCGCCACGACCCGATGTTCATGTATCACGGCGGCGCTTATGCCCGCACGGATCATTTTGAAGGCGACGGCTAAACCTGACCAACCGATTTGCCGCCAAGGGCCGGCGACCAATCGTTGGGAGTTTTGAGAAAGCTCTCAACTTCCCGCATTCTGTCCCTGTCAAATTATTCGTTCGCCACCCGCCAATAAAGTGGCGTGCCTGGATTAAAAACCGTAATTGTATCCGACCCCGCCTGGATAATTTCTGGCACTGCAACCGGATCTTCATCCCGCACCAAAATCATATCGGCGTCGTTCACAGGAAGACTGTAAAATTCCGGCCCATTGCGTGATGTGAACGCTTCCAGATTTTCAAGTGCTCCGGCATCTTCAAAAACCTGCGCCACGCAGGATATCGCAACCGGGCTGGAATAGATCCCGGCGCACCCGCAGGCGCTTTCCTTGTCTTTATCAGGATGCGGCGCTGAATCGGTGCCGAGGAAAAATCGCTTATTCTCGCTTGTTACCGCGTCAACAAGGGCACTGCGATGGATTTCACGTTTCGCCACAGGCAGGCAATAATAATGCGGCCGCAACCCGCCCTGGAACAAGGCGTTCCGGTTGATCATCAAATGATGCGGCGTAATGGTCCCGGCTGTATTGGCATTTTGCGCTTTGACAAAATCCACACCGTCCCTGGTGGTGATATGTTCAAGCACGATTTTCAGATCAGGAAACCGTTCGCGGAGTGGAGATAGAATTCTATCAACAAAAATCTTTTCACGATCAAAAATATCTACGTCTCCATCCACCACTTCGCCATGAACCAATAATGGCAATCCAATCTCGCTCATCCTGGCGAGTACCGGATAAACCGTTTCGATGTTTCGCACCCCGGCATCTGAATTTGTGGTCGCACCCGCAGGATAAAGCTTCACCGCGTGGACAAGTCCGGCTTCCGCAGCTCGGGCAATATCAGCGCCATCGCTTGTCTCGGTCAAATACAGGGTCATCAAAGGTTTGAACCCGGCCCCATCCGGCAGCGCTTTGAGAATTCTGTCACGATAGGCTTTGGCGGCTTCGAACCCGACAACCGGCGGCACGAGGTTCGGCATCACGATGGCGCGACCAAAATGACGCGCCGTATCGGGCAGAACGGCGCCCAGAACCGCGCCATCTCGCAGGTGCAAATGCCAATCGTCGGGTTGCTTGATGGTGAGGCGCGTGATCATGACCCATGCTTACCCCGACACACCCGGAGTGTATAGGCGGCAAACCGGCAAAAATCGGGGTGAACAGCGAGGGGAGGAAATTGGCTGGCGAAAAACGACCACCTTACCGATGGGGGTCATAGGGTGGATCGTCTTTCTGCCAAACCTGACCGGTTACGCAAAACAAATTACCGGCTTGGTAGGAGTAAGAGCAATTTTGGTGCCAATTTCAGCGACCATGCCAACCACTAGATACGGGGGGTTCGTTGAATTTAATTGATAAATATGGACGTCTTCTGGAATGGGACCATTCGCAGGTATTGCAGAATGCGAAAAATTTGCAATTTGCGAATGGCAAACACTATTTGCGTGGATCGTTTGCGAGCCAGATATCGAGAAATTCTTCAAGCCAGACCCGCGTCCGCTCATCATGTCGCAAGCGCCCGCGTAGATGGTCCACCGCCTGTTGCGCTTTCGGCATGGTCAACCGCTCGGCCCCTCGAACGGTCCAGCGGTGCATCATGGCGAGCGTCAGTTCGGAATGAAACTGGATGCCATAGGCGCATTCGCCATAGGAAAAAGCCTGTTGATCATAAATATCTCCGCGCGCCAGAATTGCCGCACTGTCTGGTGCTGTAAAACCTTCCCGGTTCCAGTGATAAACAACATCCGGCCAATCCAGCATAACTTTACCGGCATCGGTTGCTTCAAGCGGACGATAGCCGATTTCTACTTCGCCATCGGGATGAGACTCTACTGTCCCGCCAAGATTTTTTGCAAACAATTGCGCCCCGAGACAAATGCCAAGAAAAGGCGCTTTTTCGCTTAATGGCAGGTTGATCCAATCAATTTCCTGATGGATAAAATCGTCATTGTCGTTAGCGCTCATTGGACCGCCAAACATCACCACACCAGCATAATCTTCCAGCGTCTCAGGCAATATTTCGCCCAGGGCCGGACGACATTTTTCGAGTTCATATCCACGTCGGACAAGCATCTGTCCGACCCGGCCGGGGGTCGAGGTTATCTGGTGCAGGATTACGAGAATTTTTTCAGCCATTACGGAGCGAGTGGATATCCTCTTGAGGATCAATTTGCAACCAGTGTCGGTTCATTGCGCGGTCAGGCCACCATCAAGACGAATTTCAGCCCCGGTCATAAACGCAGATTCTTCACTTGCCAGATACACCGCAGCATAAGCCACATCATCCGGCGTCCCGATCCGTTTCAGGGGAATTTGCCGGGCAAATTTATGCTGCTCATCTTCGCTCAATGGTTCAGCACCTTCTCCGCCCATAACATCGCGCAGCATCGGGGTATCGACAAAAGCCGGGTGGATTGAATTGACGCGGATACCGGAATTATCCCGCGCCACCTGGAGCGCCACCGACTTGGTCAAAAGCCAGACCCCCGCTTTGGCCGCGTTATAGGCAGCAGTATTGTAGCCAGCTATCAATCCCGAAACCGACGAAATATTGATAATCGATCCGGGGCTGTATTTGCGCATGACCGGTAGCGCGGTGCGGCACCCCAGATAAACCGAATCCAGATTGATATTCATCATCCGCCGCCAGTCATCAGGTTCGGTCTCTTCCACATTGCCGGTGAAAACAATACCGGCATTATTGACCAGGATATCCAGCCTGCCAAAGATCTGTTCGGCCTGAGCAACGGCTTTGCGCCATCCGGCTTCATCAGTGACATCGTGATGGCATTGGGCGACCTTAGCACCATATTCCTCGCCAAGCATGGAAGCTACTTCCCCAACGCTTGCTTCATCGATATCCGTAAGCAGCACCGACGCGCCTTCATGCAAAAACATTGCCCCCATGGCACGGCCCAGTCCGCCAGCACCGCCGGTAATAAGAGCCGCACGGCCCGCCAATCGTCCGCTCATTGCCAGTCTCCATTCATTGCCGGTCCCCGTTCATTAATTGGCACCTTTATCATCCGTGAGTGGGCTTTCATCAATTATCCGACCCGCCTCAACCTGCTTTTTTAATACAATTCGATCTCGGGTTGAGACCCCGAGAAGTTCAGCCACGCGCCAGATAAAATTATCTTCAAATTCGTGAACTTCTTCATCCGACAAAACAATTTCCCAAAGCATCCGGACAATGCGCTGGCGATCAGGTTGGTCGAATTTGCGGGTCAAAACACTTGTGAACCCATAAAGATCTACCGCCTCATGATCTTTTTGATAAGCTTTGGCGATCAGATTGCGAATTTCCTCATCACCCAGTTCAAACCGTTGCTTGAGAATGTCCCGCAATTTGGCGTTTTCTTCCTGTCGGGTAATTCCGTCAATCTCGATGGCATGGACCATCAGGGCGGTTGCCGCGAGGCGAAAATCATCCTCGCCAAATTCTATAGTTTCAGATTTGTCTCCGGACAGATCGGCGATAAAATTCTTGAGGCGGCTAAACATGAAATATCCAGATTGAAGTGAAAAATAAATTGCGGCAGGAAGCACCCGATTGTAGCGTCCTTGCTCACGAATAAACAAGTATGGAGCATCTCGCATGTCCTGGTCACCTGATAAAACAAAAGTCAGTTCCTGGAACGAATGGGACCCGCTCAAGCATGTTATCGTTGGCCGCGCCGATGGCGGCTGCATTCCGCCGCCTGAACCGGCTCTTGACGCCAAGGTGCCGGAAGATTCAGATATGCGTGGCATGTTTGGTCCCCGACCCCAACACAGCGTCGATGCCGCAAATGCCCAGCTCGATCATTTTGCCAGCATTCTTGAAAAGCGTGGCATCCGGGTTGATCGCCCGGACCCGCTGGATTTCAACCAGCCATCCGCCACCCCCGATTGGCAAACCGAAACCATGTTCGGCTGCATGCCACCCCGCGATGTATTGTTGACAATTGGCGCGGAAATTCTGGAAGCCACCATGTCTTACCGGTGCCGCTGGTTTGAATATCTTTGCTACCGGCAACTCTTGCAGCAATATTATAATGAAGACCCGGGCATGCGCCACGAAGCCGCGCCAAAGCCGCGCCTGACCGATAAAGACTATCGCCAGGATTATCTCTCGGACAAAATCGGTGTCCCGAGGCGCCTTAAATGGACCGAAGAAAAGTTCTTCGTCACCACTGAGGAAGAACCCCTGTTCGACGCGGCCGATGTGTTGCGGATGGGCCGGGACCTGATCGTCCAGCACGGCTTTACAACAAACCTGAAAGGTATCGATTGGCTCGCCAGACATTTCCCGGACCATAGAGTGCGCGCGGTCAATTTTCCAGGCGACCCCTACCCGATCCATATCGATGCAACATTTACCCCGCTTCGCCCCGGCCTGATCATGAACAATCCCCAGCGCCGGTTGCCGGATGAACAGCGCGATTATTTTGCCCGCAACGATTGGGAAATCGTAGACGCCGCACCGCCTGCCCACCAGATCCCGCCACCGCTTTGTTATTCCAGCGTCTGGCTCAGCATGAATGTATTGGTGCTGGACCCAAAAACCGTCTGTGCCGAAGCCAGCGAGGTTTATCAGCTTGAGCAACTTGACAAGCTTGGATTTGAAGTAATTCCGGTGCCGTTCAGAGACGCTTATGCGTTTGGCGGCGGCTTGCATTGCGCCACCGGAGACGTTTACCGCGAAGGAATATGCGAGGATTATTTCCCAAATCAATGACATGGCGATCACCGTCACGTGGAAATTCCGCTTGACACATGTCAAGGCTCGAGGCCGTCTGGTATGCTTTTTTAAGTCATACTTTTTCTTCTCAGGAGACTGTCATGGCTTATCGGACCATTCTCGTCCATCTCGGTGACGCTGGCATAGCTGAAGCAACCCTCAAAGCTGCCATCCAGCAGGCAACAATTCATAATGCCCACCTGATCGGTGTCCATGTTGTGCCCTCGATCCGCATTTACGCCAGCGTAGAGGCCTATATCCCCACCGAAGTTATTGAAATTCAGCGCGAGGAAAACCAGAAGAAAGCCGAAGCATTGGGGGAAATGTTTGAAGCCGAGATAAAAAAAGCCGGCATTTCCGGTGAATGGCGGATATCCGATATCCAGGGCCGGTCTCCTGCATCCGAAATTGTTAATCATGGCAGACGCGCTGATTTGATTGTTACAAGCCAGGCCAATCCTGATGACAATTTTCAGGGGTCCTCCAGTTGGAGCGAGCAGATTATGATCGAAGCCGGCAGGCCGGTCCTGTTCATTCCCTATATAGGGAACAAACGTCCGATCGGGAAAAATGTTCTGGTTGCCTGGAATGGCAGCCGGGAATCCGCCCGCGCCGTATTTGACGCACTGCCCATTTTGAAACGCGCCGAAAGCGTCGAAGTTCTTTGGGCCAACCCCCCGGCTAATTCCGATAGCGAAATGTCGATCATGGGAAGTGAGATCGCCAACACCCTCGCCCGTCACGACGTGAAGGTCACGGCAGATCACGGCATCAATCACGATATTTCAATCGGCGATGAATTGCTGTCACGCGCCAGCGATCATGGCTCGGATCTGATCGTGATGGGTGGTTATGGTCATTCCAGGTTCCGCGAAATGATTTTGGGAGGCGTCACCCGGCTCATCATGCAAAGCATGACGGTCCCGGTTCTGATGTCTCATTAATCAGAAAACACTACTGATCTCCGCAGTATGGAGGTGATTAATGGGTCAGGACCCCGGCCCGTTGGTTTAGTTTCGCAATGGACAGATCAGACAATCTGTTTTTCGGTGACCGGCGCCGGTTTGGCAATTATATCAGTAAGATACAAATCGAGCGACTCTATACAATGACCGGGTAAGGCCATTCCGGAACCTTGAAGTGCGGCTTCAATATCCACATTTTCCAAGTCAAGTTTCACATCGGAGAAAAGCGACATCAAACCAAGCGGCGCACCCGCCACCGGCCAACCAAACAAAATCATGATACGTTTGGCTTCTGTCATCGGGCCCTCGCGCAACAAATCCTGCCAGGCTTCAAAGGAAAGTAATTCCAGTTGCGTACTTAAACCCTGTGACAGATGGGCAATATGGGCCAGGGTCATATTCTCAGGCTGGGAAAGGTTATATTCGCGGCCATTTTGGTCCCATCGTGACGCTACATTGACAATTGCCCGCGCAATCACGTCAACCGGTACCGCGTCGACAAAAAGCTCCAGATCAGGAACCGCACTTACCTCAAGGCACGCTGATAAAAACAAACGCGTCAGGTCTCCTGGCGGGATATATCCGGATTTTATCGTGCCCAGAATGAAACTTGGCCGGTAAATGGTGCCCGTCAGTCCGGCAGAAAAGGCTTTTTGTATTTCCTGCTCCGCAATCCACTTGCTTTTGAAATAGCCGATAACATGGCGGTGATATTTTTCTAGTGGCTGCTGCTTGCTCAGATAACCCAGCTCAGGTGCATCCAACGACATGTAAATGCCCGTCGTCGACACAAAGTGCAGGGTTTTGCTACGCCTCTCATGCGCAAATTCCAGGATGTTCCGGGTACCGTCCACGTTGGTCGGCTCCAGCTTTTTGAATGAATCCAGCCAACTGATCCGCGCAGCACCGTGGAGGATAATATCCACCTTGGCGCTCAATCGACGCCAGTTATTATCAGTCATGCCAAGTCGGGCCTTGGAAACATCACCACAAACTATTCGGACCCGCTCTATAATTTTCCTGGCGTCCAGAGAATAGGATTCCAGATTGCGATAGATACGCTCACGCCCCTCGGCTTCATTTTGCGCCCGGACCAGACAATAGATTTCAGCGTTTGTCGCGGTTGATAATTCATCCAACAGATAAGCACCAAGGAACCCGGTGGATCCGGTTACAAGTATGGCGCTTGCTTCTGGGAGCAAAATATATTGGTTATTGTAACCGTTGGGCGCTTTAAGATTCATGAAATAGCCTCAAAAAAGCAAACCCGGCCCTTCCGGGACCGGGCTGCGATTTTGGACAATGTCCCGATCGGCTAATTCAATTTGAATCTGATACCGATAGTGATGAGATGTTCAGCTTCCGTACTGGTTGAGGTAACCTGCCCAACCGCGCCGCCCGTTACCGCATAATCACCACCGCCCAATATTCCAAGAGTGTACCTGCCCGTCAGGTCGGTACGATCACTCAGCGGCACACTCACACCAGCATGCAAAGCAGCAGCTACTACCGCATCATCACCGGTTGTAGCAAAACCACCACCTGTGAGATTACTGAAATTGACAAAGGCAACACCAAGACCTGCGCCTATAAACGGCCGCCAGCTACCTGTTGTGTCAAAGTCATAAAGAATAGACCCCATCAGGGTAACAATATTAACGCTACCAGTATGGGGAATGGTCACACCACCAACGACGGCGTCACCATCTTCACCACGAGTAATTGCAAGACTAACCTCACCACGCCAATTGTCGGAAAGCTCCTTGCCAATCGCGATCGCGCCATGAAATCCGGTATCAGGCTCATAATCGCCAACCACCCCCCCGGAAACAAAAGCATGGTCTACCGGAATGGGAGCGCCTGCGCGCAATTCCAGATACCATGAATAATCTTTTGCATAATGCATTTGCTGATCGGCGGCAAAAACCGGCGTTGCCAACATGGTTGTACCCATCAGGGCAGCAAGGGTAAGAGCTTTTCTCATCGTACAGATCTCCTAATTCAAGAGCACGGCAACCATTTCGCCTATGGAAGCGGCTTGTCCGCTTACCTTAGGTAATATCTTGTTAACGATTCAGATTATAGTGAAATCTATTCTCCGGGATCAAAAACGGCGGTTTTCGGTAGAAAATGTTGCAGATTTAACACAAAAAAGCCCAAAACCCGGATCACAACCCACAGCGAAGCGGGCTAACGCTCTATTTGCGATCAGGGCGTCCCTTGAAAATGGTGTAAATTCGGATTTGCTGATATTAACCATATTTCCGGGATTTATGGTCGCAAGCGGTCTCCGCACTATACTTTGGAACAACAATGGCACCTTTACGTGCCAAAAAATTGAAAGAAGAACGATGAAAAAATTTGGCGTTATTGTCACTGCAGGAATGTTATTGGCGGCCTGCTCGACCAACCCATTCACAGGCGAACGGCAAGCTTCGAATACCGGCGTTGGTGCCGGCATCGGCGCATTGGCTGGCGCCGGGATTGGCGCTCTGGTCGCCAGCGATTCCCGCCAGGGCGCCCTGATCGGTGCTGGTATTGGCGCTCTCACCGGGGCCGGCGTTGGCCTCTATATGGACAACCAGGAAAAAGCCCTTCGCGAACGCCTCCAGGCGTCTGGTGTCAGTGTTACCCGGGTCGGCGATGATATCGTCCTCAACATGCCAAGCAACATCACCTTCGATTCTGGCAAGGCCGACATAAAAGCGCAGTTTTTTGAAGTGCTGAATTCGGTTGCCATTGTCTTGAATGAATTTAACAAGAGCCTGATTGATGTGTATGGCCATACCGACAGTGATGGGTCGGACGAATCCAATCAGGCCCTGTCGCATCAGCGCGCCAGTGCAGTTAACCAATATCTGGTCGGTCAGCAGGTAAATCCGCAACGCTTGCTGGCAAAAGGATTTGGTGAAAGTCAGCCGGTTGCCACAAATTCGACAGCCGCTGGCAAGCAGCAAAATCGCCGGGTCGAAATCCGGATCGTACCACTCACTTAAATCAACCATCGGCTTGATTATTCACCGGCCTGACCGAAATCGGTCGGGCCGGTTTTTAAGAGTGGGATTTCCAGTTAAATTTTTGTCGCCGCAGGCGGCGGGGTTACTTGCCTGCGTGCCACAACTGCTTCTCTGTGAGAAATGTAAGTGACGGCTGCAATAATAACCGCCCCCCCCATCACCACATACATATCCAGCATTTCATCAAACAGGATGATGCCAAAAATTGTCGCCCACAATAATTGCAGAAATGAAAATGGCTGGGTCACCGTGAGCGGTGCCGCCTTGAACGCCCGCGTCAGGGTATAATGGCCAAGGGTTGCAAATAGCGCTGTCATGGTCAGCCAGAACACCTCTTCCATTGTTGGTGTTCGCCATTGCAGGATCGCACCCGGCAACAAAACCAGAGTGCAAAATACAGATAGCATGCCAACAATCACCATCGGCTCGGCCTGATCTGTCAGCTTCTTCGCCATTATGAAAGACGCTGCGAATAACGGTGCTGCTGAGAGCTGCGCCAGTTGGCCGGTATTGACGGTCTCAAATCCTGGCCGAACAATAATTAATGCTCCGACAAGGCCAGCGACCACGCCAAAAATCCGGCGCAAATGTAACCCTTCCCCGAGGAAAAAAGCGGCCCCGATGGTGACAAAGATCGGTGCCAGATACCCGATCGCCGTTACCTGCGCGATCGGAATGCGGGCCATGGCATAAAACCAGAGCATCACCGCAATACCGTGAACCAGCCCGCGCACAACATAGAGTTTCATTGTCCGCCCCGTTGGAGGCGCCCGGAACAATTTCAGCAGCACCGGCGAGATCATCAAAAGCCCGATCGAATAGCGCAGAAATGCCGCTTCGATCGCTGGCATATCGGAACCCAGATAGCGTACAATACAGGTCACGAAGACAAACAGAATGCCCGTCAGAACCATCCAGCCAATTCCGGCGGAAATGTGCTTGGGCGGAATGGTATCAACACCCATTAATATTGTCCGTTTAGCATGTTTAGATTGATTTCCTGAGAGGAGGGGATCCGGGAAATTTACCGAAATACAGAATTGCGGATTAAATGGCTTAGTTCAATCGGATTTTCCTGTAATTTGTACTTTTTGCAAAAATAGCATTATGTTCACTACCTAACTGTATCCTCTGTGGCGGAGATATTTGTCATGCAACCCGGAGTATCAGTCATGAACAGGCACCCTGCGCTAATTGTTTTATCAAAGCTTTTGGGTCGGTCCAGCCAGATGATCTTGGCTGCCGCACTGGGATTTAGCCTTGTTAGTGCGCCATTTCCGGCTTTTGCCAGCAACAGTCAGAATGAAAACCAGCCCGACGATATCCAGCAAA
This sequence comes from Hyphomicrobiales bacterium, assembly GCA_021775875.1. Taxonomy (GTDB): domain Bacteria; phylum Pseudomonadota; class Alphaproteobacteria; order Rhizobiales; family NORP267; genus NORP267. Next base: position 45,486 of record JAJFHA010000015.1, on the reverse strand, counting down.
TTTCAGCGCCTGAAAATCCGTTGAGCCTGATCATCTCCCTCGACGAACAGACCATCGATATTTACCGCGGCACTGAATTGATTGATTCGAGCCAGGTTTCTACGGGCAAAACCGGCTATGAAAGCCCGTCCGGGATTTTCAGTATTTTACAGAAAAACCGCTACCATCGTTCCAACATCTATAGCGGCGCACCGATGCCGTTCATGCAGCGCCTGACCTGGTCCGGGATCGCCCTTCACGCCGGTCGGGTTCCCGATCATCCAGCGTCGCACGGATGCATCCGCCTGCCCACACAATTTGCCACAACCTTGTTTGGCATGACCGAGCGTGGTGTCCATGTAATCGTGTCTCATGAAAAAACTATTCCTGAAATTGTGCGACACGAAAACCTGTTCCAGCCCCAGCAGACCCACCAAGCGATAAGTTCATCACGCCCGGAAACGTTGCGCTATGCATCAACCGAAACAAGCCTCGAAACGGCGAACCCTGCATGGATGATGGCAGATTTTGAAGCTGACCTCGCCCGCGACGAGGCCCGGTTATCCTATTCCGATCAGCCCTTGCGCATTCTCATTACCAGACGCACCGGCCGCGAGCGCCTGAAAGACGTGCAGTTGCTTCTGAACCAGCTTGGTTTTGAAGCCGGTGACGTGGATGGTTATATGGGATCAGCAACGGCCAAAGCGGTCCAGAACTTTCAGCGCGAACACGAAATGCCAGCAACCGGTATTGTTACCGATGAGCTGATCACCGCGCTATATCGCGCCGCCGGACGCGGCCTGCCTCTCACCGGACATATCTATGTGCGCCAGGGCTTTCGCGATCTGTTTGACGCGCCCGTGCGTATCGCCCGGCCCGAAGAGGCGCTCGGCACCCATATCTATACCGCCATGCAATTCCACCCTCTCGACGATCAGGTCCAGTGGGTTGGTGTAACGGCGGAAGCGTCGCCCGTTACCGGATTGACCGAAGCGCTCGACCGGATCGAAATTCCGTCACACCTGGAAAGGCAAATCTCCGACATGCTGACACCAGGCACGTCCGTGACGATTTCGGATAATGGCATCAGCAACGAGACCAATGTAGGCACTGATTTTATCGTCCTGACCCACCAGTCAGATAGCTGATAATCATACCGGACGGGCATACTCATTGGGCAATGGGTCTAACGGGTACAGGCCCGGCAGGTGCCGCGAATTTCTATTGCAGTCTGGTTGGCAAGAAATTGCGCGCCGACCATCCAATTATCCAGATACGCTTTGACCTGGGCATCTGAAAATTCAGATACATGACGGCACTTGTCACAAATCGCAAAGGCCACCATTTCGTGACGCTGGCAATCGGCGCGGGCGCAGGCGACAAAAGCATTGAGGCTTTCGAGCCGGTGCACGACGCCTAAGCTCTGTAATTTATCAAGCGCCCGGTAAACCTGAAGCGGCGCCCGGATGCCAAATTCTCGCACCTGGTCAAGAATCATATAAGCACTTAAAGGGGTCTCTGCATCAACAAGCACCCGGAACACCAGATCCTGATTTTTGGTCAGGCGCGGTTGCGGGCTCATTGGAAACCATCCTTTTCAGATGCCGGGATACGGGATCGCCCAAGGCCCGAAATCCGGCTCAGCAAAAACAATAAAAGCGCGGCCACAACAATCGAGGGTCCGGACGGGGTATCAAATTGCAGCGACCCCGACAGTCCGCCGATGACGGCGATAATGCCGGCAATCGACGCCATCACGGCCATCTGTTCCGGGCTTTTGGAAAACCGCCGCGCGGTTGCTGCCGGGATCACCAACAGTGAAGTGATCAGCAGAATACCGACAATTTTCATGGCAATCGCGATCACGATCGCCAGCGCCAGCATAAACAGAAATCTGGCGCGGACCGGAGCCAACCCTTCGGCTTCTGCCAGTTCTTCATCCACCGTGGCAGCGAGTAATGGGCGCCATATCCAGATTATCAGGCCGAGAACAAGCACCAAAACCCCGGCAATAACCGCCAGATCAGTTTTTGATACCGACAGGATATCACCAAACAGATACCCCATCAGATCAACCCGGACCCAACGCATCAGCGCCAGCAATACAAGTCCAAGCGCCAATGTGGAATGAGACAGGATACCAAGCAGGGCATCTGTGGAGAGGCCCTTTTGTTGTTGCAGGACAAGAAGACTGAGCGCGACACCAAGGGCTGTCAGAAACACCCCAAGAGTCAGATTAATTTCAAGCAAGAACCCGAGCACCACGCCAAGCAGGGCGGCATGGGCCATGGTATCGCCGAAATAAGCCATCCGGCGCCAGACAATCAGGCACCCGAGAGGTCCCGCCAGGATGGCAAGTCCGATACCTGCCAGCAACGCGCGGATAAAAAAATCATCCAGCATCACGCCTCCTCGTCATGGTCGCAATGGGGACCATGACTATGAAGTTCAAAACTGGTGGAGCCGTCCTGATGCTGCACACTACCATCGGGCAAATGAGAATGGTCGTGATGATGGCGATATACAGCCAAGGTCTCCGCCGCCCGCCCGCCAAACAGTCGCGCAAATTCCGGGTTCTCCGCAACCGCCTGTGGCGTCCCCTGACAACAGACATGACCGTTGACGCATACAACGGAATCTGAATCCGCCATCACCAGATGCAGATCATGAGAGATCAACAAAATTCCGCTGCCGATTTTATCACGTACATCGCGGATAAGTTGGTAAAGCCCGATCTCGCCAGAAAAATCGACCCCCTGCACCGGCTCGTCCAGTACCAGCAGATCGGGTTTTCCAAGAATTGCCCGCGCGATCAAAGCGCGCTGAAACTCACCACCCGACAATTGCTGAACCCCCGCCTCCACCAGATGAGCAAGCCCGGTCGCTGCAAGCGCGGTTTCGATATCGGCGTCGGAATATTTGGCTGTCAGGCTCATCAAGCGTTTGACGCTCAGCGGCAGCGACGCATCAATTGTCAGCTTTTGCGGCACATAGCCAACCCGAATGCCGGGCTTCATCCGGACCGAACCGGTATCCGGTTTAATAATGCCAAGCATGATTTTGGCGATGGTGCTTTTGCCCGATCCGTTCGGACCAATCAAGGTCACGATTTTGCCGCGCGACACGTCCATATCGACGCCCTGGACCAGCCAGCGGCTGGGCCGGTAGACACCCACATCCCGGCATTCAACCAGCACATCGTCAACATGCCGGTTGGTAGAAATCTCTGTCGGCAGTGAAGCCAAAGAGGTATCAGAAGTGGCCTTCGCGATGGTCATCTTAGTAAAGTCCAAAATTGGTCTGGGTCATTCTTGATGTTATAGCATTACAGTTTTTTGGCACAATCCAAGCAAACGCAATTGAAACCATTTGCCGCACCCTCTATTTGTGCTGGACCAGTTTTTTAGGAGACGCTCATGCCCGGCCCTTTTGAAGGCATCCGCATCATTGATCTGACGGCGATGGTTTCCGGCCCCCTCGCCACCATGACCCTGGCCGATCAGGGCGCCGACGTGATCAAGGTCGAAGCGCCGAATGGCGGCGACCATGCCCGCCATGTGGCGACCCGGCGCGGTGGATTTGCGGCAGCGTTCCTGAACAACAATCGCAACAAGCGCTCGATCATCATCGACCTGAAGTCAAAACAAGGTCTGGATGTTTTTCTGCGCCTCGCCAAAGATTCTGATGTTGTGATCCAGAATTTTCGACCGGGCGTCGCGGACCGGATCGGTGTCGGTGAAGACGCTTTGCGTGCCCTCAACCCGCGCCTGATCCACGTCTCAATCAGCGGTTTTGGTTTTGACGGACCGTATTCCCAGAAGCCGGTTTTTGATCCCCTGATCCAGGCTGTCTCGGGTCTGACCACAGTGCAAGCCGGATCGGATCAAGAGCGCCCGCGTCTGGTGCGTACCATCCTTCCCGACAAATTGACCGGGATCCAGACCTCCCAGGCAATTTCTGCGGCGTTATTTGCCCGCGAACGCTCCGGCGAAGGCCAGCAGATCAAAATATCCATGCTGGATACAATTGTGGCGTTCCTCTGGAGTTCGGATATGGGCAGCCATACTTTTGTTGGCGACGAGTCAGAATCTGAGCGCGCCCAGTCGTTTATCGATCTGGTTTATGAAACCGCCGACGGCTACGCTTCCATCGCCGTGATGCAAGACAAGGAATGGCGCGGCCTTGCCAGGGCGCTCAACAAGCCAGAATTTTTGGAAGACGAGCGTTTTAAAACCGCCACCCTGCGCGGTGGAAAATACAAAAACGACCGTATGAACCTGACCCAGGAAGCGGTTCGCCATTTCACCACCGACGAATTGATCACGGCCCTTGAAGCCGAAGATGTTCCCTGCGCCCCGGTCCTGACCAGAGGCCAGATGCGCAACCATCCGCAAATCGCCGCCAACGAAACCCTGTTTGAAACCGATCACCCGACAGCCGGACCCATTCGCCAGGCCCGCCAACCGGCCAGGTTTTCAAAAACCCCGAATGAGCATCGTTATGGGGCTCCGATTTACGGCGAACATACAAGGGAAATACTATCCGAAGCCGGGTGGGCAGATGCCGAAATTGAAGCTCTTGAAACCTCCGGCGCCGTCAGGCAAGGGTCGCCAGACCAGTCTCAAGACCAATCCGGGGCCGCCGAATGATCGATTTCTATTATGCCCCGACGCCGAACGGCTGGAAGGCCGCTATCATGCTCGAAGAATGCGGGCTTGACTATAAAACCCACCTGATGCGCCTTGGCGAAGGTGACCAGTTCAAGCCGGACTTTCTGAAGATATCTCCCAACGCCAAGATGCCAGCCATTTTGGATCACGATGTGGAAGGTGACCCGGTGCCGGTGTTTGAGAGCGGCGCGATTCTGTTTTATCTGGCTGAGAAAACCGGCCGTTTCATGCCAACCGACCCACTGGGACGCAAGGAAACGCTGGAATGGCTATTCTGGCAGACTGGCAATCAGGGACCGATGGCTGGACAGCTCAGCCATTTCGTCAATTATGCACCGGAAGATCAACGCGCCTATGGCCAGAAACGTTATGCGGGTGAATATGACCGCAATCTCGGTGTGCTGGAAAACCGGTTGGCCACCCGTCCCTATATTCTTGGCGACGATTATTCCATCGCTGACATGATCGCATTCCCCTGGGCGTTTATCGCCAAGCCGCTCGGCGCGTCCCTGGACGAATTTCCAAACGTTGCCGATTGGCGGGGCCGGATCAAACAGCGCCCGGCGGTACGCACCGCGATCAATCTTTTCAAGGATAACCAGAACCGGGGTCAGCAAACCGCTTCAAACAACGATATCCTGTTCAACCAATCGGCGGCGCACCTGAAGAAAAGCACGTCAGACTAGGGCCCTGAACCTGGAAGGCCTGAATTCAGGTAACGCAAAGCCGACGCTTTGATCTATCAATTAGGAGGTAGAAACCATGAATGAGAAGCCGACCGGTCCTTTGACCAAAGGTGTGCATCATGTAGGGTTGACGGTGCCCAGCCTGAAAGATGCAAATGCTTTCTTCATCGACATACTTGGATTTAATCAAATTGGCGAAAAGCCCGATTATCCAGCGACATTCTTATCTGATGGCAACATCATGATCACTCTGTGGCAAGCCGAGGACGCCACCAAAGTGACGCCATTTGACCGTAAGAACGTAATTGGTCTGCATCACCTGGCGCTGATCGTTGAGGACCAAACGGCGCTCGATGCCATGCATGATCGGCTACAGAATGCGGAGGGCACGAGCATCGAATTTGCCCCGAAACCTTTGGGCAGTGGTCCAACGCGGCACATGATGTGCTATATACCGGGTGGAATCCGCGTCGAATTTATAGCGCCTACTTCCTAATCCAGCATCCAATTGCAATCCTGACAGGATTGAGTGATGACGGACCCTGCGAGGGTATGTGGAAACAACCATATTTATTTGACTACTTGATCTCAAATCTGACAAACAATTAGTCGTATCAGGACTTGCCTTTACCCGCCTCCTTGCCTCATTTTTTGGGAGCTGTTCAAATCCATGTTCCGCGAGTACGCTAATATCTACAGTTCAGTTGCCGGAAATACCGGATGGAAAATGGTTGAATTTCTTTGAGCCAGAGCAACACAAATAACCTCGATTGGGCTGGAAATATCCGCATCCTGATCGCAGTCTGGGGCACCCCCCTGATCGTCATTGCCGCCGGAATGCTTGCCGATACTACCCTGCGTACCATTATCTGGTCGCTTGCTTTGCTCTGGATGGGCGGCGCTTGTTTGTTGAATACCCGTCGTTGCGGGCGGGTGCATTGTCGCTATACCGGACCTTTTTATTTAGCCCTGATTGTTCCAGTGGTCTTGCAGGGCACTGGCTTGCTGACCTTTGGCCCCTATGCCTGGTGGATTATCGGGGCCACGATCCTGTTGGGCGGAAAGGTCATCTGGTGGGCAACAGAAACAAAATGGGGCAGATATGCCGGTTGAGGCCCAAATATATTTGAGCCTCAACCTCCAACCTGACTATTGATTGTTCTCCGTCAGCAATCATGAGACAGAATGTTGGGTTTTCCTAAGAGATGACGGCATTTAATGATTTAATAGACAATAGAAGCGATGAAGCTCTGCCCAATATATGCGAAAGAAAAGAAAGTGACACGGGAGACGCATAATCATTGAAGCCGCCGCGAAGGAAGAACCATTACAGATCTGTCAAAAATCCGTCACCGAATTACCGTGACCGTACCGAGCAAATCTCTACTCGCCGAGCCCTATTGTTTCCGGATATCCAGAACGGTCGGGGTAAATATACTTTCAGCGAATACACATGCCATGAAATTTTTTCCTTCTTCAATGCAAAATCAAAGTCCCAGTTGGCTCAATCCGGGATGATCGTCAGGACGACGGCCAAGGGGCCAATGGTATTTCCTGTCATTTTCTGCAATCGCCAGATCGTTGATACTGGCAATGCGCAGGCGCATCAGGCCGGTTTCATCAAACTCCCAGTTTTCGTTGCCGTATGAACGAAACCAGTTATTGTCCTCGTCGTGCCATTCATAGGCGAAGCGGACGGCGATCCGGTTTCCGGCAAATGCCCAAAGTTCCTTGATCAGGCGATAATCGAGTTCTTTTTGCCATTTGCGGGTCAAAAAGGCTTCGATTTCAGCACGCCCGTTTAAGAATTCTGAGCGGTTTCGCCATTGGCTGTCTGGCGTATAGGCGAGCGCGATTTTTGCCGGTTCGCGACCGTTCCATCCATCTTCGGCGGCGCGTACCTTTATGATCGCCGATGCTTTATCAAATGGCGGAATTGGTGGTCGTGTCATTGTTCGTTTCCTTTCCTGGATTTTAGGGCGCACAGAAGTGCAATATTTGATATTGCTACTGTAAATTCATCCTGATTCAATCCGTACTCCCAGTCCAGCGAAAGACGGAACTGGATTCCTAGATGGAAAATTGATCATTAGGTACAAAATGTTTGATCCCGCGCTCCGATAGACCGAACAATTGTCAAAGCAATAGAGTATCCCTGCCTAACACTTAAATAAAAAATTATAGGGTGAAGTCATACAGTTATGGTGCCGCATAGGTGACTCGAACACCTGACCCCCGCATTACGAATGCGATGCTCTACCAACTGAGCTAATGCGGCCCAAAACTGGTCTGGTTCCTGATAGCTTTTGGCGGGGGCGGTTGCAAGGACTGGTTACGGGTCATTTACTGATCGCAATAAACACCGACCCAAGCCGACCCTGCAAGTGATCAGCTTTTAAGCCCGGCGTCTTCGTCTTCAAAGCCAGCCCCGCCAGCGCCGGGGTCATCCGGGGCGACGGCAATCTTGCGTTTGGCCACCCGGCTCCGCCCAGACGTCTTTGCTTTTTTACGCTTTGGTGGCGTGGCAGACGCTTCGGTATCCTCGGCCTGCCCGGCAGAAATTTCATCCGGCTCCTGTTCTTCAGAAACATCTTCCAGCGGAGTTACATCAAGCGCTTCTTCGCTGATATCCAGATCGGGAAATGGTTCCAGACTATCGTCGTCTTCAAAATCTTCAGCCCCTGCCAACCGCTCCATCGGCACCTTCCATTCATACGCATCAAGGCGACCAGACACCGGCGATACCGGGGCCCAGGATTGTGCCACCAGGCCGTCGGCGGTCCAGACCGGATCACGTGCTGCCCGCATGCCGCGCGCAAGCCATTCCCGTGCCCGGCCCCGGTCGCCATGTTCGCCTTCATCAATTTCGGCCATCAAGGTGCAAACCTGCTGGCTCGGACGCGTGGCGATAATCGGCGCCAGCGCTTCGCGGGCCGCTTTCCAGTCGAGCGCGTCTATCGCTGCGCCAGCGACAGCAATCGCACCCTCAAAGCTGTCCGGTATTTTTTGCGCCAGACTTATTACGCGCTTCAACCGGTCGCGAACAGAATCTCCCGTCCGCACATTGGCATAGGCTTCGGCAATGTCGGGATGCGGCCCGGCATTCCAAGCTTTTTCCAAAATCCGGGTGGCCTTGCGCACATTGCCAGACGCCCCGAGTAAAGAGCCGGTAAGGACGCTGGCCGGCACCAGATCCGGCGCGAGGCCATGGGCTTCTTCAGCCAGGATAAGCGCCTGATCCGGGCCATCCTGTTCAAGTTCGGCGGCCAGCCCGGTCAGCAATACTGCCCGCCAGCGTCGTTGCTGCTGTTTATCAACCAGGCCGTGGCGATGGTTTTCAGCTAATGTTTCGAGTGCCGCGCGCCATTTACGTGCGGCACATTGCATCTCAAAAAGAGCTGTCGCCGCCCAGCCAACGGCCCGGTTTCGTTCAAGCGCCTGTTCGGCAAAACTGAGCATTGCGCCCGCATCTTTCTGCCGCTCGGCTTCGATAAACAATCCACGCAAGCCAAGATTTTCAGTTTCCGGCGCACCCAACATTGTATCGAACGCTTTTTTGGCGGCCTTTTGATCACCTTTGAGTTGGGCAGCTTGCGCCCGTAGCAACAGAGCCAGCGGCTGGTCTCCCATCACCCGGTCGGCGATGGTTGAATATCTGGATGCTGCCTGAGCGTCGCCAGACCCGATCGCGATCATGCCGCGGGTCAGGGCATCAAAACCTTTTTCCGTGCGCCGGTTGCGCAAGAATCCGCCAAGAGCACCGGGCGTACCAACAAGTCCGCGGATCAGCGACCAGATAAATACGCTCACGATCAGGAGAACCAGTAATAATATGGCGGCAACCATGAGGCTCAGCTCAATGCGGTATCCGAGCCAGGACAGCACCAGATCACCGGGCCGGTCGGCAAGCCACGCCGCACCAATGGCAACGACCCCAACGGTGATAAAAAACAGGAGAACGCGAATCATAGACCTATTGACCTTCGCCGGCGTCTGCACCGGCCTCGATGCCGGAACGCTGCGCCAATTTCAACAATTCGGTGTTGATAGCTGATAAAGCCTCTCCAGCTTCAAGCCGCGCCTTGGCCGCCGCAAACCAACTTGCCGCAACCTCCGCTGCTGGTCCATCAAGCGCAGCCAGTTCATCAAGCGCTGCTTTAAGTTGGCCGTCGACCAGATGAGCTTCCGCCCGGGCCACAATGGCCGCAACACTATCGCCATCAACAAACCCGGTTGGCCTGATCCGAACCACAGACCTGATCTGGGACAACGCTGAATCCAGAAATCCGTCTTCTGTCCGAATTCTGTCCGCTTCAATAATTTGCGTCGCACGTTGTTCAAATTGTTCAGCCAGATCAGATATTGTGGTCGCGCCGGTAGAGGCCGTTGCGGAAAGGCTCGCTAAAAAACCAGTCGGGATTGTTTTGGCATTTGAAAGGATCGCAACCTCAGTCTCGTAGGGCAGCCCGGCCACAAACAAACGCTCCAGCGCGGCAAAAGCTAGATTGATTGCGGCACGGGATTCTGCCCCTATATCCGCTACAGCTGCCGTATTGTTTGGCAAGGCCTGAACGAGAGATTCTATTATGTCCATACGCTCCGATAGAGCTGTATTGGTCTCTGCGATACGATTGTCCAGAGTTACAGATACCGCCGTCGCGACATCAAAAAGCTGGTTCAAACCGTCAAGCCGCGCTGATAATGCAGCGCGAATTTCTTCTGTTGTTCCCTGAAGCGACGTCACAGACTGTCGTAGAGACATAAGATCAACGTTTGAGACCCCGGTCTCGCTGCCGCTCGTCGCTGCTGCCTGTAATTCGGTCAGCACGGTTGCTGTATTTGCTTCAAGCGACACCAATCTTGCTTCCAGTCCGGCGATTTGCGGCCCAGCATCGGTGGCCACAAGAGCATCAAGTCGCTCTGACAAAGCGGCCAATCCGGCTTCAGTCGATTGACGGTTTTCAAGCACCTGGCCCGCCAGACCTTCACCCCCCGCAACAACCTCACGCAACTGCGTTTCAAGGTCTGCCAGCTTTGCAGCAAATTCCGGAGCGTCTTCATTGTCAGCAAGGCGATCCAGCCGTGTTTCAATCTGGCCGATCAGAGCATTGCGCCGGTCTTGTTGACTGGCAACGTTTTCACGAAGTTGTTCAACCCGGGTTGCAAGGCTGGCCGCATCACCAGACACACCCCCCGGCAGAATGCCTGTCACGGCAAGGCCTGAATGTATCAAAAGCGCCAATAACCCGCCGGCAAGTCCGCTGGCGCCATATTTGAGATAGGTGGAAATCGGAATGCCTGTATTGTCCACCCCAACCTCCGGAGCTACATCTTCATTCTGCGTGTTTATCGCCTCTGACACAGTTTCAGGCGCATCGCTTTTGATATTTGAATCATCTTCCGCTGGCGACTGATCCGTTGATCGCTCATCACCATTGGTTTCCTCGTCCCCCACTTCGGTCGCCTCAAGGTCGATTGTAACCGCACGGGCCTTGCGCCGCCGGCGAGCTGTGGCCGGGCCGGTGGAAGACTTTGGTTTGGCAGGTTTTCGGGCCATTGGGCCTCCCATTTCGGGGCATTGGTCTCAATTGATCAATACACGATTTCAGACAAAGTCGCACTGGATGAGATGACCGCGCCAGTAGAATATTGTCCATCACCGCCTGTTTATCATTTTCCAATCAAAGCCAAAAGTGTTTCAAGGTCTGGCCGCGATGCAATAGAAATTTTGTTTTGCGGTAATTGCAGTGGATCAAGCGGCATTGCCACATTCGCTGACAAGCAATAATGAAACATATTTCCTGCATGTATTTTCAACCCTGACTTGATAATCAGCGACACATATATTTCGGCAGTACGCGGTGACATCAGAATAACACCGTCAATATGATTGGCCTTGATCCCCGTTGCAACAAGGCTTGTCAGGTTCGGCTCCGCAACAGAGCGGTAAACCTCGACCACCTCTATTGCTGGCCCCTCTGGTCCAGTAAGTGAATTCAGGTCACCTGCGCGCGACGTTCCGGCAAGATGCAAGAATTTATTGTCCCCGCCACCATATGCCTTGACCAAATAGACCCCAATGTCATCAATATTGTCGCCAACCGATACGACATTGGCGAATCCCGCCTTACGAGCTGTTGCAGCGGTCGCGTCGCCGACTGTTACTGCGGTGAGATTTTTCAATTTCTCAAAATTAAATTTTTCGACTGTCGCCCGGACACCGTTGGCACTGGTGAAAATCAAACCCTGAAAACCGGACAGGTCGGGCAAAGAAAATTCAAGCGGCTCGATCTTCAGCAACGGCGAGGAAACGGCCTCATGGCCCAAAGCTTCAAGCCGGGCCGCGAGCGCTGCTTGATCATGGGCCGGGCGGGTGACGAGAATTTTCATTTTTGCGCCGAAGCTTCTTCAAAGAAACCTTCGGGAAGGATATCCCGTAATTCTTTGCCGAGACCAGATCCAAGTTCAGCCCCATCACGGCGGTCGCACACCCCGCTCCGGCGATGACTAATTTTACCGTCAGGCGACAAAACTTCGCAATCAATACGCAATTCACCCCCGATAATGGTGGCTAGCGCCGCAATCGGGGTCCGGCAAGAGCCATCAAGAGCCGCCAAAAACGCCCGCTCGGCAATCACACAATCTGCCGTATCGGCATCGTTGAGGGTCCCGGCAATTTGTGCTGCCGGACTGTTTTCCAAAGCTTCAATACAAATCGCGCCCTGTCCAACGGCAGGTAGCATCTCTTCCACCGGAATGATGGAAGACACAATATTCTCGAGCCCGAGACGTTTTAACCCGGCCAGCGCCAACAAGGTGGCGTCGGCTTCGCCAGCCTCCAGCTTGCGCATCCGGGTTTGTACGTTGCCGCGAAACAAAACGACTTCAAGGTCCGGGCGCAAGGCCAAAATCTGCGCTTGTCGGCGCAACGACGCTGTCCCGATCCGCGCGCCCGAGGGCAAATCTGCGAGCCTAACGGCGTTGGGGCTGAGAAATGCATCGCGCACATCTTCACGCGGCAAATAGGCCGCCATAACGAGGCCCGGCGGCAATTCGGTCGCCATGTCTTTCGCCGAATGAACCCCTATATCAACAATGCCATCAAGGATGGCTTGTTCAATTTCCTTGGTGAAAAGTTCCTTGCCGCCAGCGTCTCGCAGTGCCCGATCCTGGATCGCATCGCCACTGGTTTTAATGACGACGATTTCAACCTTGCCGGGCACTACCCCGGAAGCCATCAACCGGTCGCGAACCTCTTCAGCCTGGTAAAGCGCTAACGGGCTGCCCCTTGTGCCTATTTTCAAATCAGTTTGCACGATCCCGATCCCGGTGTTAGTCGAAAGAACAAATTTGCGGCGAACTTATCCCCGCCTTTAATCCCCGGCAATGCCAGATTTGCCCCGAACAGTTTTGTCATGACCAGAAAAGCCCCGTTTAAGAATTCTCAATGACCCGATCCGCACCCGTAAAATCCAACGCCGCCGGGCAACTCATTCTCGGGATCGAGACAACGTGTGACGAGACCGCCGCAGCGATTGTCTGGCGCGGCGTGGATGGTACCGGCGACATTCGCTCAAATATCGTGCATTCGCAAATCTCCGAACACACGCCCTATGGCGGCGTCGTGCCTGAAATCGCGGCGCGTGCCCATGTGGAAGCTCTGGACGGCATCATCTTCGCTGCACTGAAAGAGGCCGGGTGCAAATTCACTGATCTGGATGGTGTCGCGGTCGCCGCCGGTCCCGGCCTGATCGGCGGCGTGATTGTCGGCCTGATGACCGCCAAATCGATTTGTCTGGTTCACAATAAGCCGCTGCTCGCCGTCAATCATCTGGAAGCCCATGCCCTGACCCCCCGCCTGACCGGAGGGATATCCTTTCCTTATCTGGTGCTGCTGGTCTCGGGCGGCCATACCCAATTATTGCTGGCCCACGGGGTCGGCAAATATGAGCGCATCGGCACCACCATCGATGATGCTTTGGGGGAAGCGTTCGATAAAACCGCAAAATTGCTTGGCCTCGGTTTCCCAGGCGGCCCAGCTGTGGAAGAGGCCGCGAAAACCGGAAATGGCAAACGGTTCAAATTTCCCCGCCCTTTGAGTGGGCGCAAGGATCTGCATTTTTCTTTTTCCGGCCTGAAGACGGCGCTACGCTATGCAGCGCAGGATCTCGTACCGCTCGGGGCAGACGATATCGCTGATCTATGTGCTTCCTTTCAGGAAGCCGTTGTTGACGTTATTACCGACCGCACTGGGCGGGCAATTGAAACTTACGGGAGCGATAAAAATCTCCCTCTTGTGGTCGCAGGCGGGGTCGCCGCCAACCAGCGTTTGCGGCAGGCAATTACGGAATGTGCAGCTGCGCATAATTCCGAACTGATCATGCCACCGCCTGAATTATGCACCGACAATGGCGCCATGATCGCCTGGGCCGGGGCCGAACGTCTCGCGCTAGGCTTGAATGATCCGCTTGATTTTGGCCCGAAAGCCCGCTGGCCGCTTGATCCAGATGCCGTGCGTGCACCGGGTGCCGGGGTTAAAGCCTGATTTGACGCATACCGGTGTCTTGTCTCTGTAAAAACCCGTCTATCTGCGTTACATTCCTCACATCATGAGCGAAATCAACAAAATTGGCGTGATTGGCGGCGGTGCCTGGGGCACGGCTCTGGCAACGGTGGCGGCCCGGTGCGGTCACGATGTGCTTATCTGGGCGCGTGAAGCAGAAGTCGTCGATGCCATCAACCAGACCCATGAAAACACGGTCTTCCTGAAAGATATCCCACTGGCGGATACAATCCGCGCCACCGGTGAATTGAAGGCCCTCGCCGACCGGGACGCCCTGTTGGCGGTAACTCCGGCGCAGGTACTTGGTGAAATTGCGGCAAAAATCGCGCCAGACTTGCCCCCCGGCATGCCCTTCATCATCTGCTCCAAAGGCATTGACCAAAAGACCGGCATGTTCATGGCCGATATCTTGCGCCGGGCAGCACCAGATACAATCCCCGCAATTCTGTCGGGGCCGAGTTTTGCCCGCGACGTGGCAAAGTCCCTGCCGACCGCGGTGACGCTGGCTTGTGAAGATGAAGCTTTGGCGCATGATCTGGCCAACGCGCTTAATCATGTAACTTTCAGGCCCTATGTCTCGACCGATGTATTGGGCGCGCAAATTGGCGGTGCGGTCAAAAATGTCATCGCCATCGCCTGCGGCATCGCTGAAGGTAAGGAATTCGGCGCCAGTGCCCGCGCGGCGCTGACATCGCGCGGATTTGCCGAATTGCAACGCTTTGGCACAGCCCTTGGTGCGAAACCTGAAACCCTTGGCGGATTATCCGGGTTGGGTGACTTAATCCTGACCTGCAACAGCGCCCAGTCGCGCAACATGTCGCTTGGTATCGAACTCGGCCGGGGGCGCCCTCTGGAAGATATTTTGGGATCGCGAAATTCAGTAACCGAAGGGGTCTATACCGCATCTGCTCTGGTTGAACGCGCCAAAGCCCTCAACGTGGAAATGCCAATTTCAAGCGCAGTTCATTCAATCACGTCCGGCAAAGCAAGCGTGAATGACGCGATCACTGAATTAATGTCGCGCCCGATCCGCAGCGAAGCTGGATAGATTCTGGACGCCGCCATAGTTCCCAAATAAGCTTGTTATTTGTTTCTCCGACTGGATCGTTGCAGGGGAAGGCAATTCATTTCAAATTTGCGGGGCATAAAAATGGCATATTGGCTTTTTAAAACGGAACCAGGAAATTGGTCCTGGGAAGATCACAAGAAAACCGGCGACCGGGGCCATCCGGTAAAACGCAGCCGTAACCATCTGGCCAACAAAAACATGAAAACCATGGTCAAGGGTGACAAGGGGTTTTTCTACCATTCCGTCAATGAAAAACGGATCGTGGGTATTGTTGAAGTTGTGAAAGAACATTACCCCGATGAAACCGACCCGACTGGCAGGTTTGGCGTTGTCGACGTTGTCCCGGTCCGGGATGTACCCAACCCGGTGACCCTGAAAGACATTCGCGGCGAACTGGGGTGCGAAGATATGGTGCTGGTCAACAATTCTCGTCTTTCGATCCAGCCGGTTCAGGAAAAAGAATGGAACATCGTTTGCAAAATGGCCGGTATTGACCCGGCCAGCCTGTAACTGAAATTCCAGACTAATAGGAGCAGAGCAGGGTATGGATATCTACCACAGCTTCTTTTCCCTCATTCCGGGAAGCTCGGACACCGATTTTTCGGATAATCTGGCAACCTATATGGATGGCTTGAAGGCAGCTGAAAAAATCGCTTCCTGGCGATTGATGCGCCGCAAGCTCGGCCTTGGTCCCCGCGAACTCGGTGAATTTCATCTGATGATCGAGATTGAAAATCTGGCCCAGCTTGATGACGCTTTCACACTTGTATCAACCCGGGACGGTGACATTGAAATGCGTCACCACAGCGTCAATTCAATGATCGAAAAAATCACCTTCGCGCTCTATCGCGATTTTCCCGATCCCCACAGAATACGGGGCGGTGAACGGTTTTAATGCTGCTGCTGGGAAATAGTAACATGCTGGCTGATCCCGGTGCCGTCAGCGTAATTATCGGCGAAGGAACAGACCGACGCGATTATCTCATCGTGCGGTATAAAGGTGAAATTTCGGTATTTGAAAATTCCTGCCCGCACCAGGGCACGCCGCTTGAAACCCTGGCTGGCAAGTTTTTCAACCGGGACCAGACCCAGCTTCTTTGCTCTACCCACGGTGCCGAGTTTCGTGTCAAAGACGGCGTTTGCACAATTGGTCCCTGCAAGGGGAAAAAGCTAAAGGCCGCGCCCTTCCGACTAGAAGGTGCGGCCTTGTATCTGAATTAGGTGAGCACTGCTCAAGCAAATTCTTTTTCATGCAGCCAAGCTGTGTGCCGGGGTGGTTTTTTGGTTTTGTCCCATTCTTCAATCATCGCCGGGGCGACCGATTTCATCTGGTCCAGTTGTTCCGGCGTGGCGGTCCACGCCGCCAACTCGAGCCGATGTCCACTCGGATCATGAAAATAAATTGATTTGAAGATCGTATGGTCGGTAATGCCAATAACTTCCTGGCCATCCGCTTCAATTCGTTTTTTGGCGTCTTCTAAAACCCCCACATCTTTAACCTGGAACGCAATATGCTGGGTCCATTCCGGAGTATTTTCATCTCGCCCCATATCCGGTGAATTTGGCAACTCAAAAAAAGCCAGAATGTTGCCGCCACCGGCATTCAGAAAAATATGCATATAGGGATCCGGGTCCTTTGTGGACGGCACCTGATCTTCAGCGATCGCGCCAATCAGATCCATATCGAGGACACGTTTATAAAACTCGACCGTCTCTTTGGTATTTTTGCAGCGATAAGCCACATGATGAAATTTTTCTACGGTCACGCTTTGCTCCCTTTTTTCATAAATCCGGATTAGATCATAAAAAATAGTTACAAATGTAACTAATGTAAACGATCAAATTTCCTACCACCAATATTTTTCCCGGTGGGTTGACCGCAAAAGGGGCAAAATGCCGTGACTGGAAATTTGAGCAGGTTTAAAAAAATGTGCCGCCTGGTCAGAATAAGAGGCAGCTGACAGTATCAACGGCTGGATATATTCAATACCCGCCGCACCGCCCTTAGACCAATGTCATGTTGCCCCGGCACGATTGCTTGCTCATAATACGAATAGATTTTCTGTTATCCAGGGGAGCAGCATGGAACAGCATCTTTATCCGGTAAGTGACGAATGGGCCGCAAAAGCACATGCCGACAACGACAAATATCTTGAAATGTACAAACAGTCGGTCGAAGACCCGGACGCATTCTGGGGCGAACAGGGCAAAACCCTTGACTGGATCACCCCATATACGAAGGTGAAAAACACCACTTACGGTTACCCCGACGTCTCCATCAAATGGTTTGAGGACGGCGTCCTGAATGTCTGCGCCAATTGTGTTGACCGCCATCTGGAGAAACGCGGCGATCAGGTTGCCATTATCTGGGAAGGCGATGATCCCAACGTCGACAAAAAAATTACTTACAGCCAACTTCACGGCGAAGTCTGCCGGTTCGCTAACGTATTGAAAGAAAATGGTGTCAAAAAAGGTGACCGGGTCACCCTTTATATGCCGATGATCCCGGAAGCCGCTTACGCCATGCTGGCCTGCGCCCGCATTGGCGCTGTTCATTCCATCGTCTTTGGCGGCTTCTCCCCAGACGCTCTTGCCGGACGGATCGTTGACTGCGATTCAAAATTCATCATCACCGCTGATGAAGGCATGCGCGGCGGGCGACCAATCCCGTTGAAAGCCAACACTGACGCTGCGCTTGAAAAATGCACCGGCGACGAAAAAGTGCTGGTGATCAAAGCCACCGGCGGCGATGTTGCCATGAAAGACGGTCGCGACATCTGGTTTCATGATGCGGTTGCAAATGTATCTGACGATTGCGCCCCCGAACCGATGAATGCCGAAGACCCGCTTTTTATCCTCTATACGTCAGGGTCTACTGGCCAGCCCAAAGGCGTATTGCACACAACCGGCGGATATCTGCTCTACGCCGCCATGACCCACAAATATGTCTTCGATTATCATGACGGTGACATTTATTGGTGCACGGCCGATGTCGGCTGGGTCACCGGGCATTCGTATATTGTGTACGGACCGCTTGCTAACGGTGCCACAACCCTGATGTTTGAAGGCATACCGACCTACCCGGACGCATCACGCTTCTGGCAGGTTTGTGACAAGCACAAGGTGAATATCTTTTACACCGCCCCAACCGCGATCCGCGCCCTGATGGGGGCTGGTGAAGACCTTGTCAAAAAGACTGATCGCTCAAGCCTGCGGTTGCTTGGATCAGTCGGCGAACCTATCAACCCGGAAGCATGGGAATGGTATTATCACGTGGTCGGCGATACCCGCTGTCCGATTGTCGATACCTGGTGGCAGACGGAGACCGGCGGCATCATGATCACCCCGCTACCGGGTGCAACGCCCTTAAAACCAGGCTCCGCTACAAGACCATTTTTCGGCATCCAGCCGCAATTGGTGGATGAAAATGGTAACGTGCTGGAGGGAGCGACATCCGGCAATCTCTGCATCACTGATTCCTGGCCCGGCCAGATGCGCTCGGTTTACGGCGATCACGAGCGGTTCGTTCAAACCTATTTCGCCACCTACAAAGGCAAGTATTTTACCGGCGACGGCTGCCGGCGCGACGAGGACGGTTTTTACTGGATTACCGGACGGGTGGATGATGTCATCAACGTATCCGGCCATCGGATGGGCACAGCAGAAGTAGAATCGGCGCTTGTAGCCCATGACAAAGTGGCGGAAGCAGCTGTTGTTGGTTACCCCCACAATATCAAGGGCCAGGGCATCTATGCCTATGTCACCCTGATGGCAGGCGATGAGCCAAGTGACGAATTGAAAAAAGAACTCGTCCAATGGGTCAGAAAGGAAATCGGGCCAATTGCGTCCCCTGACCTGATCCAGTGGGCACCAGGCTTGCCGAAAACCCGCTCGGGCAAAATCATGCGCCGGATTTTACGCAAGATCGCCGAGGATGATTTTTCCAATCTTGGCGACACCTCAACCCTCGCCGAACCGGCAGTGGTTGAAGACCTGATCGACAATCGGGAAAATCGGTCGGACTAATCACACACAAAGCGGGGGCCACGCGCCCCCGTTTGCCAATTTATTATTTGTAGAGATCAGCCCGGGTCGGCGGCAAACCGCTCGGGCTGGCACGCCGTTTGCTGACCAGGGTCTGGAAAATACGCAAAGACCCGCGTTCGAACGAAAGCGATACGCCAGCCAGGTAGGCCAACCAAATCCTGTAGGTCTCTTCGCCAACTTCAGCAATAGCCTTATCGCTATTCTTGTATAACCGTTCGCACCATAACCGGGTTGTCCGCGCATAATGTTCGCGCCACCCTTCAACGTCATGCACCTCAAAACCGTGGACCTCAAATGCACTCAGGGTATGGCCGATATTATCCAGTTCGCCACCGGGGAAAATATATTGCTGGATCGCTTTTTTTTCGGGTCGCATTCTGGCAAATTGCTTTTTGCTTCCTTTCGCGCCACGCGTGATGGCATGGTTTAGAAACAGCCCGTCTGCGGCCAGCACCCGGTTCACGGCCCCGATATATCCAGGGATATTCACAAGCCCGATATGCTCGAACATGCCGATTGAAGCGATCTTGTCAAATTCCCCCTCCAGATCGGCGTAATCCCTGATCTCGATTTTAATTTTCTGCTCCAGCCCCAGGCGGCGCGCTTTTTTGGTGGCGTAATCAAACTGGGCTCTGGACAGGGTAATCCCGTGTCCGGTAACCCCATGATGCTTCACCGCGTGACAAAGCAATGCCCCCCAGCCACAGCCAATATCCAGAAACCTATCACCCTTTTTCAAGCGGAGTTTACGGCAAATCATTTCCAGCTTGTCGGTTTGCGCCCGTGCCAGCCCACCAGTCCATTTCGTGAAATATCCGCACGAATAAACCATTTCAGGATCGAGGAAGAGGCCATAAAATTTGTTTGAAACATC
Organism: Hyphomicrobiales bacterium; assembly: GCA_021775875.1. Lineage (GTDB taxonomy): Bacteria > Pseudomonadota > Alphaproteobacteria > Rhizobiales > NORP267 > NORP267. The sequence goes on along the minus strand of JAJFHA010000015.1, from coordinate 25,598 downwards.
ATAATGAAACCGGATCATGGCTTCATTGTCGCGGGTCTCGGCGCGCCCGGATTCGTCGCCCGCATAGCTACGTGTCCCAACCCCTTGGCCAAGGCCCGAAAACAGAAATTTTGGCACTATCCGAAGTAGTTTTTTCCGGTCGATTGCCTTCAGTTTCCGACGGCTTTCTTTTGTCGGCAAAAGTGCGGCCACATCAATCAGGGTTCCACCTTCAATTCCAAGGCCGCCCATAACATGACTTTTCAACAGCGTGTCGAGTTTCGGGCGACGCAACAACCGTCCGATCACCTCAGGTCCGGCAATGGTGAAGCGCAACGGCCCGGTAACATTTTTTGCCAATGGAAATTCCGAACCATCCCATAGTTGAACGGTCGCATTTATTTCCTGGAGCTGGCGCACATTTTCAAGCAGCGTGCGAACGGCCGCAATCTGGCGGATTTCGGACACCATGGTCAGAGATATTTCTTTTCGGAAACGAAGTTGTATGCAGGATTAAAAATCACTGGTGATCCCCTTTTTTTCCCAATCCCCATAGCGAACCGGTTCCGGCCCATCACGCCCGGCAATTTCCTTCGGCATGGCGGCAACTTTGCGGTCTGTCTTGGCGCGGCGTGTTTCCGCTTCCGCAAGCGCCCGCTTTGCTGCATCAGACAGAGGTTTCTTCTGATCGTTTTTTTCCATGATCCGAATATTCAACAATTATCTATTGTGACCAGCCCCGTGTCCTAACCATATATGCCCGTCGCTTCAAGCGATCAAACGATCCAATCAGGGAATGAAATTATTCAGAGATCCGGAGTTGCAACAGCGAGAGCGCGATTTCCTGAAATGCATCGCGCAATTGTTGGCCATTGGCGGCATTGAAATAGCGCACGCTGACATCTGCACAATCCCGCAACAAGATTTCAGATGCAGCCGGTGCCTGGAAAGCAACGGCATATATCACCACACCTTTGTCGCGCATATTGTCGCAAAGGTTTTCAGACTGCCCTGCGGAGTTTCCGTTTGCAGGCACATAAGTTGTATTGAACTCTCCGTCCGTCATCAAGATGACAGCTTTAATATTGTTGACCACACCATAAGCGCGCGGGCGGCTTGCCGCTGGCCAGACATTGTTCCATTCGGGCGAGAGCATATACCAAGCCCAGGCAACACCAAGATGTCCTGCTGTCCACCCGCCGGCACGTAGCCTGTTGATGCGCCGTTTCATCAACCGCTCGCGGTCAGTGATCGGTACAATTTCACTATTCGGGCAATAAACGCCACCGCCACCCCCTAATGGATCGGCACGACCTGAAGTATCGGTAAAGGCGTTTGATCCGGCGCGCTCGGTAACGCAGCGAGACGAAGCCCCACCCGTCGTTTCATCAGCATAATTTCCTGCATTGACGGATGTTGAATACGGCACCATGCCAATACGGACATCATTTTGCGGCGAACCATTGTGAAGGATGTCCACAAGATCGGTCGCTGCATCGCGCAGGTCCCGGATTTTGGAACCATCCATCGATCCGCTCACATCCAGCATCATCGCCAGCTCGATATCTTTGGACGCAAAGGTAGCAACCGCATGTTGACCAAAATTCACGCTTTCGATGCCTGCAATCCGAACAAAGGCAGTATCAACCGAAGCCTGTACAGAAGCATCTACGCTATCATTCACTCTGTCCTGAACAATTTGCAATGGTGAAAAACTGACACCTGCAAGATTATGATTGGCGATATTGGCATTGAAATAATCCTGCGCGGTTTTTTCAACATCACCCATGCTGGCACCAGCGGCTAGGTCGCGGGAGGCGGCCAACACCGCGGCATCCAGTGCAAATGTCGCAATAGTAGAGACCCGCGCGGCGCGGGCGTAATCCATCGCTACACCTGCGGCAAGTATTATAAAACCGATCATGACAGCAAATGCGATGGCAATAGAACCTTCTTCGCTGCCACGAAATGAAACAGACCTGCCATTCTGAATGCGATAGTTTAACGCGCGGAACATAAAAATGTTTCTCCCTGACACAGGTATTTGCCCATATCGAAAGAATTGCACCGCCTGTGCCAATGCATGATATTTCGCAGAATAGTTGGTTTTTTCGGCGCTTTTTGGTTCTTTGGGCGTGGCTTCAGGGTTAATAAATTGTAAAATTACTTTGGATCACTGCCCAAAATCTGCTTGAACGGCTTGTTTCAACGCCCACCTCTTGAAACAAGCTGTATATGCAAGCCATGTGGGCGTATCTTGCGCACAACTCTTTTTTGGAGAGCTGAATTGAATTTTTTCCGCACCGCCATTCTGCTGGCTGGCCTGACGGCTTTATTTATGGTCATTGGCCAATTAGTCGGCGGCCAAACCGGCATGATTATCGCGTTCCTCATTGCCATGGCCATGAACGCCTATAGCTACTGGAATTCCGGCAACTCGGTATTACGCATGCACAACGCGGTCGAGGTGGATGCCAAAAATGCCCCGGAATATTATGAAATCGTCCGCCGTCTGGCGATCGAGGCTGATCTGCCGATGCCACGGGTTTATCTGATCCAGAACCCTCAGCCAAATGCCTTTGCTACCGGCCGCAATCCCGATCACGCCGCCGTCGCCGCCACCACCGGGTTGTTGGATGTTCTCGAACCTGAAGAAGTGGCCGGTGTCATGGCGCACGAACTGGCGCATGTCAAAAACCGCGACACCCTGACCATGACCATTACCGCGACCATCGCCGGGGCGATCTCGATGCTGGCGAATTTCTCTCTTTTCAGCGGCAGCCAGAACAATAATTCCCTCGGCATGATCGGCCGCATCGCGGTCATGTTTTTAGCGCCTGCCGCTGCCGCAATGGTACAGATGGCCGTTAGCCGGACCCGGGAATATTCCGCCGACCGGCTTGGTGCCGAAATTTGCGGGCGGCCTTTGTGGCTCGCTTCGGCGCTGGACAAAATGTCTCGCACAGCCGGGCAAATTCCAAATGAGACAGCTGAGCGCAACCCCGCTTCAGCCCATGTTTTCATCATGAACCCGCTTCTCGGCCTCCGTATGGACCGGTTGTTTTCCACCCATCCGGACACAGCCAGCCGGATCGCAGCCTTGCAGGACCTGGCGCAAGAATGGGACGCAACCGGGACGCAAACACCGCAAACATTGGCTGATCTGGGTGTCACCCGGTCCGGCCCGTGGTCTTGATCCTTGGCCGATAATCCAACAGACAAAAATCCAGCCCAGGTCGGTTTACCCGCCCGGCGGCTGGCACTGGCGCTGACCGTCACGGTTCTTGGCGACAAGAAAACACTGCCTGAACCCGGCCAACCTATCTCGGCAAATGTTGGGGCGACATGGTTGAATCAGCGCGATTCAGCGTTGGCCCGCGCCATCGCGCTCACAACCTTGCGTCATCTCGGCGAACTGAACGCGGTGTTACGGCGCTTCTACAAAAAGGGTGTTCCGTCACGGTCTGGAAATCTGCGTTACATTTTACTGAACGCCGTCGCCCAGATATTGTTCATGGATGTCAGTGATCACGCGGCAGTTGATCTGGCGGTCCGCCTGACCGGGCATGATCGCCGCGCCCGCCATCACAAAGGACTGGTGAATGCCGGGTTACGGCGCATCGCCGAAGCCGGCAAACCTTTGCTTGACGATCTGGACGCGCCACGACTGAACAATCCGAAATGGATGTTTGAAATTTGGCAACGCCAATGGGGTGAGGATGTCGCCCTGAAAATTGCAACCGCCAACTTGCTGGAAGCCCCGCTTGATCTCACGCTTAAAAGTGATCTTGACAAAATACCCGACGGGTTAAATGGCACTTTGCTGACCACCGGATCGGTTCGGCTCGACCATCGCGGACCGATTGATACCCTGCCTGAGTTTGAAGACGGTAATTGGTGGGTCCAGGATGCCGCTGCAGCTTTGCCCGCTCGCTTGCTGAGAGATGTGAGCGGCAAACATGTAGTTGATTTCTGCGCAGCACCAGGCGGCAAGACTTTGCAACTGATCGCAGCCGGAGCCAGGGTCACGGCAATCGACCGCGCCGAAACCCGTCTTGAGCGCCTGCACCAAAATCTGGTCCGAACCAAACTGGACGCTGAGATTGTTGTCGCCGACGCCACGACATGGACGCCAAATACCGCGCCGGATGCCATCCTGATCGACGCGCCATGCAACGCAACCGGCACGATCCGCCGCCACCCGGATGTTATGCGCACCCGGGACCCGGCCCGCGCTGACGCTTTTGTTGACCTTCAAGCCAAATTGCTCGATCACGCCGCTGAAATTATTAAACCCGGCGGTACAATCGTCTATTGCACCTGTTCACTTGACCCACGCGAAGGCGAAGACCAGATCACAACTTTTCTTGAACGCCATTCCGATTTCAGCCTCGTGCCTGTGACAGCATCCGACATTGGTGGCATGGCCGACGCCATTTCCGAGACCGGGTATTTGCGAACCCTGCCATTCATGACACCGGACACAATTGATGGATCACCGGCGTCTGGCGGGATTGACGGGTTTTTTGCCGCCCGGTTGGTGAAAATATAAACTTCTGCCCGTGTTCAGTTTGTACTAGGGCAATCACAGACCTATTGTGTACTGAGATGCAAGCGGTTGATTCCCTGAATTCCAGTTAGACATAAAATATGGATCAGCCCCGGATAAAAACATTAATGGCGGCTTTATGGCTGGATCATCACAGCTTATAAAAATTGCAGGTCTTGGCTTGTACCGTAATTTACGGGGAGGATTATATCGCTCCCGCGCCTATCGCTGGCGTTTTGGCGGACGGACCGCTGATCGGCTGTTATTGGCGCCCCAGGATATCCGCACCAGCGACCCGGTCATGGCGAACGAGTTGTTTGGAGGTCGGTTCTCGCTCGGCGGGTCGGCAATCGTCGCCGGGGCAAAATCCCCTTTCGCGATTGAACCACCATCACAAGCCTGGCTGAAAGCATTGTTGGGATTTGGATGGCTCAGACATTTGCGGACGCCCGACAGCGAAGTTGCCCGCGCCCGCGCTCGCTCACTGGTATCCGACTGGATTGTCCAACATGGACGCTTTCAATTGCCCTCATGGGATCCCGAAATTGTGGCCCGGCGTATCATTTCATGGATCTGCCATTCACCAGTTATTCTCGAAGGTGCCAACCGGAATGAATACCGCGCCTTCATGCGGAGCCTTACCCGTCAGGTCCGGTATCTACGTCGCGCCGTCGACAATACCAATGAAGGCCAGGCCCGGCTGACCGCCATCATCGCCCTTAATTTTGCAGGTCTCTGCCTGTCTGATATGCCGCGATTGCAAAAACAATCGGCCAAATGGCTCAACGAGGAACTCACCCGCCAAATTTTGCCGGATGGTGGCCATATCAGCCGCAATCCTGAGCTAATAATCGAATTGTTGCTCGATTTATTGCCGTTACGGCAAACTTTCACAGCACGAGAAATTCCACCACCAACCGCATTGCTGAATTCCATCGACCGGATGATGCCAATGCTGCGCTTCTTCCGTCATTCAGATGGCACATTCGCGGTTTTCAATGGTATGAGCAGCACCCCGGCGGACACCTTGGCGACTGTGCTGGCTTATGACGACAGTCATGGCAAACCCCACGGCAATGCTCCCTATTCCGGCTATCAACGCATGGCGACCGGCGAAACAACCATTCTTGTGGATACCGGCGCGCCACCACCTATCGCGGTGAGCCAAAAAGCCCATGCGGGATGCCTAGCGTTTGAAATGAGTACAGGTGGCCAAAGGGTGATTGTCAATTGCGGCCACCCCGCCGTTGCCGTAGCAGACTGGGTGCGAGCATCCCGCACCACCGCCGCCCATTCAACGGCATCAATTGCTGACACGTCTTCTTCACGCTTCACAGACGAGCGGCAATTTGGCTCAAACACCGATGGTCTGCTTGTTGCCGGTCCACGCAATGTTCAGGTGGATCGGGAAGAAAACCAAACCGGTATCCATCTCACCCTGAGTCATGACGGATACAAGGCCCGGTTTGACGTTATTCATGAGCGCATGTTGAGCATCGATTCCGATGGCAATACGCTAAAAGGTCACGATCATTTCCAAACCAGCCGTGACCGCACGAATGTAGCTTTTGCCATCCGGTTTCATTTACACCCCGATATCCGCATAACCCGTACAACTAATGATCGCGCCCTTTTGCTCAATCTCCCCAACGACGAAATTTGGGCATTTACCACCGATGGGGCACCCATAGAAATCGAGGAAAGCGTTTTTCTACCTGAACCGAGCGGCGCTATTCTGACCAACCAACTGGTTCTGTCGGGTAATGTTGCCGACAATCCAGACATTGCCTGGATCCTGCACAGGATTGAGGCACGACCAGAAAACACCGATGCGTCTGTAGAGCAATCCAATATCGCAAACACAGACAACAGTGACGGGAATGATCAATCCGGTTGATTTCCTGTTGAATGCGGCATTCTGTCCTGCAATCCATAGTGACGCCGCCATATATATCGGCTAAGCCCGGCACATCCATTATCTGTGCCCGGAGCAAACACCATGAGCGATACCCCGGTGAAAATTAAGCGGGCTCTGATCTCCGTTTCAGACAAGACGGGCATCGTTGATTTTGCATCAGCCCTTGCCACAATGAATATCGAAATTGTTTCCACCGGTGGCACGGCGAATGCGCTGCGCGACGCCGGGCTTGAAATTCGCGATATTTCCGACCTGACCGGATTTCCGGAAATGATGGATGGCCGGATCAAAACCCTGCATCCAAAAGTGCATGGCGGGTTGCTGGCGGTTCGCGGCAACCCGGATCATGATCAGGCCCGCGCCGATCATGATATTTCAACGATAGATCTTGTTGTTATCAACCTGTACCCGTTTGAAGAAACTGTTGCAGCCGGAAGCGATTTCGCCACAATCATTGAAAATATCGATATTGGCGGCCCGGCAATGATCCGCTCTGCCGCCAAAAATCATGCAAGCGTAACGGTTATCACTAACCCGGATGATTATGCGTCTGTGTTGGGCGAACTGACAGAACTTGGTGGCGCGACCAGCGCAAACTTGCGCCGCATTTTGGCTGCCGGGGCTTTTGCCCGAACCGCCACTTACGACAGCGCCATCCATACCTGGTTCAACCAGGAAGCCGGCGACCTGCTTTCACCTAGAATTGCCCTTCATGGCAAGCGCGGGGATTTGCTCCGATATGGTGAAAACCCCCACCAGCAAGCGGGCTTTTATCAAAACGGCAGCGACCGGCAAGGTGTCGCAACCGCCCGGCAAATTCAAGGCAAGGCGCTAAGCTATAATAATATCAACGATACCGACGCGGCCTTCGAATTGGTTGCTGAATTCGATCCCACCGAAAGCGCTGCCATTGCTATCATTAAACATGCCAATCCGTGCGGCGTTGCGCTGGCTGACAATCTGGCGGAGGCTTACGAGAAAGCATTGCAATGCGATTCAACCAGCGCCTTTGGCGGCATTATTGCCGCCAACCGCCCGTTGGATGCCCGCGCAGCACAAGCCATGATCGGGATTTTTACCGAAGTGATTATCGCGCCAGGCGCCGACGAAGAAGCGATCGCCCTCATTTCGGCCAAGAAAAACCTCCGCCTCCTGCTGACCGACGGGCTGCCCGACCCGGCAGCACCTGGAATTTTCGCCAAAACGGTTTCTGGCGGATTGCTGGTCCAGAACCGGGACAATGGCAGGATTTCTGAAAACGATTTGAAAATCGTGACCAAACGAGCCCCCGATGCGCGGGAATTGGCGGATATGATTTTTGCCTTCCGCATTGCCAAACACGTCAAATCAAACGCCATTGTCTATGTGCATGATCAGGCAAGTGTTGGTATCGGTGCCGGGCAAATGAGCCGGGTGGATTCAAGCCGGATCGCCGTCCGCAAAGCCGAAGATGCGGCATCAGGCGGTGACCCTGCAACCAAGGGTTCAGTGGTCGCGTCTGACGCATTTTTCCCCTTTGCCGATGGTTTGATCACAGCAATTGAAGCCGGCGCAACCGCAGTTATTCAACCGGGCGGATCGATCCGCGATGATGATGTCATTAAAGCGGCCGACGATGCCAATGTCGCCATGGCCTTTACCGGTATGCGTCATTTCCGCCATTAAGCGCAGCTATTTTGCACCCTCTGCCCGGACGCCAAGCAGGCCGATAAAGCCGACCGTGAAAAAGATCAGCAATACGGAAATACCAATTCTTTGAGATCCTGAAACAGCAGTCACGATCCCGACCAATGTGGGTCCGATAAAGCTTGTGACTTTCCCGGTTAGCGCAAAAAGGCCAAAAAACTGGGTGAGCTTTTCAGGCGGTGCAACCCGGACAAGCAGTGTCCGGCTGGCGGCCTGTACCGGACCAGCAGCGAAGCCAATCACTGCACCAAGGGCAAGATAAACCTGTTCCGGTAAAGTGGAAAACGCTCCACCCACCGCCCCTGCCTCTTGGGCTACGGGAATGACGAAGAAGATATTTTCCTGATCAATCGAGAGGATGCCCAGAGAGCCAAGCGCCAAAATAATGAGTGACATCTGGATAATAATTTTGGGGCCAAGAATATCGTCCAGCCACCCACCCACAAGCGCACCAACCAACCCGGCAATTGTCAGCAATATGCCAAAAATTCCGAGTTCGGTAATATTCCAGCCAAAGACGGAGGCACCATAAATTCCGCCGAACGCGAACAACGCCACCAACCCGTCCGCGTAGATCATACGCGAAACCAGATAGCGGACGATGTTCCCATAGTTTTTGAGATTGGTAAATGTTTCGCGCAAATCCGAAACACCAGCACGTAACGCCGCGCCAACATTGGGAATGTCAAAATCCCGCGTCGTATCCGGTGTGAATAAAAACAACGGTATGACGAATAGGATGTACCAGATTGCCGTGAAGGGCCCCGTTGCCCGGGCCCCTTCATGGGTAGCCGGATCAAGCCCGAACCAGGGCATGAATCCGAGCATGGTTTCGCCGGTTTCCCGCGATGCATTGAAAAAAGCCAAAACGATAATCAGGCAGATCAACCCGCCCGCATATCCCATCGCCCAGCCAAGACCGGACAACCGCCCGAGCCGCTCCGGGGGTACCAGCGACGGCATCATGGCATTTGTAAATACGGTAGCAAATTCAACACCGATCATGCCAATTGAAAACGCGATGAGCGCAATGGGAACGCTTCCGGGCAACCCGGGTTCGGTGAACCAAAGCATACATGAAGCCACAATCAGCATGGCTGAAAAAACCGCGATCCATGGTTTGCGCCGCCCTGCCGCGTCAGAGACAGCACCGAGAAACGGCGATAAAAATGCAATTACCAAACCAGCCGCGCCGGTCGCATAACCCCACCAGGCCTGACCCGTCACCGGGTCAGGCGCCAGGGTCGAAACAAAATAGGGACCAAAGAAAAATGTCGTAACAAGCGTAAAATAGGGCTGTGCTGCCCAATCAAACAGAACCCACCCGAAGACAGCCCGTTTTTCCAGTCGGGTGGTCACAGGGCCTTTGCCAAAAAACCATCTGCCGGTACAACCTGATCAGTCACGCACAAGATCCCCTAGCATAGAGGCACCGACCGCAAGCCGCGACAGGCTAGCTTCACCGCCACCAGCAATATCTGCCAGGGCTTGCCGGGTCCGCGTCACATCTTTCTCGCGGCTGCCCTGCCAGGCATCAATCGCCGCTTGCCCGGTTTTACCAGTTTTGAGTACCTGAGCGGTGATTTGTCGCAATCCTTCAGACATAAGATCAAGCGCCCGACCAAGTGCGAGACGGTCATAATAATCAGGCACATCCAGATCCCGCGAGATCGTAACCAATTGGTCGGTACCAAAAAATGCTGCGAGGGCGAAAAATACTTTCGCCACCTCTACTACTGATTTCCCTGTACGTCCGGCCACCAGCACAATATCTGGCGCCGTTTCCAAAATATCCAACCCGGCAATACGAATGGCAAGCGGAGCAGGAACACCCTGTTCTTCAAGTTTCCCGGCATCTTCTTTCAGAGTACGCATATTAGCTGCAGGCAGGAATGACGACATATGGGTGCGGATGGTTTCGATCCCTTCGCCATACCGTTCTACCAACGACCCAATCCCGTCTTGCAAGGGCGCGTGACGCAGGAACCAGATCATCTGAGCCCGCAACAGCGATTGAACCGCTATATAGAGATCGATCTGGAGCATGCCTGGAATGCGACTATCCAGTTTATCCAGTTCGCCGTGAAGGTCACCCATCCGGAAACTATCGCGAACGACCGCATAGGCTGCCGAAATATCACCCACATCTGCGCCGGTTTGATCTACCAGTCGGCTAATCAAGGTAGGCCCGCCCCGATTGATCATGGAGTTTGCCAGCATGGTCGCGACGACCTCGCGGCGCAGCCTGTGGCCACCGATATCGTCCTCGTGTTTCTTTTGCAGCGCTTGCGGAAAATACCTCATCAGCTCTTTGCCGAGATATTCATCATCCGGCACGCTGCTCGCCAACATATCGTCATACAACGTGATTTTGGCATACGCCAACAATACTGCCAGCTCTGGCCGGGTGAAAGATTCGCTGGCATGTTCCCGCTCCATCAGCGTCATGTCGTCCGGCAGGTCTTCCACGTGGCGGTCTAGCAAATCACGCGATTCCAGATCCTGGATCAGCCGTACCTGGAATCCGAAATCAGACATGCCGCGCCGCTGCGCCAACGAAAGCGCCAGAGTTTGCAGATAATTGTTGCGCAACACCAATCCGGCCACATCGCTGGTCATGCTGGCAAGCAATTTGTTGCGCGCTGGTATTTTCAAACGATTATCACGCACCGCGGTGCCAAGGGCGATTTTGATATTCACCTCAACGTCGGAGGAATTCACCCCGGCGGAATTATCGATAGCGTCTGAATTGACCCGTCCGCCAAGACCGGCAAATTCAATCCTGGCTTTTTGTGTGACGCCAAGATTGGCCCCTTCACCGATCACCTTGACCCGCAATTCCTGGGCCGTGATACGGAAAGCATCGCTTGAACGATCACCCACTTCATCATCGGTCTCTGAAGAAGCCCGGATATAAGTTCCGATGCCACCAAACCAGAGGAGATCGGCCTGTGCTTTCAAAATGGCGTTGATGATTTCGTTAGGCGTTGCGTTGGCTTTTTTGAGGTCGAGAAGATCCTGCATCTGGCTGGAGAGCGGGATTGATTTATCACGGCGCGAAAATATCCCGCCGCCTTTCGAAATCAGCTTGGCGCTATAATCGTTCCAGGTTGAACGTTCCAGATTGAACAACCGCTCGCGCTCTTTGAACGATTTTGCCGGATCGGGATCGGGATCAATGAAAATGTCGCGATGATCAAAAGCCGCCAGCAATCTGATTTTTTCAGACAGCAACATGCCATTGCCAAACACATCTCCTGACATGTCGCCGACACCAACAACTGTAAATGGTTGGGTCTGGATATCGTGATCGATCTCGCGGAAATGACGTTTAACAGCTTCCCAGCCACCGCGCGCGGTAATGCCCATTTTTTTGTGGTCATAGCCAACCGAACCGCCAGAGGCGAAGGCATCGGACAGCCAGAAACCACGCTCGTCGGCGAGGCCATTTGCGATATCTGAAAAGGACGCGGTTCCCTTGTCGGCAGCAACCACCAGATAGGGGTCGTCGCCATCATGACGAACCACATTCTTTGGCGGGATCACCTTGTCCCCATCAAGATTATCGGTGATGTCCAGCAGCGAACCGACAAATAATTTGTAGGTCGCGATACCTTCCGCCATGAATTCTTCCCGGCCCGGATTGGCGGGCATCAGTTTGGGAACAAAGCCGCCCTTCGACCCGACCGGGACGATCACGGCATTTTTGACTTGCTGGGCTTTTACCAGTCCGAGTACCTCAGTGCGGAAATCCTGGGGCCGGTCGGACCATCGCAAACCTCCTCGGGCAACCGCACCAAAGCGCAGATGCACGCCTTCCACCCGGGGGCTGAAGACAAATATTTCGCGGTATGGTCGTGGAGCCGGAAGCTCATCGATAGCGCGTGAATCCAGTTTCAGCGACAGGGTTGCCCTGAGATCACCATTCTCTTCCCGCTGCCAGTAATTTGTCCGTAATGTTGAAGATATGAGATTGACGAAGCGGCGAACAATCCGGTCTTCATCAAGGCTTTCAACAGATTCCAGGGCTTTGAGAATTCGCTTGATGATCCGGTCGCTTGTCCGCATGCGGGCCTTGGCATCTTCCTTCGTGTCGGTTGAAAAGCGGGCTTCAAACAAAGCCACCAGATCAGCCGCTATGGCCGGATGATGGTTCAGCGTCGTCCACATATAGTCCTGACTGAACGGTATCCGGGCCTGACGCAAATACCGGCTATAAGCCTGAATGATCGAAACCTGACGCCACGACAGACCGGCCCGCAGAACGAGACCGATATATCCGTCATTTTCGGCTTTGCCTGCCCAAATTGCTTTGAAACAATCTTCCAGCAATGGTCCGCTTTTGGCGAGATCAATTGCCCCGCCGTCGGCCACATCAAGCACCATTTCATGAAGCGACACATGCCCGCGTTCATGAGGGTTGATCTGGTAAGACCGTTCACTGATGACGTTGAAACCCATATTTTCAAGCATCGGCACCCGCTCCGAAAGAGCGATTGGGGTGTCAGGGCTAAATAATTTCAGGCCCGGCTTCGCGTCACCATCGGGGTTTTGGTTCAGGAAATCGACGGCAATATTTGTGGATCCGGCTATCTCTTCCATAACAGCGATATCGCTTACCGCCTGATCCGCCCCAAAAGCTTCTTGGTAAGCACCGGAAAATGCGCCTGAAAAACGGGAGCGCAATTCATCCAGCTTTGAGAGTTCTGCGCCACTAGCCAGCGCTGCATGCAACCGATCGTCCCAGTTGCGCACAATATTCGCGATGTCGGCTTCCAGCCTCGCCTGTTCCGGCCTCGGCGTTTCTCCGCGATAGCGGCCAATAATGAAATGGACCCGAGCCAACATCCCATCCGGGAATGTCGGGTAAAATGCCGATACCCGGCCATCAAATTTAGTTGCCAGATATTGCCCAACCTCTTCCTGAACTTCGGTCGTGAATCTGTCTTTGGGGACAAAAACAAGGACCGAAACAAACCGGTCAAACTTATCCACTCGCGCCAAAACCCTGATCCGGGGATGCTCATTCAAATGCTGAACAGCAAGTGCAAACCGCGCCAGGATGTCTGGTTCGATCTGGAACAATTCGTCGCGCGGATATTGTTCAAGAATATTCTGCAACGCCTTGCCAGTATGGCTTTCCTCATCATACCCGGTTGCCCGCAAGACATAATCCACCTTGCGCCGCAGGTACGGAATGTTGCGTGTGCTACGGGTATAGGCCGTTGATGTGAACAGGCCGACAATGCGTAATTCGCCCGACAGTTTACCGTCTTCGGTAAATAGTTTCACACCGATATAGTCCATGTGGGTACGGCGATGAACCAGTGATCTTACATTTGCCTTGGTGACAATCAACGGCACAGGCTGCATCAAAAATTCGCGCAGCTCCGGTGTGAATGACACTAAATCGCTACCCCGGCGCAGGACTTTCAGGTCGGGATCCCGAAGGATGCCGAGGCCAGTTCCTTTAACTGGCCGGAAACGCGATTCCGGCTTTTCCGGATCGAAAGAATATTCCCGCATCCCGAGAAAGGTGAAATTAGCTTCGATCAGCCAGCGGAGAAAATGCAGGCCTTCAGCGATCTCATCCACCGGAATCGGCGGCGGGCTGGTTTGAAACGCATCGACCGCATTATCAAGACGCCCCATCATCCGCCGCCAGTCGGCAACGACAACGCGCACATCGGTTAAAATTTTCTCCAGTGAGTCTTTCAGATCTTTACGTTCATCATCAGATTCAATGCGGTCTACATGGATATGAATGAAGCTTTCACGAACCGGGACAACGCTGGCGGCTTTGCTGTAGGTGCCCGCACCACTGCGCTTTGTTTCAAGGATTGGATGCAGGACCAGATGTATCCGGTAGCTGCGCTCCTGCAATTCCCCCATGATTGAATCAACCAGGAAGGGCATATTTTCGTTAAGAACCTCGATCACTGAAACCGGTTCTTCCAGACCAAAATCCGAACGCGCTGTCACGTCAGGACTGGAAATGCGAATCTTGCCTTTGCCGACTTTGTAACTGGTGTGGAATTTAGACGCTGCCATGCCAACTTCAGCAAGTTCAGCACGTTCATATTGTTCCAGCTCGTCTTTGGTTGCGCCCGCATAAAGCGCTGCAATAAATGTTTTATCACTGGCACTGGCTTTGTTCCGTTTCCCGGCGACGGATACAATTTCTCCGATAATTTTCTGTATTGATTGATCGCCAAATGACATGAAAATTCCCCTGCTTCGAATGTGTCAAAGAAATATGCGACTCAAAAAATGTAATCATGGTAAATTTTGGCTAAACTTCTCCAAATGTCGATTAAATTCCCTGAAATACTCAATTCAATGTCTTGAGCCAAACCCCTTGGCACGATCTAATTGAGCAAACGCAGCCTCAAAGGAGACGAATGTGAGCACAGCCAGATCCGCAGAAGCGATCGCTCTTGATATTCAATTGCCAGAGACCAGCCAGATGGATGATGACCTGAAGGCCTATTTCAACAAATGTGATGAAAAGCTTGGAATGGTCCCGAATGTTCTGCGTGCTTACAGCTTTGACACAGACAAACTCCGCGCTTTTATGGGCATGTATAACGACCTGATGCTAGCCGATTCCGGGCTCTCAAAGCTGGAACGGGAAATGATAGCGGTCGCGGTATCCTCTCAAAATCATTGTTTCTATTGCCTGACCGCCCATGGCGCGGCGGTTCGCCAATTATCTGGCGACCCCAGCCTTGGCGAAAAACTTGTCATGAATTACCGCGCCGCTGAACTTGATGAGCGCCAGAATGCGATGCTCGATTTTGCTGTGAAACTAACGGATCACCCTGATGAAATCATCGAAGCTGACCGCCAGGCGCTTCGTGATTACAATTTTTCTGAACGCGATATCTGGGATATCGCCGCAGTCGCAAGCTTCTTTAATATGACCAACCGCATGGCTGCGGCGACCGATATGCGCCCAAATGACGAATATCATGCTATGGCGCGGTAACAATTATGGTGGTCGATCAACTGACTTCCTCTGGTTTTGAGATGTGCCCGGAACGTCTCGAAAAATTGCATAACCTGGAAATCCAAAATCGCAACTTTCCTGCTCCGGGCACATTTGGGTCTGTCAGGTTTGCTCTGCTGACCGGTATTTTGACCCTATGGTTCCGGAAACTAGTGTCCGGCAGCCCGCATCATGAACATATGCGAACGAGCCATATCGAAAAGAGAATTCCGCAATGGAACATTCTCCAGATAAGCCGGGTCGGCAAAAATATTAGCAAAGGTATGTTGCGGGTCACTGACCGTCCAGACATTGACAAGTTCGGGACTTGCCTCGCCAGCCATAACACTTGTTATGACAAATCCCGGAGCAATGCGCTCAAGGCCGTGTCTCGCTATAATCGGCTCGACTTTATCAAAGTAAACCTGTGCATCTTCCGGAGTTTTACCTTCTTGTAGATATAACAGATCTACAAAATAGGCTTGTCCGCCAGCCGCCGAGGCATTTTGTATGGCGGTATTCGGGTACATATTTGAAACGGCTGAAAAACCGAAGGCAGTTACGAGCACCAAAAAGAAGATGCGAAAAATTGAAAGGTATTTCATTTCTGTCTCGCTTGTTTGTTAACAATTACCCAGCAACCGGGAGAGACCGTTTTGCATCTCTTCGGGAGACGGTTGATTGAGTAACGTCAAACCTATATGTCTTATTATCAGGACAAAATATTTATTTTTGGAGTTTTGAATATCAAAAACAAGACAAGCTCAGCCAAAATGAATTGGGAAGATATCAAACTTTTCATGGCCCTTATGCGGACAGGCACTGTGCGTGCCGCGGCGCAGAATCTGGGTATCAGCCATTCAACCGTTGCCCGGCGCATCGACGTCATGGAGGAGAAGCTCGCCGTCCGGCTATTTGATCGCTTGCCGAGCGGTTATGTTTTGACGTCGGTCGGTGAAGACATGCTCCAAGTTGCCGAACAGGTTGAGGATGAGCTGGAAGGGCTCGAGCGCCGCATTCTTGGACAGGACCACAAACTCAGCGGTCCGATTCGTGTTACAATGATAGACGCATTTGCCACCAATTTGCTCATGCCCCATTTAACTGCATTTGCCAAAGCCTACCCGGAAATCGATCTTGAGGTCGAAGTCAGTTATGAATCTGCTGATCTGGATTATCGCGAAGCGGATATCGCATTGCGGTTTGCGCAATATCCTCCTGAGCACCTGATTGGCCAGCGGCTTCTGACATGCGCATCCGCCCCCTACGCCTCGAAAAGCTATATCGAGGAACACGACCTGCAAGACCCCGATTCTGCGTGCTGGATTGGATTTGGTGACCGAAAAAAATCTACCAAATGGGTAAAGCAGAGCCCGTTTCCAAATATCCCGGTTAAAGGGCAATTTGTAAGCGTGATGGTGCAATTCGAGGCCTGCAAGACCGGAATGGGAATAGGCTTGTTACCCTGTTTTCTTGGCGATTCCGAGCCATCCCTATGCCGATTGTCGCCTGCAAAGCCAGACCCTGGATACGTTCTGTGGCTGTTGACCCACCGGGACATGAAAACGAATGCCCGCCTCCGCGCTTTTTCCGGTTTCATGGCCTCGGCAATTAGCAGCCATCGATCTCAGTTGGAAGGACAAATCGACACCGATAGCGGACAAAAGCAATGATTTAGGACACGAGACCCTGAATGGTATCTGGGGGTTTTGCTGATCCCGAACAAGACCGGCATTCGCCATGTCACGATACAATATCAAGCAGGCTGTCTTCGGTATCTTTAATGGCGGCCAAAACTTTTGCGGCCACTTTGTAGCCGGTTTCAGCAGCTTTCAAATCGACAACGTCGCGGATCAGACCTGCATCATTGAAACCGCTTGGCGGACGAATACCGGCGGGACGTTCAGGGGCCTGCACATTTGGAGAAATTGGCTGGTCGGGTTGAGAAATTTCAGCCCACGCAATGTCCGTGATCCGGCTGGAGGCTGTCGCAACGCGGGCTTCTGCCGCGTGCAACCCTGAAATAGCTGTGTTGAGTGCTAATCCCATGGCGCGCATTATTGCTTCCGGGCCTGAAAATTTCTTTAATGCCCCAGGAACGCAAACCCGCTAGTCAAGCGCCCGAAACCAGGTATCCGCCAGAGTATAGCCTTCAGGAAACGGGTCATCCGGGTCCAGACCATAATTGTGAAACCCTGTAATCCAGGCCCGCCCGGCTATCGATGGCGTGATAGCATCATATTTTCCCACTTTGCCAACGGCTTCGATCCGGGCTTCAAATTTGCTGTCGATCACCGAATAGCTCATAAAGGCTTCGCCTGCGGCAATTTCGCCCTTCGCGTGAAGCACGGCAAGGCGTGCTGATGTACCAGTACCACAGGGTGAACGGTCCAGTTTACCGGGCGAAATAACAACTGTGTTGCGCCCGCTTTTGCGTCCGCCTTTTTCTTCTATCGGCAACGTGAATTGCGTGAAGACGATTTCGTTAAAGGCTTCAAACTCCGGATGCTGGACGGGTATTTGTTCCCGCGCCGCCGCCTTGATGGCTTCACCCGCTTCCACCAACTGCCGGGCTTCGTCGCGTTGAATGGAAAATCCAAGCGCCGCACCATCGGCTATCACGAAAAACCCGCCGCCATAGGCAACATCCACCTTGATCGTACCAAGTCCCTCAACTTCAAGTGAGTGATCCAGATGGGTCGCGAAGCTGGCGACATTTGTTGTTTGAACCCGCACACATTTGCCATCCTTGCAGGTTGCAAGAATATCAACCACACCACCCGGCGTATCGAGTTTCATCCGGGTTTCAGGTTCGACCATTTCCACCATGCCGGTCTCAAGCAACACGGTCGCAACACACATGGAGTTGGAGCCCGACATGGGCGGATAATCATCCGGCTCCATAATGATGAACCCGGCGACCGCGCCCGGTGTTTTTGCCGGCACAATCAGATTGGCATGGGTGAACGCGCCACCTCTTGGTTCATAAAGCAGAAACCGGCGCAGCCCGTCGGCCTGATTTTTCAGATATTGCTGTTGCGCCAACAACGTATCGCCGGGCGGCGGCAAGACGCCCCCTGTAATGACCCGGCCCACTTCGCCTTCGGCGTGGCAGCCAACCACATTGATCATATTTTTCAGTTTCATGCCCCAACCCCCACAATGCTGGAACAGATTATCTGACCCGCGCCCATTAAGCACGTCGCATCCACTCGATTGACTAAAAACTCAAATCTTTTACACTTCCCCCAGTTGCTTGTTTTGTTCGTTGAGGCCGGGTAAAACAAACGATAATTTCTAAATGATGCGGCATGACACGTTCCAGCGTTGATTAAGCGGTAACGCTTCGCGCGAGGAGGAATAAGGTATGCGCGTATTTGCAGGCGCCTTCGGCTTGGCGCTGGTTTCAAGTTTCACATTTTTACCTTCAGCAACAGCCGCCGATTATGCGGCACCGCCCCATAATGCGCCCGTTGGTTGTTACGAGCAGCACACGACGCCCGCGCGGTATCGCAACGTTACTGTTCGCGAAATGGTATCGCCACCAACGACCCGCACCGAAGTTGTGCCGGCACGGTATGATTACCAGCATCGCCGCGTCCAGGTAACCCCGGAACGCTACGAGACAGTGACGATACCCGCCCGTTATGAAACGGTTCGCGAGCGTATATTGGTAGCGCCCGAGCGCACCAGCTATGAAACAATTCCGGCGCAATATTCACACGTCCAGCAGCGTCAGATGGTGTCGCCAGCGACCACCGCCTGGGAGCGTAAATATGTACCGGGACGCGGCAACATCATGTGCCGGGTGGAAATCCCGGCCCAGTACCAAACCTTATCTCACCGCGTTGAGGTAAGCCCTGCCCGTACCCGCACGATCATCCATCCAGCCCAATATCAAACCGTTGAACGTCAGGTATTGGTAACCCCGGCACAGACCCGTGTAATTGTGCATCCGCCGTTTTACCGGGACGTACGCGAGCGCATTATCGTGCAGGAAATGACCACCCGTCATTATCAGGTCCCGGCGCAATATCGCGACGTACGCCGCCGCGAAATGGTCCGGCCCGAACATAGTGTCTGGCGTCGCGCCCGGGGCATTTCACCGAATTGCTAAAGGCTAAACTGCAACCAAGTTGAATTTGCGCCACATGTCTCAGGAGATGTGGCGTGAGGGAGGCGACGGGGCGTCGATTTCGGCGCCCCGTTCGTTATTATCCTGACCAATTTTCAGGAATTGGTTTTGGCTGATTCAATCGTCTGCCAGACCCGCTCTGGTGTCATGGGCATATCTATATGCGTGATTCCGAAATTTCGGTGAAGCACATCAACCACCGCATTTACAATTGCAGGGCATGCGCCGATCGCGCCGGCTTCCCCCGCACCTTTCATACCAAGCGCATTGGTGGTTGAAGGAATATTCCGGGTATCGATCTCGATATTGGGAATCTCATCGGCGCGGGGCAGACAATAATCCATCAGTGAAGCGGTCAGCAATTGCCCGGTTTCAGGATCGTAAATTGTCCGCTCGGTAATGGCCTGACCAATCCCCTGAACCACCCCGCCGTGAATTTGTCCGTCCAGCATAATCGGGTTCAGAACTACGCCGAAATCGTCGACAACGATAAACCGCTCGATGACGATCGAGCCGGTATCAGGGTCAACTACAACTTCCACAAGATGTGTACCGTTTGGATAAGTCGGCGCGGATGGCTGCCAGTCCTCATGTGTGCGGCGCTCGTCTTCCGGCAATTTGGCGACAATATCGCCAAGTGGCGCCGCCCTGTCGGTCCCCTTGATCTGCACATTGCCGCCAACAAGCTCGATATCGTCAGGTGCTGCTTCAAGAATATCACCAGCGGCGTCACGTATACGCCCGGCAAGACGTTCAGATGAAAGCGCAACCGAACTGCCACCAACAGGAATAGACCTGGATCCGCCAGTACCGGACCCGCGAAGTATCTGATCAGTATCGCCCTGAACAACGTCGATCATGTCCGGGTCGATCCCTAGATATTCCGATGCCAATTGAGAATAGGCGGTTTCATGGCCCTGACCAGACGCCTGGCTACCGATCTGGATCGTTGCGCCACCATCTGTATTGAGAATGACGTTGGCATATTCAGACCCGCCACCAGAACAGGCTTCGATATAGGTGGCGATGCCACGCCCCCGCAACATGCCCTTGGTCGCATCAGCTTCGGCGCGCTTCGGGAAATTTTCCCAATCTCCAAGTTCAAGCGCAGCTGTCATATGCTTGTCGAAATCGCCCACATCGCATGTCCGCGATGTCGGGCTCTCAAAAGGCATCTGGTCGGGTTGGACAAAATTCCGCCGTCGTAATTCTTCAGGTGCAACCCCTAATTCAAGCGCCGCTTTATCCACCAGCCGCTCGATCAAATAGGTCGCTTCCGGGCGGCCCGCGCCGCGATAGGCATCAACCGGCACTGTATTGGTATAAACCCCTCTTGTGCGCACATACGCGCATGGCGTGCGGTAACAACCGGGAATCATGGCAACGCCATTGACCACAATATAAATCGCCATCTGGCCAAGGTACGCGCCCATATTGGCGGTCACATCGGCGCGAATTCCGAGAAAATTATGATCTTCGTCAAGCGCCAGTTCGGCGTGTGACACATTATCGCGACCATGATAATCGGCGAGAAAATGTTCCAGTCTGTCCCCGACCCAGCGCACCGACTGACCAATTCTTTTGGCCGCAACCAGAACCAGAGCATATTCCCGATAGGCAAAATACTTTGTACCGAACCCACCGCCCACATCCGGCGTCACAACCCGTAATTGGTCTCTGGGTATCCCCAACACATTTTCAGCGATGATCGGCTGGACCAGATGTACGCCCTGGGACGAAACCGACAGGGTGTATTTCCCGGTATCCTCATCATATTCACCAATCGCCCCGCGCGGCTCCATATAATTGGTGACGATCCGGTTATTCACCAGATCAAGCGTGATGATATGCGCGGCTTCCTCGAACGCAGCGTCAGTCGTCACCTTGTCGCCATGGTCAGTATCGAACGCAACATTGGTGCCACGCTCCGGCCATATAAGCGACACGTCTTTTTCCAGAGCCGCGGCTGTATCGACGTTGCACGGCAATTCATCATAATCGAAATCGATTTGCTCGACCGCCGCTTTGGCATTTTCCAACGTATCGGCAACAACGAACGCCACAGCCTCACCCACATGGCGTACCCTGCTCTCAGGGAGGATCGGATAAGGCGGCACATCGGGCATCGACCCGTCGCTGTTTTCCATATTTCCGACACACGGCAGCGGTCCCAGATTGGCCACATCCGCGCCCGTGATCACGTCCAGAACACCGGGCAAGGCACGAACATCATCGATATTCAAAAGACGAAAATCCGCGTGTGCCACCGGTGACCGCACAATCGCGGCGGAAGCCGCATCGGCAACTTCAATATCGGCTAAAAAATTACCCGTGCCGGTAATAAGTCTGGCATCTTCCTTGCGCAACATCGGCGCGCCAATACCAAATTTGGTCGGTTTCATATAAATCTCCGCAAAAATCCGGGTTTCGCCCAAAATCAGGTTTGCTCGAAATATCGAGCCACCGTCACCAGTGCATCCCGGTATGATGTTCAGAATTATTCCTGTTGGGAAGTCCTTTGAAGACGCTTGAGTTGATTTTTCAAATCTTCAATTTCAGACATTAATTCAAGGGCAAGGGCAACCCCTGCCGGATTTAAGCGCAATTCCCGCTCCAGCCGGTCGGCTTTCTGGACTTGCACGATGTTGACTTCCGAAAACCGCCACCGTTTGACATCTTCACCCTGCACGCTGATCACGCCTTCTTCAACATAAGACAGCACTCGACTTTCAGAAAGGCCACAGGTTTCACAAAAATCTTCCAGCAGCAAATCAAGGTCTTCGCTCAAAACTTTATCCGTCATGGCATGATCCTATCATAAACACGGCTCAATCCCGGTTCCCTTGCCTGACACCAGATTTCAGGCTTCGGCGCGGATCGAAATCCAGTTCCCGCGCCATGGTTTCATAAATCTCTTTTGCCTTGTTATTGTCAGCGGGCGGCAGCGCAATCTGAAAAACCACATACATGTCACCAACAGGTTTTGCTGGTATCCCGCGCCCTTTCAGCCGGAGTTTACCTCCCTGCCGGGATGCGGCCGGGATGGTCAGGTCAACAGCCCCGCCCGGGGTCGGAACCTGGACCTTCGCGCCAAGCGCCGCTTCCCACGGCGTAACCGGAAGATCGATATACAGATCAGCGCCGTCGGCATGATAAAGCGGGTGGGGTTTGAAGGCGATTTCCAGATAGAGATCACCGGTTTTACCGTCCCCCAGACCGGGCGATCCTTGTCCTTTCAGGCGGATATGTTTGCCTTCCAGAATACCTTTGGGGATGGATATTTCGAGTTTTCGATCTTTGACAACCAGATGACCGGTCTGGTCGAGTTCGGGCACTTTCAGGACAATCCCATGTTTGGCGCCCTGAAACGCATCTTCCAGATCTATAATTATTTTGGCATGATGATCCTGCCCCCGAGCAGAAAATTGCCCGGCCCCGGTATCGGTCTGTTGCCGATGGGCGGCACCAAACAAATCACTGAAAAAATCTGAAAACTGCTGTTCCTGCATATTTTCACGATTCTGCCCGCTGGAAAATTCAAACCCCTCGTCCCAATTGGGCGGCGGTTGAAAATCCTGCCCCGACTGATAGCCCTGACCCAGCTGATCGTAGGCAGCCCGCTTTTCCGGGTCACTCAAAACCTCGTTGGCTTCTCCAATTTCCTTGAATTTTTCCTCAGCCCCCGCATCCTTGTTCAGGTCAGGATGATAGGTCCGCGCAAGTTTTCTGTAGGCGCGCTTGATTTCATCTTGTGTGGCTGATTTTTCAACACCAAGAATCTGATAATAATCCTTGTATTTCATAATCCTGATATTCCTGCCGAAACCCGGATGCCGTTTAATTTTTCTGTGGTAGCAACCGCTTCTTGTAAGCATGCGGGTCCATGTCGCGAATATCAATAGAAATGCTTGTTATGCGAACAAGGTAATCCTGCAATTTTTCGCGCAGTAATTCGCTTAGTTTGAGTTTTTGCGCGTCGGTACGACCCGCCAGCATAAATACCGTCACATGGACAAAGCTGTCGTCAGCTTCCAACAGGCTGTAATGGTCATACCCTCTGGCTCTGACCTTGATATCATCCGCCAGCATCACCCCGGATTTAACCCCGGCCTCACGGGCAAGCAGCATAACTTGCTCTATTTTGTATTGCTCTTCCAGATCATTGGAATATTCGATAACGAAATGGGGCATTTCAAGCCTCCCGTCACGCTCTAATTATGATCCGGCAGTACACCATTTATGATGTAAGCAAGCGCATGAACCACCTGCTCCGGCTCGCGGGCAACCGCATTGGCCGCGCCATCCACTTCTTTCAGGGCGTGGTCATGCTCCGGCGGATGCAGAGTAATGATCGGCTTGCCAAGTGCAACTGCGGCACCTGCGTCAAAGGCGGCATTCCATTGCTTGTATTTTTCGCCAAATCTCACAATCACAATATCTGCGTCTTCAATTAACCGTCTGGTGCGGATAGCGTTCAACTGCGCGCTCTTTCGGTCATGCCAGAATTTATCAGGTTCCGCGCCAAAAATAACCACAGCACAATCATCGGAATTTTCATGGTTGGTAACCGGCGCTGAAAAATCAACCGGCAGTTTCAGCCTGGCAACACCGGTCATAATGCGCTCACGCCAATCGCTATGAATTTCTCCGGACAGGTAAACCAGCCAACGCCGTTCAGCCATAATCATAATCTCCAATTTTTCAGCCGTGAATATTTCCAGTCCGGAATAGCAAAACCGGTCCGAAGTGGGTTTGTGAAATTTCAATCATTTTTACGCAATCTCGTCAAAAATAGTGTCGGGGCGCGAATGTAACCGACATGGAATCGAAAGCAAGATTTTCCCGGGTCTACCAATTGGAGGACGCTCATTCGGTTTGAGCAACGGGCTTGCTCTTTAGATGTCTGCTTTGCCGTGCCCGGCGGAAATTTGTGGTTTGATGAAAGGAAGCAAACAGGCCTGTTAGGGTAGATCATTTGTAAGATGTCAGGAAATATGCTGGAGACGAAATTGATGACCATAAAAGTATGTATTGCAGGTGTTACCGGATGGACAGGTTCAGAAATTGCCCGTGGTATCATTGCATGTGAGGACATGGAGCTGACGAGCGCCATGGCTAGGTCTACGAAGGGCCGCGATGTCGGGGAAGTTTTGGGATTGGGTGAACTGATCGGCGTCGACATTTGTGATAACGTCTGTGACGCTCTGAAACCAGATGTGGACGTGTTGATTGACTATACGAATACAAAATCCGTCAAAGAACACGTTTTATACGCAATTTCACAAGGGGTTGCAGTGGTTGTTGGCACTTCGGGATTGACGCTGGACGATTATGACGAAATCGAGCTGCTTGCGAAAGAAAAAGGCGTTGGCGTAATTGGTGGCGGAAATTTCAGCCTGACGGCTACAATGATGCAACATCTGGCCCTGATAGCCGCTGAACACATTCCTCAATTTGAGGTGCTTGAACACGCGTGGGCCGAGAAAGAAGATGTCCCAAGCGGTACGGCTCGGGAATTAGCTGAAAAGCTGGGCAATATCCAAAAGCCGAAACAAGCAAGATCCATAGACAGTCTGCATGGCCCACAAGAGGCACGTGGTGCAAACGTCAATGGTGTACAGGTCCATTGCGTCCGTATGCCAGGATTTACATTGCGGTGCGAAGCTGTTTTTGGAATGAAGGGGGAAAATTTGGTTATTCGCCACGAAGCTGGTCAGAGCGCCGAACCCTATGTGGCTGGCACCTTACTGGCGGCGAGGGAAGTAAGCTCCACGACCGGATTAAAACGAGGTCTGGGCGAGTTACTTTTTAGGAGGCCTGTTGAGTGACCAGCCCGATATCCTGCATCGCAATACCGGATGAAGGCTTGCCGTTTTAAAAATCCCACGCCCGCGAAGGGTTCTAAGCTGTCATTCGCTGCAGGTTTAATGAATAGTGGCTTTTGGGGATATGGCCGACATCAGAACGGGCCGCTTTTAATATTGATTGAGACCCAACCCGGAATTTCGCAGTTACGGCAAGAAACAGGTGGCCTTCATGATCAGGGGGTATAAAGCTCTTCTTGGCCAACAGGCCTTAATCGCCAGCCAGCTACGTTGATCAAAGAGGTTTGACAATGCACGCACTGTTTTTTGAGGTGTTGCCCAGGACAGGCCATGAGAGCCTTTATTTTGAACGCGCGGCTGCGCTTCGCCCTGAACTTGAGAAAAATCCAGGCCTCATAACCATCGACAGATTTATGAGCGTGGCACGTCCCGGACTGATCCTGTCGCACTCGTTGTGGGAGGATGAAGCTTCGCTCACCAAATGGCGGAGTCATGCGAAGCACCAGACGGCACAGGCT
>JAJFHA010000014.1 GCA_021775875.1 Hyphomicrobiales bacterium | reverse complement strand
GCTACAGAATAACCCCGTTCGGTAATCTGCTTGATGGCATCAATCTTGAATTCTTCTGTAAATCGTGGCTTGCCCATGTCGTTCTCCTTGTCCTCATTTTTAGGTGACAAGGTGTCTACAATTCTAGGGGCTATTCAAACCCGTTGCTTGAGGGGCTTCAGAACATTCTCAACCGCGTCTTTAATGCGATCTACATCGATCATTGAATTAACCCGCATTCCAGAATAATCCAGAAAAAGGGTATTGGTTTGCGGGGTGTAGCTTATCCGGTCTTTTATCCCGATGTCGGAAATACTTTCGCGTAATCCCATCGGCTCTGGTTGGAACAAGAGAGGCGACATCGGTTTCGGATCATAGACCATCGGATTGAAAGGAAGTTGGTCCAGAACATCACGCTTCATATCGATTCCGGGCGCAACTTCGATGAGCTCCAGCCCGTCCTCACGCAGCGCAAATACACATCGTTCGGTAACATAAAGTACACTACGCCCCTGTCTCCCGGCATATTTGCCAGAAAATGTTACTTGCCCGACAGCTTCAACGAATTTCTTGTATTTTCCTTCCTGTTCAATGACGAGTTTGCCATTCTCGATCCGGGTTTTAAGCCCTCCGGACGAGAATGTGCCAACAAAAACAACCTTCTTGCTTCTTTGCGAGATGTTTATGAAACCACCACAGCCCGACACCCGGCCAGAAAATCGACTGGCATTGATGTTGCCTTCGCCATCGCATTCTGCAAATCCGAGACAGGCAAAATCAAGTCCGCCGCCATCGATGAAATCGAACTGGGTTGCATGTTCAATTGAAGCGGAATAGTTGAGGGCGGCACCAAAACCAAGGCCCGAGAGTGGTACGCCGCCGAATACCCCCGGGTCCACGGTCAGCATGATTTGATCAGAAATTTTTTCCTCATTGGCAACATTGCCAACGCCTGCTGCGAGGCCCAAGCCAAGGTTGACGACCGCATGTGGTGTCAGTTCCATTGCCGCTCTGCGTAATACAACCTTTTTTTCATCAAGTGGCAGCGGACGAAGTGATTCCAGCGGTACTTTTATTTCGCCGGACAGGCTTGGGTTATATTGCTCCTCGAAATTTTGCATGTGAAATTCCGGCTCGGCAAGGACAACGCAGTCGACCAGAATGCCCGGAATACGCACATACCGGGCATCGATCGAGTTTTGCTGGGCCACCCTTTCGACCTGACAAATTACTATGCCCCCGGAATTGCGAGCCGCGATAGCCAACGACAGATTTTCCAGGCTCAAAGATTCTTTTTCCAGTGAGACATTGCCGTCCAGATCAGCCGTTGTTCCGCGTATAAAGGCAATATCAATTGGAAAACCCGTAAAATGGAGAATATCTTCTCCGTTCAACGAGAGCAACTCGACAAGATCTTCTGTCGCCGCTTCGTTTACCTTTGCGCCTTCCAAACGTGGGTCTACGAAGGTTTCCAACCCAATTTTTGACAGAGCACTAGTCCGTCCGGCACCAATATTTCGGTAAAGATGAGTGATCACACCTTCCGGAAAATTGTATGCCGCGATGAGATTGTCCACGGCCAGTTTTTCGATCTTTGGTATCAGGCCATAATGTCCGCCAATCACCCTTTTTAGCAAACCTTGATGACCTATCCGGTTCAATCCCCGTTCCCCGCCGTCGCCAATTCCACCTGCAAACATGAGAGTCAAATCTCGAGGTTCGTTTGCGTCGGTAAAACGAGATTCCAGTGATGCGAGTAGTTTTTCGGGCACTCCATTGGTGCCGTATCCTGAAACTGCGAGGACATCTTCATCCTGAACAAGGGCAATGGCGTCTTCGGCAGAGATAATTTTGCTCATCTGACTTCCCTATCAAAAACACCATGCTAAAGAAATTTGATAAATTTCAATAGTAACGCGGCTCTCAATTTCCAACTTCACCTTAGGTCAACAAACGGTTGAAGTATAGACGCACCAAAATTTACCAGAAAATAGCAAAACCCACGAGGTCGAGAAACCGCGTGACTGTTTCAAGGCCCTCGCCAGGCCAAAGCCAGGGCCCAAGATACGGCTCGTTGGTAGCGTTGTATAGGGTGAAGGCGACCTGCGATTTGATCTCTCTGGCGCTGAATGGTGAATTGGTGGGGTGAGGGGGAGTTGAACAATTTCAGTCAAATTCCGGAATGGCACGTGTCAACAGATCAAAAAATTCCTTTTCTTTTCCGGGCGTTATAACTTCGAGCGCTACGTGGTTTGAAACGAATTCGTCCTTTGCGATTTTACCATCGGCCAGTGCCATCATTGGTTCATAGGAAGTTGTCATAACGACGTCCGGATTTTCAGCAGCACCTGCGCGAATTTGAGCATCACAGTCGCGAGCCGTCAGCCGATATGCTTCTCCATCTATCACCAGCGTCGCCGCAAAATTGTGGTCAGGGCCAACAGCCTTTTTGCATGCTGTCCCGAGCGAAACCGCTATGGTTCTGAGATTGCCGGGTTTTTGAATTTTTGATGGGTGCGGCATCTGCCTGCCAAATCGCGCAAGCTCAAACAACAACTCACCTGTTTTTTCGCCCTGTGGGGTCAGCGAATACAAGGACACACCAAAATCAGACTGGTTTTTCTGAATCAGTCCGCTCGCCTCAAGAGCCTGCAACCGGTTCGATAACAGGTTGGATGCAATGCCTTTGAGGCCGGTTAGCAGGTCTTTGAAACGCGCCGGGCCAGCGTGAAGATCGCGCAGGATCAACAATGTCCAGCGATCACCAACGTGATCCAGCGCCCGCGAAACCGGGCAAAGCAGATTGTAGCTGCGTGGATTGATAATCTGTCTCCTTAAAATAAATACTTTATATTATAAAGTTGACAATTGAAAAAATAAAGCATAATTTCAATCTCAAGGTTGGCCTCCGGATCGGCAAAGGTCTGTTTAGCTCCAATCTTCGACCCTGTTGCGACGGATGATCGCAAAATTAGACCCTTGAAAGGAAAATACAATGTCAGCTTATATGGTTTCACAAGTGACCGTGACCGACAAAGAGAAGTTTCAAAGCTATCTTGCAGGAACCCGCACCGTGAGCGCCAAATTCGGCGCAAAACCCGTTGCAATTGGCACCCAGCCTAAAATACTGAATGGTGAAAATGACGGCCACCAGATGTTGTTTGTCATTGAGTTCGAATCCATGGAAAGGCTCGATGCCTGGCACAATTCGGACGATTATAAAGCGCTGGTGGCTTTGCGAGACGAAGGATCGGATCAACGCATGATGGCCTATGAACAATGGGCCATGCCGTCGTCATAATTGGTTCTGACCCCAGCCTGTGGGTATGTAGGTTAGCCGCTTCGGACAATCAGTCATATCCATGGGCTTTCCCTCCCTGTAGCCCTTCGAGAGGCTAGCTTACCAGAGTAATGGCGGTATGGTTTTGGACATCCCTTACTCGTTTGCCCAAAGTATCCTTGCCACCCATGCAATCTCCGACATCTCAAACACCAGATTAGCATGGTCGGGGTTGAGGGACCGCGAACCGATGGTTGGGAGGGCGCTGTGCGCCCGCCCGGGTTAGTGTGTGATGAAGTGGATCACGGTTGTTTCGCAGTGGCTGTCAGCCCAAAGGTCTACAACCGAGAGCTCGCCTTGCCAGCGATCAATGATCTGGACAGCGCACTCATCCCGCACGCTTTCAATGGCGTGACGATAGCCAAGATTTCCATTCTGGAATTCTACCGCCTGCATTCCCGTCATGAAGCGATCCAGAAAGCTCGGCATCATTCCAGCCACCGTGTCGCGGACATCCCAGGCATAATCGCGTGTGGCGATTACGTCTTCTCGGGTGCCCAGAACCGATGCGTGGCCTGAGAGGAAGTGTTTGAAATCATACGCCAGAAATATCTCGAAACTGCCGAAATAGGCGCCGGGGTTGGAGGTGGCACCAAAGTTCATGAACGGCACTTCGCCCGGTGTGATCGTATCCACCGCCATCAGAAATTTCTGTTCCGGCAAATAAATCATCGTATCGATATTTTCGGCGTGATAGTTCGTTGTCTGAAGCTCGATCGGAACGCCGCCGATATTCAACTTCAACGCATCTTCGAAAGTTTGGTTGGGTTGTAGCACGCCTCTCAATGGTGCATTTTCCAGGGAAGTCGCCACATCGCCGGCGGCAATAATTTTCAGATCAGGCAGATCGGCAAAAGCAAACCCGCCGCCGTTATGGTCGCTGTGGCCATGTGTCATGATCAGATGGGTAATTGGAACGCCGGGGGCCGCCATTTCAATCGCCGCGCGAAGGCGTTCGCCAATGCTTGGCGGCGCGTCAAAGACCACAACACCGTCTTCAGTGACCAAAAAAGCGGATTGATATATCTGGTCGCTCACAAAGAAGAGCCCCGATTCAATCTCACTCACGTGCAAACCGAACTCGGTGTTCACGGGCGCGATACGCTCACGCATTTTCGCCAGTTCCGGCGCGAAATTCTGGAAACTATCGGGGTGGCCAGCTTCAAGCTGGATCGTGTTGGCCGGGTTGTGTCCGACCTCCGCAAGTGCCGCCGGCGACCCTGCAAGAAGCGCTATGCAGGCGGCAGTGGATAAAGACATAAGATTACGCATTGATATTTCCTTGGTTAAACTGTTTCGTGACATTACTTGACACCGTGTCAAGTTGACTTCGGCAGTGATAGTTGTCAGCTTGTCATCATGTCAAGCGAAAATATTGCAACCCGAAATCGTATCCTCCAATCTGCACGCAGCCTTCTTGAAAAAGGCGGAGGAGGTGCTGTGCGCATGTCCGACATTGCCAAGGCTGCAAAAATCAGCAGGCAAGCCCTGTATCTGCACTTCCCCAATCGGGCAGAATTGCTCGTTGCAACAACGCGTTATCTGGACGAGATCCATGACATCGACGCTAAACTCTTGAAAAGCCGGTCGGCCAAAAACGGTATTGAAAGACTGGATGCCTGGGTCGGTGTTTGGGGGAATCACATTCCCAAAATTTATGGCGTCGCCAAAGCGTTATTGGCTATGAAAACCAGTGACGAAGAGGCCAGGATCGCGTGGAATGAACGCATGCAGGCAGTCCGATTCGGATGTGCAGCAGCTGTTTCAATGCTTCTCGCGGAAGGGAAACTCAGGGATGGACTAACCGAGTTGGAAGCCACCGACATCCTCTGGACACTCATGTCGGTGCATAATTGGGAACAACTTCGGTATGAATGTCATTGGTCTCAGAGCCGCTATATCAAAGCCATGAAGATACTCACCAAACAGGCATTGGTCAGCAGGTGAAGCTGCGAGCATTGACAAATGCAGCCGCCATTTGCCGCAATGTTATCCAGTGATCTCTGCGTGCAGACCAAAACAATGCTCTAGCTTAAAACCAGTCAGGTTCAATTTTCCCCTACTGGCTCGCCCAGAGTATCCTCGCTACCCATGCAATCTCTGCCATCTCAAACACCAGATTGTCATGGTCGGGGTTGAGGGAATGTAGCTCGATGGTATTTGCGGTGCGTTTGTAGAGGATCTTGGCCATCACCTCGCCGTCATGGGTTTTCAGCACCACCCGGTCGCCGCGTCTGGTTTCTGTATTTGGCGAGACGATGATCACGTCGCCGTTGCGGTAGAGCGGTAACATGCTGTCGCCGCTAATCTCCAGCGCGTACATGTTGTTGTCGCGCGAAACCGGAAATTCAACTTCGTCCCATCCACCACCGACTGGAAATCCGCCATCGTCGAAATAGCCGCCGGTGCCTGCTTCGGCGAATCCGAGCAGGGGGACCGCGCGCTGTGGGGGTTCGGAATTTCCCACATCCTTGATGAGTTCCATAAATTCCTCAAGCGGCGCGCCGGTCGCGTCCAGAATTTTGGAGAGACTTTCGGTGTTCGGCCAGTGCTTGCGCCCGTCCACACCTTCCCGCTTGGATTTGTTGAAGGTGGTTGAATTCAGCCCGGCCCGTTTGGCCAGCCCGGACGGGGTCATCCCGTATCGTTCCGCAAGGGCATCAACAGCCCTCCATATTTGTCTGTGGGTCAGCATGTCTCTGTGATATCCACATTCATGGAGTCGTATTCGGTTGAAAATAGGAATTATCACCTATTTTCAGCCCCTGTCCAGACAACGGCGGGTCGGTCGCCACACGTGAAGAACCAGCAAGAGGACGTCCCGCTTTGTCACCCACCTCGGACAGCAACCCCGTCGTCTACAAGATAAGCCCTAAGGGAATGTGGCAAGATGCGCAACAAAAAGGCGTTTTCTCGGGCGCACCGGTTGATCTGGTGGATGGCTATATTCATCTCTCAACCGCCGGTCAGGTTGCTGAGACCGCCGCCCGGCATTTTGCAGGTCAGGATGATCTGGTATTGATCGCGATTGATGTGCAAAATATTTCCGATAATCTTCGCTGGGAAAAATCACGCGGTGGAGATTTGTTCCCGCATCTTTATGGTGATTTGCCGGTGAAAATGATTTTCTGGATAAAGCCGTTGCCGCTCGGCCCGGACGGGGTGCATCTTTTCCCGGAGCTTGACCAATGAGTGGGCTTTACTCTCTGGCACGGCCGTTTGTGATGCGGCTTGATCCGGAAAAAGCGCACCGGCTCGCGATTGCCGCATACGCCAACGGCTTGTATCCGCACTCACGTGTACCCGATCCGGCTGCGTTGAAAACAACATTATGGGGTCTGGATTTTCCGAACCCGGTCGGCATGGCGGCAGGCTTTGATAAAAACGGCGAGGTGCCTGACCAGATCATCAATTCAGGTTTCGGATTTGCAGAAATCGGCAGCGTGACCCCGCTCCCGCAACCTGGAAACCCGCAACCGCGCGTTTTTCGTTTGCAAAAAGATCGCGGCGTTATCAACCGGCTTGGATTCAACAATGAAGGCCACGATGCTCTTGCAACCCGCCTCAAAGCCCGCGTCGATAAAGGCAGGATTGTCGGGATCAATATAGGGGCCAACAAGGACAGCAAAGACCGGCATCAGGATTATGTGCTGGGGATCAAACGCTTTGCGCCGTATGCCAGCTATCTGACGGTCAATATCTCGTCGCCGAATACGCCGGGCCTGCGCGATTTGCAGGCGCGTGAAGAACTCGACAAATTGCTCGGGGTAATTTTGGAGGCCCGCCAGCAGACAATCGATTCTGGAATTCCATCCCGTCCGATCCTCCTGAAAATTGCCCCCGATACAGGCAGTGACGGCTTGAAGGACATCGCTGAAATCGTCCTGAAACGTGGCATCGACGGGGCGATCGTGTCCAATGCAACGCTGTCGCGTAAAAATCTGACATCGGTAAAAGCTAGTGAAACCGGTGGCTTGTCCGGGAGGCCTTTGTTTGATCTCTCCACCCATATTCTGGCGAAATTTTATACGCTTACCGGGGGCAATTTGCCGCTGATCGGGGTCGGCGGGGTTGAAGACGGGCGCACGGCATTTGAGAAAATTCGCGCTGGCGCGTCGCTGGTGCAATTCTATACAGCGATGGTTTTCGAAGGCCCTGAACTGGTCGCTGAAATCAAACGTGATCTGCTGGACCATCTTGCCAAAGACGGTCATGACTTGATATCGAAGGTAACAGGAACAGGCGCCCCGGAATGGGCGTCCAAAGATTTTTCTGAAAGGCCAGTTATTGCTGAAAGGGAAGACACAGCATGAGCGTTACGATTTATCACAATCCGAGATGTTCGAAATCACGCGCTGCGATGGCGCTGCTGGAACAGCGCGGCGTTGAAACGGATGTGGTTGAATATCTCAAAAACCCACCGTCCGCCGACGAGTTGCGCGACGTATTGACCAAGCTTGGTATCACTGCCCGCGATGTCATGCGCAAAGGCGAAGCTGTCTACAAAGAGTTGGGCTTGGGCGATGACGGCAAGAGCGATGATGATTTGATCAACGCAATTGTCGCCAACCCGATTTTGCTGGAGCGCCCGATTGTGGTGTCCGGTGGCAAGGCGGTTATCGGTCGCCCGACGGAAAATATCCTGAAGCTTATTTGAGTGCTGGCTGAAATGTTTCGTTGATGCGGAATTTCAACCGCCACAACAGCGTAAATCCGCGCACGCTTAAAAATATTACAAGCGCCAGCCAAAGGCCGTGATTGCCGATCAGTGGATAAGATATCCACCACGCCGCAACGAATGCGGCGAGCGACGCCAGCATCATGTTGCGCATGTCGCGTGACCATGTGGCACCAATATAAATGCCATCCATTTGAAATGCTAACACCCCGGCCAACGGCGTTATAGTAGCCCAGACCAGATATTGGCCTGCCACCCGGCGCACGTCTTCCGCATTTGTCATGAACGCGATCAGGTTCGACCCGAACAGGGTATAAATACAGGTTAGTATGCCTGCCAGGCCAAACCCCCAAATCAATGTCAATTTCACCGTCCGCTCAAATGCCTGGCGTTGGCGGGCACCAATAGCAACACCTGCAAGTTGCTCGGCGGCGGTGGCAAAACCATCAAGAAAAAAACCACTGAACAGGAAGAAATTCATTAACAGGGCATTGGCAGCGAGCGTCACATCGCCAGCTCGTGCGCTGATTGCTGTAAACATTGAAAAAGCAAAAATCAGCGCAAACGAGCGGATCATGATATCCCGGTTAAGCGACAGCATGAGCTTTAATTTTGCCCGGTCAAAAACCCGGCCAATCCGGGGGGCAATGTCTGGGCCAAGAATAAATGCCGCGATGATCAATCCGGTGACAAGGCCAATTATTTCAGCAATCACCGTGCTCCATGCAGCACCCGCAATGCCCCAGCCGAGAGACAATACAAACCAGGCGCTGAGCGCCATATTGACGCCGTTCAAAATGGTCTGGATGAACAGCCCCAGAGTGGCACGTCCAAGCCCGAGCAGCCATCCAAGGATCGCATAATTTGCGAGCGAAGCCGGTGCAGCCAAAACCCGGATGAAAAAATATTGCCGGGTCGCTTCATGCACAGTTTCGCTGGCCGCGATGAAGTACATGGCCACCATGAAAATAGGCACCTGCAATAGCAAAATAGCCAGCCCGGAAAATGTGCCCAAGCCAAGCGCCCGCCAGACAATGTCATTCAATTCAGGTCGGTCATTGGCACCAAGCGCCTGTGCCGTGAGACCGGTTGTGCCGCTTCGCAAAAAATTGAATGTAGTGAAAACCAGATCAAAAATAATAGCACCGACCGCAATGCCACCAAGCAAAGCCGCATCGCCTAATTGCCCGATCACGGTCATATCAACAATGCCCACCAGAGGCGTTGTGAGATAAGCAAGCGTCATGGGGATCGCGATCCCCAATACCCGTTTATGGGTGACCGGGATGTTGCCGGTGCGGGTCTTTACCTCGTCCACGGAAGAAATTTCCGGGCTGGGGCATAATCAGGAATCACGGGGTGCCGCCGGGCCGGAGCCGCGTCGCCGAGTGGTCTTGATTGTCCGCATAATAAACCAGACAGGAAACACCACCAGCGCACCAAGAATGAAATACGAGAAGGCTTTCTCTATCGCTTCAAACCCGAGATCCCATATCTGCAATATTGCCCGTTTCAACGTATCAACGAGATCATAGGGATGGATACCGAGGGCCGAAAATATCAACCCGATCACAACGGACAACAAAGCTAATCTGAGGATAACCCATCCAGGATGTCCGCCGAAAAACCGGGTAAGTGCAGAAGATGCCACGCTGTAATTCCTTGAATTTCTACCGCGCCGGTATTTGACGCTTTGTCACATGTAGGTGGAACATCGCGTCGGTGCAACTCGCGCGTCAGTCGCGCTTGAACATGATACTTGCCAGCCAACCCGACACGACAGCAAGAATGACCGCCAAAATGCCGTATAGCAGGGGTTGCTGGGTTGCCAGTGAAAACGTCAATTGTTCAAACCCGGTCTTGCGTACTTCCAGGCTCACCTGCTGCCGGCTTAAGAGAGCACCGTCGCCAAACAGCATTATCTCCGCTTCAAATCCGCCAACCGGCACATAGGCAGGCACGGCGATGCGCGCTGTAAAAAGTGCATTACTCAAAAATTCAACACCTGCTTCATTTTGAATATACAATTCTCTCGATTGCATCTGCCGGAGCAGAGCATTGGAAAATTCCAGCCGTGTGGCGGTGCTGAAGGTTGCTTCGCCGTTGCTGAATTCAAAATCCTGACGTGTCAGCCCAATGGCGAAACTGTCCAGCGTGTTTTCGCTGGCAATATCACTTAGCGGACGGTTGCTGAGGATCGCCAGAAATCCATAGGCGTCATCAAAGGTCCATGATTGACGATTGACCCAAACCCCGACAATCGATTCTTTCCGGCGCACGGTTACCGCTTGCTGAGGGCCGCGTACAATAACGACAATGTCGTAACCTTGCCGCCGGGCAATGGTCTGTGCATCCCGCTCGACGGTGCCGAACAATACCAGTTCAGCCCCTGTAAAATTTGATGAAATCGCAATTGTATTGTCGGAAATGCCCGTGACCAAAGACTCTGCGCGTACTGGCCCGGCCCAATTTAGCAAAAGCAGGCTGAGCAAAATCAGTCGGCAAATGCTGATTTGTTGTAAACGCTTTATGATCCTCGCCCAGGTCATTAGTGAGCCTCGGCCACAAATGAAATGCTGAACAGGTCATCAGGCTGGACTACAAGATTGTAGGCAAGTCTGGAACAAACCAGAAGCACCATTATTGCCAGCAAGGCGCGCAAATGTTCGGCCTTTAGTCCCTGTCCGGCGCGGGCGCCAAACTGAGCACCGATAACCCCGCCTGCCATCAGCAATAACGCCAGTACCACATCAACAGTTTGGTTGCTGGTGGCATGGAGAATTGTGACCAAAGCTGTCACCACCAGAATTTGAAACAGCGACGTTCCGATCACAACGTTGGTCGGCACTCGCAACAGATAGATCATCGCCGGCACCATGATGAAGCCGCCACCAACCCCCATGATCGCGGCAAGGACGCCTACCAACGCGCCGATTGCAACAATCGGGATCGCGCTCACATAGAGCTTGGAGCGATGAAACCGCATCTTGAAGGGCAGGCCGTGGATCCATGTATGTTGTCCGGGACGCCGGATCGGGATCACTTTTCCGCCTCTTGAGCGGAACATCAGGCGCAGGCTTTCAAACAGCATCAGGCCACCAATGATGCCAAGGAAAACCACATAAGACAGAGAAATTATCAGGTCGACCTGGCCGAGAGAGCGCAGCAATTTGAAGAGCCAGACCCCGACAACCGATCCGAATACACCGCCTGCAAGTAACACCAGCCCGAGCTTGAAATCAACGCCGCGACGTCGCCAATGCACAATCGCACCAGAGACCGAAGAGGCAACAATCTGGTTAGCTTCGGTAGCAACAGCGACTGCAGGCGGAATGCCGTAAAAAATCAGCAGCGGTGTCATCAGAAATCCGCCACCCACGCCGAACATGCCCGACAGAAATCCAACCCCCCCGCCCATGAACAGGACGAGGAAAAAGTTCACCGGCAATTCGGCTATCGGCAAGTAAATCTGCATGGTTGTACCGGCAGAGACAAAAGGGAGTGGCCTGGCAACAAAAGTTTACAGAGCCCACATGATCTTGAAAGAACGCCGTGAAAAATACCGTGCCACGGCGTCCCTTTAAATGCTTAAACGCCCGGAGCGCCAGCCTGTCAATGCAATTTTGCTAATATTCAAATCAAAGACAGTAAATTTGCCGATCTGCCGTCCCGTTTCAAGCAATTGGGAAGATGGCCGTTAGCTGCTGATTTGTTGAAGGCTGCGAAGCAATGCCGGGGTCAATCTGCCGGTTTCAGGTATCTGGTTCTGACTCTGAAACGCGACAATCGCCCGTTCGGTATTAGGTCCCCATACTCCGTCAGCAGCACCAGGCGTAAAGCCGAGACCGGACAATAATTTCTGCGCATTGCGAATTATATCGGCACCAGGCAACGGCGTATCGTCGGTGCTGGCCAAAACCGCGCCCCAACCATCAACGGGGAGTTCAACCACGTTTGCGTTTTGACGAAGCGGCGTTGCTCGCCATGTTTGCGCCGCCAGGCGTGCGGCAACGAGGCTCTGCTCATCAATATCGCTGGTGATTGCATCGCGGCGACCAGCGGCGTCAGAATCGCCATTTTCAGCAGCGATCGAAAGCCATTTATAGGCTTCAGCCAGATTTTGTGGAACCCCCATACCGCGAGCGTAAAGAACGCCAAGATTGAATTGACTATCATTGAGGCCATAGTCAGCAGCCTTGCGGAACCATTGTGCAGCTGTTTCAAGATCCGGCTCGCCAGCAATACCATCGGAATAGAGTACAGCAAGGTTGTGCATTGCTTTCCGGTTGCCCTGTTCGGCTGCGCGAAGATACCACACCTGCGCGGTGTTTTTATCGGCTGTTACGCCAAGTCCTTTGTCATACATCGAGCCAAGCCGGTATTGCGCAGGCGCAAGACCCTGAGCTGCTGCCATTTGATACCAGGCAATCGCAGCTGTGGGTTCAGCATCAGTTCCCCGGCCTTCCACCAATCTGGACGCGATTTCAAACTGTGCTACAACGTCGCCGCTGGCAGCAGCATTCCGAATGGCTGCGGGCAAAGTGCCTGATGGGGGCACGCTACCCCGTGCTTCAGTTACAGGAGCCGTGAGAGGTTGTGATTCAATTGGTTCAGAGACAGGGGCCATACTGGCCGCCTCGACCTGCGTGGCATTGAGGGACATTGTTGCAGGTAAAGAGCCAGTAACATCTTCGCCGCCGCCGTCAATAATGGTTTCTTGGCCAGGTGCCGGGATGATCCGTACCGTGGCAGGTTCATCAGAAATTTCGCTTGTTGGCGGTTCGCCATCATTTGGTGAAAATTGTTGCAATGATTGCCGGCCATCAAGCATAGGGCTTTCCCCCATGATATTTGCCTCGTCCGGGCGAGCATTGTTCTGGATATCCGGAGATTCCCGAGTAGTAACTGGTGCGCGCGGCGCTGAAGCCGTTTGTTCGCCATGCTTGTTGAGGATGTCGTAAACTTGGACTGAGCCAACAAAAAGAAGAACGGCGGCCGAAGCCAGTACTAAAGATTTTCTGACAATGCCACCGCTACTGGCAGCTTCCTCGGGCGGGGCAATTTCAGCAGCGCCATTATTGGTCTGGTTCGCTTTACCTGCAGCGGCGCGTTCACGCCTGAAGTTCGAAGTTCGCTCAGAAATTCGACCGCGCATTCCGGTCTTTTTCCGTTCATTTTTGCTAACGGGATTACCGTTTGAAGCGGAGCGTGCGGCGCTACGGGCTGCGGCTAATAATTCCTCATTTGTGGTGGCAGACTTTAGCGCTTGTCCGGTTGGATTAGGTCGCGCGGCCTCGACAGGCGAAGGTGAATGTTCATTCACTGCAGGTGTGACCCGTTGTGCCGGGATTGTGCTTTCGGCCTCTAACCTTTGCGTGGCATCTGGGCGACCGGAGCCGGGTGCACGGGGGCGTGACGCGTGCGCATTGCCAACCGACGCTGGTTCTGTTGGTCCGGACTTAGGCGTGGGCAACGGTGGATCAATGATTTGCGCTGCCGTAAGTTCAATATCTTCTTCTGGGTCAGCTTGAAGCAGTGTGGGAGCATTAGCTTGGGCAGTCTGTGTTGTCTGAGCAGAAGGGGCATGATCCGTACGTGGTACGTCTGACGGCGTTGTTTGCTGTCTCTCATTGTCGTCCAGTTGCTTTTGGATTGCTCTTAGCGAAGTTTGCACCTGATCGAACATATCCAAGCTGCGCTCGTCGGTAAGGCTGACATCTGCCCGCAAGTCCTTCAGATTGTCTTCAAGACCCTGCACAAGGGCCGATTCGTGTCCGGCAACACTATCTGGAAGTTGTTGGGCAACTTGTTCGGCGACGGTTTGTATGGCGGCTTGGTTAACTTCGCGTGCTATCTGGTCCCTGGTATGTTGCGCCGTGTTCTGGTTTGAATTTTCAATCGTCTGCCGGGTTTGTTCCAGGCGGTCGAAAAGCATGGAAACCTTTCGATCCAGATCGCCGAGATTTGCCATGCCGGCAGTGGCATTTTCAAACTGATTGGAAATCAGATTGATTTGGTGTTGCAGCTTGGCAAATTCTTCGTCATTTGCGTTCTGTTGGCTGGATTCCGCAAATTGTTCCGAGAGCGACTGGATATCACCCCTAATATTACTCATCCCGGAATGGGTTGCTTCATGATCGGCCTGCTTTGTGGCCAGGGATTCCTGAACCGACTGGGCCAGAGTCAATAATGACTCCATGTCCGCATTACTGGCCGCCAGGGTTGGTGCCTGTTGCGCGGGCTGGGCTATGGGGGCGTCATTGCTGGAATCTCCAGCACCTTGAAACCTGCGGCGGCGACGTTCTTTGCGTGCCATAAACCGGGTTACGTGTTCGGTGGGTTCAGGAACCAGTTCAGATGGTTCAGGATGGCTCGGTTGTTCAAGAGCAGGAGCAGGACTGGTTATGTCGACCGCGGACGCCGCCCTGACCACTTTTGTCTCTAGCGATTTGATGGCCTGATTGGTATGCCGGTTTGAAGCTTCAACCAGATCTACAATGCTGCGCAATGTTTGGTCGACATCCTCCGACGCACCTGAAGCTGTTTCGGGCACCATTGGCTGCGGTGCAGAAACCGAAGTCGCCATATTTTGGCGGGTCAGGTGTTCAATCTGGTTTGAGAGGTCATGAATGCTGGCATGGAGCAAGTCCATTTCGGCATTGTT
The DNA here is from genome assembly GCA_021775875.1 of Hyphomicrobiales bacterium. Classification (GTDB taxonomy): domain Bacteria; phylum Pseudomonadota; class Alphaproteobacteria; order Rhizobiales; family NORP267; genus NORP267. The sequence goes on along the minus strand of JAJFHA010000014.1, from coordinate 38,254 downwards.
GTTGCTCATATTCCAGGCAGCACCCGCCATTTGCGGAGCTTGCCCATTAATGCCTTGAGGTGGATAGGCGGGGGGAGCATAGGCCGGCGCATATGATGGCTGCTGCGGTGGTGGGGCCTGATGATCCATCGATGACTGGTGAATGAGGGAATTCAGCCATTGTTCAACGCTGACGCCGGCGCGGCGTGCTAAAAACTCGGCATTCGCCCGCGCGGCCGGCTCAATGCCTTGAAGGCGCCAGGGGGTTCTCGACATCATGGTTGCCATTCTGCAATACCCATATTGCGCCGCTTAAACTGTTACGACGCGATTTTGAACTGGCTTTTGCGCAAAGCGGCTTCCTGCCCCGAAAACACAAAAGTACTTACGGGCTGACCCTTTCAAGTTAGGGTAAATGTTAGGTTAAAACCGGCTGGATTGAAGCGTCAGAATATTGGTGAGCAGGCAAACAATTTTTCCATATTTAGCAATTTCAAGCCAGTAAATCGCAAAAACAGCGACGAATACAAAGAATTCGAAAAAATTTTTTCCTTTGCATTCAGCTATTTATGCTGCAACGCACAAATAAATGTTAAGATGGCAAATATTTCCCTTGAACCTTACTAGCCTCACTATTACGTGAACGTAAATGGACGCGAGAAAAAACACCGTCGCGATTTCACATAGGCTAAGATTTTAGGTAGGATAAGGTAATGTCCAGGAATGTTTACGACGAAGCCGTCATGACGGCGAATAAAACGGAAGTGGATAGGACAGCCGATTATATGCAAAAACTTTTCACAATTGGTCAGGTTGCACGGGAATTTGAGGTGACGCACCGGGCGTTGCGCTTTTATGAAGATAAAGGACTGATTCAACCCCAGCGAAATGGTCAGAACCGGCTGTATTCCAGACGAGATCTTGCTCGTCTCAAGCTGGTTTTGATGGGGAAAAGGGTGGGTTTTTCCCTGTCTGACATTCGCGACATGCTGGATCTGTATGATCTGCGCGACGGTCGTGTCACGCAACTGCGTGTTTCTCTTGATAAATTCGAATCTCAGATTGAAATTCTCGAAGTTCAACAACGTGATGTAGAAGAAGCGTTGACTGATCTGCGCCGAACCCGAGATCTGATTGCGGGCATGCTGACGGAACGGGAGCAGGCTGAGGCCGGTTAGGTTGCAAAGCCTGATCCGATGAATCCCACTTGACCTTAACGTTAAGGTCAAGTACAAATGCCGGGAAATTGCCGATTATGCGCCATTTTGCGCGTAGTTCCAGTTTTCCAGCATCTTAAAGGCCAAAAGAGGGAATTTTGCCATGCCGGTTTATCAGGCACCGATCGAAGATACCTTGTTTATTCTTCATGACGTACTGAACATTGAGAAATACGGAAAAATTCCGGCTTTTTCAGAGGCCACACCAGACCTTATCAAGGCGGTATTGGAAGAAGGGGCAAAACTCTGCGAAGAAGTATTGCAACCTCTCAATCAAGTTGGCGACCGGGAAGGCTGTACCCGTCTTGACGACGGCAATGTTACGACACCTACCGGGTTCAAAGACGCCTACAAGGCCTTTTCAGAAGGCGGCTGGGGCGGATTAAGCGTCGACGAAGAGCATGGCGGCCAGGGTCTGCCGCATTTTCTGGCAGCAATTTTCAACGAATTTGTGGTGTCCGCAAACATGTCGTTCGGCATGTATCCGGGTCTGACCCGGGGTGCGATGGCTGCGATCATCAAACATGGCACCGACGAGCAGAAAGTGACCTATCTACCAAAAATGGTGACCGGCGAATGGTCCGGGACCATGAATTTGACCGAACCTCATTGCGGCACCGACCTCGGTCTGTTGCGCACCAAGGCGATACCCCAGGAAGATAGTTCCTATAAAATTTCCGGCACCAAAATTTTCATCTCTGCTGGCGAGCACGATCTCACCGATAATATCATCCATCTTGTCCTCGCCCGTATCGAAGGCGCGCCGGAAGGTATGAAAGGCATTTCGCTTTTTATTGTACCGCGCAATAAAATCGATGCCGACGGCGTGCCGGGGGAAAACAACGGTGTCTCATGCGGCTCTCTTGAAGAGAAAATGGGCATCCACGGCAATTCAACCTGCGTCATGAATTACGATGATGCGACCGGTTTCCTGATCGGGGCTGAGAACAAGGGCATGCGGGCCATGTTCACGATGATGAACGAAGCCCGGCTCGGCGTTGGCATCCAGGGACTTGGCATTGCTGAAGTTGCCTATCAAAATGCTGCTGATTATGCGCGCGACCGGCTCCAGGGCCGCGCGCTCACCGGTGCGAAAGAGCCTGAAAAGGCCGCCGACCCGATCATCGTCCACCCGGACGTGCGGCGCATGCTCATGAATATGAAATCGTTCAACGAAGGTGCTCGCGCCTTTGTCGCATGGACGGCAATCAACGGAGATATTGCGGAACGCTCGGAAGACGAAGCCGAGCGCCAGAAAGCCGACGATTTGCTGGCGCTTCTAACCCCCGTGATCAAGGGTGTGCTGACCGATACCGGGTTCCAGACCGCCGTCAATGCTCAGCAGGTCTATGGCGGCCACGGCTATATTGCTGAATGGGGCATGGAACAATTTGTCCGCGATGCCCGTATCGCTATGATTTACGAAGGCGCCAACGGCGTTCAGGCGCTTGATCTGGTTGGCCGCAAACTGGCTGCCAATGGCGGACGCTCCCTGATGGCTTATTTTGGCGAACTTGACGCGCTGATTGGTGCCAACAAGGACGACGAAAAAATTGGCGAGATTGTTGCCGGGCTTAAAAAAGGCCGCGACGATCTGGAAGCTGCCACCGGATGGTTTATGCAGAACGCCATGACCAACCCGGATAATGCCGGCGCCGGATCAACCGATTATATGCACCTGATGGGCCTCGTTGCTCTCGGCCATATGTGGGTGATGATGGCAAAAGCCGCTGAAGACAAATTATCTGAAGGCGGCGGCAATGAAGAATTTCTCAAGAACAAGCTCATTACCGCACGCTATTTCATGGAGCGGGTGATGCCCGAAACCGGCGCCCATCTGGCCCGGATTTCAAACGGATCGGAAACCATGATGGCGCTTGATGCGGAGGCGTTTTGAAAGATTTGATATAACGCCGTCATTCAGGCGAAAGCCGGAATCCAGAGCGATGGTGCTTACTGCGTCAATGTTAAAAACTGGATCCCGGATCGCACAACGGATGGGTTCAATGACATACTCAATATATGGGCCGTTATTTGTCCGGGATGACAAGATTAGGATTGGGTGTAGAACGAACCGACTGGGAGAATTGGCATGACAGCACTCGACGTTCCGTCACCGGACTGGAAAACAGAAGACATTGTACTTCTGGAAGACGCTGCGGCGAAATTTTTCGATCGCGAATGTGTGCCACATCGCGAGACCTGGTTGGAAAACGGCATTGTCGATCGCTCTGCTTGGGAAAAAGCCGGTGAGGCTGGCCTTTTATGTGCTGCCATGCCGGAAGAATATGGCGGTGCCGGCGGCACCTTTGCCCACGAAGCCACGATCACCGAGCAACTTGGTATGGCCGGGTTGGATTCGTTTGGTATCTCTCTCCATTCAGCAATCGTCGCGCCGTATATTTTGCATCATGGGTCGCAAGAGCAAAAGAAAAAATGGCTGCCCCGGCTCGCCACCGGAGAGTTGATCGGTGCGATCGCCATGACCGAACCGGGCGCAGGCTCCGATTTGCAGGGTGTTCGGACCACCGCCAAAAAAGATGGCAATCATTATGTCATCAACGGTTCCAAAACTTTCATCACCAACGGCCAGCACGCCAATCTGATCATCGTCGTCACCAAGACCGACCCGTCGGCGGGAGCCAGGGGAACATCTCTGATTGTTGTTGAAACCGATGATGCGAACGGTTTCCGTCGTGGGCGCAATCTCGATAAAATCGGCCTCAAGGGCAACGACACGTCGGAGCTGTTTTTCGATGATGTCCGGGTTCCCACTTCAAACCTGCTTGGTACAGAGACCGGTCAGGGCTTTGCCCAATTGATGAATGAATTGCCGCAAGAACGTTTGCTGGTTGCGGTCCAGGCCATCGCCATGATCCAGTTGGCGCTTCAAGAAACCATTGCTTATGTGAAAGAGCGCAAAGCCTTTGGCAAACCGGTGATGGATTTTCAGAATACCCAGTTCAAGCTTGCCGAAGCCAAGACCGAAGCGACTGTCGCTCGCGTGTTTGTCGATCATTGTATTGCCCAGCATCTGGCGGGTAACCTTGATCCGGTCACCGCATCCATGGCTAAATACTGGCTTAGCGATCTGCAATGCAAGATTGTCGATGAATGCCTGCAACTCCATGGGGGCTATGGCTATATGAACGAATTTCCGATCGCCCGGATGTATCAGGACGCCCGTGTCCAGCGCATCTATGCGGGAACAAATGAAATTATGAAGCTGCTGATTTCACGCAGCCTTTGAAACACCACGCCTTATTAGGCGCGGTAAAAGCGGAGAATAAAAATGCCAGATTGTTTTATTTATGATCACGTACGCACCCCGCGCGGTCGCGGCAAAAAAGATGGCAGCCTCCACGAGGTGACCGCCATGGAATTGGCCAGCCAGTCGTTGCGCGCCTTGCGCGACCGCAACGATCTCGATACCGAGCTGGTCGATGATGTAGTGCTGGGCTGCGTTGATCCGGTTGGAGAAGCGGGTGGTGATATTGCCCGTGTCGCGGCGCTCAATGCGGGCTATGGCAACAAAGTGCCGGGCATCCAGGTCAACCGTTTTTGCGCGTCCGGGCTGGACGCCACCAACATCGCAGCGTCGGGCGTTATGTCCGGCCAGCACGACATGATTGTTGCAGGCGGCGCCGAATCCATGTCGCGGGTCGGTATCGGCGCGTCCGGTGGCGCATGGCCGGCCGATCCAAGCATCGCGATCCCAACACACTTCATGCCGCAGGGTGTCTCTGCCGATCTGATAGCTACCAAATACGGCTTTAGCCGTGATGATGTGGATGCCTATGCGGTCGAAAGCCAGAAGCGTGCCGATGCTGCCTGGAAAGCCGGTTATTTCAAAAATTCAGTGATGAAGATCAAGGACATTAACGGCCTGACTATTCTGGATCATGACGAGCATATGCGCCCTGAAACCAGCATGCAGTCGCTGGCTTCCCTCAACGCCTCATTTGAGATGATGGGCGAAATGGGCGGTTTCAACGCGGTCGCAGTGCAGGAGCACCCGGAAGTCGAATATGTCAAACACGTTCATCACGCCGGTAATTCGTCCGGCATCGTTGATGGTTCGGCGGCAATTCTGCTTGGCAGCAAGCGGGCCGGCAAGAAAGCCGGGCTTGAGCCGCGCGGTCGCATCAAGGCATTTGCCAATATCGGCTCGATGCCCGGCATCATGCTGACAGGCCCGGTTGACGTGACCGAGAAGTTGTTGGCGCGCACCAAAATGTCTATCGACGATATCGACCTGTTCGAACTGAACGAAGCTTTCGCCTCGGTCGTGCTGCGCTTCATGCAGCATTTCGATGTGGATCACAGCAAGATGAACGTCAATGGCGGTGCGATCGCCATGGGCCATCCGCTCGGCGCGACCGGGGCCATGATCCTTGGAACCGCGCTTGATGAGCTTGAGCGTACCGGCAAGAAAACGGCGCTGATCACCTTGTGCATCGGTGCCGGCATGGGCACCGCGACAATCATCGAGCGCGTCTGAACGCTCTGAAATCCGACAGGAATAAAATTCCATGACTTACAAGAATTACACATTTGAATTTGATGGCGATGGCATCGCCCTGATCACCTGGGATATGCCCGGCAGATCCATGAACGTGCTTGATCTCGAAGCGATTGAAGAATTTGGCAAGATCATCGAGCAGTTTGAGACAGAAGACGACATCAAGGGCGCGGTGATCACATCTGGCAAGACGGCATTTTCCGGCGGTGCCGATCTGAAAATGCTCGAAGGCTTGCTGACAACATTCCACAAAGAGCGTGGCAACAACCCGGAAGCCGCCATGCAGGCATTGTTTGATGGCAGTCGGCAATTCTCGCTGCTTCTGCGCCGTTTGGAGACTTGCGGCAAACCGATTGTTGCCGCCCTTAACGGCACAGCCCTTGGCGGAGCGTTCGAGTTGGCGCTCGCCTGTCATGCGCGTTTTGCCTCCGCCAACGACAAGACCCAATTGGGTCTTCCTGAAGTCAAAGTTGGATTATTCCCGGGCGCAGGTGGCACCCAGCGTTTGCCGCGTATGGTCCCGGCAGCCGATGCACTTCAGCTTCTCCTGCGCGGCTCATCGTTGCGCGTCGACCGGGCGAAGAGCATGGGCATTCTCAATGATGTTGTGCCAGAAGGTGAACTGATTGAAGCAGCTAAAAACTGGATCCGCGAAGGCGGCAAGGGCGTGCAGCCCTGGGACGAGCCGAGATTTCGCCTTCCCGGTGGTCCGGTCTATTCCAAAGCAGGGATGGAAACATTCCCCCCGGCAAATGCAATTTATCGCCGTGAGACCTATGACAATTACCCCGGCGCACGGGCCATCATGAAATGCGTTTACGAGGGTCTGCTGGTGCCGTTCGATACCGGGCTTACAATCGAATCCCGCTATTTCGCCAACGTCATGCAAACTACCGAAGCGGCTCATATGATCCGCTCGCTGTTTGTTTCCATGCAGGAACTAAATAAAGGCGCGCGGCGGCCCGAAGGCATTGAGAAATCTTCGATCAAAAAGGTCGGCGTGCTTGGCGCGGGCTTCATGGGCGCAGGCATTGCGTATGAAACCGCCAAGGCCGGAATACAGGTTGTGCTGCTCGACCGCGATTCTGAAGCGGCGGAAAAGGGCAAAGACTATTCCGACAAAATCTTATCAAAAGCACTGTCGCGCGGACGCACCACGGAAGAGAAAAAGCAAACCTTGCTCGATCTCATTCACCCGTCGGCTGATTATAATGACCTCAAAGGTTGCGACCTGATCATCGAAGCGGTCTTTGAAGACCGCGACGTGAAGAAGGCAGCAACCGAAGCCGCCGAAGCGGTTGTTGGCAAAGATTGTGTCTTTGCTTCAAACACCTCAACCCTGCCGATCACATCTTTAGCTGAAAATTCCAAACGTCCGGCAAGCTTTATCGGCATTCATTTCTTCTCACCAGTAGAAAAAATGATGCTGGTTGAAGTGATCATGGCGAAAAAAACCAAGGATCGTGCTCTTGCTGTTGCGCTTGATTATATCCGCGCCATCCGCAAAACCCCGATCGTAGTCAACGATTCCCGTGGCTTCTATACGTCCCGGGTGGTCGGCACCTATATTCGCGAAGGCCATTTAATGCTGAGCGAGGGTGTTTCTCCGGCCATGATCGAAAATCTTGGCCGCATGGCCGGGATGCCGGTCGGGCCTTTGTCCCTGAACGACGAAGTCGCCGTTGATCTTGCCTGGAAAATCCTTCAGGCGACCAAAAAGGATCAGGGCGACGATGCGATTGATCCGGGCCAGGAACAATTGCTCGAAGCGATGGTTGTTCAGCATGGCCGGTTGGGCCGCAAGAACGGCAAGGGCTTTTACGATTATCCCGAAAACGGGCCGAAGCGCCTGTGGCCAGGCCTCGCCGATATCGCGCCAGTGACTGTTGATGCTGATAGCGTCGATACGCAAGAATTGCAGCAGCGCATGCTGGTGATCCAGGCGTTGGAGACGGCCCGCTGTTTCCAGGAAAAAGTGCTGACCGACGTGCGCGAAGCGGATGTCGGCTCAATCCTCGGCTTTGGCTTTGCGCCATTTGCCGGCGGCACGCTCTCTTATATCGACGGCATGGGAACAGCTAACTTTGTTGCCTTGTGCCGCAAACTGGCCCGCAAACACGGCCCAAGATTCCGCCCCAACAGCTTGCTCAACCAGATGGCGAAAAACGGCGAGACCTTCTACGGACGGTTTGGTGCAGGTGCTGCGGCAAAAAAAGCGGCTTAATTGATCAACTTCAACCCTCTCCCAGTCGGGGGAGAGGGTTTTTTTGTTACCTCCCAAAATGTTGAAGCGGAGAGGGCAATGTTCGAATGACTCGTCAACCGGCGTCTGATAGGTTCCGTTCAACTTAAAATTTCACCCTTTCATCTGGAGCAGTAAGCATGCCTAAACTCGATTATTATTTTTCCATGGTCAGCCCCTGGGCTTTTATCGGTCACGACACCTTTATGGATATCGTCAAGCGTCACAATGTGGATGTGACCTATCATCCGATGAAACTGCTTGAGGTGTTTGAGAATACCGGCGGCTTGCCACCAGCGAAGCGTCACGAGAGTCGCAACAATTACCGGATGCTGGAATTGCAGCGCTGGCGCGAGAAACGCGGGCTGGATTTTGATCTGACACCCGCCAAATGGCCATATCCATTCCAGATGGCCGATCATGTTGCCATTGCCATCCAGGAGGCCGGTAAAGATCCGTCTTCCTATATGCGGGCCGGGTTTCACGCTTCATGGAAAGAGGGCCGCGATATGGCCGATGAAGCGGTCCTGGCGGATGTTCTTACCGCCACCGGCCATGATGCAGCGGCCATTCTGGCGGCGGCAAAGACCGACAAAGTTGCGGATATCTATACCGAGAATACAAAAATTTGCTGTGAAAATGGGTATTTCGGTGCACCCGCCTATGTCCTTAACGGTGAGTTCTTCTGGGGCCAGGACAGGCTCGTACTGCTCGACGATGCGCTTGCTTCAAACCGCGCGCCGTTTGCGGTTCCAGCCTAGGGCCGTATTTCGGCCAGATTCTCCGGCTTGACTGGTTGAAGATATTCTTCAAGGGAGGAACTGCGTCATGCGGTTTTTGATGGTCCTGCTTGTCCCGCTGGTAATTCTGGCGGTTTATAATGCGCGCGCGGAAGCCGAGCGCGATGAAAATACTATTGCCGACAATCCAGCTTCGGTGGATGGAAACGTAAATGGGGAAAACCGCTATACGCTTCTTGAAACCGAAGACGGTTTTGTCCGGCTGGACCGCCAGACAGGTATGGTCACCCTTTGCACCGGCATTGCGGACAATTTTACCTGCAAGACGGTTGCTGACGACCGGGTGGCGTATGAAGATGAAATTCGCCGTCTTTACCTGGAAAATCAGGCCCTTCAGGAGCAATTGGCAAATGTTGAAAGCAATCCCGGCGATGACGAATCCGGTTTAGTCGAGCATGATGGCGAGCGCTATGTATTTTCGATGGAACTACCGAACCAGCAAGATATGCAGGACGGTGTTGATGCCATGGGCGAATTTGCCGAAGATGTCGCCACCGGTTTTGAGGAAATGATGAAATCCCTCAAAGAGAGGATGAACCGGAATGATGCCGACGATTAGGTTTGGGCTATGAAGTGGATGATTTTGAAAGCGTGGATTTGAAAATAGCCACAATTTCTTCTGGCCACTCAACCACGCGGCGTTTTTCAAGATCGATCGCAACTCCGGTAATTTCACCCACAGCAACCTGCGTCCCGGACGCCACATCAAAAATATAATGTCTGAATGTGAGGGTCTTGCGGGCATAACCCACTAGAGCCGTCATTATCAGTAAGGGCGTGCCGGGTTGAATGACCGTCAGCTTCGAAATCCGGGATTCCATCGCCACCCGACCGAAATTATTTGTCTCAAGCCAGTTTTGGGTCAGCCCCACATGGCTCCAAAAATGTCCGGCCGCGTCGGATTGAAACCCGATCAGTGATCTTGTTGTGGCTGTGCCTTGCCAGTCGCAATCGATGGGCTTAATCACCCCGCGATAAGTTTGAATGAAGCCGGCCTGTGTCACCGCTTCCCGGCCAACCGTTGGGATGGGTGCTAAATCAAGACTGCGGGGCCTCGCCAGATCGGGCGCGTCCAGCACAGGCGCGGCAGGGATTTTCGCCGCGATGTTTTTATCCCCAAGCGGACACCAGCAGGTCGCCGACAGGTTTTCTGTCTCGGCATTATACATCAGATGGCAAAGCGCAAAGCCGTCATCAGTTGCCACCAGATGCGACCGGATAAATGTGAGGTCACCCTCGTGCAATTCGCCATGAAAGCGGGCCAAATGGGTTTGCGTGACGGGCAAGTCTTTTAGAACCGGCCAACCCGCCTCGCACCAAAAATGCACATGCGCATCTTCAAAATACTGGTAATAAAATTGAACATTCAGGTGCGAATTTTCATCGCATTCCCACGTGTTCACAAACCGACGTGAAGTTTCAATTCCTTGAGCCAAGGCAAAATGTCCTGATATTTAATGTTCAGCAGGAAGCGAGGTAGGATTCAATGCGTTCCAGCGCTTCTGTTGATTGTGCGCCGGGAAAACCCATAAAAACATGAGCGCCACCGGGATAGATTGCGAGTTCCGTTTTGTTGCCAGCGGCTAACCAACGCGCCGACATGAACATGGTATCATCAACCAGCGGGTCACGCGTACCGACCGTGAATAGAGCAGGCGGCAGGTCTTTGAGATCTGCATAAAGCGGTGAAATTTCAGGAAGGTTTGTGTCCCGATCCTCACCAATGAAGCAACGCCGGTAATTGAGGATGTCACGGGTATTCAGGACCAGCAATTCGTCGCCCCAGTTTTGCGCGCTCGGGGTCATGCCAAGATCATAAACACCAGCCACCAGATTGGCTCCGCAAAACGGGGAAATGCCATGCTTGTCGCGCAGGCTAACCAGGGTCAGGGCTGAGAGATGGGCGCCAGCGGATTCGCCGCCAATCACGATTCTGTCGGTGCCAAATTTGTCTTTGGCATTTTTCACCAGCCACAACGCGGCCGCTTCACAATCTTCCGGTGCAGCCGGAAACGGGTTTTCAGGGGCCAATCGATAATCAACGCTGACAACCGCCAGGTTGGCATTGTCAGCGATCCGCTCCAGGCGGGGGTCCTGTTCTTCCGGTCCGCCAATGACCCAGCCTCCACCATGGATATGCAGGTAAATCCCGTCCGGATTTTCTGGCGCAATGATACGTAGATCAAGCGGCCCACCCGGTCCTTCAATGGTTTCGGTCTGAGCACGTTCCGAGCGCGGTGCCAGCGGAAACGCCCCTTTGCCAGCTTTGCGTGCGGCGCGGGCGATGCTCGGATGCGCCGACCAAGGGTCAACGATTTTGTTGACAGTCTCGACGATCATTTCGTTGGTATCCCTCGTTTCCTGAGGAATGGAAGCGGGGTCAAACAAATGGGAATCGAAAATCAAATTGGTCATGGCTAGCCTTTTGGGAGAGCGCTAAAAAACCAAATCTATCAAGCTAGTGTTTCAGCTTCAATCCTGTTGGGCTCGTCTAAATTGAATAACATTATTTGCCGTCTGACACCAAAAGCCAGAAGCTAAAAACTAAATCAATCAAGATGAATCATGATGGCACGAACTTCTTTGCCATTCATCGCTTTAGCCGTATGGCCCTTGCCTGTTGTGTCTTCCATCAGAACAACATCGCCAGGTTCCAAATCCATAACTTTGCCATCGCTCGTCCCGCCCTGAAAATTACCGGATAGCATGATAAACAGTTGGCGGCGCGGGGTAGGGTGCAATTCACTGTCCCAGTTTGGCGGGAACCGGACCATTACGTATCGCGCGGCATCTGTCGGCTTAGAAATCCCGAATTCAGGCGCGGGCGGGGCATACCTATCCATTTGGAATTCAGTTTCAATTTCTTCAAAATGGCTCTCGCCATCCTGATCTGCGTAAATACGTATATGTTTCATTGAATTTTCAAGCTCCCATATTGCTCGGCTAGTCTAGGGACTCAGGCACCATTTGTCTTGCGCAAGAAACGGGTGGCCTCTTCTCATGAGCTAAATAAACTTCCTGAGAACCGGATTGGGACAGGAGACGCAGAAATGGGATTTTTGGTAACCGGGCTATCGCCGGAACCGTATTTGTACCTCTACGGGATGTCGGATGCGGATTTGGCCGCCAATGGCGTGAAGCGATATCTGGCTGATGAAGCACCGGGGTTTCCCGACCGGGTTGAGATGCGGGATGCGGATATCGGCCAAAGTCTGCTGCTTTTGAATCATGTGAGTATGGAGCAGGACACACCGTATCAGGCGTCCCATGCAATCTTTATTCGGGAAGGCGCGACAAAGGCCTATCGGGAGGAAAACGAAATCCCCGATGTCATGTTTCGCCGTCTTCTTTCACTGCGCGCGTTTGATGATCAAGGCATGATGGTGGACGCCGATATTGCAGAAGGTGAAGACATTGCGCCTCTTGCACGGCGCTTTCTTGAAATTCCGCAGGTCTCATACATCCACGCTCATAACGTGATCAGAGGTTGCTATTCCGGCAAGATAGTGCGCCGTTAATCAATGCTGGCCACAGGTTCCTAAAACGGCAAGCCGACATAATTCTCAGCGAGCGATTTTTGCGCACTTTCGGATGAGAACAGATATTCCAGATCGGTTTGCTGGAGGTGATTGTCAAAATCGCTATTGTCGGGAAAGCTGTGCAACAGGGTTGTCATCCACCAGGAGAAGCGCTGTCCTTTCCAGACCCGGGCCAAGGCTTTTGCAGAATAATCTTCCAGCCCCTTATCGTCGCCCTTCTTATAATGATCCAGCATGGCGTGATACAGATAATAGATATCAGACGCGGCGCTGTTGAGACCCCGCGCTCCCGTTGGCGGTACGATATGGGCAGCATCACCAGCAAGGAACATGTTGCCATAGCGCATCGGCTCGGCGACGAAGCTGCGCAAGGGTGCGATGCTTTTTTCAATCGATGGCCCGGTTGTCATTTCATTGGCAACATCTTCCGGCAGGCGCGCCTTCAGCTCCGCCCAAAAGGCATCATCCGACCAGTCTTCGACGCTATCCGTCAACGGCACCTGAATATAATAGCGGCTTAGAACTTGTGATCTGAGTGAGCAAAGCGCGAAGCCGCGTTCATGCTTGGCGTAAATCAATTCAGGCGACACAGGTTTGGTGCGCGACAATACGCCCAGCCATCCGAACGGATAGACCCGCTCGAATTCCTGAATTTTGTCACGCGGAATGGATTTCCGGCTAACCCCGTGAAAGCCATCCGCGCCGACAATATAATCGCAGTCAACGCGCTTGATTTCGTCACCCGACCGATAGGTCAGGTACGGCGCGTCACTGGTAATATCGTGGGGTTTCACGTCCTCCGCGTTATGGATGACAATGCCACCGGCCTTTTCCCGCGCCTCATATAGATCGCGGGTCAATTCGGTCTGGCCGTAAACCACAACGGAATTTCCGTTTGTCAGTCCGTGCAGGTCAACCCGGTCCTTGATGCCGTCATGGGCGATGTAAAATCCGTCATGGATTTCGCCTTCACTGTCCATGCGTTCACCGCATTGGGCTTCGCGCATTAAATCGGCAAAGCCTTGTTCCAGGACGCCCGCACGAATGCGACCAAGAACATATTCGCGACTGCGCTGCTCCAGAATAATCGTGTCGATGCCTTGAAGATGCAGCAATTGCGAGAGCAAAAGACCAGATGGACCGCCACCAATAATTCCAACCTGAGTTTTCATAACCAATTCCCTTTGTTCAAACTTGACTATCAATACCTGCATAAATCAGCATAAAAAATAGACAGAAAAGCATGTTTCTTGTACAAATCGAACATGAAAGCGAAAACGCAACCGCCTTTGATTCCGAGCTACAATCTGTATGGTGAAATCGGCGACTTGCCGGATATCGTGCATTGTGAATCCATTGTGTCGCGCTCAAGCCTGCACGGCTGGCATATCAACGCGCATCGCCATAACCGCCTGCATCAGTTTTTTCTGGTGCGCACCGGCGGTGGCACATGCCATCTGGACGGGCGTGGTTTTAATCTGGCGCCGCCTCAAATCCTCACGGTCCCGCCGCGCACCGTGCACGGCTTTGAGTTTTTGGCGGATACCGAGGGTTGGGTTTTGACCATTCCCCTGGAGGTGATGGACGAAGCTTTGAGCGCTGGCCATGACCTGCGTCTATTGCTTGCGAGCGCAAATCGGCTCAAGGCAGACCCGGCGATCATGGCGCTGTTTGATGAAATGGCCCACGAGCATGGCGGGCATCGCTTTGCCCGAGCGCATGTTATCCGCGCAATTATCAGATTGATCATCGGCAAAGTGTCCCGCGCCCTTGCCGAGACCAGGCACAATGAAAATGCGCGCGCCGGGTCACCCCTGCTGCACCGTTTTGAATTGCTGCTGGAAGAACATTACAAAGACCATTGGTCGCTAACTGATTATGCAAAAAAGCTTGCCACCACACCGACCCATCTAAGCCGACTGGCGAAAAGCAGTGTGGGTGTACCCGCTTCAAAACTTGTCGAAGACCGGTTGATCAGGGAAGCCAGACGAAGTCTTGTTTATACAAGGATGTCTGTGGCGGAGATTGCTTATAGTCTCGGATTCACAGACCCGGCCTATTTCAGCCGGGTATTCACCCGCGCAACCGGCATGGCTCCGCGGGTATTCCGGTCGCAGATAGAATTTGGTTCCAGGGTAAAGACCTAGTTGGCATTTGCGCGTTGATGAATTTCCGCAAGGAGGCCGTCGCGGTCATTTTCAATTCTGGTAACGAGCGCTTTGCGCTCTTTGTTGAGGAAAATATATTTTCCGCTCCATCGGATGGTTTCCAGAATAACCGGTGCCAGATCCTGGCCTTTTTCCGTCAACGAATAAATCTTGCGTTTGCCGTTTTCCGGATCGTCTGATTTTTCAATGATGCCTTCCGCTTCCAGATGCTTCAACCGGTCGGCGAGAATGTTGGTTGAGATATGCTCGTCGGCGGCCAAAAAATCACCATAGGTGTTTTTGCCGTGGAGCATCATGTCGCGTAATATCAACAAACTCCATCGATCGCCAAAGATATCGAGGCCATATGTGACCGGGCATCCGGTTTGTCTTTTTCTGTCGAAATTTTTCATGTATGCAGCATAAATTATTGACTTGCAAAACACAAGTTATGATGTTATTTGGTTTTTAACTTGTAAAATGCAAGTGAAATATTTGATCGATCAATGGTCTCACTGAATAAGGAATGCAATTATGCCACTCATTCGTATCTCTCACGCCGCTGGCAAATCTGAAGCGGATACATCTGCATTATCGCAAGGGGTGCACAATGCCTTGGTTGATGCTTTCGGTATCCCCAAAGAAGATTTTTTCCAGATCGTGACCGAACATGTGCCCGCGAAAGGCCTTTTGTACCCGAATTCCTTTCTGGGGATCGATCACGGCGACGAAGTCGTATTCGTACAGATCACGGCAGCGGAAGGGCGTTCAACCGACCAGAAGAAAGCTCTGTACAACGCAATTGTTGACAATATTGAGCGCGATGCAGGCGTGCCGCGCCAGGACGTCATTATTAATATTGTAGAGACCAAACGCGAAAACTGGTCATTCGGAAATGGCGGCGCGCCGTTTGCCTGATCCAGGTCTGTTTGATCCGGGCCTGTTTGATCCGGGCCTGACTAAATTCCTCCCGTTCGCTCTCCCTCGAGTGGCCAATCAACACCACCGGTCCAAGTCTGAATCCAGGATTTGCTCGGTGGTGCTTGACTCTATCTAATTAAACTATATATCTAGTTATATCGAAATAATATGAAAGACGCACAGATGATTGCTCTGGAACAGGCGGCACAAGGGTTTGCCGCGATCGGATCGGAACCGCGCCTCGAAGTTTTGAAAGTTCTCGTGCGTGCTGGTGCGGGTGGGTTGACGGTCGGGAAAATTCAACATCGTCTTGGTTTCCCGGCCTCAACTTTGGCGCATCATCTGAGATTTCTCACCGCTGCCGGGTTAATCGAGCAGGAAAAATTCGGACGCATGGTGCTGAACCGCGCCGCCTTCGGCCATATCCAGAAATTGGCGAAGTTTCTGCTGCACGAATGCTGCGCCGAAGAATTTCAAGACATAGCTGAAATTGGGCACGCCTCCTGAAGGTTTGATACGCCAAGCGTTGGCGCGAGGAGTTGGAAAATTATGACCGAACTGGCACTCAAAAACTTCGGAGCCCTGCGGCGGAGCTTTAATCAGGTCTCCCTTGTCTGGGCCTTGATCCTCGTCATCCCGCTTATTGTCTATCTGGTTGACCCGGGCCAATTTGGCGCCGTCCTTCAAATCGCTATTTCGGCGATGAGCGGAACCGTGCCGTATATCCTTATCGCGGTTCTGTTGATCGCCTATCTAAAAGCGAGTGGTGCAGAAGCCGTTGTTGCAAAGGCGTTTGAAGGTCGCGAGACCCGCATGATCATGCTCGCTGCTTTATTCGGTGGTCTTGCACCATTTTGTTCCTGCGAAGTGATCCCGTTCATCGCGGGTCTGCTGGCGGTCGGCGCGCCGCTTTCAGCGGTCATGGCATTCTGGCTTTCGTCGCCTTTGATTGATCCGCCAACCTTGTTCATCACGGCGGGAGCGTTGGGCTGGGAATTTGCAATCGGCAAGGCAATCGCAGCGGTTGCCCTTGGCCTGTTTGGTGGATTTGTCATTCGCTCCCTCATCCATAAAGGCGCATTTGGCTCACCTTTGCGCCCACGCGAAGCTGTGGGTTGTTCAAGTTGTGGCACGTCCGCTTTTGAAGGCCGCCCTGTATGGAAATTCTGGACCGAGGCTGCGCGTCGGGAGGTTTTCAAATCGGAAGCCCTTGCCAACGCATTTTTCCTGTTGAAATGGCTGACGCTGGCCTATCTGCTGGAAGCTCTGCTCATCACATACGTGCCGGCCCATATTATCGGTGCAGTTGTTGGCGGCGACGGCTTTTGGCCCATCGTCACCGGGGCCCTTGTCGGCGCTCCCGCCTATTTGAATAGCTATGTGGCACCACCGCTGGTCGCCGGTCTGATGGAACAGGGCATGAGCTCAGGTGCCGCCATGTCTTTCATGGTGGCAGGCGCGGTCAGCTCAATTCCTGCAATGGCTGCGGTTTGGTCTCTGGTAAAGTGGCAGGTTTTTCTCGCCTATATTGGGCTTGGAATAGGCGGCGCGATTATCATCGGGCAGGTATTCGCCCTCTTGATCTGAAATTGCTGAATTCTAAAATTGTTATCTTTGTAGTTCAGCCGCCCGGCGTTTTTCCCGGTCCACATCCATATATGCCCGTCCGCGCGGAAGCCTGATTGCCTCCACCAAGTCTTCCACATTCCGGGGTGGAGCGGGTGTTACCAGCGATATTCCGATCGCCGCCAAAAACCCGATCGGGACGGAGATAATAGCGATCGCGCCGCTATCAAGCCCTAGCCACGACCAGCCAAAATTATGCTGGCCGTAAATATATAGCCCGGCAATCCCTATACCCGCGACCATGCCGGCCAGCGCACCAAAGCCATTGCAACGGTTCCACCAGATGCCAAGAATGAGAATCGGGAAAAACCCGGACGCGGCGAGTGTGAACGACCAGATCACCATTTTCAAAATATCTGCCGGCAAGGTGATTGCCGCAAAGGCCGCGACCAAAATCGTTGCCAAAGTAATGCTCCGCGCCACCACCAGGCGTCGGGCGGTCGGCGCCTTTCTGTCGATCATGCGGTGAAAGAAGTCCTGGCTGAGTGCCGCTGAAATTGCCACGACCAGGCCATTGGCTGCGGCAAGCGCCGCTGCAAGCGCACCGACTCCAACCAAGGCGGTGATGACATAGGGCAATCCCGCAATGTCTGACGCGGCCAACACCAGGATATCCGGTGAAAGGCTAAAATCCCCAAGGCGAACAATGTCGGTTCCAGCCGCAAGACAAGCCGCCGATATGGCTTCAGCGGATGATGCAGCAACGCCACAGATTTTTACATATCCACCAGTACCCCAGGCGAATACCCAATCTGGCAAATCGTTGATCTGAAACCCGACAATCGTCTGATAAATATCAAACCGCACAAAAACGGCATAAGCCGGGGCTGTAAAAAACACCAGAATGACGAAGACCAGCGCCCAACCATTAGACTTGCGGGCTTCGTGTACACTGGATGTAGTTAATGAGCGCATCAGCAAGAAAGGCATGGATGCTGTCCCCACCATCAGACTGATGACAGTAGCAAAGAAATTCCATTGGCTCATTTTTGAAAATGGTTGGCTGAAATGGGAAATATTATCCGCAGTTGCAAGCCCGTTTTGAACAATGGATTGCTCAAGCGTTTCGGTCGCCTGCATGATTTGTCCATACATGAGCTGGGGCAGGGGGATTCCGGTTTCAATTGTGGAAATGATGATGACCGGGAACATGAAGGCCAGCACAAGGACTATATATTGCGCTACCTGTGCCCATGTTACGGCGCGCATGCCGCCAAGCAGGGTTCCCAGTAAAATGAAAACCAGCCCGGCCGTTACCGCCACTTCATAATTCACCCCCAAAAAATACTGAAGCACCAGACCAGCGCCGCGCATTTGAGCAGCCAGCAGCAAAACCGAGCAAAGTATGACGACAATCAGGCTGGCAAACCGCATCGCCTGTCCACCGAACCGGTGACCGATAAATTCCGGAATCGTATAAGCTCCGAATTTACGCAGGAACGGCGCAATAAAAACCGCGATCAGCACAAACCCGCCAGTCATTCCGAGAATATAGGAAAGGGCGTCATACCCATTCACGTAAAGTGAACCAGCAAGGGCAATATATCCGGTTGTTCCGATCCAGGCCCCGGCTGTCGCCATCCCATTGTAAAATGCAGGTACCCGCCTGCTGACCACATAATAGTCGGAAATTTGCATGGTTCGGGCGAGTAGGCCGAACCCGCCATAAATTACCAGGGAGAAAATAAGAAACAAATACCCGATCCATGCTACCGGAATTCCGACCTGTTCGAGGATCGCCAGCAGAATTATGAAGGCTACAAATCCGACAGAAAAAATGCCGTAAATTCTACCGACATTGTCGGCAAATCCATCACCGGTTCGCTGGGTCGCCAAGGATCAGTCTCCTGCACTGCGTGTCCTAGGGCGAGCCCTAGCTGTCTTCCGATACACCAAAAGCACGGTCAATATTGTCCTGTCGTTGGCAAAACCAGAAAACCAGAACTGCAAAAAAAACAAGTGTGCCCTTGGCGGCCAGAAAATAACCAAGGGGAAAGCCAAGAAAAATTGTTTCATTCAAGGGGACCGCAAAGAAGTGAATGAGAATGCCACCTGCAAACCAGAGCGTAAGTACAATCCACATAAGCCGCGTGGTATGGGACCAATAATTGTGTTTGTCCGAATCTGCCAAACCATTCCCCTCAGAACTTTTACGCGCCGCACACTGAGACAATATCAGGTGAATTTAACGTCAAACAAGAATCTGCTCTTAATCCTGATCACTATGCTACTATCGACGTAATTGCCAGTCTTGTAGAACCTGATCGATACTATTGCTGTGGTCAGTTCGGACAAGGATTGTTGGGGGCCGTCTGATGGTTCGACATAATATTATTATTGCAGATGACCATCCGCTGTTCCGGGGTGCGCTCCGACAGGCGTTGGAAGGTCGGTTCGAAGAAGAGGCAATATCTGAAGCCGGATCGCTTCAGGAAATTATTGCTATTATCGATAATGATGCCGAAATTGATCTTGTATTGCTTGATCTGGAAATGCCGGGTGTAAATGGCTATTCGGGCCTTATGTATCTGCGCGCCCAATATCCAAATATCCCCGTGGCGATCGTATCGGCCACGGAGACCCTGACCGTAATCCGCAGGTGCATAAATTTCGGCGCGTCCGGGTTTGTACCTAAATCGGTTGGTGCGGAAACCATCCGCGTCGCCATCGACAAAATGTTGAATGGTGATATCTGGACTCCGCCCGGGCTGGATTTGTCCTCTCCGGACGATAGTGAGATGGCAGATCTTGTGGAGCGTATGGCCACCCTTACGCCGCAACAGATCAGGGTGTTGATGATGCTCAACGAAGGTTTGTTGAACAAACAAATCGCTTATGGGTTGAGCGTTTCTGAAGCAACGGTCAAGGCTCACGTTTCTGCGATTCTGCAAAAACTCAACGTCGATAGCCGCACCCAGGCGGTAATTGCTGCCAACAGGATTGAAATCGATCAATGGCAACCGGACATCGAACAGACCTGAAGCGGATACAGTTTTCCTGATTGCAACGTCCTAAAATTTATTCTGCCGCAATTTTTTGAACCCGACTTCGAGCCATCAAAGCACGCAACGCAGCTGGTTTCAGCGGCTTGTGTAAAATCGGGATATTTTGAGCGGATGCTTCCACTTTCAGTTCTGGCGACCGGTCTGCCGTGATGAGGATTGCGGGCAGATCGGAACGCAACATCCAGCGCAAGCCCGCTATCACATCAACGCCATTTTCTTCATCCAGATGAAAATCCACCAAAACGATATTCGGTTCCACATCTTCGCGACGGATCGTTTCGGTGGCTTCCTTGAGACTTTTCGCTTTGAGGGCCTGACATCCCCACCCAGCCAGCAGCGCCGTCATACCGTCAAGAATTTTCTCGTCATTGTCGATCACGAGAACTTTGGTGCCTTCAAGGCGCAGGGTCGGGATACTGGACGGCAAGGGTTTGACTATTTCGTTTGTTGGTGCGGTAGATATCGGCACCGAAACTGAAAACATCGACCCTGTTCCAACTTCTGATTTAACCTGGACAGGATGGTCGAGAATGCGACAGGCGCGTTCCACAATGGAAAGCCCAAGCCCGAGGCCTGGTACATTCCGGGTGCTGGTATTGAGGCGCTGGAATTCCTTGAAAATCAATTGCTGCCCGGAATCCGTGATGCCGACGCCGGTATCATGAACCTCGATCCGGATATGCTTGCCGTCATGCCGACATCCAACAAGCACACGTCCTTGATCGGTATATTTTATCGCGTTGCTCACAAGGTTCTGGAAAATGCGAACAAGCATCTGCCGGTCCGATCTGACCTTGACGCTGGACGATACAAAATCGACCCGGATACCTTTTTCTTCTGCTTGGGGCGTAAATTCAATAGCTAATTGTTTCATCAAGGATGTCAGCGAAAAGACAGAATATTCGGGAGCCTGCACCCCGGTATCCATACGCGAAATATCGAGCAGGGTTCCGAGAATTTCCTCAACCGATTCCAGCGACGCATTGATGTTCTTGGCAATGACGCCGTCAGCATTGCCATCGCTTTTTTCCACCAGACTGGTGGTGTAAAGGCGCGCGGCGTTCAGCGGTTGCAAAATATCGTGGCTGGCCGCGGCGAGAAACCGGGTCTTGCCGATATTGGCTTGTTCTGATTCCGCGCGCGCCCGGGCCAGCTCGCGGTTCAACTGAGTCAGTTCTTCCGTGCGCTCCTCCACCCGCCGCTCCAGCGTTTCCTTCGAGCGCTCCAGCGCTTCTTCTGCTTCGAAACTCTCAGTAATATCGGTGAACGTGGTCACGATGCCGCCGTCAGGCATCTGAGCGCTTCTTACTTCAAGAACCGTGCCATTTTTAAGTCGCTCGTGATAGGTGACGCGCGAAATCACCAATTTATCGATCCGCTCACTCACCGCTATATCAGGGTCGCTGGCCGGAAAAATCCCCTGCTCAATGCAATGGGTCAGAATGTCCGTCAACGGAACACCAACCCGTCCAAGATCGGCCGGCAATTTTAGCAATTCTCTGAATTGCAAGTTCCAGCAAATCAGCCGCATGTCCCGATCAAACACGCAAATTCCCTGGCCTACATGGTCAAGCGCGGTCTGCAAAAGATCGCGGTTATACTGGATTGCTTCAGATGCATCATCAAGCAGTTTGAGAGACGCTGGATCGCCCATGCTGCTGCGGCGGACAAGCAGCGACAGGACCAGTCTGGAAGAAGCCGCGCCGATGGCGCTTGCCAAAAGATGTTCGGCAAACCGGATCATCTCGATATCGACACTGTCTTCGGGTGCCAGATGCACATTGTGCGTTGATCTGTATTCCGCAAACGAACGCCGCGCCCGTTCTTCGCCCAGATAGCGGGCAACCGTTTCCCGCAACACACCAAATGAAAGTGAACTTTTCCAATGGCGTGGCGGCGGACCCACGGCACCGGGGTCCCGGCTTACGAAAATATTCGCCTGCAACCGCTCAATCACCTTGAGCGGGCGCATCAAGGAAACCAGCAAATAAGTGGCTATATTAAAGAACATGCTCCAAAAGACACCGTGAACCAGCGGGTCGCTTTGAAAGCCAAACAAAGCCTGAGGATGAAGCCATTCGATGCCGAACGGACCGGTCTCGAATACCATTCCCGGCAACCACCCGGCGGTAGAGAAAGAGGGCAATAACAGGGTATAAATCCAGACCGAGAACCCGGCGACAATGCCAGCGACAGCGCCAGCTTCGGTTGCCCGACGCCAGATCATGCCACCAAAAAATGCAGGCGCAAACTGGGCGACAGCGGCAAACGACAAAAGCCCGATCGAAGCCAAAGCCACCGAATTGCCGATCATATGATAATAGGTATAGGCGAGAAGCAAGACCGCCAGGATCGCCACCCGGCGGATATTGAGGAGCATCGACCCCATGTCCTGCCGTTCGGTGCTGCTCAACCCCCTGTGGCGCAGCATCAGCGGCACAACAAGGTTGTTACAGACCATGATTGCCAGCGCCACGCTGGCAACAATAACCATGGCGGTCGCTGCCGACAAACCGCCGATGAACGCCACCATCGTTACGATCTGGGATCCTGCCGCCATCGGTAGCGCAATCACGAACATGTCGGCATCTACATTGCCCTGGGGAAATTGTAACATGCCCGCAACCGCGATTGGGATAACAAAAATATTGATCGCCGCCAGATAGAGCGGAAACAGCCATGCGGCTTTGCGCACATCGCTGATATTATTGTTTTCAACAACCGCCACGTGAAATTGTCGCGGCAACAAAATAATGCAAACCAGGCTGAGAAACGTAATCACCAGCCACCGGGATACGTCGATCCCGTTCGAGAAAAGCGCAGCGATATCGGGCCGTGCTGCCGCCGATGTGTAGAGATCGATCGGGCCATCAAACATCCAGAATGTGACAAAAAAGCCAACAATCAGAAAAGCAATCAGTTTCACCAGGGATTCAGCTGCAACCGCGAGTACCAGGCCGTCCTGATGTTCGGTGGCATCTGTGTGACGGGTGCCAAACAAAATGGCAAAAGCCGCTAGCGTGAGCGCCACCAGCAGTGCGATATCAACCGGCGGACCGCTTTCAACAAGCGAGAACAGGGTTGAGCCCGTGTCGCCGGTTTCCACCAGAACCGTTGTCAGCGAACTTGAGATCGCTTTTAATTGTAGTGAAATGTAGGGGACAACCCCTATCACCACGATCACGGTGACAAGTGCCGCCAGCGTCTGGCTCTTGCCGTAGCGGGCCGCGATAAAATCAGCAATTGATGTGATATTCTGGTTTTTGCTGATGAATACGATGCGCTGAATGACCGGGTAGCCGACCGCCAGCATCAATCCGGCACCAATATAAACGGTCAGAAAATCATAACCCGAAGCTGCTGCAAGGCCGACGCTGCCAAAAAAGGTCCAGGAGGTGCAGTAAACCGCAATTGACAAGGCATAAATGAACGGTCGGCTGGCACCAGGGACCCGGCGCTTGGCCCGTCGGTCTCCGTAGCTTGCAACAGCAAACAAAAGCCCGAGATAGGCAAAAGCAATTGCAACTACACTCCAGCCCTGGATCATTTACTCCATCCCAAAATAGATTTCCCCGCAATCTAGCTGTTGATGCAGCTTAAATACCAGATTTTTTTGTGGCGCTTGGTTGTTAGTTCCCGTTTGAAGCGACTCCGGGTAATATTCTGGACATTTCAATATGAACTAGGTCTCTACTGGTTCGTCGTACGGCAAGTAATTACTCAAAATTGGGAAATTGATCAAAATGCTGAAGGAATTCAAGGAATTTGCGATGCGTGGCAGTGTTGTGGACATGGCTGTCGGCATCATAATTGGCGGCGCGTTCGGGACCATAGTTAAATCGCTGGTGGACGACATTTTGATGCCACCCATCGGGTTGCTGATGGGCGGTGTGGATTTCACCAATTTGTTCGTGACCCTGAAGGGCGACGCCGGTGGCACTCTTGAAGCCGCCAGGGAAGCCGGTGCCGTAACCCTGAATTGGGGACTTTTTATCAATGCTGTGATCAGCTTTGTGATTGTGGCCTTCGCACTGTTTCTTCTGATCAAGGGTATGAACAATATAAAGCGCAAGGAAGAGAAAGCGCCTGCTGCTCCGGCTGAACCGCCACGCAACGAGGTTTTATTGGAAGAAATTCGCGATCTCCTGAAAAAGCGCTAATAAGGGTTTTAAAAAAGAATGTGATTAGCTCAGGGAATAGGGTTGAATTTTTATTCCCGATCCTCGCAATTTGTGCGACCAAGGACTACCAATATTGATATCCGGGCTTGTGCTCGATTTTCTGTTTTCGGTGAGATAATGAACCAGTCAAACAAACAATTTTCCGCCCTGCGCGGTGCCGCCCGTAATTCGCCAGAATCGGGAATTGTCGAAGTTATAAATTATGGCCGCGAACGCGAAGGTTTGATCCCTCTCTGGGCTGGTGAGGGTGATTTGCCGACACCGCAATTTATCTGCGATGCTGCCACCCGCTCGCTCGCCGCAGGCGAGACATTTTATACCTGGCAGCGCGGCATTCCGGAATTACGCCAGGCTCTTGCCGATTATCACAATCGTCATTATCCGGGAAATTTCACCGACGAGCGGTTTTATGTGACTGGTTCCGGCATGCAGGCAATCCAGGTAGCGATCCAGTCGATCGCAGGCGAGGGAGATGAAATTATCGTGCCGACTCCGGCATGGCCAAATTTCACGGCGGCATTGGAATTAAATGGCGGCGTGCCCGTTTGCGTGCCAATGCGATTTGGCAACAAAGGCTGGCAACTTGATCTCGAAGAATTATTCGACGCTGTAACCGACAAAACCCGTGCGATCTTTTTCAATTCTCCCAGCAACCCCGCTGGATGGACGGCTAGTCTGGACGAATTAAAAGCGGTGCTGGATTTCGCCCGCGAAAAAGGCATCTGGATTATTTCGGACGAGGTCTATAACCGCTTCTATTATGGCGATAGCGAATATGCCCCGTCATTCTACGAAATCGTTGAAGATGATGACCTGATCCTGTTCGTGAATACGTTTTCCAAAAACTGGGCCATGACAGGATGGCGTATCGGCTGGATTTCGTGTCACCCACGCCTTGGTGGGGTCATGGAAAATATCATCCATTACAACACATCCGGTGTGGCCGCTTTCATGCAGCGCGCTGCCGTTACAGCTGTTGAAGAGGGTGAGGAATTTGTCCGTTACCAGATTGCCCGCGCCCGTGAGGGGCGGGAAATCGTCCGCGAAGCATTGTCAAAATCGCCCCGGATACGGTTCGCGCCACCAGACGGAGCTTTCTAC
Source organism: Hyphomicrobiales bacterium (assembly GCA_021775875.1). Classification (GTDB taxonomy): domain Bacteria; phylum Pseudomonadota; class Alphaproteobacteria; order Rhizobiales; family NORP267; genus NORP267. The sequence goes on along the minus strand of JAJFHA010000014.1, from coordinate 12,974 downwards.
CAGCTTTTCCAGATCGAAGGTTTTGAGGATACATCGAAACTTGGTCTGCAATTGGTTGATGAAGCCAATATCGGGGTCGTGCCAGGGCACGCATTCGGACCGGGGGCTGAACAATTCAACCGCCTTTGCTTTGCCCGTGATGCCGACCAGATGCGCGAAGCCATGCGCCGGCTGATGGATTGGGTAGCAAAAATTTCCTGAGCCAAAAACGCGACGGAAACAATATCCGTCGCGTTTTGAATTTGAAAATCTGATTTCAGGTTCTAATAATTGAACCGGTAATTCAGGTTGGCTCTAGCAATATGAAGTTCCAGTTCGGTGTCAATCATTGTAACACCATAGGTGTAACGTTCTTCACCCAGATCTACATAGAGATATTCCGCACCCAGAGTCAAACCGTTGCCAAGGGCATACTCAACACCGCCACCAGCTGTCCAACCCGTATGAACGGCTTCGTCAGAAACCCCTACAAGGGAGGTTGTAATGCCTGCAAATGCCGCGCCACCGGTAATGTATGGCAGGAAACTACCCATCGCATAGCCGACACGGCCACGAACGGTTGCGAGCCAGTCCACTTCCGCTGAATGTTGGCCCAGCATACAGATACAAACTGTGCCATCAATGGTGGTAAAGCTTGCATCAGCAACAACGCCGAAGACAAAGTTGCCATTTTGGATGTCATAACCAACCTGGCCACCAAAGAGATAGCCTTCAGCATCAAACGGCGGATCAATGCCGCCAACAACGGTTGAATTGAAATTACCGGTAGCATAGCCACCGTGGATGCCTGCATAAAAGCCATCCCAGGAAGATGCCATTTCTTGGTAGACCACGGCATCGGGTACTACTTCGTAAATGGGGGCATCGGCGGCATGGGCGGTGCCCATGAAAGCCAGACCGGCAGCAGCCGGTACTACAAACAACATATTACGCATAACAGACCTCGTTACTTAATCACTGTCCGTATAAAGCGCTATTAACCCTAAAACAGGGTTAACGCGGATGCGAAAAATTTAGATAGCCCGGTTTCGAGCGTCTCAGAAAAGACATCAGGCTTTACGCGGGGTGCCGATTTATGGTCTTATGGATTGCCGTTGGAAACAACAAATGCAGAGGAGAGGTTATTATGGGTGATAAAAAATCAGGTTCAGGTTCAGCTGGACAAAAGCCGGGCGGAGCACAGAACACGTCCGGTGGCGGGAAAAAAGGCAGTGGTGGGAAATCAGGCGGCAAAGCTTGACCCCAAAAATTAGTTACGCGATTTCCTTTTGAGAAATTGCGACTGAAAAGCCGCCGGAATAGTCCGGTGGCTTTTCTATTTTCAAAATCAGGCCAAAATCAAGTTTGATTTTTGGAAAATACAAGCCCTAGAAGCCGAAAATGCTCTTGATCTTGTCAATCGCACCTGCAGTCGCTTCTTCAACACTATCCCGGATGCCGCCATCTTCAGATGCTCCAGCAGTTGCCAGCTCCCCTTCAGACTTCTTGAATTAAATCTGCAGGCAGAGTTTATTCGGCGGCAGTTTCGCAAACATCCGAAAACAACCCAAGATGCTGCCAAGTCTCGGCCAGTGCGTCGGCCAGATCAGCAATCAGTGCGTCATCATGAAGTGGCCCGGGGGTAATCCGCAAACGTTCTGTCCCGCGGGGTACGGTCGGGAAATTGATCGGCTGGATATAAATATCATGCTGCGCCAAAAGCCTGTCACTGGCGGCTTTGGCCCGTTCAGGATCGCCTACAAGAAGCGGAACAATGTGGGTCTTGGATGGCATCACCGGCAGATTGCGCGAGATCAAAGCGGAGCGGGTTGCAGCCGCCTGGCGTTGCTGACTGTCTCGCTCAACTGATGATTCTTTCAGATGAACAATGGCTGCCCGCGCCGCCGCTACAATTGCTGGCGGCAAAGTTGTCGTAAAAATGAAACCCGGTGCATATGAGCGGACAATGTCGATCAATTTTGCTGACCCGGCAATATATCCGCCCATACAGCCAAAGGCTTTGGCCAGCGTTCCCTCGATAATGTCGATTCTGTCGGCCGCATCAACCTGCTCGGTTATGCCGCCACCATGAGCGCCATACATGCCGACCGCGTGAACCTCATCGATATAGGTGAGCGCGTCATATTTATCCGCCAGGTCGCAAATCGCATGAACCGGTGCCACGTCGCCATCCATCGAATAAAGCGATTCAAACACAATCACTTTGGGTCGATCAGGATCGGTTGCCGCCAACAGTTCTTCAAGATGCTCGAAATCGTTGTGGCGAAAAATATGCTTTTCAGCTTTCGAATCAACAACCCCCGCAATCATCGAAGCGTGGTTCAATTCGTCCGAGAATATCAGGCAATCGGGCAGGAATTTTGCGAGAACGGAAATACTGGCCTGATTGGAAATATAGCCGGATGTGAAAACCAGCGCCGCCTGTTTGCCGTGAAGGTCGGCTAGGTCTTTTTCAAGGCCAACAATTTCGCTGTGGGTGCCGGATATATTGCGCGTGCCGCCTGCGCCAATGCCGCTTCTGCGGGCTGTTTCCTGAAAGGCGTTCAAAACGTCAGGATGCTGGCTCATGGCCAGATAATCGTTGGAGCACCAGACTGTGATTTCGCGGTTTCCCTCCGGAGTTTTCAAAACCGCTCGGGGAAACCGGCCTGCAATTCGTTCAATATCCGCAAAAACCCGGTAGCGCCCTTCTTCATGAAGGTCGCCAAGTGCTTTGGCGAACCGGGTCGTATAGTCAAACGCCATGACAAACATCAATCCGGGCAAAAAGTTTCAAAATGGTGCCGCCGGGGAGAATCGAACTCACGACCTCACCCTTACCAAGGGTGCGCTCTACCACTGAGCTACGGCGGCGTTGGGGCAAGCAGAATATCTTGCCGCACGGCGCGCAAACTGCCATATGCTCATTGCAGGCGCAAGCGGAATGGCAAACCTTTTGGCGATAGGTGAAAAAATTGGCAAATCAGTCGAAATCCGGGCAAACGCAGAAAAAATCAGCACGCGCTGAGCGGCAGTCAGCCGCACTCCGTGAAAACCTGAAACGCCGCAAAGACCAGACCCGCGGCCGGGCCGGTTCTGAGCAGAAAAAGCCCTAGAAACCGATGGGTGGCATTTAACCATCCAAAGCCATAATTTTGCCGCGCCCTTGCATATAAGGCAGTGCTGGATAGGTTCACGTTTCTTTATAAATATAATCTGAAAGTAAGCAGGACAGGCTGATGGACAGCATACGAATTGCAGGCGGAAAACGCCTCACCGGCACGATCCCCATAAGTGGCGCGAAAAACGCGACGCTGCCGTTGATGATTGCCAGCCTTTTGACCGAAGAAACCCTGACACTTGAAAATGTCCCGGCACTCGCTGATGTGAAATTGCTCGGTGATATTCTCGGCAATCACGGCGTTGATATTACAGTCAGCGGCAAACGGTCCGGCGAAGACGGGCGCTATGGCAAACGGTTTGGTCTATGCGCCAAAGAGATTGTCGATACCACTGCGCCATATGAACTTGTGTCCCGGATGCGGGCAAGCTTCTGGGTGTTGGGGCCGTTGATCGCGCGGATGGGAGAAGCCCGTGTATCCATGCCGGGTGGGTGTGCCATCGGGACCAGGCCTGTTGATATACATCTCAAAGGGCTTGAGGCTTTGGGGGCGCAAATCTCCACCGACGCCGGATATGTAATCGCCAACGCACCAAAGGGCCTGACCGGAACGCGTATTTTGTTTCCCGGCATTTCCGTTGGTGCCACCCACAATGTGTTGATGGCAGCGGTATTAGCCAAAGGCGAGACAATACTCGAAAACGCCGCGATGGAACCGGAAATCGGTGACCTCGCCACTTGTCTGAACGCCATGGGCGCACGTATTTCAGGGATCGGCACGCACACCCTGAAAATCGAAGGCGTAAAAGAACTCCACGGCGCCACCCATTCAGTGTTGCCAGACAGGATCGAGACCGGCACCTACGCCATGGCCGTAGCCATGACCGGCGGAGACGTGGAACTCGTTGGTACTCGTGCTGATCTGTTGCAATCGGCTATTGATGTAATGGGCGAAGCCGGGATTGAAATTACTCCGACCAATAACGGTATCCGGGTTGCGCGAAACGGTGCCGGGATCAAACCTGTTAACGTCGAAACGCGACCATTCCCCGGATTTCCAACCGACCTTCAGGCGCAATTGATGGCTCTGATGTGTCGTGCTGAAGGTGTGTCCACGATCCGCGAAACCATTTTCGAAAACCGCTTCATGCATGTTCAGGAATTGGTGCGGCTTGGTGCTGACATTTCACTGGATGGCGACACCGCAACCATTCGCGGTGTTGAAACTTTGACAGGTGCGCCAGTTATGGCGACTGATCTGCGGGCCTCTGTTTCTCTCGTAATTGCCGGTCTGATGGCGGAAGGCGAAACCATCATCAACCGGGTCTATCATCTGGATCGCGGGTTTGAGCGGATCGAGGAAAAACTCGGACGCTGCGGTGCGGTGATAGAGCGACTTTCAAGCTGACAGATCAATGGTCATGGGGTCATTGCGTCTTGTCCAATCGGTCTGTATCACTGCGACCATACGCGTCCCTTGCTGGCAAATAAATCATGACTGAAGAACCATCTTTGCGCCTGATCGCACTTGAACCGGAAGACCTTGAGGTTATTTCGGCGCACACACAGGATTCAATTTTGCGCCCAACAGATATGGCATGGCTGCCGAAAGCCGGGCGCTTCACCATGATCATCAACAGGTTCAACTGGTCCGGTGCCAACGAGGCCAAAAAACGGTCCGGGCGAAAGCCTTATGAACGCCGACGAGCAGCGCTAAATTTTGACCGCGTAACAAACGTCCAACGCATGAACATCCGCCAGGGCGAAGACAATGTGTTGGAATTGCTTGCCGTCAGCTTTGAAACTGGTGATCAGGCTGACGGGCCGGAGGGGACAATTACCCTTGTCTTTGCAGGCGGCGGGATGATCCGTCTTGAAGTCGAATGTGTTGAAGCTCAAATCGAAGATATGGGTGCGGCCTGGGGCACCAAAATGCGCCCGGACCACAATTTCGACGACGAAGGATGAGCGGAGGCATTTCCCATGGTCATGAGGTTTGATTGCGATGCCCCGGATTTCGAGGCTGAATTCGCAGCGTTTTTCGACAGGAAACGCGGTGTTGCCGCAGACGTGGACAAAGCCGTTGCCGAAATTATTGCAGATGTGCGGACGCGTGGCGATCAGGCAATTTGCGATCTGACAGCGAAATTCGACCGTCTCGAACTTGAGCCTGGCCAATTTCGCATTACCGAAGCCGAGATGGATGAAGCCTGGCAACAAGTTGATGACGCGACCATGGCGGCGCTTCACCTCGCCCATGAGCGGATCACCAGCTATCACCAGAAACAGCGGCCCGAGAATCTTAGCTACACGGATGACGTCGGCATTGAGCTTGGCTATCGCTGGACCGCGATCCATTCGGCAGGAATTTACGTGCCGGGCGGCACAGCCGCCTATCCAAGTTCTGTATTGATGAACGCCGTCCCGGCGAAAGTCGCGGGCGTCGATAGGCTTGTCATGATGGTGCCAGCGCCTGATGGCCACCTCAACCCGCTCGTATTGGCAGCCGCCCACTTGGCGGGTGTTAGCGAAATTTACCGGATCGGTGGAGCCCAGGCGATCGCCGCCTTGGCTTTTGGCTCCGAAACAATTCCGCCGGTGGATATGATTGCCGGACCGGGCAACGCCTATGTGGCGGCGGCCAAGCGGCAGGTCTTTGGTCAGGTTGGCATTGATATGATGGCCGGACCGTCAGAAGTGCTGATTGTGGCGGACGAAAATAATGACCCCGAATGGATCGCTGCGGACCTGTTGGCGCAGGCCGAACATGATGCGGTAGCTCAATCAATCCTGATCACCAATAGTCAGGAATTAGCCGATGCTATTCCGGCGGCAGTCGAGCGTCAGTTACAGGATTTGCCGCGCAAGGAAATCGCAGCCGCGAGCTGGCGTGATTATGGCGCGATCCTGACCATTTCAAATCTTGACGACGCAATTCCCCTGATCGACAGGATCGCGCCTGAGCATCTGGAGATCGCGACGGCTGATCCTGAGGCATTGGCGGCGCAGGTCAGAAATGCCGGTGCCATTTTTCTCGGCGCCCACGCCCCGGAAGCGATTGGTGATTATGTAGCTGGAAGCAACCACGTACTCCCCACCGGCGGCGCAGCGCGGTTTGCATCCGGTCTTGGTGTGCTTGATTTCATGAAACGTACCTCGCTGCTGAAATGCAGCGCCAGCGGTCTTGCGGCAATCGGACCAGCGGCCATCGCCCTTGGTGAAGCAGAAGGCTTGAACGCCCACGCCCGGTCGGTCCGCCTTCGTTTGGAAAAAAACTGAACCCGGATGGGCGGAACCAGATGGCCGAAAACAGGCTCGTAGACATTTCTCTCGATACCCGCTCCATCGGCCGGGCGACGCCTGACATCGAGCATGAGCGTGATGTCGCAATTTATGATCTTCTGGAAGAAAATCAATTTGCCCCGGCAGGATCCGAAAGCGGCCCTTTCAAATTGGTCCTGTCGATTGCTGAAAAGCGTCTGGTCTTCGATATTTTAGACGCCAAGGACGGTCCGGCCGGAACTTTTATCCTGTCGCTCAGCCCTCTGCGCCGGGTCATCAAGGATTATTTTCTGATCTGCGAGAGCTATTTCTCAGCGATCAAGACTTCAGCCCCAAGCCAGATCGAAGCTATCGATATGGGCCGTCGGGGATTGCACGACGAGGGCACCCATATTCTGCTGGAACGCCTTGACGGCAAGGTCGATACAAATTTTGAAACCGCCCGCCGGCTTTTTACCCTTATCTGCGTGTTGCACTGGCGGGGCTGAGCGGCATGGACCCCTTAGGCCACAAACCTGATACGTCCGGTCCGCCGGGTGCGATCCTGTTTGCCTGCAGCATGAATGCGGTTCGGTCTCCGATCGCGGCAGCCATCATGCAGCATCTGTTTCCAGGGCGTGTTTATGTAGAATCGGCTGGTGTCAGGTCTGGTGATGTGGACGGTTTCGCCATCAGTGTTATGGATGAAGTCGGGCTTGATATTTCTACCCACAACCCGATATCCCTTGATGAACTGGCGGATACCTCATTTGACTTGGTTGTGACACTGTCGCCAGAAGCTCATCACAAGGCACTGGAATTGACCCGGACCATGGCGGTGGATGTGGAATATTGGCCGACCATGGATCCGACGATTACAAGCGGAAGCCGCGAAACCATGCTGGACGCCTATCGAACCGTCCGTGATCAATTGATGCAAAGGATCAAGGCGCGGTTTGGCTGGCAGGGTGGCCCGAACGTATAAAATGGTGCTGCTAAAAACAGATTGTCCCAACCCGGCATCCCCGGTTCACAAAGCGCATCGAATTGGATAGGTTGCCGCATTCCCAAATGTGGATTAAGGGCATAGGCCCGCAGGGCAGGTGCCCACAGAGCATATGCTCGCAATGCAAGAAGGATATACATGGCCAAGGAAGAGTTACTGGAATTTCCAGGCACGATCACGGAATTGCTGCCGAACGCAACATTTCGGGTTAAGCTGGAAAATGACCACGAAATCATCGCCCATACCGCAGGCCGGATGCGCAAAAACCGCATCAGGGTTCTGGCCGGTGACAAGGTGCTGGTTGAAATGACACCTTACGATCTGACCAAGGGTCGTATCACCTATCGGTTCAGGTAATCTGCCAATATTGCCCGTGCGGCATCTTTCGGGAATAGCATCATGAAGACCGGGCAATCCGAACTGGTTCTTGCGAGTGGATCACCGCGCCGCCTTGCCCTGCTGGAACAGGTCGGCCTTGTGCCGGACCATCTGCGTCCAGCCGACATTGATGAAACCCCGAATAAAAGCGAATTGCCCCGTGCGCTCGCAACGCGCCTGGCGCGCGCCAAGGCAGAAACCGTTTATGGCACCATCAAGCGTGACGGAAAAATCCAATCCGCCTATATCCTCGCCGCCGATACGGTAGTGAGCGTGGGGCGCCGGATTTTGGGTAAAGCAGAATTGCTCGACGAAGCGGCCTCCAGCCTGGCGCTTTTGTCCGGGCGTTCCCACCGGGTTTATACAGCCGTGGTACTGGCGACACCTGAAGGTAAATTCAGAACCAGGGTTGTTGAAACCCGCGTGCGCTTCAAACGCCTTGGCCGCGACGAACTGGACGCCTATCTGGCGAGCGGTGAATGGCGCGGCAAAGCCGGTGGGTATGCCATCCAGGGCATTGCCGGCGGCTTTGTCATGAAGCTGATCGGGTCTTACACCAATGTTGTTGGCTTGCCGCTTTACGAGACCCTTCGCCTACTGGAAGGTGAAAAATTCCCGATCACTTTCAATTGGCTGAAAGGCTGAGGATGACAAAGAAAGCCGGATCCGGCCTTCCTTCTGGCGAGCAAGCCAAGCCCGAAGCAACCGGCCATTGCCCACAATGCGACAAGGAAACTGTGCACCGTTACCGCCCGTTTTGTTCAAAGCGTTGCGCTGATCTGGATCTGCATAATTGGCTCCAGGGCAATTATGCCATCCCCACCGAAGAGGAAGATTCGCAGGTTCCCGAAGACGCTGTGCGGCACTGAAAAAAGCAATTGCAATCCGGTGTGATAGGCGCTTGCCACGGTCCCTTTGATTTCCTATAACGCCTTGCCTTGCCCCCGTGCAGGGTGGTTCGCAAGTCACCCGATATCCGGCCCTTGCGACCATGCCCAGGTAGCTCAGTTGGTAGAGCAGCGGACTGAAAATCCGCGTGTCGGTGGTTCGAATCCGCCCCTGGGCACCATAATTTTCAATAGGTTAGCCATATTAAAATATTTTGAAAAATTCGCCTGGGTAACATTTCGGGTAACAACGAGTTGGATTTCTGTGCGGCACCTCAATCAAGCGCGCGAAATTCTCTCGAAGCTCGTTCAGATTGTTCTAAAGCGGCTTGGATGAGGCTTTCCACCCTTTTCGAGCAGGTCGAACTTCGTCCTGAGCCGAGCTTCAAGGCCCTTGGCGACTCCCAGCTTTTGGAAGCTCGGCGGGATGGCAATGCGGTCGCGAACCTTCCAGCAATATTGAACGGCCCCGCTTGATTGGCCCAGTTTCGCCCTTGCTTTCATATGCGGTTTTCCATCGATAAAAACTGGCGCGGCCGATGCCGAAATATTGGCATGTCTTGACGACAGACCCATTCGTTTGAGCGTGTCGCAGAACTCGAAGTTTTCGACGAATATCGCGTTGATCACTGGTCATTAGACAAATCCCCCTTCTCCAAATCGGAGATTAAAGAAAATGTCCCGCGAGTAACGACATATCTACAGTGGGCTAAATTGAAATATCCCGGCTTCTCAGCGAGGTTCCCGATTGGGAACACCGGGAATATTTCGATATTTATTAGAGCCCGGTTGCCTATTGAATGGCGCCACTCGCGCGCAATTGCCGAATGACATCTTCAACCACTTGACCGACATCGGCTGCTGCACCAGCAGTTCCCGCCACTCCTGTGGCACCGGCCTGACCTTGTTCACCCTGAGGTCCTTGCGGCCCTTGGGGTCCGGCTTCACCCTGTGGCCCCTGTGGTCCGGTTTCTCCCTGTGGCCCCTGTGGTCCGGATTCCCCCTGTGACCCTTGGGGACCAGCTACACCATTAAGCCCGCCCGCGCCGGCCGGACCCGTATCACCTGCATCCCCTTTTGGACCTGCAGCTCCCGTTGCGCCGACAGCGCCAGATTCGCCTTGTTCTCCGCTAAGGTCAACCCCGTGATCGGTTATCAATTGCTGCACTATCGACGCTGTCGTCGGCCGCGCGTTTGCCGCTTGCTGGCTCAAATTATCAATATAAAAATAACCGGCAACCGTTGGCACAATCGCCCCGATTATCCCGGCCATTATCAATTTCCCAAACGACGTATCGCTCATTATGCATTCTCCCTGTTTATACCTCTAGAATAAGTCACTATTTAGCACAATCTGACAATTCGAACATCCCAATTACCTATCAATATGGGTGCTTTTCTGATTCATCCGATATCCTCTGGATGATATACCGATGTGCGTATTGTAACCTGATCACCGGATAAAGTGGACATGCCAAGTTGGCCTCTAGCCAATTGCAGAGGCCTGACATTGCCGAAAATTTACATCAACATTCAGGAGTGCAACGTCTCTTCAGAAGTTCGCCTCGATCCAATTTTCAGATCATAATCACTTCAATCAGGAACGTCATCGCTACAGTTGCCTATATTTCAAACAAAACTGCCCCGCAGCACGGTAATCTGGTTCGTTTATTTCGCCTGCAATTTGTATCTCTAAGGTGACTAGGTCAATGCTCAATATTGGTTTGGCTTCTTGTTTCTGGTACACAAGACAAACATTGGCGGTAGAAAACCTCAATGAAATCAACGGTAAATGACTTTAAGTGTGTAATCCGCCCCTGGGCACCATATATTTAAATGACTTACAAAATTTCAAAAATCTTAGGCTCGCTATAGACTCTCGATTTGCCGAGCATAGTCGCCCGGTCGAACTATATTCTTTACAGGCCAAACTGCGCGAATATTTCACACACATCGTCCCTGCGAACCACGATACGTAGGGGCTATACCGCCATAGATGTACGGCTCATGCGTCCAGTGTATGCAGCTGCCGTCGCATGATCTTGCCTGTGCTGGTCTTGGGCACATCATTGACGAACTGGACTTTGCGGGGGCATTTATAGGCCGCCAGCGTTTTGCGGCAAAACGCGATGATCTCCTCCTCGCTACAGGTCACATCGGTTTTCAAGACAATATAGGCCTTTGCGATTTCCCCTTTTATGTCATCAGGTAGTTTGCCCACGGCGGCAAGGGCAACGGCGGGATGTGCCGCCAGAACCCGCTCGATCTCTGCAGGGTAGACATTAAAACCACCGGTCAGGATCATGTCTTTCTTACGGTCCACGATAAAGACGCAGCCATCTTCGTCCATAGTGCCCAGATCGCCCGTATGCAGCCAGCCATCGGGCTCAAGCGTCTCGCGGGTTTTTTCTTCGTCCCCGTAATATCCCATCATCACGATCGGTCCCCGCACCATCAGTTCACCGACCTCGCCGCGCGGCATGGTCTTGGCCCCGTTCTCTGCATCCGCGATCCGGAGTTCACAATATGGAATCGCGCAACCGATCGAACCGTGTTTGTTGTTGCCATAAAGCGGATGAGTCGAGCCGAGACCGGCGATTTCTGTCATGCCCCAGAGTTCGATCAGCGGCACATTGAAAACCTTTTCGACCTCCTCCATAGTCGCGACCGGCATGGTTTGGCCGCCGACATAGCAACGCGTCAGGCTCGACAGGTCGGCGTCTTTGATGGCCGGGCTGTTCAGCATGAACATGTACATGGCTGGCACACCGTCGAAAATCGTTGCCTTGTAGGCTGCAATATCAGCAAAAGCCGCTGCGGGATCGAACATGCGATGCAGCACAAGTTTGGTGCCAAACATCATCATTCCCATCATAATCACGTTAGCATAGACATGTGGACATGGCAGGGCGCTGACCACGCAATCGTGCGCGCCGCGCATCTGCATCTGGCTGGTCATGGCACCGTTGGTGATCACAGCCCGGTGCGATTGCATGGCACCTTTCGGCCGTCCGGTCGTACCTGACGTATAGCCGATTGTGGACAGAGCGGAAGATTCTATATCGACCGGTGTGGGGGCCGAAATATTGGCAGCGATCAACGCATCGAAAGATACTGCGCCTTCGGCAATGTCGCTGCCAAACGAGATAATTGCACTGACGTCTGAGACGTCCTTGACACCCATGATAGCTTCAACTTTGTCAGGCGAAGCAATGATCGCTCTAGCACCGCAATCGTTGACCACATATTCGATTTCATCTGGGGTCAGCATGGTGTTGACCGGATTTATGACTGCGCCAAGGCGCGCTATGGCGTAATAACTAACGACCCATTCCCACGAATTTTCGGCATAGAGTGTAACCGTATCGCCTGGCGCGATACCTAGGTCGCTCAGCCCACCCGCGGCGCGTTCTACCAAGTCGTTAAGATCGTTGAACGAGAAAGTTCGCCCCTCGAATACAAGCGCTTCTTTGGTTGAAAATTTGATGGCGGCGGCTGCCGGAATTTGACCGATGTGATCAAGCATATTGTTCCTCCAGTTCGAAATGTGACCAGATTTGTTGTGTGTTGGCTTCTGTAGAAAATCATTCCGTCATTCTTGGCCAGCTTGCTGCCCAACAATAACCGCGTCAAGTGGTCTCAAAATCGAACCGAAAATTGAGTTGAGTGATTTCAGTGGTTTGTGATTCCTTCGGATCGTTTGAAGATTTGAAGGAGGTCACAATACCCTGGACTGAAACCACTCGGCCTGTCTATGACAGACGCTGGCTTCGTTACGTAAGCGATTGTACGGACGGGGAATGGACCTTGATCGCGCCGTTCATGCCTCCTGCTTCCTGGGTCGGGCACCCACGCAGGAAGGATATGGACCGCGTGCGGGAAAGCAATCCAGTATATTGCGGCAAGGGGATGCCAGTGGGGAATGCTACCGAAGGAATTTCTGCCCTTTACGACAGTGCAGTATTATTTCTACCGTCTGCGTGACAGCTTTCCGGCACTGGTGCTAGATTTTAGCTCACGGGACGTCAACACTGATCATTCTCTAAGCTAGAACACCTCTTTCCTCTCCGTCCATGGACCTGTTCACGAGGATTGTGATTTTTTGTGATTTTGGAATGGCGGAAAACGGCGGTTTTAGCTGTCCGGGATCACAATTTAGCTCTCTAATTGCCGCTTCAAGTCGCGCTCTATCACAGCTTTCTCACAACGTTTCACATGCGCCGGACCAGCGCTTTTCTTTTTCTTTTCGCCCCCTATCTGTTGTTCAGACGCGGACCAAACCGGTGCGCAAAACAACAAAACGCTCCCAACGGGGCACCAGGAGACAGACATGAAAAAGACC
>JAJFHA010000013.1 GCA_021775875.1 Hyphomicrobiales bacterium | reverse complement strand
CCGCTACAGAATAACCCCGTTCGGTAATCTGCTTGATGGCATCAATCTTGAATTCTTCTGTAAATCGTGGCTTGCCCATGTCGTTCTCCTTGTCCTCATTTTTAGGTGACAAGGTGTCTACAATTCTAGGGGCTATTCAGTTCTTAGCCTAGAATGTACCACAGTCTTTTGCTGTGGTACTTTCGAGAAAGTCTCTTCTGGGTCAGAAGCGGCCGTTTAACCTGATGCCTCACAGGGACAGTTTAAGGAAGACCAGTCGCCATAAATACTGGTTTATAAATCAGGATTTTAGCCCAATTCGATCGACAATTGATTGATTGAGGAAGGGGAAGGCTGGGCGCGTCGGAAAAAGCGCGTTCCTGGTCGGATTTCTGCCTTGTTCAATTCCGTCTCCAGATATGTTTTTATTGAGGCTTCCCGACCGGGATTTGGGCTGATTTGAGGGACTAAGACAATGGAAGAACGCGCACGGGTAGTTGTGATTGGTGGCGGGGTTGTTGGCGTTTCAACCCTTTATCATCTGGCCAAAAAAGGCTGGAGCGATGTGGTTCTCCTTGAGCGCAAGGAACTGACATCCGGGTCCACCTGGCACGCAGCAGGTCTGTTGCCGCTGTTCAACATGAGCTATTCGGTCGGCCAGATCCATAAATACTCGGTCAAATTTTATGGTGAGCTTGAAGAAGAAACCGGCATGAATGTCGGCTTTTCCGTTTGCTCGAATATCCGCCTGGCGCGCACCAAAGATCGCTGGGATGAATATATGTATTATGCTGGCGTCGCCGAGACGATCGGGGTTGATGTCAAAATCCTGACACCGGAGCAGATCAAGGAAATCTGGCCGCTTTGCGAAACCGATGGTCTGCTCGGCGCAATCCAGCATCCGGAAGATGGCTATATCCAGCCCGCCGATCTGACTCAGGCCATGGCAAAGGGTGCGCGCGACCTGGGTGCTAAAATTCACCGGAATACTGCTGTAACCGGCATCTCCCAGAAGGATAACGGGGAATGGGTGGTCCATACCGACAAGGGCGACATAACCTGCGAGCATATTGTTTCTGCGACCGGTAATTTTGCTCGTAACACCGGCAAGATGGTGGGTCTGAATGTACCCGTTATTCCGGTCGAGCATCAGTTTATCGTCACCGAACCGCATCCTGATATTGTTGCTCGGCATAAAGCCGGTTTGCCGGAAATGGGTGTGCTGCGCGAATCTGATTCCGCATGGTATCTGCGCGAAGAAGCGGGCGGGTTGATCCTTGGAATTTATGAAAAAAATGCGCCGTGCTGCTATATTGACGGGCCATCAGATACTTCTGAATTCGAATTGTTCCCGGAAGATATTGATCGGCTCACGCCTTATATCGAAACCGCAATTGAACGGGTGCCTGCCTTTGGTGAGGTTGGCGTCAAGCAGGTTTATAACGGAGCTATCTGTTATACCCCTGACGGGTCTCCGATTATCGGTCCGGCACCGGGTCTCAAGAATTTCTGGCTCAATGAAGGCCACAGTTTCGGCATTACGGCGGCTGGCGGTGCTGGATGGCAAATTGCTGAATGGATTGTGGACGGCGAACCAACCATCGACATGATGGGCGTCGACCCCCGTCGTTTCGGTCCTTATGCAACCGAAGGCTATCTCATTGAAAAAAATGAAGAGGCTTATGCCAACGTATTTTCAACCCATTATCCAGATGAAGAACGGGCGGCGGCGCGGCCTTTGAAGAAAACACCCTGTTACGACCGGATGAAGGCGCTCGGTGCGGTCTTCGGTTCGGTTTATGGCTGGGAGCGGCCAAACTGGTTTGCCCCTGAAGGTCACGAAGTGCCCAAAGAGGAAATTGGCGCTGGGGGCGATGTACTCATGGGAGACAATCATGCTGCCCCGCTTGAGGATGGCCGGATTGTCGAGAAATGGTCGTTCCGCCGCTCGAACTATTTCGAGCATGTGGGGAATGAGGTTAAAAACGTCCACGAAAATGTCGGACTGCTGGACATGTCGGCTTTCGCCAAATGCTTCATCACCGGTCCCGGTGCGGAAGCCTGGCTCGATGGCCTCGTTGCCAACCGGGTTCCAAAAAATGTCGGTCGGGTCAATCTCTGTCACATGCTGACGGAAGGTGGCGGTGTGCGTGCTGAATTCACGATCTACAAGATTGCGGATCAGCGCTATTATCTTGTCTCGGCTGGCGCGTTTGAAGCCCATGATCATGACTATTTGCAGAAAGCCTTGCCGAACGATGGCAGTGTGCAGATGCAGCCCTACACCGAAGGTTGGGGGGTGCTGGTTCTAGCTGGACCGAAAAGCCGTGAGGTTTTGCAAAAACTGACCCGCACTGATCTGTCCAACGATGCCTTTAAATGGCTGACCGGGCGCGAGGTCAGTATCGGTCCAGCGACGGCGCATTTGTTGCGGATGAATTTTGTTGGTGAGCTGGGATACGAGCTGCATCACCCCATCGAACAGCAGAATGCGATCTTTGACTTGTTGATGGAAGCTGGCGCGGAATTCGGCATCAAGCCGTTTGGTATCCGGGCAATGACCGCGATGGCGATCGAGAAAA
This sequence comes from Hyphomicrobiales bacterium, assembly GCA_021775875.1. GTDB lineage: Bacteria > Pseudomonadota > Alphaproteobacteria > Rhizobiales > NORP267 > NORP267. The sequence goes on along the minus strand of JAJFHA010000013.1, from coordinate 47,709 downwards.
GCTACCGGCTGATCCCGCGCGAATTGTCTATTGAATACAACGCCTACGAATCCGGCCTTGACCGGTTTGTGCACCCCAACAAGGGCGCGTTTGTCGGTCGCGATGCGGTTGTTCAAGCCAAGGCGGACGGCTTGAACTGGAATTTTGTGACGCTTGAAGTTCATGACGTGACCGACACTGATGCCCGCGGCTCCGAAGCCATCTATAAGGATGGCAAACTGATCGGACGGGCAACATCTGGCGGCTATGGCTGGCGGCTTGGAAAATCCGTGGCGCTGGCAATGGTGAAACCCGAATTTAGCGCCCTCGGCACCGAGTTGGAAATCAAACTCCTCGGTGAACCCTTTAAGGTGACCGTCATCGAAGAATCTCCGTTTGACCCGGAAAATGAGCGTCTTCGCGCTTAAGAGGATGCGCATCGCTGGACGAATCTTTGTCTCGGGGATAAACCCGGCTTTATGTTCTTCTATGCTTCGAAAATTGTCTGGCTATTGCTGGCACCGACAAATCTGCTGATTTTTATCGCCATGATTGGCGTTGGTTTTCTGTTTATAAAATTTGTACGCACCGCCAAAATTCTTGTTGCGATATCCGTTTTGGGGCTTTTTCTTGGCGCTTTCAGTCCGGTTGGTTCATGGGTTTTGAAACCGCTGGAACAACGTTTTCCGCAAGTAACAGAAATCGATCCAGATACCTTTGAGGGCATTATTTTCCTTGGAGGGTCCACCGATGTACATCTCACCAGGCGGTACGGCGAACCGGCGCTGAACGAGGGGGCGGAGCGGTTGTTCAAAATGATCGAGTTTGCCCGCCGCTTCCCGGAAAAGACGATTGTATTTGCCGGTGGCGGCGGGCTTGGCCATGATTATCCTGGCGCAATTTCCCGGGAAGCGGATGTGGCGAAACTGGTCCTGGAGCGGACGGGTATCGAGACGGGCCAGATTATTTTCGAACGCGAATCTCACAATACCTGGCAAAATGCCGTGAATGTCAGGGCCATTCTGAACCCGGCACAGGATTCTCGCTGGCTGCTGGTTACTTCGGCATTTCATATGCCCCGATCCGTGGGTGTGTTTCGTCAGGCGGGTTTCAATGTGATTGCTTATCCGGTTGATTTTCGGCTTGGCGGCTATGCAGACTCGCTTGTTTCAAACCAGACCGGTGCAACCAGATTGGCACGGCTGGATCTGGCGGTTCATGAATGGATCGGATTGCTTGCCTATTGGGTATCAGGGCGCAGCACTGAATTTTTCCCCGCTCCATAAATTGTCTTTTGGCCAAATGCCCACGGCTCTGATATTTATTTGCCAACAAGTTTTTTTATCCGAGGAGTGAAACGTGACCCCAACTGATATTTCTATCGATCCCATCGTTATTGTTGCCGCGAAAAGAACACCTATGGGAGGGTTTCAAGGCGATCTTTCAAATCTCAAAGCTGGCGAATTGGGTGCTGCTGCTATTCGCGCTGCGGTCGCGCAAACCGGGATTGCTGCGAGCGACGTTGATGAAGTGCTGATGGGTTGCGTGCTACCCGCCGGCCAGGGCCAGGCTCCGGCGCGACAGGCGGCGCTTGGGGCAGGGCTGCCAGATTCCGTGCCGTGTACGACGCTCAACAAGATGTGCGGATCAGGCATGAAAACCGTCATGGCTGGATACGAATCCCTCCACGCACGTCCGGGCGATATCATCGTTGCTGGCGGTATGGAATCCATGACCAACGCGCCGTACCTGTTGCCGCGTGTTCGCGAAGGGTTGCGGCTTGGCCATGGCAAAGTGATGGATCACATGTTCCTTGATGGGCTGGAAGATGCCTATGAGCCGGGCAAATTGATGGGGAGCTATGCTGAAGATACAGCGGAGCATTATCAATTTACCCGTGAAGGCCAGGACGCATACGCGATTGAATCTTTACAACGCGCAAAAACGGCTGGAGACGATGGCAGTTTCAGCGATGAAATCACCCCTCTGGAAATCAAGACCCGCAAAGCGGAAATTCGTATCACCAAGGATGAGCAGCCTGATAAGGGCAATCCGGAAAAAATTCCGCAATTGCGACCGGCGTTTCGCGAAGGCGGCACTGTAACAGCCGCCAATTCTTCTTCGATCTCGGATGGCGGCGCGGCGCTTATTCTCATGCGGTTGTCTGAAGCCGAGCGCAGGGGTTTGGAACCGTTGGCGAAAATCGTTGGTGCCACCAGCCACGCTCAGGCTCCAGCATGGTTCACAACGGCACCGATCAAGGCGATTGAAAAGCTCTATGAGCAAACCGGCTGGACTAGGAGCGATGTTGATCTTTACGAGATCAATGAAGCTTTCGCTGTTGTTGCCATGGCCGCAATGCGCGATCTGGACCTGCCTCACGACATGGTCAATGTGCATGGCGGGGCTTGTGCTTTGGGGCATCCTGTTGGCGCGTCCGGCGCACGGATTATCGTTACATTGCTTCACGCAATGCAGAAGAATGACCTCAAAAAAGGCGTTGCTTCTCTCTGCATTGGCGGCGGTGAAGCGACAGCGATTGGCATTGAACGATTTGTTTAATTCAGGAATTTGGAAATGACACAGAAAATTACGCTTGGGATCAAAGAGCTTTGTGATGACGCCTTTACGCGCATTGAAAGTGTGTCGGCGGAAGATGCGATTGGCATGATTGACCGCGATGACGTCACATTTGTTGATATTCGTGATGTACGCGAATTGAAGCGGGAAGGGCGCGTGCCCGGCGCATTTCATTGTCCGCGCGGAATGCTCGAATTCTGGATTGATCCGAACAGCCCGTATCACAAGGAAGCTTTTGCCGAGGATAAAACCTTCATCGTATTTTGCGCTGGCGGACTTCGCTCTGCGCTAGCTACCGATATTGCCCAGCGTATGGGCCTGTCACCTGTGATCAACCTGACTGGCGGTTTCGGTGCGTGGCGTGATGCGGATGGTCCGATTGATACCGCTTAGTCTGAAACCAACTTTCGTTTTAATTTGAATGGAAAATGCTGTGGCTGATTTGACCCTTGTCATGGGGAACAAGAATTTTTCGTCCTGGTCGTTCCGGCCCTGGATCATGATGCGCCATGCTGGAATCACATTCGAAGAATCTCTTGTGGTGCTCTATAGCGACAATTTCAAAGGTCAGGTCAGGCGGCATCCGGGAGCGGGTCATGTGGCCGGTCAGGTTCCTGTATTGCTGGATGGTGGCGAAGCGGTATGGGGCTCGTTTGCTATCCTTGAATATCTGGCGGACAAATTTCCAGACAAAGGTCTTTGGCCGGAAGATATCATGATGCGTGCGAAGGCGCGTTCAGGCGCTGGCGAAATTCATTCGGGGTTCACAGCTTTGCGGAGCGCATTGCCGATGAATATTCGCCTTGAACCAAAACAAATCCCGCATTCCGATGGGGTGATGGCGGATGCTGCGCGGATCGAAGAATTTTGGGCTGAATGCCTGGCCAGAAATCTCGATGGCGGGCCGTTTCTGTTTGGTGCATTCGGCAATGTTGACGCGATGTATGCGCCGGTTGTGAACCGGCTTCATGTTTACAAGGTTCCGGTGTCGCCAATTTCACGCGCCTATATGGACGCTGTTATGGCGCTACCTGCATGGCGGGAATGGGATGCCGCAGCCCGCGAAGAGCCGTGGGATTATGAACTCTATATTCGCTAAGCAGCCACCAATTGGAATAACCGTAAAGTCTGTCTTTTCCGTGGTTTCAATCTTTGGTCTGCCCTGCCATATTGCAGGTTGAAACTCATTTACAGGGGCTGATTGCATGCCGGTTCTGAAATCCGAAATTGATACCAACGCGGCCACTTTTGCCGAGAATAAAGCGTCGATGGCGGCGTTGGTGGCGGAGCTTGGTGACAAACGGGCGGAAGCCGCGCTTGGTGGTTCTGAGCGCTCGCGGGAACGCCATTTGGCGCGGGGAAAATTGTTGCCTCGCGAGCGGGTCATGCGGCTGCTCGATCCGGGCGCTCCGTTTCTTGAATTTTCGCCGTTGGCCGCTAACGGCATGTATGAAGACGCGATCCACGGCGCTGGGGTGTTGACCGGGATTGGTCGTGTTGAAGGCGTCGAATGCGTCATTGTCTGTAACGATGCCACCATCAAGGGCGGCACGTATTACCCGATGACGGTGAAGAAGCATTTGCGGGCGCAAGAAGTGGCGCTTAAAAACAATCTGCCTTGTATCTACCTCGTGGATTCAGGTGGCGCTAATTTGCCGAACCAGACCGAAGTATTTCCGGACCGGGAACACTTCGGCCGGATTTTCTATAATCAGGCCAATATGTCGGCGGCGGGTATTCCGCAAATTGCTGTGGTGATGGGGTCATGTACGGCGGGCGGGGCGTACGTGCCTGCCATGTCAGATGAAGCCATTATCGTTCGTAATCAGGGGACAATTTTTCTCGCTGGTCCGCCGTTGGTAAAAGCAGCAACTGGTGAAGAAGTCTCCGCCGAAGACCTTGGCGGCGGCGACGTTCATACCCGCACCTCCGGTGTTGCAGACCATCTGGCTGAAAATGATGATCATGCATTACAGATTGCCCGTAACATTGTGCGCTCGTTAAACTGGTCCAAACGACCGGACATTGCGTTGCATGACCCGGTTGAGCCGCTTTTTGATCCATCCGAAATTGATGGTGTGATCCCTAAAAGCCTGACCACGCAATATGACGCCCGTGAAATCATCGCCCGGTTGGTGGACGGTTCGGAATTTGAAGAATTCAAACAGCTTTTCGGTACAACGTTGGTAACGGGGTTCGCCCGTGTCTGGGGTATCCCGGTCGGCATTTTGGCGAATAATGGCATTTTGTTTTCTGAATCTGCGCAAAAAGGCGCGCATTTTGTCGAACTTTGCTGTCAGCGACGCATACCTTTGTTGTTCCTGCAAAATATCACCGGGTTCATGGTCGGTCAGGAAGCTGAGGCGGGTGGCATTGCCCGCGACGGGGCGAAAATGGTGACTGCGGTCGCCTGCGCCCAGGTGCCGAAAGTAACCGTTATCGTCGGCGGTTCCTATGGTGCCGGCAATTACGGCATGTGCGGACGGGCCTATTCACCGCGATTCCTCTATACATGGCCGAATGCGCGGGTCTCTGTCATGGGCGGGGTACAGGCTGCCAGTGTGCTCTCGACCGTTCGCCGCGATAATATTGAAGCCGCCGGAGATAGCTGGAGCGAAGAAGACGAAGGCGCTTTCAAAGCCCCGATTGTTGAGAAATACGAAGCTGAAGGAAACCCGTATTACGGCACGGCGCGAATTTGGGACGATGGCATCATCACGCCCCAGGAAACCCGCCGGGTGTTGGGCTTGAGTTTTTCCGCCGCCTTGAACGCGCCGGTGCCGGAGACTAAATTTGGTATTTTCCGCATGTAAAGCGGGTTTTTTCTGCTTTTTACGCTTTCAAATGCCGCATTTCCCGATATGCCGGTCGCATTCAGGTGATTGACTAGGCTTTCATTCATGCAACTATTTGTCACTTGAGCATCAATTGAGGCGTGGCAGATGTTTCTCAGTGTTTTCGACATTTTTAAAATCGGGATCGGGCCGTCTTCATCTCATACGGTTGGGCCGATGGTTGCGGCGCGCCGGTTTTTGGCGGAGTTGCCTGACGACATCGTTGCGGTTGCGGCTCGTATCGAAGTGCATTTGCTCGGTTCGCTCGCCTTTACCGGCAAGGGACACGCGACAGACCGCGCCGTATTTCTGGGGCTGCTTGGTGAAATCCCCGACCGGGTTGATCCGGACAGGATTGATGATCTGATTGCTGGGCTTGAAGATACGAAGAGGCTTGCAATTGGTGGCAAAAAAATTGCGTTCGATCCCGCAAAAGACCTCATTTTTGATTATGAAATTCGTGACCAAAGCCATCCAAATGAAATGATCTTTCGTTGTCTTGGCGATGATAACAATATCCTCACTGAAATGGTCTTTTGTTCTATCGGTGGTGGATTTATAGCGACCCCTGAAGAGCTTCAGTTGATTGACAATGAACCCGAAAACGCCAAGTCAGAATCCGGCGAGCCTTATCCGTTTGCAAATGCTGAAACCATGCTTGCTATGGGGCAGGCGGCAGGCAAATCAATTGCCTATATGAAGCGGGAGAATGAAACTTTCGCAAACCCGGGTCAGGATCTGGATGCGGGTCTGGATAAAATCTGGAAAGCGATGGAGTCTTGCATGGAACGTGGGCTGTCGCGTTCTGGTGAGTTGCCCGGCGGACTGAAGGTAAAACGCCGCGCCAGCGATATTCACGAAAAGCTGCGTGCCGAGATTGGAACCAATCAGCCATTTGACCATACCGTAATGGATTGGCTCGGGGTTTATGCCATGGCGGTCAATGAAGAAAATGCTGCAGGCGGGCGCGTGGTAACTGCGCCAACAAACGGCGCTGCCGGGGTTATCCCCGCCGTCATTCGTTATTATCAGGACCATTGCAACGAAGCTTGTATTGATGGGACGCGGACATTCCTTCTGACGGCGGCTGCGATTGGCGGCATTATCAAGCATAACGCATCGATTTCCGGAGCCGAAGTTGGTTGTCAGGGTGAAGTGGGGGCGGCGTCTGCGATGGCTGCTGCCGGGTTGTGCGCTGCGCTTGGTGGGACCAATGAACAGATCGAAAACGCGGCTGAAATCGCGCTTGAACATCATCTGGGCATGACCTGCGATCCCGTTGGCGGGTTGGTCCAGGTGCCCTGCATCGAGCGCAACGCGCTCGGGACGGTCAAGGCGGTGACAGCAGCGTCGCTGGCTTTGCGCGGCGACGGAACGCATTTTGTGCCGCTCGATAGATGTATTGAAACCATGCGCCAGACAGGATTGGATATGAGCGATAATTACAAGGAAACCTCGAAAGGTGGCCTCGCTGTCAGCATGGTTGCTTGCTGAAATAATTGATCCCGAAAATCCGCGAATCCAGTATGGCTTTTGGGCGTTTATGAGGGTATTCATTGGCTATGTTTTCATCCCTCCTTATCGCCAATCGCGGCGAAATTGCTTGCCGGATCATGCGTACTGCCAAACGCCTTGGCATTCGTACGATCGCGGTTTATTCCGACGCCGATAAAGACGCCCTCCATGTGGAAATGGCGGATGAGGCCTGGCACATTGGTGGTGCTGCGGCGACCGAGAGTTATCTCATCGCCAACAAAATCATAGAAGTCGCCAAAGAGGCCGGCGCCGATGCGATCCATCCGGGTTACGGGTTTCTATCCGAGAATGCTGAATTGGCGGAGAGTTGCACTGAGGCCGGAATTGTTTTCGTTGGACCATCCGCTGAGGCGATCCGGGCGATGGGCCTCAAGGGCACCGCGAAATCTTTGATGGAGAAAGCCGGTGTTCCTGTTGTGCCCGGCTATCACGGCAACAATCAAGACGGCAAATTCCTCAAGCAAAAAGCGTACGAAATTGGCTATCCGGTCCTGATCAAGGCGGTCGCTGGTGGTGGCGGCAAGGGCATGCGGCTGGTCGAGAAGGTCAAGAATTTTGACGATGCGCTTGAAAGTGCGCGGCGTGAAGCTGGTGCTGCCTTTGGTAACGAAGAGGTGCTGATTGAAAAATTCATCACGTCTCCACGCCATGTGGAAATGCAAATATTCGCCGACGGCAAAGGCAACGCGATCCATCTGTTTGAACGCGATTGCTCGTTGCAACGTCGGCATCAAAAAGTAATCGAGGAAGCGCCAGCGCCGGGCATGACGGATGAAGTTCGCAATGCCATGGGCGAAGCGGCGGTGAATGCGGCCAAAGCCGTCAATTATTCCGGTGCCGGGACCGTTGAATTTATCGCCGACGGGTCAGACGGGTTGCGGCCCGACCGGTTTTTCTTCATGGAGATGAATACCCGTTTGCAGGTGGAACATCCGGTTACGGAAGAAATTACAGGGCTTGATCTTGTTGAAATGCAGCTCCAGGTGGCCGCAGGCGAGGGGCTTGATCTTGACCAGGACGAAATTGCTCTGAACGGCCATAGTGTCGAAGCCCGGATTTATGCAGAAGACCCGGAAAACGGATTTTTGCCATCCACCGGGCATCTGGCATTGCTATCACTAGCTGAAATGCCCGGTGTCAGAATTGAGACCGGTGTTCGCGATGGCGACGATGTCAGTCCGTATTATGACCCTATGATCGCCAAAATAGTGACTCATGGAGCCAACCGCGACGAAGCGCTGGACCGATTGAGCAATGCGCTTGGTGAAAGCCTGATTGCCGGTCCGAAAACCAATATTGCGTTTTTGCGGGCTTTGATCGATGCGGAGGATTTTCGCGGAAACAAATTCGATACCGGCTTTATTGATCGCAATCTGGATGATCTTGTGACACCGCTACCAGGGTTGCGTGAAGCAATGGCAGCTCTTGGAGCCATCCGCATTGTTGAGCAGCGTGTTGAAGGACAAACCGATGACGCAGTCAAGGCGTCGCCGTGGAATGTTGCCGACGGGTTTCAGCTTGGCGATACGCGCTCAACCGGAATTGATATTCTGGCAAACGGCAAAAAAGCCAGTTTCGTGATCGAATGGGTGGATGGCGGCCCGGCAATTTCGCTTGGAGCAGAGGCCGAGGATTGGCCGGAAGTTGAAGCAACACTGGTTGATGAACGTGGAGGCGTTATTGTGCTCGCCGAAGGGTGGCAAGTCAGGGTGTCGTTGCCGGATTATTCAACGGCCGGGTTTGATGATGACGGCGATGGATCAGTTATCCGCTCTCCGATGCACGGTAAATTGCTACAATTGTTCGTCGGCGATGGCGATAAAGTTTCCAAAGGCGACCGGTTGGCGATTGTGGAAGCCATGAAAATGGAACATAGCCTGACCGCCGCGCTTGATGGTGTTGTTGCTGAAATCAGCGCCGTGGCTGGAGATCAGGTGAGCGAGGGCCAGCGCCTTATCGTTATCCACAATGACGACGAGTGACGCTTGTTACCGGCTGATTTAGCTTCGACAATGGTCACAGGAATCATCCTGCGCGGTTGAGCAATGACGTTGCACATAATCAAATTGTCGGTTGGGAGCGAATCTGTGGAATCGCTTGGCTTATGGCAGCAAATGCGGCTTGCGGAAAAGCGTAAGGCTGGCCAAGTCCCTGAATTGTTCCATACCACCCGCATGACACCAACCCGTCGTGCGGAAATCCTGAAAACCGGTGGCTCGATATATTGGGTGATAAAGGGCTTGATCCAGGCGCGTCAGTTTTTGACAGATATTCGCCCCTTCACCGATGATCAAGGTGTGAAACGGTGCCATTTCGTCCTTGAACCGAAGCTCGTGCCAACAATACCACGTCGTCATCGCGCGTTTCAGGGATGGCGTTATTACAGCGAGAATGATGCGCCGCTTGATCTGGACGAACGGGCAGGTATTGATCAAAACATGCCGACTGCGATGCGCCAGGAATTAGCGGCGCTGGGGCTAATCTAGGTTTGAAACGCTGTTTTCGGCCTTTATCCGTCGCTGATTTTAAGCGGAATATTGTCGATTAGCCGGGTTGTGCCCAAGCGTGCCGCAACCAGCAAGCGGGCAGGGCCGGTAGCGTCTTTTTCCAACGGTGCCAAAGTGACGGTGTGGCGTGCTTCCAGATAATCGAGTCTGAACCCGGCACGTCCCAACCGGGTTTTAGCGGTTCCGAGGACCCGGCTGACTTTTCCACCACGTCCAATTTTCAGCGCCACGTCTTTCAGTACGGCGTGCAACATTGGCGCGATCGAGCGCTGGCCGGGTGTCAGATAAGCGTTGCGTGAAGAGAGCGCCAATCCATCGGTTTCGCGGATTGTTGCGCCAGCCAGAATTTTCACCGGGATATTCAAATCCCGCGTCATTTGCCGGATCACCAGTAATTGCTGAAAATCTTTCTCGCCGAAAATTGCCATATGTGGCTGGCAGAGAAGTAGCAATTTTGCGACAACAGTAGCAACGCCGCCGAAGAAATGCGGGCGGTTTTTGTCTTCAAGGCCCGCCGTCGCTGGTCCCTCAACAGCAATCGCCGTTGCGTAGTTTTCCGGATACATCTCCTCAACGTCGGGTGCGAACACCAGATCAACACCAAGCTTTGCCAGTTCACGCAAATCGGCTGCTTCATCGCGGGGATAGGTATCCAGATCTTCATGTGCCGCAAACTGGCTGGGATTTACAAATACCGAGACAATGGTCCTGTCAGCTTTTTTGGTCACCTGTTCAACAAGGGTGAGGTGGCCTTCATGCAAAGCTCCCATGGTGGGTACTAAAGCGACCGTCTCGCCTGCCATGCGCCAAGCCGAAACCCTTTGGCGGACAGCGCGTTCTGTTCTGGCGATTTTCGGGTTCACGATCATGTTGCCGATTTAAACAGGTGACTAAATAAGCGCAACCCGTCTTTGTTATCTACAGGCCTATTCACTATTTTTGTTGTGGTAACTTAATGCTATTGCGGTATGGCGATATTCGTATTTTTAAGGTTTTCGAACATGACTGACCTAACGTCTTCCCGGGCAAATATTGCTGCTTGTTATTTTCGTGATGAAACTGAACTTGTACGTGAACTTGCTGATAAAGCGGCTTTGTCTTCCAGCGAGATTGCGCAGGTCGATAAACTTGCGCGTAAGTTGGTGGACGCGGCGCGGGCCGGGCGGCGGCTTCATGGCGGGGTTGACGCATTGATGCATGAATACAGCCTTTCCAGCGAAGAAGGTGTTGTTTTGATGTGTCTCGCTGAAGCTCTGTTGCGGGTGCCTGATGCGGAGACAGCGGATCAATTGATTGCCGACAAGATTGGTGGAGGGAACTGGAAGAAGCATCTGGGGGCGTCAGATTCGCTGTTCGTGAACGCGTCGACCTGGGGTCTGATGCTTACGGGCCGTGTCATAAGCCTTGATGAACCCAAACGTGTGAAAGGGATTGTTGCCAGCGCAACAGATTATCTCGGAAAATTAGTCAACCGGAGTGGTGAGCCGGTTATTCGCCAAGCAATGCGTCAGGCGATGCGTATTCTCGGTCGGCAATTTGTGCTGGGGCGCAATATTGGGGAAGCGCTGAAGGCGGCTGACGAAGAACCGGCCTACCGGTTTTCATTCGATATGTTGGGCGAAGCCGCTGTCACGTCGGCTGATTCAGATATCTATTTCGCGTCCTATATGGCGGCGCTGCAGGCTCTTGGAGATTGGGCCAGCAAGTCAGAAAACAAAGGCGATATTTTTGCGAGCCCGAGCCTTTCGGTAAAATTGTCGGCTCTGCATCCGCGTTATGAAGCGGCAAAAGAAAACCGTGTCCTGACTGAATTGGTGCCGCGGGTTCGTGAACTTGCGGTCGCTGCGCGCGACTTCGGGCTTGGCCTGACGATTGATGCTGAAGAAGCCGATCGGCTGGATATATCGCTGGAGGTTTTTGCGATCCTTCTGAAAGACCCGGCACTGAAAGAATGGGATGGCCTTGGCCTTGCGGTGCAAGCCTATGGCCGCCGCGCCTTGCCGGTTCTTGAATGGCTCAATGATCTGGCGCGCGAAGCAGGGCACGTCATTCCCGTTCGTCTTGTGAAGGGCGCGTATTGGGATACGGAAATCAAACTGGCGCAAGAAGGCGGGCATGAAAGCTACCCGGTCTTTACCCGCAAATCTGCGACCGACACATCCTACCTTGCCTGTGCCCGGTTCCTGCTTGCCAATCGCGATGCGTTTTATCCGCAATTGGCGACCCACAATGCGCATACAATCTCGGCTGTTATCGCTATGGCTGGAGATAGCGATGGGTACGAATTGCAACGGCTTCATGGCATGGGCAAAGCAATCTATGACGAAGTCGTTGGTCCTGAAATTGGTCATCCGTGTCGGATTTATGCGCCTGTCGGCAGCCATGAAGAATTGCTGGCTTATTTAGTGCGCCGCCTTTTGGAAAATGGTGCCAACACATCTTTCGTCAATCGGTTAGGGGATGATGATGCGCCGATTGAAGAGATTATCGCTGACCCGGTTGCACGTGTAACAAGCTTATCAACAATTCCTCACCCGCGAATTCCGGCGCCGGAAAACCTGTTCCAACCCGGTCGTGGTAATGCCAAAGGACTGGTATTGAGCGAAGCAACGGTCCGGGAGCCTTTGCAGAAAGAAATCGAAAAACACTCGAAAACCATACAGAAGGCGGGACCGTTGGTTGGCGGCAATATGCTTAAAGGCAAGGCGCAACCAATTGTCTCTCCACAAAATCATGATGTTGTGGTTGGCTCCGTCGTCGAAGCCGATGAGGGTCAAGTGGAAACAGCGATTGCTGGTGGCCACAATGCGGCGGAAGATTGGGACCGTATGGGTGGAGAGGCTCGTGCGGTCATGTTGGATAGAACAGCTGATCTTTTTGAACAAAATCTGCCTCACCTGATGGCGGTGATTATCAAGGAAGCGGGCAAGACACTCGACAATGCGCTCGGAGATATTCGTGAAGCGGTGGATTTTCTGCGTTATTACGCGGCTCGCGCCCGACAGGAATTTTCAACACCGCTTGGCTTGCCGGGACCGACCGGCGAGACCAATACCATTGCCATGAATGGGCGCGGCCTGTTTGCCTGTATCAGCCCGTGGAATTTTCCGCTTGCAATTTTCACCGGTCAGGTGAGTGCAGCACTTGCTGCCGGGAATGCGGTTATCGCCAAACCAGCCGAGCAAACACCGTTAGTAGCAGCTATCGCAGTCCGGCTGTTTCAACAAGCCGGTGTACCGGGCGATGTATTGCAATTGCTGCCTGGTCGCGGTGACGTGGTGGGAGCACGGCTGGTGGCAGACGAACGTATTGGCGGCATTGCCTTTACCGGATCGAACCAGACCGCATCCCTGATACATCGGGGGTTGGCGGGACGGGATGGTCCGATCGTGCCATTGATTGCAGAAACAGGTGGTATGAATGCGATGATCGTGGATTCATCCGCATTGCCCGAACAGGTTGTCAAAGACGCGGTGCGGTCGGCGTTCGATTCCGCCGGTCAGCGTTGTTCGGCGTTACGGGTTTTGTTCCTGCAGGAAGACAATGCAAACCGGGTCGAGAAGATGTTGCTCGGGGCGATGGAAGAATTGCAGATCGGTGACCCTCAAGAATTTTCTACCGACGTAGGCCCGGTCATTGATGAAGACGCCAAAGCGATGCTTGATGAGCATAAAGCGCTTATGAAAAAACAACAGAATGAATTACTGGACTTGGCAATTCCAAAAAATTGTGAGCGCGGCACCTATGTTAGCCCAGCGGCATATGCAATTGATTCTATTGATGTTTTGGAGCGTGAAGTGTTTGGTCCTGTCCTCCATGTAGTACGCTATAAGGCCGACCATCTGGATCAGGTTTGTGCTGCTATCAACAAAACCGGATATGGTTTGACGCTGGGAATTCACAGCCGGATCGATAGTAAAATCGATGAAATTATTTCTAAAGCTAAGGTTGGCAACATCTACGTCAATCGCAACCAGGTGGGGGCTATTGTCGGGTCGCAGCCTTTTGGTGGTGAGGGTCTTTCTGGCACCGGTCCGAAAGCAGGTGGGCCGCATTATTTGCGTGCCTTTGCGGTTGAACGTGTGGTGAGCGTAGATACCACGGCGTCGGGCGGCAATGCAGCGTTGATGTCACTTGGTACCGGGCAGGATAGCGCCTGACTGGATGGCCGATCAACGAAGCCGGTTTACCTGTTTACTAAATGACAATGATATTTTGTTGATCCGACGTTCGCGACTGGGCAAGATAGGGCCAATAGAGTTGAGTTGGCGGTAGTTTTTATGGTAAATGGCGTAAACGGCAGTATGTCTGCCGAAGGCAGCAAATCTGCTCATGTCATTGTTTTTGGCAATGAGAAGGGTGGGACAGGCAAATCGACGACCTGTATGCACGTACTTGTCTCGTTGTTGAAGTCCGGGCAAAAAGTTGCGTCGATTGATCTGGACAGCCGACAGGGCACGCTCACTAATTATATTGAGAACCGCGAGCGCTGGTCAGAACGAACCAATCTCGGTCTTGAATTACCGCGCCATTTTCCGGTCTATCGAGGTCGCTCGGAAACGGTGTCGGGTCGTGAAGAATCAGAATTCGCTTCCTTCGCCGATGCGATTGGCGAGGTTGAGCAGAATTACGATTTTGTAGTGATCGATACACCTGCCTCAGACAGCTATTTGATGCGCCTAGCCCATTCCATGGCCGATACACTGGTCACACCGCTCAACGACAGTTTTGTTGATCTGGATGTATTGGCAAAAATCGATCCAGTATCCCACGAGGTTACAGGGCTTAGCCATTATACCCGCATGGTCCGCGATGCGCGACGCCAACGCCGACTTGTAGATGGTGGTGTCACAGACTGGATTGTGGTGCGTAATCGTATGTCTACGCTGGATTCAAGAAACCGGCATTTTGTCGGCGAAGGGCTTCGTGCTTTGGGCCGCCAACTGGGATTTCGGATTTCTGACGGTATTGCCGAGCGGTTGATTTTCAGGGCGTTTTTCCCGAAAGGTTTGACCGCGATTGATATCCTTGACGAAGCCACACTCGGATCTGAGCCGACGCTGTCTCATCTGACTGCGCGCCAGGAAATCAGGGCGCTGATTACGACCCTTAGTCTTCCGGTCAATGAAAAAGCAAAATTGCGCCGCGAAGCCCGCAAAATCTGGGCGCGGGCAAATGAAAAACCGCTGCAATTGCACGATATTTTCAGCGAATAGCCTGTCCGGCTGTTCTCCTTTGTAATGGCTTGTAAAATTGGCCAACAAACCTGACATGTTCTACAATCCAAGACCATGAATTCAGGATCAGGTAAGCCCGTGTCAGATATCACCAAAAAACCTGACGGATCACCAGAAAAACCAAAGCGCTCCGGACAGGCTGCGGTTGCGGAATTTGTCGCCAAGGCTAAGGCGTTAGGTCCCCTGCGAGCCGATGGCAGACGCGGGCGACTGGTATTCGCCCTGGATGCGACTATGAGCCGTCAGCCAACCTGGGATACGGCCTGCCAACTTCAAGCGGAGATGTTCGCGGAAACCGGACGGATTGGCGGACTAGACGTGCAACTTGTTTATTTTCGCGGTTTTGGCGAATGCCGCGCCAGCCGCTGGGTACGCGATGCCGAACAACTTGCAGGCCTGATGGGCGGTATCGATTGCCGCGGTGGGCAAACCCAGGTGGGCAAAGTTCTCTCTCACGTATCAAGGGAAACATCAGAGCAGAAAGTGGACGCGCTGGTTTATGTTGGTGATTGCCTGGAAGAAGAAATAGACAGCATTTGCGCCAAAGCAGGCGAACTTGGGCTTCAGGGGGTACCGGTATTTGCGTTCCAAGAAGGTTATGACCCTGATGCTGAACGCGGGTTTCGTGAAATGGCGCGGCTGACCAAGGGTGCATTTTGTCGTTTTGACGCAGGCTCGCGAGATCAGTTACGTGCGTTATTGTCTGCTGTTGCAGTTTACGCGGCCGGTGGCCGTATGGCGCTGGGTGATATGGGAAAAAGCAACAAGAGCGCTCGCATTTTGCTCGAACAAATGAAGTAGGAATGTATGGGCTATTTTCTGATTGGCATTATTGTCCTCTCGCTCGGGTTGCTTTTGATCAAGCAAATTACGTCGGCAAGTGTTGGTGATCTGGCGCAGATGGTCCGGCAATGGGGCGGCGCGTTGGTGCTGCTGTTGGCGGCATTTATGGCAGTGACCGGGCGTTGGGTATTCGCCATTCCGATCGCGGGTTTCGGCTATTCGATGTTGCGTGGGCGGATCCCCGGTATTGGCAGTTTTTCCGGAACCAGATCACAAGGGCAATCTTCAAGGGTGACATCGCGGTTTCTGGAAATGACCTTGGATCATGATACCGGCGAAATGCATGGACGAATATTGGACGGGCAATTCAGAGATGCTGAATTACAATCTCTGTCACTTGGCGATTTGCAGACATTTATGAGCGAAGTTTCTGGCGACGAGGAAAGCGAAGCCTTGCTCGGCGCCTATATGGATTGGCGGTTTGCTGGCTGGCGGGACGAAGAGGGCTCCGCTGGAGCAAGCAACGGGCGCGGTGCGAATAAATCACGAAGCGTTATGAATCGTGGTGAAGCTCTGGCAATTCTCGGTCTGGAAGAGGGTTCCAGCGCCTCACAAATTCGCAAGGCTCACAGAAATCTGATGAAAATGCTGCACCCGGATCAGGGTGGCTCAACGTATTTTGCCAGCAAACTGAATGAAGCCCGGGATTTTCTGCTGTCGTGACGTTATTTCGGCATTGGCAGGCAAGGGAAGCTGGCCTGTTTCAAGACCCGGCATGCGGCAACCGCTGAACTGCGGTCAAACCCGCTGAACCGGGCGCGGTACAGGGTCTGGTTATTGCTCTGTACCGGTTCGGTATAGGGCTGGCCACTGGCCAACAATGTGCTGGCGGCTGAACGGGCGGCGTCAAGGCGGGTGCGGGCAGCATTTTCGTTGCCGTATGCGCCGATCTGGATAATCCACTGATTTTCAATCCGGGTCGCCACGTTGTCGGTGGTGGCAGCTGGTGTTGGTTCCGGGATGGTGGCAGTCACAACGGGGTCGGCGTTGGTGGGTGTCGTTGGCACTACAACTGACGCGGCGATAACACCTCGTGACGTATCTATTGTAGATGAGGGCGTTGTTGTGGCCACGGCAACTGGGGCGCTTGGTTGTCTATTATCCGGTCGCAAAGATGGTGTTTGCATATTGGCTACATCGATTTCCACTGGCGATTGGGTGCGGGCCACAGCCTGGCTGTAAAACCGGTCCAGCAAATAGCGCATGTGATTATCGCGGGACCGACCCGTCGGGCCGCCCATAACTACGGCGATCAAGTGGCGATTATTGCGACGCAGCGAAGTAGTCAGGTTGAAGCCGGAGGCACGGGTATATCCGGTCTTGATGCCATCAACACCCTGGACATTGCCGAGAAGCCTGTTGTGGTTGCCGTATCTACGACCCTGGAAAGTGAAGGAGCGAGTGCTGAAATAGGAATATTCACCGGGAAAATCGCGCTGAATTGCATATCCAAGCCGCGCCATGTCGCGCGCTGTTGTGGTTTGTGCGCTGTTGGGCAGGCCTGACGCATTTTTGAATGTTGTGTTGCTCATTCCAAGCGTACGGGCGGTTCTTGTCATTTCCCGTGCAAACCCGCTTTCGGTGCCGCCCAGATGTTCAGCAACCGCAGCGGCCACATCGTTGGCGGATTTGGTCACCAGGGCGCGTATAGCCGATTCTACCGAAATGCTTTGGCCGACCGCAATGCCAAGTCTGGACGGTGGTTGCGCTGCAGCATGAGAAGAGAATATGATTCGGGTTGCGCGGGTGATTGTACCTTCACGCAGTGCTTCGAAGACCATATACAAAGTCATGATTTTGGTCAGGGACGCCGGGTAGCGCGGCCGATCAGCACTTCTGGAATAGAGGACAGTGTTGGAATTGATATCGATGACAAAGGCGGCGTAGCGAGGGTCTGATCTTATCGATCGGGTCGCGTCTGCGGGCTGTACCGCAACAAATAGCGCAAAAATTGCCAAAAACAGGACAATATTAGGCCGATAACGGCTAAAAACGCGACGCAACATTACGCAGAACACTCACCTTAACTCACGCAACTCAACAACATTTGGCGCTGGATTTTGTATCCAGGCTGCCATGGTTTCTAATTTTACCGGGCCGGAGTTACAAAAGGTTTAAGCATGTTTTGGAAACCAGTAATGGCCACGAAGTTTATTTTTGTGCAGTGCAATATATTTTCTTGACATTTTTTGTGCAGCGCATATATTCCTCTCATCAAGGCCGAAACGACAGTTTGTCTGCGGCGGCCATCGGAACAACAAACGATCCACCAGGAGAGATAAAATGCAAAACGGTTTTGAAGACTTTCAGAAAATGAGCAAAGACAATGTTGAGCTCGCAGTAAAGAGCTTTGGCGCTATGTCAAAGGGCTTCCAGGAAATGGCAACAGAAATTGCTGATTTCTCCAAGAAGGCTTTTGAAGAAGGCACCGCTGCTGCTGAGAAGGTTGTTGCTGCCAAGTCAATCGACAAGGCTGTTGAAGCTCAGTCCAGCTTCCTCCGCGCTTCCTACGAAGGTTATGTCGGTCAGGCAACCAAGCTCGGTGAAATCTACACCGGCGCTGCCAAAGAAGCTTACAAGCCTATCGAAACTGCTGTCCAGGCAGCTCAGAAAGCTGCCAAGTAAGGCAAGCTTCTGAAACATAGAGTTTTCGGGAAAGCCCGGTCGAAAGACCGGGCTTTTTCTGTTTATGGGTAAATTTTTCGCGAGGTGCTGTAATTCCGTCCATGCTGTCCTATCTTAAAGACTGGTCAGGTCTGGCCATGCCCCTTAAAATACGTCAGATTCGACATTTTGCGATTGTTTGCGTTTAATCTGACCGAGTATGTGGATGAAAAATTTGCGATCCAGCTTTGAGCCTATCTCCTGCGAGGGCAGCCGTTTGCAAGCGGGCGTCCCGGTTCGCGGTATGGCTGGTGAAAATGACGATAAGCGTGGCGGGGGCGGGAACAATTCCGGTACTGGGGTTATCACCCAAACCCGGACAAAAACCAAGCGACCGAGCCTTTACAAGGTGATGCTGCTGAACGACGATTATACGCCGATGGAATTTGTGGTCCTTGTGTTGGAAAAATATTTCAACAAAGGTATTGATGAGGCGACCACGGTCATGTTGCATGTTCACAACAAAGGCGCTGGGGTTTGTGGTGTCTTTACCTATGAGGTAGCGGAAACCAAGGTGGCGCTGGTTATGGATTTTGCGCGCAAGCACCAACATCCACTTCAATGCGTTATGGAAAAAAACTAGAAAAAACCGGGAAACAGCGTGCCAACATTTTCACCAAATCTGGAACAGGTTCTGCATCAGGCGCTCGTACTCGCCAACGAGCGGAGCCATGAATTCGCAACCCTTGAACATCTGCTGATGGCATTGACCGATGACCGTGACGCAAGTGCGGTGATGCGCGCCTGCAACGTGGACATCGATGTGTTGCAGCACAATCTGGTTGATTATCTGGATAACGATCTGGATGAGATCATTGTCGAGACGGGGGAAGATTCCAAACCAACTGCCGGGTTCCAGCGGGTTATTCAACGGGCGGTCATCCATGTTCAGTCTTCGGGACGTGAAGAGGTCACCGGTGCCAATGTGCTCGTGGCAATTTTTGCGGAGAGGGAAAGTCACGCCGCGTTCTTTCTCCAGGAACAGGAAATGAACCGCTACGATGCGGTTAATTATATTTCACATGGAATGGCAAAACGGCGCGGGTTTTCCGGCAATCCGGAATTGCCTGGCGGTGGGCAGGACCAGTCTGACGGTATGGAAAATGGCGCTGAAGATGTCTCACAAAACGAGGCTCTGGATGCTTATTGCGTAAATTTGAACGCGAAAGCGGAAGCGGGCGATGTTGATCCGCTGATCGGGCGTGATGCTGAAATCAGGCGAGCTATCCAGGTATTGTGCCGGCGGCGTAAAAATAATCCGATTTTTGTCGGTGATCCCGGTGTTGGTAAAACAGCGATTGCTGAAGGTTTAGCGTTTCGTATTGTCAAAAGTGACGTGCCGGATGTTCTGGCAGATTCCACCATTTTCCAGCTGGATATGGGGGCGCTGTTGGCTGGGACCCGGTATCGTGGTGATTTTGAAGAACGCCTCAAGGCGGTGGTTGATGAGATCGAAGCCTATCCTGGCGCGATCATGTTCATTGATGAAATCCATACCGTGATTGGCGCTGGCGCCACGTCGGGCGGGGCGATGGACGCGTCCAATTTGTTGAAGCCTGCGTTACAGGGCGGGAAACTACGCTGTATGGGTTCGACAACCTATAAGGAATATCGCCAGCATTTTGAGAAAGACCGGGCGTTGGCGCGCCGGTTCCAGAAGATCGATATTGTTGAACCTTCTGTCGAAGACACGATTAAAATTCTCAAAGGGCTAAAACCCTATTTCGAAGAGTTTCATGACATTCGCTACACTGAACAAGCGATCAAGACGGCGGTGGAATTGTCGGCGCGGTATATCCACGACCGGAAACTGCCGGATAAAGCGATTGATGTCATTGATGAGACGGGCGCGTCCCAAAGACTGGTGTCGGTAAGCCGTCGCAAAAAGAGCATCGGTGTCAAGGAGATTGAAGCCACGATTGCGACCATGGCGCGGATTCCGCCGAAAACCGTTTCCAAAGATGACGCTGAAGTGCTGAAGCATCTTGAAGTGCATCTGAAGCGCGTTGTCTTTGGCCAGGATCAATCTATCGAAGCTTTGTCTGCCGCGATCAAGTTATCACGGGCAGGGCTGCGTGAACCAGAAAAGCCAATCGGGAGCTATCTGTTTTCCGGGCCAACCGGGGTCGGTAAAACCGAAGTTGCGCGTCAACTCGCAGAATTGTTGGGCATCGAGATTTTGCGCTTCGACATGTCGGAATATATGGAACGCCATGCCGTTTCCAGGCTGATTGGGGCGCCACCCGGTTATGTGGGTTTTGATCAGGGTGGCTTGTTGACCGATCAGGTCGACCAGCACCCCCATTGTGTGTTGTTGCTGGACGAGATTGAGAAAGCCCATCCGGACCTTTTCAATATCCTTTTACAGGTCATGGATCACGGCAAGCTAACTGATAATAGCGGCAAGAAAGTTGATTTCAGGAATGTGATCCTGATCATGACTACCAATGCGGGTGCGGCTGAATTGGCGAAAGCGCCGATTGGCTTCAACCAGAAACGCAAGGTTGGTGATGATGAAGAAGCCATCAGCCGGATGTTCAGCCCGGAATTCCGTAACCGGCTGGATTCTGTGATCGGGTTCGCGCCTTTGGGCGGAGAGGTCATCACCAAGATTGTCGAGAAATTTGTGCTTCAGCTTGAAGCTCAATTGGCAGATCGTAATGTGACGATTGAGCTGACAGAGGCGGCGAATGAATGGATTGCCAAGCGCGGGTATGATGAAAAATTTGGTGCCCGTCCGCTGGCGCGGGTGATTCAGGAACATATTAAAAAGCCGTTGGCGGAAGAATTGCTGTTTGGCAAACTTGCCAAGGGCGGCATCGTTCGGGTCGATACTAAAAAAGAAAAAGGCGAGACAATTCTGTCTTTTGAATATTTTGAAGACAAACCGGTTGCGCCAAAACCTGTCAGGCGTCGGAAAGCAAAATCCAAAACTCCTGCGAAATCGCGCACCAGCAAGGCAAAGGCTAGTCCCAAGTCCAAAAAGTCGTCGCGGAAGGGTGGTGGTTCTTCCGGCGGCGGAAGCATGGTACCGAAGGTGCCGTTACTGACCGACTAACGCTTTACACAATGACCGGAAGATTTGCTTTGATGGGCAACGCATAGTGAGCAATTCCGGAGATAATGTCGCTGAACTTGCTGCACGGAAGCAAGCAGCTTTTAGCCGGGGCATGTGGGCCAGCACGTCGCCGGCGGCTGTGGTATTGATTTTCTCTTTTTTCGGATTTGGCGCATTTGCCCGCGAAAGTGGGATTTCGTTGTTCGATACGGTTTTTATCTCTTTCTTTGTCTGGGCGTTGCCGGGTCAGGTTGTGTTGGTCAGCGAAATTGCGTCCGGGGCGACCATGACGGCAGCGGCGCTGGCGGTAACGCTGACGGCGGTGCGATTGCTCCCGCTGGCGGTAACGTTGCTGCCGATTTTGCGCGAGCCACATACGCCGAAATGGAAGCAATATCTGCTGACCCATTTCATGGCGATTACGGTGTGGGTCGAATCCATGCGCAAGCTGCCGGGTATGCCGCGCGACGAGCGCATTCCCTATTATAGTGGGTTTTGCGCCGTTCTCTTCGTCACCAATATGTTCGTTGCAGCGATCGGGCATTCGCTTGCGGGCATTCTATCAGCAAAACTCGCAGCCGGATTGCTGTTCCTGACGCCGCTCTATTTTGTACTCTCGTTGATCTCGGTTTCCAACGATTGGTCGAACCGGCTGGCACTTTTATTCGGCTTCATTTTGGGGCCGATCTTCTTCATCTATTTTCGCGGGTATGAACTTTTGCTGTCCGGTCTGATTGGTGGGACGCTTGCTTATTTTGCCGGACGGAGGTTCGAGCAGAAATAATGGGCGATATCGAATTCTGGGCAAATTTGGGAATGTTGCTGGTGGCGGGGTATTTCGCCACAGATATCTGGCGGCTGGCAGGCGTATTTGCCGCTGCGAAAGTGGATGAAAACGGTGAAATATTCCGTTGGGTGAGGGCGGTCTCAACTGCTCTTGTGGCCGCTCTGGTCGCGCGGATTATTTTCTTTCCGATCGGCGCGCTGGCTGATGTGGAGCCTTTGGTGCGTTTCAGTGCAGTAATTGTCGGGACCGGAATTTTTCTAAAATTTGGGCGCTCAATCGCCTACGGTATAATTGCCGGTGAAATAATCCTGCTTGTCGGACATTTTTACCTGACTGGATTATAGGGCAGTGCGCAATTTTTCTGCGTGCAATTTCAAGATATCCTGATCGGCCATTTCGCCGGTATGGGGTTTCAACTTGATACCTTCGTGTCGGGGGATCACATGGAAATGGAGATGGAAAACGACCTGGCCGGCGGCCTGTTCGTTGAACTGCTGAATCAAAATGCCCGGCGCATCAAATGCTTTCATGGCCGCCGCAGAGATTTTTTGTGCGGTCGTAATGACTGCAGCTAGATCGGAGGGATCGGCATCGAGTGTATTTCGAGACGGGTTTTTCGGGATAACCAGGGTATGGCCGTCTGCACGCGGCATGATGTCCATAAAGGCAAATGTCAGATCATCTTCATAAACCTTGTGGCAGGGAATTTCGCCACGCAGGATTTTGCCAAAGATATTTTCCGGATCGTAGCTTTCAGTCATGATCGTTTTTCCTCAAATATTTTTCTCAGGAATTGTCTTTCCTGAAAGGTGAATGCTCGCCTAAAATCCGGCTTTCAATATCAACATGTTCCTGCTCTCCCCGCAAATATTGTGCGACAGCATTTCGTAGCCCTTCGTGGGTAATATGATGGGCGCTATAGGTGGTGACCGGTAAATATCCACGCGCCAGTTTTTGGGGCCCCTGGGCACCAGCTTCAACCCGCATCAATTTATGTTCAATGGCATAGTCGATGGCCTGATAATAGCAGGTTTCGAAATGGACGAAGGGGTGGTCTTCGATGCAACCCCAGTGGCGGCCGTAAATGACACCGCCTCCGATCATGTTCAAAGCGCCAGCGACATATCTGCCGTCATGCTTGACCATGATCAGGACGACCGATTTTCCCAGACTTTCGCCGAGCTTTGAGAAGAAGGTCCGGTTCAAATAGGGCTGCCCCCATTTTCGCGCGCTGGTATCCTGATAAAATTGATAAAATGCGTCCCAATGAGCTTCTGTTAGATCGTCTCCGGATATCCATTCAAATGTGCAACCGGTGGCGGCGGCCTTTTCCCGTTCGCGTCGGATCGCCTTGCGCTTGCGTGATGACAATTCATTTAGAAATTCAACAAAAGTTGCGTAACCCTTGTTGATCCAGTGGAATTGCTGGTCTTTTCGCAGTAAAAAGCCTTCCTCACCTAGGAACTTCCATTGTTCTTCCGGCAGGAAAGTCAGGTGGGTCGAAGAGGTCTCGAAATAATCATTGAGTTGGTGGAGGGCATCCACCATGGCTTTTTGATACTGGATCACATCTTTTCCCGGTGCCACCAGGAGGCGTGGGCCGGTTACCGGACTGAAAGGAACTGATACCTGTAATTTCGGATAATAATTGCCGCCGGTTCGTTCCAGCGCGTCGGCCCAGGCATGATCAAAAACATACTCGCCCTGACTGTGGCCTTTAAGATAATTGGGCATACAGGCGGCAATCACGCCGTCGGAATCCTTCACGACAATATGTTGCGGATACCATCCGGTTTCAGCTTTTACGCATCCGGCTTGTTCGAGGCTATTCAAAAATTCATATGAGATAAATGGGTTGAAACCTGTACCCGGGCGAGCCGTGATATCGGAGGCTTGGGCGCACGCATTCCATCCGTCAGCATCAATTGCCGACATGCTGGGTTCTATATGAACCTGAATTTGTTCCTGCCCGCTCATCTGTTTCTTTTCCGTGGGTGCGTTATCCGGTCACGGCCTGAAATTTTCAAAAATGATGTTATTTGCAAAAATTCGGGCGCGCTGACGCTCGGCTTTGGTGCGGACGGTCCATGTCAGAACTGGTTTCCACAAAATGAACCTCACAACCATCGGCGCGACGCAGGGCAGGCTGTGAATGCCATAAGCGACAAAATCAGGTTTGGCGCGGATCCAGTGCAGCATGTTGCGTAACTGAAACCGCTGGAGCCTGGTCAACATGCCCCATTTATTGTCATCGCGAAAATCTTCAGAAACAATTCCGCGCGGAAGGTCGGGGTTCAGTTTGCGGAACTGGCCCACTACTTTGGGGTCGAAGGACATGACCGCTACATGACCGCTATAGGATTTTAGAACCCTGACAATCTCTTCTTCAAGAGGGCCGATATTGGCTTCGAGGTTTTTGATTTCCAGAAGAACAGGAACCCGGCCATGGACCAGATTAAGGAGATCTTCCAGCGACATCATCCGGTCGGCGGTGTCGTTAAATTTAACCTGTTTGAGTTCGGCTTCGGTGAGTTCGCTGAGAAACCGGTTTGTATCAGTCAATCGGTTGAGCGAGAAATCATGAAACACCATGGCTTTATTATCAGCGGACGCCTGAAGGTCGACTTCAATGGCATAGCCAGCGTCAAGCGCAGCTATGATCGCCGAGCGGGTGTTTTCTATGATGCCAGCACCCGCGTCGTGCAGCCCGCGATGGGCTACAGGACGGGATGTCAGCCAATTTAAACGCGACATAGATTGATGCCTCAAGAATGTCTTCAGTCTGTCTTTATCTCAAAAACGGCATCAATTTCCACTGTCATGTCGAAGGGCAGGTTTGCCACGCCAACGGCGAACCGCGAATGGTATCCGGCTTCACCCAAGACTTCGACCATCAGGTCTGACGCGCCATTGATGACCTGGGGCTGATCGGCAAAATCAGGCATGCAATTAACAAAACCGCCAAGCTTGACGCAGCGAACGATGCGATCAAGACCACCTGCTGCGGCTTTAGCCTGGGCGAGCAGGTTGAGTGCGGTCAGGCGGGCTGCGGCCTGGCCGTCTTCAAGGGTTTTGGTGTCTCCGATTTTGCCAGTATATTCAAAACCATTTGGTCCAACTGGTCCCTGGCCTGAAATGAAAAGCTGATTTCCGGTAATAACATATGGGACGTAATTTCCAGCGGCGCCAGATGCTTTCGGTAGTTCCAGCCCCATATTTTTCAATCGATCTTCAGGTGTTTCAGACATTTGTTTCTCCTTGTAAAAATGAGCCTGTTATGCGGATACGATGTCGCGAGGAATTCCCCCGGAAAAGAATGCTTCAAGATTATCGATTGCGCGAAATCCCATGGCATCGCGGGTTTCAATTGTGGCGCTGCCCAGATGGGGCAGCAGAAAAACATTTTCCAGCTCACGGTAGCGCGGATCAATATTCGGCTCGTTGTTGAATACATCAAGACCGGCAGCCGCCAATTTACCCGATTTGAGCGCAGAAATAAGGGCATCATCATCAATGATATCGCCACGAGCGGTGTTCACAATTACCGCGCCGTCAGGAAGTTTTGCGATGCTGGTGGCGTTGATCAGGCCGCGCGTTGTAGGCGTCGAGGCGCAATGGATCGAAAGAAAATCTGAACGCGCCAGCATGTCGTCGAGATTTTCGTCGAATTCCTCACCGTTTTCCAACGAAGGATCGAGGCGATTGCGGCCATGATAGAGAATTTTCATATCAAACCCCCGGGCGCGCTTGGCGAAGGCTCTGCCGATGCGTCCCATGCCTAGAATGCCAACGGTTTTTCCTGTTACCTGGACCCCGAGCGGGTGGGTAGCGCACCATACATCCCAACGGTCTTCGCGCACTGTGCGCTCGCCATCATAAGCGCCGCGTGCAGCGCCGAGCATAAGCAGCATCGCTATATCAGCCGTTGCGTCTGTCAGGACGTCGGGCGTATTGGTTACAACAATGCCACGCGCTGCCGCTGCAGCGATATCGATATGATCAGTGCCAACGGAAAAAGTTGCGATAATACGGATGGTATCCGGTAGTGCATCGATAACCTCTTTGCCAAGTTTTTCTGTCGAGCAGACCAGCAAGGCGTCATAACCTGCGCTCATCTGTGCGAGGCTTTCAGACGTTGGGAGTGTATCATCCGGATTGAAAGTGGAGGTAAAGGATTGGCCAAGCCGCGTTTCTACTGCGGGGGGTAATTTTCGGGTCACCAAAATCCGTGCTTTAGCAGTTTCAATCATTTAAAGAAATCACCAGAAAAATCGTATTGTTGTATGGACGGGGAAGTGCTCCAATATGCTGCTCCAATAGAAGCAGAGCCAGGCACCTATTGTAATAGGACAGGGACCAGGAAGACAGTGACAAAATCATCGAAATTTGTTTTTTCTCTGGGATTTAGTGTTTTTGTCGATGTGTTTTCGTGGCGGCCAATACCGTCTCTGGCTGTTATGGTTGGCTCTACGGCGTTCCTGTTGATGCCGACTGATCTGGTGGCGGCTGAACTTGTGGCTCACCGCGCAGTTTACGACGTGGTCACCGAACATGTTGAAGGCCAGTCAAGTGCCGTTTCTGCAACCGGTCGTGTGGTCCTCGAATTTGATGGCGATGCGTGTCAGGGGTTTACCCTGAACATGCGATTTTTTACCCGGTATCAGCGACAGAATGGAAATTCCACCACGACGGATGTGCAATCAACAACGTGGGAATCCGGTAATGGTATGTCGTTCCGGTTCAACATGCGGCAATATCTTGACGGTAATTTATCGCTGTCGTCAGGCGGCGATGCGGCGCGTGGGGACGGGCCGGGTATCATGATTGACCTGGATATTCCTGAAGAGAAACAATTTGAAATCCCGAAAGAGGTTTTGTTTCCAACTGAGCATATGGCTCTGATGATTGATCAGGCGGAGCGGGGCGTGCGATTTTTACAGCGTGATGTCTTCGACGGATCAGATACGGGCGACAAGGTTTATGCCACGAATGCGGTTATGGGTTTGCCGTCACGCAGTGATATTGAGGGCGTAAGCGGTGCCGAGCCTCTCAGGGGCAAGATTTACTGGCCGGTCTCGCTGGCATATTTCGACAAGGATGAGGGTGGCGAACAGGTTCCGGCATATCAATTGTCTTTTGATTTGTTTCGCAACGGTGTCAGCACCAATATTCTGATCGATTACGGTGATATTGTTTTACGGGCAAGTTTAATTGATATCGAGTTCCTGGATCAATATCCATGCGACGATTGAGCGGCTTCGCGGTCGGCTGAGCCTATCGTTTCAGGGCGCGGCCTTTGCCAACAACATTCTTGCCGAATTTTGAGCGGAGTTTGTCCGTTGCCAATTCAAGGTTTGCCTGACGGGCAGCAGATGGGTCGAGAAAATCGACCGGGTCCGTGCGTATCCCTTCTATCAACCCCGAAACGCCAACGCCGATCAGACGGTATTCAGTGCCAGCGGGTTCACGCGCGAGCAGCATTGCGGCTTGTTTGAAGATCGTGTCAGCGAGGCTGGTTGGAGATTTCAGCGTTATGCGGCGGGTCACCGTTTGGAATCGCGCGGTTTTCATTTTCAGGGTAATGGTTACACCTGATAGATTGGCCGCTTTAAGCCGGGCCGAGGTTCGCTCGCATTGCATCCATAGATGACGCTCGAGATCATTTGAATTCGAAATATCAGTATTGAATGTGGTCTCGCTGGAGACGCTTTTGGTATCTTGATGCGGGTTGACTGTCCTTGTGTCTTTGCCGCGTGCGAGATTATGCAATCTAGATCCCAGCACACCGAATTTTGTGGTCAGCGTTGCCAAATCAAGCTGGCGCAAATCAGCAATTGTGCGAACACCTCCCTTGATCAGTTTTTTTTGCGTGACCTTGCCGACACCCCAGATAATGCCGATTGGCTTGTCATTGAGAAAGGCTTTGGTTTCCGCTCTCCCGATCAAGGCAAAACCTCGTGGTTTTTTCAGATCGGACGCGATTTTTGCCAGAAATTTATTATGGCTCAATCCGACCGACACCGTGACTCCCACTTCGGCTTCGATGCGCCGAGCCAAAGTAGCGAGGGTTTGGGCGGCGCAGGCATTGTGCATGCGCTCGGTCCCGTTCAAATCCAGGAACGCTTCGTCGATGGAAATCGGTTCTACGAGCGGGGTGATTTCCCGCATCATCTCGCGGATTTCACGACCGACGCGCGAGTATTTTGCCATATCGGGCGGAATGATAATTGCTTCAGAGCAAGCGCGCTTCGCCTTGAACATGGGCATGGCAGAGCGAATGCCGTAGGTTCGCGCAATATAGCAGGCGGCGGCAACGACGCCCCGTTGCTCGCCACCGATTATGACGGGTTTGTCGCGAATGTCCGGGTTATCGCGCTTTTCAACACTGGCATAAAACGCATCACAATCGATATGGGCGATCGACAGGGTTGTGATTTCAGGATGCTCAATTACACGCGGGCTGGCACAAACCGGACACCTTTGGCCGTTGTTTTGTGCCGGTTCAGCCTCGTATAAATTTGAACATTCCCGGCACAGACAATTGTGCATCCTGTCCGGATAGTCTTCCGAATGGTTTGGGTCTAGCTCTGACGCCATAATCTGGCTGCGCCTCTAACGCCGCTATCATCACCGTGAAGTGGTGGGCGAATATCTACCGATTTGTCTGTTGCAAAGATATGCCGCGCCATCAATTCAGGCAATCGTGAATATAGGTGCGGCATATTTGAGAGCCCACCACCAAGCACAATGATATCGGGGTCAATCATGTTGACGACGCTGGCCAGGCCACGGGCAAGCCGGTTGGCATGGCGACCCAGACAAAGTATTGCTGTTTGATTGTCTGATGCAGCGGCGATCTGTTCGGCAGACAATTGCTTTCCGGTTTCTCCAAAATAGTCAGCTTCCAGTGCGGGGCCTGATATCCATGTCTCAAGACATCCGTTCAGGCCGCACCAGCATTTGGGGCCGGGCACTTCTTCCATAGTTGGCCAGGGCAGTGGATTGTGGCCCCATTCGCCGCCAATTCCGCGAGGGCCATCGATGATGCTGCCGTTTCTGACAATGCCACCACCGCAACCGGTTCCTATAATGACACCAAACAGGGTTTTGGCGCCGTTCCCGGCACCGTCTGTATATTCCGAAATGGCGAAGCAATTTGCGTCATTTGCCAACCGTACCGGACGGTCCAGCACTTCTTGCAAATTTTCAAGGATCGGTTTGCCATTCAGCCAAACGGAATTTGCATTTTGCAGGCAATTATCTTTTGGCGATATCGACCCGGGGACCCCGATGCCCACCGGGAGCGGAACTTGAAATCCTACTTCTTGTTCAAGGCGATTTGCAATATCGCGGATTGTATTCAGGGTCTCGCGGTAATGTCCTTTGGGAGCAGTGATGCGAATTTTGGCTAATGGCTCCGGCGCGGTGCCGAGAATAATTCCGGATATTTTCGTTCCGCCAAGATCGATGCCAATAGAATGGTCGATGGTCACCCCTTGGACCCATCCAGAATTGAATGGATATGTTTATGGGTTTCCTGCCAGTCGCTGGAGCGCAGCGAAATACCATCGATTTTTTCCACCAGACTTGCAAAATCAGGATCAGCGATGAAATGGATAACGTGGGCTTCCGGCAATGCGGCTTTTACGGATTTGATATTGCCCGGTGTATCATCAAGAAAGAAAACCGGTTCACCGGCTTTGCGGGCAATTTCAATTGCCGCAGGGCCCTTGGGGCCGGAATTTGTCACCACTGGATGATAGATGCCGTGGCCGTTCAGGTTTTCCAGCCGGGCGTCACGGTAGATGTCTGGCATGTTGGTGAGGAATACGATTTCGGCATGATCAGCTAGAGTTGTCAACGCCTCGCGTGCACCGGGGACAAGGGTCATGTTGGCGGTCTCGTTGGCAAAGAATGTATAAATCAATTCACGGACCTGATCGGTATCTGCCGGATCATGGCCGCCATTATATTTTATGTTGCCGTTCAGGGCGAAAGACTGCTTGTCCAGCCAAAAGCCGTTGCGGTCCAGGTGACCTTCGAGGGCGATGACAAAATTCAACAATACCTCGTCCATGTCGCAGATGATCAAGGGCTGGGGGGTTAAATCCAGCGCGTCAATTTGTGCTCGCGTCGTTGCATCAAGTTGGCTGTTACTGGTCATGATCCGGGTTCAAATTTCATGGGGGTTTCTTGCCAGGCTTGCCCAGGCGGCTTTAACAGTTTCCGGCGGCACTCCGATATCGCTGGTGAAAACCAGAAGAAGCGATTCGTCGCCCATCAGATATTCCAGGATAGCGGCAAGAAACGAATCGTTCGCCGCTGCTTCCCGCATGGTATCGGGGTCGAGGCCTGACAGCGCCATAAATCTGTCCAAACGGTCATTTTCTGCCCCAATGAAATGTAATGCTTTTAATGCGTATTCTTCAGCTAATTCACGGTTCAAACCAGTGTCCACCTCTATTTATTCTGCAAATCCCAAAATCTGAATTTAATTTATCTCACTATTTTTGAAGTAAAAATACCTGTTGTGGGCTTCAGATTAAACTCTTGGTTACATCTTTAACGTCCAATGGCACCAGGGATTAGAGCTGTCCGCATATTCTGGACGCGAAAAACAGGTTCAAAACATGGCCTGTGACGTGTGGGTAAGGGGCTTGAGACAATGGCCAAAACTGTACTGATCGTGGAAGATAACGAGCTTAATATGAAGCTGTTTCATGACCTTTTGTCGGCGCATGGATATGGCACATTAAAATCCACCAACGGTATCAACGCTATGGAACTGGCCCGGGAACACAAGCCTGACCTTATCCTCATGGATATCCAGTTGCCGGAAGTGTCTGGAATTGATGTGATCAAATGGCTCAAGGAAGACCCGGAACTGGCCCCAATTCCAGTAATCGCGGTGACAGCCTTTGCTATGCGAGGTGATGAGGAACGTATCCGGGCTGCGGGCTGCGAAGATTATATCTCCAAACCGATTTCTGTCGGACCGTTTCTAAAGTCTATCGGTGAATTGATTGGCCCAGCCAGCTAACCGGCTTATCCAACACTTCGTCTCAGCGTAACTGACGGAAAAATAAAATGACTGCACGTATCCTTGTTGTTGATGACATGCCGGCAAATGTAAAATTGCTTGAAGCACGTTTGAGTGCTGAATATTTTGATGTTGTAACCGCGATGAACGGGCCTGATGCCCTCGATATTTGCGATGGCGGCCAGATCGATATTGTTCTTTTGGACGTCATGATGCCAGAAATGGATGGCTTCGAAGTATGCCGTCGCATCAAGGCAAACCCCAAAACTCACCATGTGCCTGTCATCATGATAACGGCGCTGGATCAGCCAGCCGACAAGGTTAAAGGGCTTGAAGCGGGAGCCGATGATTTTCTGACCAAGCCGGTTTCCGATATTGCCATTATGACGCGGGTAAAAAGCCTGGTGCGGAACAAGACCCTTGTTGATGAAATGCAAACCCGCGTGGCCACCGGGGAAGACCTTGGATTTGGTGACGAACAGGAACTGATATTTCGCCAACCTGTTGCCAACGGGCAGATATTGTATGTGGATGATCGCCCGAACTCATACGAGCACATTGCTGGAATGCTGAAAGGAGACCATGAGGTCATTGTTGAGCCAGACCCGCAGCAAGCCGTATTCAATGCGGCGGAAGGCGATTATGAACTAGTAATAATCAGCATGAATCTCCGGAATTTCGATGGCCTTCGACTTTGTTCCCAGATTCGCTCGCTTGATCGTACCAGGAATTTGCCGATTTTGATTATTGTCGATCCTAACGATGATGCCCGCCTGTTGCGGGCCATCGAGATGGGAGTCAATGATTATGTGATGCGTCCCATCGACGGCAACGAGCTGTTTGCACGGGTTCGGACCCAGATACGGCGGAAGCGCTATACCGATAGGCTGGTTGACACCTTCAAGCATAATATGGAAATGGCCGTGACAGATGCGCTCACCGGCCTTCACAATCGCCGATATATGGAAAGCCATTTGAGCACTTTGCTGGAGACAGCAAAGAAAACCGATAAATTGCTCTCGTTGATGATTGTAGACATCGATTTTTTCAAAGCCGTGAACGACACCCATGGCCACGGGGCTGGGGATGAGGTTTTACGTGAATTTTCCAAAAGGCTGCAAAAAAATATCCGGGGCATTGATTTGGCGTGCCGCTTTGGCGGCGAAGAATTTGTGATCATAATGCCGGAAACAGATGTGGCGCTTGCCTATATTGTGGCGGAACGGATCAGGCGGGTGGTCGCAGACAAGGCATTTTCGGTGAATGGTGGGACCCATGCGTTGGATTTAACCATATCCATTGGCCTGTCGGCGCTGCAATCGAATAATGATACCCAGGCTGATATTCTCAAACGGGCTGATGAAGCTCTTTATACCGCAAAAAATGATGGCCGGAATCGGGTGGTGGCAGACGCGGCATAAACCAGGGTTCAGGTTGGTTTTTCCTGAAATCTGCATGATTCAGAATCTGATACGCGGTTTGCGCGTTAACCTTAAGCTTTTATTATTAATAGTGAAACCAGGTCTCGCCTGACCTAATATTGTTGCTATCGCGGTGCAACAATATAGGTTGGTTGGGAGGTTTTTTGTTGCGGTTTCAATCATCTTGATGATTTGCAGAGGATAAATGTCCATATCTCATCAGGTTCCGCGATGAAGATAGAATACCCTACGGAGTGCTCAGGTCCGCCGCATCTCCTGGGTCCGTGGGGTTCGGTCGACCGGGAATGGCAAAGTGGCCTCCTCGTACGATGCTAAAACCGGTCGACCACTCTTGTCACAAAAAAGGCCCGCAAATTTGCGGGCCTTTTCTTTTGTCTGAAACAAGGACTATTCAGCGGGTGGGGCGGACGGTGTCCAGCCGCTGACGGCTTTGACTTCAAGAAAGTCCTCCAGGCCCCATTTGCCGCCTTCACGGCCATTGCCTGACATCTTGTAGCCACCAAATGGGCTACCCGACGGGCGTTGGGCACTGTTGATCTGCACCATGCCGGCACGCAGGCGTCTGGCGACGCGCTCGGCACGTTCCTGGCTGCCGCTTTGTACGTAGGCTGCAAGGCCATACGGCGTGTCGTTGGCGATCGAAATTGCCTCTTCCTCGTCGCTGAACGGGATCATGACAAGGACAGGGCCGAATACTTCTTCCTGGGCAATCGTCATCTCGTTGTTAACGTCAGCAAAGATGGTGGGGCGTACATAATAGCCGCGGTTGAAACCTTCAGGCCGTCCGGTGCCGCCGGTCACAAGGCGGGCTCCTTCAGCTATCGCGGTCTCGATCAAGCCCTGGACTTTGTCATACTGCATCTGACTGACCAGAGGTCCAATATGGCGGCCTTCTTCGCTCGGGTCGCCAACTTCAATGCTAGCGGCGACTTCACCGGCTATATTGACAGCTTCGTCATAGACCGATTTGTGAACCAGCATACGGGTCGGGGCGTTACAGGATTGACCGGTATTGTTCATGCAATGGATGACACCGCGTTTGACGGATTTGGCGACATCTGAATCTTCAAACACGATGTTTGGAGATTTGCCGCCAAGTTCCAGGGTTACGCGTTTCACGGTAGCGGCAGAAGCAACCGCAACAGCGGTGCCGCCACGGGCGGAGCCTGTGAACGACATCATGTCGATGCCTGGATGACGCGACATGGCTTCGCCAACTACCGGGCCTTCGCCGTTGACGAGGTTGAAGACACCTGGAGGGAACCCGGCCTCATCGATCATCTCGGCGAACAGATGCGCGGACAAAGGCGAAATTTCACTTGGCTTCAAGATCATCGTGCAACCAACGGCAAGTGCTGGGGCTACTTTCAGGATGATCTGGTTCATGGGCCAGTTCCATGGGGTGATCAGACCACAAACGCCGATGGGTTCGTGGATAATATGCTCGCCCTTTTGGTTGAAGTCGTGTTCGAACTGGAATGTTTTGAGGGCTTTAAGAAAGCCGATCAGGTTTCCGATTCCCGCTGCGGACTGTGCCTGCGTCGCCAATGTCATCGGCGCGCCCATTTCCTTTGAAATGGCTTCAGCCATCTCATCGGTGCGGCGCTTGTAAACTTCAAGAAGTTTGTCCAGAAGTGCGACTCGCTCTTCCGGCTTCATGGCAGCATAGGCCGGGAACGCGGCGCGGGCAGCTTTGACAGCGCGGTCAATATCTTCAGCGCTGCCCATTGAAATAGTTGCGAAAGCGACTTCGTCGGCCGGGTTTATAACTTCAAAATTGTTCGGGGTAGCAGGTGGGGTCCACGCGCCATTGATATAAAAATCGGTCTTATTCAGCATATTCTTCTCCTGATGATTTATCCGGTCTTAGTCGCAATCGGGGAGGGGCATCAACCCCTACGCAATTTGGTACACAAATCAAATATATTGAGCTGCCCAACCAAAAGTTTCTCTCCAATAAAAAAGGCACTGCTGTGCAGTGCCTTCAACTGGTTTTGGAACTAAATAGCCCAGCCGGGCTGCGCCAACATATCTACTTGATCTTGGCTTCCTTGAATTCCACGTGCTTGCGCGCAACAGGGTCGTACTTCTTGATCGAAAACTTTTCGGTCATGGTGCGAACGTTTTTCTTGGTGACGTAAAAAAAGCCCGTATCAGCGGTACTGACGAGACGAATTTTCACGGTAGTAGCTTTTGCCATAACTGAAATTCCTGCAAATCCGCATTTTTCTGCGGAAATAAAATTGATCTGGTAACGTATTCCGTGCGGGATTTTCAAGTCTTTGGTGATCTTGAAAGTCGCACTTCTTTTTCAGCAGTGGAAATGACGCACCACGAGCCAAAAGTCAAGCACTGTCACGCTTATTTGCTGGTCGCCAGATTGCAGGATTGCGTATCCATCGCCAAACGGCCACCAGTAAAAACAACGCGATAAACGCGACCGTGACACCGATATAGCCTTCCGGATTCCAGATATCCATGCCAGTACCGATGAGAGCGGGACTGATCAGACTTCCCACAGCGTACATGAGAATGAACAGGGAATTGGCAGACAGCAGGTCAGGGCCGGAGAATTTGGCGCCCAGATGAGCAAGGCCGACTGTGTACAGACCGACAACAATACCGCCCCAGGCGACAAGCACCGGGTAAAGCAGGGCTGTATTCATGATCAAGGGCAGCGACAGAGCGCCAGCCATGCCAGTACAGCCGCAAAATATCAGGATCAACCGTCGATCAACCCGGTCTGCGATATATCCGAGCGGGATTTGAAAAAAAACGCTACCGATCGCCACCATAGAAATGGCAAAGGCAGCGCCAGCTACGGAATATCCATGGCGCAGGGCGTAGACTGCCAGAAGAGAAAATGATCCGGTCTCCAGCGCACCGAACGTGAAAGCAGCGAGTGCGGAGGTTGGTGACGCCAGCAGGTAGCGGAAAATATTGCTCTGTTCTTCCTGCGCTATTTTGGGTGCCCGACTATGCCAGATTAAAATAGGGATTATGGCAATTAAAAAAATCAAAATGCCGATAATGTAAGGCCCTGGCGTTCCAGGTTCTGTAACCGTCAAAATTGCGGTCCCGGCGGCGACCCCCAAAGATAATATTGTCGCGTAAATTCCCAAAATGAAGGCGCGATTGTGATCTTCAACCTCTGTGTTGATCCAATATTCGGAGATCACAAATATTCCGTAGATTGCTGCTCCGAACAAAAACCTGATGGGAAACCAGAGCCAGAATGGTATCGGGAGCATGAACATGGCGAACGAAATTGTTGCCATTATCAATGCAGCCAATAACAGGTTTGATGTTCCGAACCGGGCGGCCAGTCTTGGTATTTGTGGCGCCAACAGAATGGCCGCGATTGCGGGCACGGCAGTATTGGCCCCGATCATCCGACCGGAAATACCCATGGCTTCCATTTCCAGCGTCAGCAGGGGGATAGACAACCCTATGCCGAGACCCACGATCGTGAGGCAGGATATCGGCGCGGCCA
This sequence comes from Hyphomicrobiales bacterium, assembly GCA_021775875.1. GTDB lineage: Bacteria > Pseudomonadota > Alphaproteobacteria > Rhizobiales > NORP267 > NORP267. Next base: position 11,709 of record JAJFHA010000013.1, on the reverse strand, counting down.
TGCGTGCTATCATCGACATGGTTTGGAACCGTCTGGATTATAAATCGTTGCGGTAAACTGTGCTGCCGCGTTGGACGTAATATGGAATTGAGCGGTCAGTATCGCCTTTTATTCTGGCGTCGATTTCGCGCAATACGATCTGGGTGATATTTGCCAGTTCCTTGTCCAGAGCCTCCTCGATGGTCAGCCAGTTCAGTTCCAGCAATTCATTTGTGGGCGAAGGTTCCAAAAATTTCTGCTTGGTCACGATCTTGGCGTCCGCCATGAAAAACCGTGTGTCGAACCGTCTTGGCCGTCCCGGCGGGGTTACGGCCCGGGCGATAAAGATCAACTGGTCAAGAGTGGGCACAATATTTTCGTCAAAAAACGCCTGCCAGCTCGGGGCGCGGGATTTTGGCGGGGTTACTGTTTCCTCGCCAATCAGCAATCCGGTTTCTTCAAACATTTCCCGAACAGCCGCCATAGCAAGGGCTTGAGGCTTGTTCTTGCTCCCTCGGGAATTCAAACTGCGGGCCAATTGGTCACTGATTTTCGGAGCTAACGGTCGGGCCGGTTTGATGCGGCTGTCAACCGGATCGACACGGCCACCCGGAAACACGAATTTGCCCGGCATGAATTTCAGGCTCTCGTGGCGCTTGCCCATCAAGACTGTTGGTACAGTCTTTGTTGTATCGACCAAAATCAACGTCGCGGCATCGCTTGGTCGCATATAAGGATGGCGCATTTTCGGCAGTTTGTATGAATCAACAGGTTTCAATTTCAAAGTCCTCGTCGTCCAGATGATCGGGTTCCCGGTGGTCAGGATCAAATCCGTGCATCCGCAACGCCCATTGCAGATTAATTAATGCGCCTTTGGCAAGTGGTAAAATCGCGAGCGAGAGTACAAGAGTCAGGGGCAACCAGATGGCGGCGTGGGTCCAGAGCTCAGGCCGCAGGGTTTTTTCAACCACCAGCATGGCAGGTACGATGATATGGGCCACAATGAGAATTGTGAAATAGGGCGGGGCATCGTCGGCACGCTGGTGAAAAATTTCTTCACCGCAATTGGCACACACATCAACCGGTTTCAGATAGGCCCGGAAAAGCTTAGCGGTTTTACAATTTGGGCATTTCTGGCGGATGCCCGTCAGGATTGCCTGTCCCACGGGGCGGTTTTGGATCGATGGCCTGAAAAGCAATTCGGACATGTTATTTCCTGCGCTTTTTCCGCGACCGAGGTGGTCCGCCACGGGGTGGGCCACCTCGGTGCGAACCTTGCTTTCGACCGCCTTTAGGGCGCCGGGTTTCTCCGGGAACGTGGTCAGGTGAATAACTGCCTTCGCTGATCAGGTCAAAGCGCAATGCGCCTGCAACCGGTCGGGCTTCAACAAGCCGCACTTCAACTTTGTCGCCCAGCCGGTGAGTCTCACCGGTACTGTCTCCGACAAGGGTATGGGCCGATTGATCATAGATGAAATAATCTGACGAGAGCTTTGATACCGGAATGAAGCCGTCTGCGCCGGTATCGTCTAACTCTACAAATAGTCCGGAGCGGGTTACGCCTGAAATCCGGCCCTTGAATTCAACGCCGACCTTGTCAGAGAGATGATGTGCGATCAGCCGGTCGATCGTTGCGCGTTCGGCTTTCATAGCACGGCGTTCGGTGTCTGAAATATTGCCTGCTATTTCATCCAGATTGTCGGTAATCGTCTGGGTCAGGCCGTCGCCGCCAAATTTCAATGCTGAAATCAGGGCGCGGTGGACGATCAGGTCGGCATAGCGCCGGATCGGGGAGGTGAAATGGGCGTAGCGCAGCAGGTTCAATCCGAAATGCCCGAAATTTGAAGGCAGGTATGATGCTTGCGCCTGACTGCGTAAAACAACTTCACTGGTCAGGTGCTCCAGTTCGGTATCTCTCACCTTGTCGAGGATGTGGTTAAAGTGAGCCGGTCTCAGATTGCCCATCTTCGGGGCTTTTAGATCGATGCTGGCGAGAAACTCTCCAAGCGCCTCGATTTTGGCAAGAGACGGGGTGTCGTGGACCCGGTACAGCAATGGTGTTTTTTGTTTTTCCAGCGTTTCGGCAGCGCAGACATTGGCCTGGATCATGAATTCTTCGATTAACCGGTGGGCGTCCAGCCGGGGCGGCACATGGATATTGGTAACGGCACCGGTTTCATCCAGAACCAGCCTGCGCTCGGGTAAATCAAGGTTAAGCGGTTCACGCTTCAGACTTGCCTTTTTGAATGCGCCATAAGCCCTCCAGAGCGGCTGGAGGACGTTTTCCAGTATATCGGCTGGAGCGGCGTCCGTTTCGCCGTCAATAGCGGCTTGCGCCTGCTGGTAAGATAATTTTGCGTGGGAGCGCATCAGTATCCGGTGGAATTGATGCGATATCTTTTGCCCGTCTTGGTCGAAAACCATCTGTACCGCCATGGCCGGGCGGTCTTCATGTTCGCGCAGGCTGCAAAGATCATTTGAAATGCGCTCAGGCAGCATGGGCACAACAAGGTCGGGGAAATAAACTGAATTCCCGCGTTTGAGGGCTTCCTGGTCCATGGCGCTGGAGGGTGTGACATAAGCGGAGACATCGGCGATGGCGACAGTGACAATCCATCCGCCCTGATTGGTGCCGCTTTCATCAGGCGCCGCAAAAACGGCGTCATCGTGGTCGCGGGCGTCTGCCGGATCGATTGTGATCAGCGGCAGATCGCGCCAGTCCTGGCGTTTGTCGTTTTTGACGAATTTAGCTTTTTCAGCTTCGGCGAGAGCGGCATCAGGAAAAATATCCGGGATGCAAAACTGGACGATTGCGATGCGGCTTGCGGCTTTTTCTCCGTCAGCCAGGCCGTGGCGTTTGATCACTTTGGCTTTTGATGGGCCAAAGCGACCGCTTTTCAACGGCTCAACCGTCACCAATTCGCCCGGTTCGGCATCCCCGATATTGTGGGGTTCCACATTCATTTCCCGCATCGCGCCTTTAACAACAGGCTCGATAAACCCGCCGCCATCGGGGAGGGAACGGAAAACTCCCAGTTGGAGATTAGCGGCTCGACCGATTCGGCGAATGATTTGGCCTGAATATTGGGGGCGGCCGTCAGTTGATTTACCTGATTGGCGGGATAATTTTGCGAGAACTCTATCTCCGATGCCGGCCGCGGTTTCCCGAGTCCGGCCTTTGCCGCGCGAGCGTTGCGATATGATGCTGATTAGCGGCGGACGTCCCTGTTCGTCTTCGCGCCATTCCACAGGTGTTGCGACCAGATTACCGTCGTTGTCGCGTCCGGTAATTTCAAGAACGGAGACCCGGGGCAGGGTGCCAACTTCGGCAATGTGTTTGGATTTGCGCGAGAGCTGGCCGTCACCAGCCATGTCTTTCAGCAAACGTTTGAGAGCGATTTTTTTGTTGCCACGGATATTGAAAGCCCGTGCGATATCGCGTTTGGCAACATGCCCGTCATGTTCACGGATGAATTCCAGAATTTCTTTCCGAGAAGGAATGCCCGATTCAGATGTGTGGTCGTTATCTGCCATTGCGCATCTTACGCAGACATATCATTTGGGAAATCACTTCTTGGCCTTTTTGCGGCGACCGCTGCCTTTGGCTGCTTTTTCAGCAATCAAAGTGACGGCTTGCTCCACCGTTACTTCTTCCGGCGCGACGCCTTTGGGAAGGGTGGCGTTGATTTTGCCGTGCTTGATATAGGGGCCGTAGCGGCCATCAAGGACCTGCATTTTGCCGCCCAGATCAGGGTGATCGCCCAGGTCTTTCAGAGATTTGGCTGTTGCACCGCGTCCGCCGCGTTCTTTCTTTTCGGCTAAAACCGTAACAGCGCGGTTGATACCGACGCTGAACACTTCTTCCCAGCTTGAAAGGTTGGCATATTTGCCATCGTGCAAAACAAACGGTCCGTACCGCCCAAGACCTGCTGTGATTATGTTGCCGGATTCCGGATGGAGGCCAACTTCGCGGGGAAGTGAGAGCAATTGCAGGGCCTGCTCAAGATCGACAGTGTCAGGGTCCAGACCTTTTGGGATGGAAGCGCGTTGCGGTTTTTTCTCGTCTTCGGCCTTGCGCTCAACATAAGGCCCGAACCGGCCGTTTTTAAGCATGATCTCTTCATCAGAGTCTGGATCGTTGCCAAGAACCTTGTCACTTTCAGCGGCTTTATTCTGATCGCTATCGGCCAAACCAAGCTGGCGCGTAAAACGACATTCGGGATAATTGGAACAGCCGATAAAGGCTCCAAATTTGCCGACTTTCAAGCTGAGCTGACCGCCTTCGCAGGATTTGCAGGCGCGCCGGTCGCCGCCATCCTCTGGTATCGGGAAAACATGCTCTTTGAGGCTCTCGTTGAGGGCATCCAGGACTTGAGTTATGCGTAATTCTTTGGTGCCATCGACGGTTTCCGAAAATGCGGTCCAGAATTCGCGCAACAAATCTTTCCATTCAATTTCGCCGTTTGAGACAAGGTCGAGCTTTTCCTCCAGATCGGCGGTGAAATCATATTCCACATAGCGCGGGAAGAAATTTTCAAGGAATGCGGTTACCAGCCGACCCTTGCCTTCGGGAATGAGGCGCTTTTTATCAAGGCGCACATAATCGCGTTCGCGCAGCACCGACAAAGTGGAAGCGAAGGTGGATGGGCGGCCGATGCCAAGTTCTTCCATCCGCTTGACCAGAGTCGCTTCGGTGTAGCGTGGCGGCGGCTCGGTGAAGTGCTGATTGGCGGCAACGTTGTTGATTTTTGGAGTTTCGCCATTATTGACGCGGGGCAGGCGGGTGCTTTTTTCGTCTTCCTCGTCGTCGGTGCCTTCCTGATACAGGGTCAGGTAACCGTCAAAGGCCATAACTGTGCCGGTGGCGCGCAGGCCAATTTCGCGGTCATCGCCACCCGGTCCGGCAATTTCGATTGTGGTCCGTTCCATCTCGGCGCTGGCCATCTGGCTGGCAATGGTGCGTTTCCAGATCAATTCGTAGAGCTTTGCCTGTTCCGGATCCAATGCGCCTGCCACGTCCTTGGGCAGACGGGAGAGAGATGTTGGGCGGACGGCTTCATGAGCTTCCTGCGCGTTTTTCGCTTTGGTTTTATAGAAGCGGGGTTTTTCCGGCAGATAGCGCGAACCATATTCGCCGCCAATGACATCGCGGCAAGCATCAACAGCTTCGGGAATGATTTGCACGCCGTCGGTCCGCATATAGGTGATCAAGCCAACGGTCTCGCCGCCAATATTGATGCCTTCATACAGGCGTTGGGCGAGCCGCATTGTGTGGGCTGCGGCAAAATTGAGCTTGCGCGACGCTTCCTGTTGCAGCGTAGAGGTTGTGAATGGCGGCGCGGGGTGGCGTTTTTGCGGCTTTGTATCAACGGATTTAACGGTGAATGATCCGGCTTCTATCGAAGCTCTGATTGCTTCTGCTTTTTCGCCGTTTGGTACTGCAAAGCGGTCGAGTTTTTCGCCTTCGAGAGAGACAAGTCTGGCGTCGAATGGTTTGTCTTCCTGATTATTCAGGTTGGCGACAATTGACCAATATTCGCGTGATATAAATGTTTCGATTTCCTTTTCCCGGTCGCAGACAAGACGCAGGGACACAGATTGCACCCTGCCAGCGGAGCGGGCACCCGGTAATTTTCTCCAGAGTACCGGCGACAGGGTAAAACCCACAAGATAATCCAGCGCACGGCGCGCGAGATAGGCGTCGACCAGCGGCTCATCAATTTCGCGCGGATGAGACATCGCGTCGAGGATGGCGGTTTTGGTAATGGCGTTAAAGACAACGCGTTCGACGGGCTTGTCACCGAGAACTTTTTTCTGACGCAGGTATTCAAGAACGTGCCAGGATATGGCTTCACCTTCGCGGTCCGGGTCGGTCGCTAGAATCAAGCGGTCAGACGATTTTACCGCGCTGGCAATTTCGTTCATCCGTTTGCGGGCCTTGGCATCCACATCCCAGGTCATGGCAAAATCTTCGTCAGGACGCACAGAGCCATCCTTCGGCGGCAAATCCCTGACATGACCGAAAGAGGCATAAACCTCATAGTCGGAGCCTAGGTATTTGTTGATTGTCTTGGCCTTGGCAGGCGATTCTACGATAACGACGTTCATTTAATTCCCGGTTCAATACTGTTTTTCAACATATGCAATGATTGTGTTTGGGCCAAAACCCAGCACAGGTCACCGCGGCCATTTAGTCTGAGCGAGCTTGGAAAACAATGGTAAACCTGCAATTCCTTTAAAAATCGATTATACAACTTATAGTAGAGTAAACTTTTTGTGTTACAACCGGTATGGAATTAGGTCTGTTTTTTCTGTATAGATGCGCGAACAGAAATATGTTGTCTGAGGAGGCCAAGGGATCATGCCGGTTAGTTCCGAATCCAGGAAAATGCAAGTTTCAGAGATATCAGAAACTGATATTTCTTCCAGTGATCCCCAAGTAACGGCGGAATATATCGGCGATATGGTGATTGGTTTGCGCCAGTTAGCGGACCAGTCAAATTTAGCGTTTCTGGCCTACCTGCTTGATCTGGTTTACGAGGAAACCACAATTATCACCAGAAAATCTTCACCGTAAGTTTCATATAAGAGAGACGCGCTGTCCCGGATGGCGTTCGATGCGCCCGGCAATATCCAGTTCCATCAATACTGAAATGACGGTTCCGGTTGGCACATCGCATTGTCGAATGATTTCGTCATTTGTCACTGGCGTCAGGCTCAGGGACTGCACGATTCTTTCCCGGTCATCATCACTTGGTTCGCTTGGTTCCTGCCATTCATGTTTTTCTGTTTCCAGCCTGTTCTGGCCTGCTGCGTGATTAAGAAGCAAGTCAGGCTCTTCCAATTGTGGTGCAATTGTTTCCAGAATGTCCTCCACGGATGTCACCAATTGAGCGCCTTGTTTGAGCAATCGGTTCGCGCCTTCGGTTCTGGGATCAAGCGGGGAGCCGGGGATCGCGAAAATATCACGCCCCTGTTCGCCAGCGAGCCGCGCGGTGATCAATGACCCGGACCGGGTTGCAGCTTCAACCACGAGGGTGCCGATTGCAATTCCAGAAATGATGCGGTTTCTTCGGGGGAAATCGCGGGCGCGGGGAAGGTGGCCAATCGGCATTTCCGATATCAGCGCTCCGGTTTCTGCAATTTTAGCTGCAAGCTCCACATGTTTATCGGGATAAACTGTATTGGCTCCGCCCGCCAATACGGCAATTGTTCCATACGACAAAGTTGCCTGATGAGCTGCGGCGTCGATGCCGCGCGCCAGCCCTGATACAATTGTCAAGCCAGCTTCTGCCAGGCCGGCAGCAAATTCAGTCGCAAGCCGGGCTCCAGCGACAGAGCAATTTCTTGACCCGACAATCGCGATTGCCGGACTTGGCAACAAATCTGTTTTACCGCGGACGAATAAAAGCGGCGGTGCATCGTCAATATGTTGCAGCAGAAACGGGTAACCCTGCTCCCCCAGGGCGATCAGGGTGAGGTCTTCGTTCAGGGCCGCATCCATTTCTGCTTCGGCCTGGTCTTCCGGGCAGATGCGGATTTGGCGGCGCATGCCGCCTTTGGCCGATAGTTCGGGTAGTGCTTCGAGAGCTTCAGCCGCCCCGCCATATCTGTTGATCAGGGCGCGAAAGCTGATTGGTCCCACATTTTCGGAGCGGATCAGGCGCAGCCAGGCCAGTTTTTGCGAATTGGATAACTCGTATCCGTCATGGTTCTGGTAGTCGTGATTTAGGGTCCTGCGCTGAATCACGAGTTTGATTGCCCAATTTTGGATTCGTCTCCCTTGAGGAGACGTGAAATATTTTCCCGGTGCGCCCACAAAATCAGAATGGCGAGCAGAAAGAATAACTCACTGGCCTGATATTGTTCAAAAAAACGTAATCCCAAAGGTGCGACGATTGCGGCTGTCATGCCTGCCAGCGAGGAAAAGCGGAACAAGGCGGCGACAGCGATCCAGGTGGCGACAAAAACCAAAGCCATGGGCCAACAAAGGGCCAACAGAATACCAAGAAAAGTCGCGACGCCTTTGCCGCCCTTGAATTTGAGCCAAACCGGAAACAGATGTCCGAGGAATGCGCCAAGGCCCGCGATGATTGCCACATCAGGTCCGTATAGCCCGGCGATTAGAACGGCGAGAGTGCCTTTCAGAATATCCAATATAAGTGTGAGTGCCGCGAGGCCCTTGTTACCAGTACGCAAGACGTTGGTGGAGCCGATATTACCGGACCCGATATTGCGGATATCGCCGAGACCGGCAAACCGGGTGATCAACAGGCCAAACGGGATGGAACCGAGCAGATATCCGAAAACCAGTGCTGCAGCAAAATACGGCATGGAGAGAGACCAGTTGATGGGATCGGGCATTGGCTGCAATCAGTTTGATTAATCGAATAGCCTGAGACTAGAATAGCCTTAGACTAATCGTAGACTGTGCGCCCGGCAACCAGTGTGCGCAATACACGGCCTAAAAACCTGTCGCCCTCAAACGGGGTGTTTTTCGACCGGGAGTGCAATTCCTGTTCTTTTACGGCCCAAGGCAGATCGGCATCCACTAAAATCAGGTCTGCGGGGCGGCCCGGTATCAGGGTTCCTGCATCAAGACCCAATATTTTGGCCGGATTGATGGTCATGCAGGCAAGGACCTCTCGTAATTCACAATCCCCGCTATGGACCATCCGGAGCGCTGCGGAGAGCAGTGTTTCAAGACCCACCGCGCCGTCGGCGGCTTCGGCGAAGGGGTGGCGTTTGGTTTCAACGTCCTGGGGATCGTGAGAGGAAACAATGACATCGATCAGGCCATCGGCAACCCCCTGAACCATTGCGGCCCGGTCGCTTTCGGCACGGAGCGGCGGCGACATTTTCAGAAACGTCCGATACGCCCCCACATCATGTTCGTTCAGGCATAGATGGTTGATGCTGACACCGCAGGTAACCGATACGCCCCGATTTTTGGCGCGCGATATCGCATCAAGGGATTTTTCGCAGGATATTTTGGCAGCGTGATATTTTGATGATGTGAGTTCGGCCAGATGGAGATCGCGGTCTACAATTACGGTCTCTGCTTCAACCGGAATACCGATCAGACCCAGACGTGAAGATGTTTCACCTTCATTCATGACGCCGTCGCCCTTGAGGTCCGGGTCTTCGGTCTGATGGGCGATTACGGCGTCGAAATCTCTGGCATAGGTCATGGCGCGGCGCATGACCTGGGCGTTGGTGATTGTGTTGCGCCCGTCGGTAAATCCAACGGCTCCTGCCTCAGAAAGCAGGCCGATTTCGGTCATTTCTTTGCCGTGCAGGCCGCGCGTGATTGCAGCCATCGGTAAAACCCTGACGATGGCTGTATCTCTGGCGCGGCGCATAACAAAATCAACCAACGCGATATCATCGATAACCGGGTCGGTATCCGGCATGCAGATCATGGTGGTGACACCACCAGCGGCTGCGGCGTGGCTGGCTGTTGCCAGGGTTTCGCGATGTTCAGCGCCAGGTTCCCCGGTAAAGACCCGCATGTCGATCAGACCGGGGCAAATCAATTTGCCACCGCAATTTACCAGTTCGGTGCCTTCGGGAGCGGCGTTCAAGCCGGCTTCAACGGCGGTGATTTTGCCGTCCTGGACTAAAACACCGCCCGCAATATCAAGCTCTTGAGCGGGATCAACTACGCGGGCATTGTGGAACAAGATATTGCGGGGCTGGTCGCCGTTGGCTTTTGATCCGGTTGGGGTCATGTGTGTGCCTGTCCGAGAACTTGCAATACGGCCATGCGAACCGCAACGCCCATTTCAACCTGTTCGCGGATCAGGCTGCGAGGACCGTCCGCGATGGCGGAATCAATCTCGACACCGCGATTCATCGGCCCCGGATGCATAACCAGCGCGTCGTCGGCTGCGTAAGACAACTTATCTTCGTCGAGCCCGAAAAAATGGAAATATTCTCGCACCGATGGGGCGTATGAGCCACCCATGCGTTCATGTTGAAGCCGCAACATCATGACAATATCTGCGTCTTCCAGCCCTTCGCGCATATCAGTGAAAACTTCAACACCGAGGCGTTCCACGGCAGCGGGCAGAAGCGTCGATGGTGCGATAACCCGCACCCGTGCGCCGAGCAGATTGAGCAACAGGATATTTGATCGCGCCACCCGGCTGTGGCGAATGTCGCCGCAAATAGCCACGATGAGATTATCCAGCCGTCCCTTGTGGCGACGGATGGTCAGGGCGTCGAGCAGGGCCTGGGTCGGGTGTTGATGCGCGCCATCACCGGCATTCACAACCGAACATTCCACTTTTTGGGCGAGCAGATGTACCGCGCCGGCTGATTGATGGCGGACGACCAGAATATCAGGGTTCATGGCATTCAGGGTTGAAGCCGTATCGAGCAGGGTTTCGCCCTTTTTGACCGAAGAGGACGCGACCGACATATTCATGACGTCGGCACCAAGGCGCTTTCCGGCAATCTCGAAGGATGATTGGGTCCGGGTGGAGGCTTCAAAGAACAGATTGATCTGGGTGCGGCCACGCAAAATGTTGGTTTTTTTCTCAACCTTGCGGCCGATTTCGACCTGGCGCTCGGCGAGATCCAGCAGATATATTATGTCGGGAGCGGATAATTCTTCGATACCCAACAGGTGGCGGTGGGGGAAATCGTCCAGGGTATGATTTGTGAGCGCAGTCATTAAAATCGGACCTATAGGTGTATTTCGCGATTCCAGCAAGCGGCTTGGCGAATTTCCTGTGCTAAACTGTTCAAAATTTCAATGTTCGGACATGCCATGACCAAACAAAACGCCACCCACGAGGTTTTCAACCAGTCACCTGATCTGGTGGATTATAATTTGCTGGATAGTGATCCAATCCTGATCGAGGCGATCAAAAGAGGCGATGCTGAGCAGGCGCTCGGGACTCTGACGGCCTTTGGTGAGAGGCTTGGGAAGGCAGAGACCTTTGTGAATGCCGAGCTGGCCAACAAGCACACACCTGAGTTGGTCACCTTCGACCGTAAGGGGCATCGCGTCGACCGGGTCGACTTTCATCCAAGTTATCATGACTTCATGACGCTTAGTATGGCGCAGGGGCTGCATTGCAGTGTCTGGGATCATCTGGAGCAAACCGACAAGGATATGACCGGAGCCGCCGTTGCCCGGGGCGCTGGCATCTATTTAATGAACCAGGTCGAGCCGGGACATGTTTGCCCGATCACCATGACCAACGCCGCTGTACCGGCTTTGCTAAAAAATCCAGATTTGGCCAAGCGTTGGGTGCCGAAAATTCTCAACCGGACCTATGACAAGCGTCTCGTTCATCTGGACGAGAAACAATCGGTAACGATCGGCATGGGGATGACGGAAAAACAGGGCGGTACGGATGTGCGTGCCAACACAACCAGCGCCGTTGCTTCTGGCGGCGCTTTGGGCGAATTTCTGATCAATGGCCATAAATGGTTCATGTCCGCGCCGATGTGTGACGCGTTTCTAATTCTGGCCCAAACGCCCAAAGGCTTAAGCTGTTTCCTGACACCACGGGTGCTTGATGATGGCGCGTTGAACGGGCTGCATTTTTTGCGTCTGAAATCCAAGTTGGGCAATCGTTCGAACGCATCTTCCGAAGTGGAGTTTCGCGATGCCCTGGGTTGGCTGGTTGGCGAGGAAGGGCGGGGTATCAACACAATCATCGAGATGGTGACCCTGACCCGGCTCGATTGTATTTTGGCCTCTGCCGGGCTGGTGCG
>JAJFHA010000012.1 GCA_021775875.1 Hyphomicrobiales bacterium | reverse complement strand
CCTATTCAATAATCTTCGAAACAACGCCGGCACCAACCGTGCGGCCGCCTTCGCGGATCGCAAAGCGCAGACCTTCGGTCATCGCAATCGGTGCGATCAGCGTCACTTCAACATTGTTGATGTTATCGCCGGGCATCACCATTTCCGTGCCCTCAGGCAGCTTGACCTCGCCGGTCACATCCGTCGTGCGGAAGTAAAACTGCGGCCGGTAATTGGTGAAAAACGGCGTGTGTCTTCCGCCTTCATCCTTCGAGAGGATATACGCTTCCGCCGTGAACTTGGTGTGCGGCGTGATGCTGCCTGGCTTACAAAGAACCTGGCCGCGCTCAATTTCCTCACGCTTGGTACCACGGAGTAGCACGCCAACATTGTCGCCGGCTTCGCCGCTATCCAGCAGCTTGCGGAACATTTCAACGCCGGTCACGATTGTCTTGGTTGTGTCTTTAATGCCGACAATCTCGATCTCGTCATTGACATTAACCACACCCTGTTCGATCCGGCCTGTGGCAACCGTGCCGCGGCCAGAGATTGAAAACACATCCTCAACCGGCATCAGAAACGGCTTGTCTTTTTCGCGCGTTGGCTGCGGGATATAAGTATCAACAGCTTCCATCAATGCTACAATCGAATTCTCACCAATCTCAGGATCGCGGCCTTCCACGGCTGCCAGAGCCGAGCCCTTGATGATTGGAATATCATCGCCGGGGAATTCGTAAGAGGTGAGCAATTCGCGCACTTCCATCTCAACAAGCTCAAGCAATTCTTCATCATCGACCTGGTCGACTTTGTTGAGGAAAACAACCAGAGCCGGCACGCCAACCTGGCGCGCAAGCAAGATGTGCTCACGAGTTTGAGGCATCGGACCGTCCGCAGCATTGACAACAAGGATAGCGCCATCCATTTGCGCCGCACCCGTGATCATGTTCTTGACGTAGTCCGCGTGGCCCGGGCAATCAACATGCGCGTAATGGCGGTTTTCCGTTTCATATTCAACATGCGCCGTGGCAATCGTAATGCCGCGCTCGCGCTCTTCCGGAGCCTTGTCGATCGCGTCCACGCTCTCGCCAGCGCCGTATTTCTTGGCAATCGCCGCCGTCAGCGTCGTCTTGCCATGATCAACATGACCAATTGTGCCAATGTTGCAATGCGGCTTGTTACGCTCAAATTTCTCTTTCGCCATCAAACTTCTCCGCTATCTTCTGGCCTTACCAAATACCAATCGAATTTAGGCAAACTTTGCCTGTACCTCGTCCGCGACTGCCTGAGGCACCCGCGAATAATGATCAAACTGCATCGTAAACTGAGCCCGTCCCTGACTCATGGAACGAAGCGTACTTACATAACCAAACATATTTGCAAGCGGCACCATGGCATTCACCACAGTTGCGTTACCGCGCATGTCCTGGCCCAAAACCTGGCCACGACGCGATGTCAAATCGCCAATAATACCGCCGGTATATTCTTCCGGTGAAACCACTTCGACCTTCATCATCGGCTCAAGCAATTTCGGTGCAGCTGTCTGAATGGCTTCGCGGAAGGCTGCGCGCGCTGCTAACTCAAACGCCATGACGCTCGAATCCACATCATGATACGCACCATCGGTCAGTGTAATTTTCACATCAACCATTGGGAAACCCGCGAGAATACCAGATGTCATGACGCTGTTAACGCCCTTCTCGACGCCCGGGATATATTCTTTTGGAACATTACCGCCAACGATCTTGCTTTCAAACTCAAACCCGGCACCGATCTCATTCGGCTCCACATCCATCTTGACGCGGGCGAACTGACCGGAACCACCGGTCTGCTTCTTGTGGGTGTAATCAACCTTGGTCGCCTTGGTAATTGTTTCACGATAGGCGACCTGAGGCTGACCGATATTAGCCTCTACCTTGAATTCGCGCTTCATGCGATCGACGAGAATATCCAGATGCAACTCGCCCATCCCCTTGATGATCGTCTGACCGGATTCCTGATCGGACGTAACCCGGAAAGATGGGTCTTCCTGCGCAAGACGATGCAAAGCTGTGCCCATCTTTTCCTGATCGGCCTTGGTTTTCGGCTCAATCGCGATTTCGATAACCGGATCGGGGAATTCCATCCGCTCCAGAATGACTGGTTTGTTCTGGTCACAAAGCGTGTCGCCTGTGGTTACATTCTTCAGACCGGCAAGAGCAACAATGTCGCCAGCACGAGCTTCCTTGATATCTTCGCGGCTGTTTGAATGCATCAACAACATCCGGCCAACACGCTCGCGCTTGTCCTTGACAGAATTCAGTAGCGAATTACCGGTCTCGATCACACCCGAATAAATTCGACAAAATGTGAGAGATCCAACAAACGGGTCATTCATGACCTTGAAGGCCAGCATTGAAACAGGCTCATCATCGCTTGAAATGCGAACCATGTCTTCGTCAGTATTCGGGTTGATACCCTTAATCGAAGGCACATCAACCGGGCTCGGCAGATAATCAACCACTGCATCAAGAAGCGGCTGCACACCTTTGTTCTTGAACGCAGAACCACAAAGGATCGGGACGAAAATATTTTCGCAGGTGCCCTTGCGGATCAATTTTTTGAGAGTGCCTTCGTCAGGCTCGTTACCTTCGAGATAGGCTTCCAGAACCTCTTCATCGAGCTCAACCGCCATTTCAATCATTTTCTCGCGGTATTCCGCAGCCCGATCAACAAGATCAGCAGGAATATCCACATCATGAAACTTGGCACCAAGATCTTCATCTTCCCAGATAACGCCCTTCATCCGGACCAGATCGACCAAACCCTTAAGGTCATTTTCCGATCCGATTGGTAGTTGAATAACCAGCGGATTGCCACCAAGGCGCTCTTCGATCATTTTGACCGAATTGTAAAAATCAGCGCCGATCTTGTCCATTTTGTTGACGAAGATCATACGCGGCACCTGATACTTGTCAGCCTGGCGCCAAACTGTTTCAGTTTGCGGCTCAACACCGGCATTGGCATCCAGCAGAGCAATCGCACCATCAAGCACACGCAGCGAGCGTTCTACTTCAATGGTGAAGTCCACATGGCCAGGGGTATCAATAATATTCAGACGTTTGCCGTTCCAGGATGTGGTGGTAGCAGCCGAGGTGATCGTAATCCCCCGTTCTTGCTCCTGCTCCATCCAGTCCATTGTTGCGGCCCCATCATGGACCTCACCAATTTTGTGACTTTTGCCTGTATAATAGAGGACGCGCTCAGTAGTTGTCGTCTTACCAGCATCAATGTGGGCCATGATGCCGAAATTCCGATAATCCTCAATTTTATGGCTGCGTGCCATGGGATCGACCTTTCAAATCTACCAACGGTAATGCGAGAACGCCCGGTTGGCTTCGGCCATCCGGTGGGTATCTTCGCGTTTCTTTACAGCAGAACCACGGCTGTTGAATGCATCAAGCAATTCACCGCTCAGTCGTTCAACCATTGTTTTTTCATTTCTCGCCCGTGCCGCAGAGATCAGCCAGCGAATGGCCAGTGCCTGACGACGGTCGGGGCGAACTTCAACAGGCACCTGATAGGTGGCGCCACCAACCCGGCGGGAGCGAACCTCAACCGACGGCTTGATATTGTCCAGCGCAGTATGGAAAACTTCGAGCGGATCCTGCTTCGATTTTTCTTCCACCTGATCAAAAGCACCATAAACGATCCGCTCAGCAGCAGACTTTTTGCCAGCCAACATGATCGAGTTCATGAATTTGGTCAGAATCAAATCCCCGAATTTTGCATCCGGAATAATCTCACGTTTTTCCGCTTTATGGCGACGAGACATATAACTATCTTTTCTTGGTTCAAGCTGTTTTTAATTTGGCTTCGAGGCGGACTATTTTGGCCGCTTCGCGCCATATTTTGAGCGCCGCTGTTTCCGACCCTGAACGCCGCCGGTATCCAGAACACCGCGAATAACGTGGTAACGCACGCCCGGCAAATCTTTCACACGACCGCCACGGATAACAACAACCGAATGCTCCTGCAGGGTATGGCCCTCGCCCGGAATATAACCGATCACTTCAAAACCGTTGGTGAGACGAATCTTGGCAACTTTACGAAGCGCTGAGTTCGGCTTTTTCGGGGTTGTTGTGTAAACGCGCGTACATACGCCGCGCTTCTGCGGACATGCTTCCATCGCAGGCACCTTGTTGCGCTTGCGAGGTTGTTTCCGCGGGTTACGGATCAGCTGGTTGATCGTTGGCATTACTTAACGTTCCGCTCTTCTTTGCCATTCCATATCACTTAATGGATCGGCCAAATAAAAATCCCCGGCACGCCAATTTGCGTCCGGTTGCCAGAGGACAGAGGACCAACCTGTACATTCAGGTAGGTCGTGCAATCGATCCGACTTCTGCTTTGCCAGCAGCGTTTAGATTAAAATTCAGGTACTTAGAGCGTACCGATCAGTTAAATCTACCGCCTGCTGATATTGCGGGCGAAACATAACGTCGGTGTTGCAGTGCGTCAAGCCCGAAAAACAAGGATATTTCGACCAATATTAATCCCCTGAACTGGCCTTCAATTTCGCTCAAAAGAGGCCTCATCAACCTTGTTTATAGGTCATTTCCAATGATACAGACATACAAGCTGTTCGAAAACCGTATTTTGAGAGATTTGTGAACCAGATGTTAGATGAATTTGACGAGATCGAAGAGCTGATCGGAAAACATGTGAGCCGGGCACCGGCGCACGAATCCTGGCCAGAAGCATTTGTGCAATATTTTTCCGTTGATTCTCTGGAATCTGCCCGAAGGGAAATTACATCATGGTCCGGGTATCAACCCACCCCTCTTCTTGGTTTGGATCAACTGGCCAAGAAACTCAACATTCGCCAAATACTCTACAAGGATGAAGCGCCGCGCTTTGGCCTTGGTAGCTTCAAGGCTCTTGGTGGGGCCTATGCGGTAAAACAAATCTGCGCCACCCACGGCACCAATATAACGATAACTTCAGCAACTGCCGGAAACCACGGTCGGTCGCTGGCTTGGGGCGCACAAAATGCGGGATGCAGTTGCCACATATTCATCCATGAGGGTGTGAGTGAAGAACGCAAACAAGCGATGGAAGCATTTGGCGCAGTTGTTGAGCGCATTGAAGGTAATTATGACGAGTCGGTGCGCATCGCGGCCAAATCGGCTGACGAGAAAGGCTGGCATCTCGTCTCCGATACCTCCTGGCCTGGCTATACCGAACCACCCCGCCAGGTCATGACCGGATATACGCTGATCGTTGATGAGATTATGAAATCTCTCGATTCCCCAGACCTTCCCAGCCATGTTTTTGTCCAAGGCGGTGTCGGCGGTTTGGCATGTGCCATATGCGCTGCCTTCTGGATCAGGCTCGGGGCCAACATGCCGCGGGTCATCGTGGTCGAACCAGTGCTCGCCCCATGCCTGACGGAAAGTGCTGAAGCGGGGCATCCAGTTAAGGTCGATATTGGCGAAGAATCCGTCATGGCTGGGTTATCTTGCGGCGAAGTTTCCATGATTGCCTGGAAAATATTGGCTCGCGGCGCGTCCGATTTTTTGACAGTCGCCGAAGAAGGCGTAGCCCCGGCGGTTCGGTTTCTAGCATCTGGCGCTGCTGGTGATACCCCTATTATCGCCGGAGAATCCGCTGTCGCCGGATTGATCGCCTTGATCGCCGCCAGCCGCGACGCAAAACTCAGGAAAAATTTGGGCTTAACCGATCAATCGCGAATTTTGCTGATCGGGTCAGAAGGCGCGACAGATGCCGCTGCCTATGCCCGGATCATGGCTGGCCAGTAACAAGGAACCAAAAATGATATCAAAAGCTGAACCAGAACGCGGGTTTCCGGATATAGAGTTCGAAAAACGTACACAGAATGCACAGAACATGATGATGGATAAGGGCATAAGCGCCCTCCTCCTCACAACCGAACCCGAAATCCGGTATTTCTCAGGCTTCCTGACCCAATTCTGGCAAAGCCCGACCCGTCCCTGGTTTTTGGTGGTGCCCGGGAAAGGCAGGCCGGTTGCGGTCATCCCACAAATCGGACGGGAATGTATGGAGCGTACCTGGCTCACCGACATCCGAACCTGGGATTCCCCTCACCCGGACGACGATGGCATTAAGCTACTGGCTGATGCCTTGAAATCGCTGACCGGGAACAAGGGTCGTATTGGCCTGGCCATGGGACCGGAAACCCACCTCAGATTGCCCCTGAATGAATTTGCCAAATTGAACGAGGCAATCGGTGAACAGGAATTTGCAGACGCAACCGGCATTTTGAAATCACTGCGGCGAATAAAATCCGATCTGGAAATCGCCAAAATTACCCATATTTGCGAAATAGCATCGGAGGCCTTCGACACTTTACCAGACATCGTTCATACCGGAATGAGCGAGAGTCAGATTTTTCGCCGTTTCAAAATGAAACTGATTGAATGCGGTGCCGACGATGTACCATATATCGCGTTCGGCGCAGCACCGGGCGGCTACCGGGATATTATTTCCCCACCCTCCGACCGCGCAACAGAACCGGGCGATATCATGATCCTCGACACTGGCTCAATCCGTGACGGATATTTTTGTGACTTCGATCGCAATTTTGCATTTCAGCATGCCAGCGACGACGCAAAGCACGCCAACAAAATTCTGTATGCCGCGACCAAGGCCGGAATAGACGCTTCGCGTCCAGGCAGCTCTATAACGGATATTTTTCAAGCCATGATGCACATCATGGAAAGTGCCGGCTATGCCCCCGGCTCCGTGGGGCGCATGGGCCACGGCCTCGGTATGCAAATGACAGAGTGGCCCTCAATCGCGCCGTTTGACCCCACACGTCTTGAGCCCGGCATGGTCATGACCATTGAACCGGGACTCACCTATGGCGATGGGCTGACAATGGTTCACGAAGAAAATATCCTGATTCAAGATGGCCCACCGCGCCTGCTCTCACGCCGGGCTGATCCGGAATTACCGATCATCAAAGACTAACGAAAAAGGGCCGCGTCTTACTGAGACACAGCCCTAAATTCGTGATGCAAAAGTCTAGGCGTCCGGTGTTTCCGCAGCTGGCTCCTCAACTGCGTCGCCGGTCCCGTCACCAATCATCACCATATTTGCAGCGGCCGCAGCCTCTTCAGCAATCTTCGCGCGCTCCGCAACAATCAGGGAATCCCGTTTGTTGGCAACAATGCGAATGTCGCTGATGATTGATCCGGTGCCGGCAGGAATAAGCCGTCCGACGATCACGTTTTCCTTGAGGCCTTCAAGATTATCAACCTTCCCGTGGACCGCAGCTTCTGTCAGCACCCGGGTTGTTTCCTGGAACGACGCCGCCGAGATGAAGCTCTTGGTCTGCAACGACGCTTTGGTGATACCAAGCAGCACCGGAACGGCCGTCGCAGGCGTCTTGCTCTTCAACTTGCCAAACCTGGTCAGTGTGTCGTTGATATCGTTGAAATCAACCCGGTCCATCTGTTCGCCGGGAAGCAAATCAGTATCTCCGGAATCTGTAACTTCAACTTTACGCAACATCTGGCTGACAATGGTCTCGATATGCTTGTCATTGATACCAACGCCCTGCAAACGATATACTTCCTGAATCTCATCAATGAGATAGGCCGCAAGCGCTTCCACACCCGATACTGCAAGAATATCATGCGGCGCCGGATGGCCATCGAGCAGGTATTCGCCCTTCTCGATAAAGTCACCTTCCTGCACATGGAGATGTCGGCCTTTCGGGACCAGATATTCCGCTGGCTCTTCGTCAGCACTTGGTGGAACAATGGAAATCCGGCGCTTGTTTTTATAGTCGCGACCAAACTTAACTTCGCCAGAAATCTCGGCAATAACCGCATGATCCTTTGGCCGCCGAGCTTCGAAAAGCTCTGCAACGCGTGGCAGACCACCGGTAATATCGCGGGTCTTGGCGCTTTCCATCGGAACGCGGGCAATCGCATCACCAGCTTTGATTTTGCTGCCCGCTTCCATAGGAATAATGGCGTCGACAGAGAGCAGATAACGGGCATCCGGGCCACGTTCAAGCTTGATGATTTCGCCCTTCTTGTCCTGGATCACCAGAGCCGGTTTGAGATCGGCTCCGCGCAAATTAGTACGCCAATCAATGATGACACGCTTGGTGATACCAGTTGCTTCATCAAAAGACTCTGTGACCGAAGCACCATCAACCAGATCTTCAAATTCAATGACGCCATCCACTTCACTCAGGATCGGACGGGTATAAGGATCCCATTCGGCAAGACGCTGACCGCGTTCCACCTTGTCACCTTCATCGACCCTCAAGCGAGCGCCGAAAGAAACCCGGTAAACCGCACGTTCCTTGCCAGCATTGTCGCTAATCACTACGGCCATATTCCGGCCCATAGAGATCAGATTACCGTCGGAATTTTTCACCAGATTTCGATTGCGGATCGAAACCACGCCTTCGTAATTTGATTCAACGTAGGATTGGTCAACAACCTGCGCGGTGCCTCCAATATGGAAGGTCCGCATGGTCAGCTGGGTACCAGGTTCGCCAATCGACTGGGCCGCAATAACGCCGACCGCTTCGCCAATATTAACTGGCGTACCACGGGCCAGATCCCGACCGTAGCAAGCAGCACAAACACCAACACGGGTTTCGCAGGTCAGGACTGAACGCACCTGGGCTTCCTGAGCATTGGATTTTGAGACCAGATCCACATGAGCTTCATCCATCAAAGTTCCGGCCTTGATAATGACCTCAGCAGTTTCCGGATCAACAATGTCCTCAGCCGCGGTCCGGCCAAGAATGCGGTGTCCGAGCGAAGCAATGACTTCACCTGAATCCACTACAGTTTCCACGTGCATACCGTCCGTCGAACCACAATCCAGCTCGGTGATGATACAATCCTGAGCAACATCAAC
The DNA here is from genome assembly GCA_021775875.1 of Hyphomicrobiales bacterium. Classification (GTDB taxonomy): domain Bacteria; phylum Pseudomonadota; class Alphaproteobacteria; order Rhizobiales; family NORP267; genus NORP267. The sequence goes on along the minus strand of JAJFHA010000012.1, from coordinate 10,292 downwards.
AAGACGGCGGGTCAAATAGCCGGAGTTCGCAGTTTTCAGTGCTGTATCCGCGAGGCCCTTACGGGCGCCATGGGTGGAGTTGAAATATTCAAGAACCGACAGGCCCTCTTTAAAGTTCGAAATAATCGGTGTCTCAATAATTTCGCCCGACGGCTTGGCCATCAGACCACGCATACCAGCCAGCTGCTTCATCTGAGCCGGAGAGCCACGAGCGCCGGAATGAGACATCATGTAGATCGAATTGATCGGCAATGTCCGCTTGGTCTCTGCATCAATCTGGACGGTCGAAATCCCGGCTGACATTTCATCAGCAACCCGGTCTGTACATTTGGCCCAGGCGTCAACAACCTTGTTATATTTCTCACCCTGGGTGATCAGGCCGTCATTATATTGCTGCTCATATTCAGTTGCCAATTTGCGGGTTTCATCAACCAGCTTCTGTTTTGTGGCAGGAATAACCATGTCATCCATGCCAAAGGAAATACCGGACTTACAGGCATGATAGAAACCAAGAGCCATGATCTGGTCACAGAAAATGACGGTCTCTTTCTGTCCGCAATGACGATACACGGTATCGATCAGTGCAGATGTTTCCTTCTTGGTCAGCAGACGGTTACAAACTTCAAACGGGATTTTCACGTTCTTCGGCAAAACCTCACCAATGAACATCCGCCCAACGGTTGTGTCATTGAGTTCCGTAACCTCGTTGCCATCTTCATCAATCGTTGTGAAGCGCGCTTTCACTTTGGCATGAAGCGTAACAGCCCCCGCGTCCAGAGCATGATGCGCTTCCGCAATCGAGCCGATGATCATTCCTTCACCCGGCTCATTGTCGAGCATCTGGGTGACATAATAGAGACCCAGCACGATATCCTGTGACGGCACAATAATCGGCTGTCCGTTGGCCGGATGCAGAATGTTGTTGGTGGACATCATCAGCACGCGGGCTTCAAGCTGGGCTTCAAGCGACAGCGGCACATGAACGGCCATCTGGTCACCGTCAAAGTCAGCGTTGAACGCCGTACAAACCAGAGGATGGAGCTGGATCGCCTTGCCTTCAATCAGCACCGGCTCAAAGGCCTGGATGCCGAGCCTATGCAGGGTCGGTGCACGGTTCAAAAGAATGGGATGCTCGCGGATCACTTCATCGAGAATATCCCAAACTTCGGGCTTTTCCTTCTCGACCAGTTTCTTTGCTTGTTTGACCGTTGCCGACAGCCCCTTGGCCTCAAGGCGCGAATAGATAAACGGCTTGAACAGCTCAAGCGCCATTTTCTTTGGCAAACCGCACTGATGCAGCTTCAGTTCAGGTCCCACCACTATAACCGAACGACCGGAATAATCGACCCGCTTGCCGAGCAGATTTTGGCGGAAACGCCCCTGCTTGCCTTTCAGCATATCGGACAATGATTTGAGCGGACGCTTGTTAGCGCCCGTAATGGTGCGACCACGCCGACCATTGTCGAACAGCGCATCAACGGCTTCCTGAAGCATCCGCTTTTCGTTGCGGATAATGATATCAGGCGCGCGCAATTCAATAAGACGCTTCAACCGGTTGTTGCGGTTGATCACACGACGGTAAAGGTCGTTGAGATCGGACGTCGCAAACCGGCCACCATCGAGCGGCACCAGAGGGCGCAGGTCTGGCGGAATTACCGGAATAACGGTCAGGATCATCCATTCCGGGCGGTTGCCCGAATGGGTGAAAGCTTCAATCAGCTTGAGCCGCTTGGCCAGTTTCTTGGGTTTGAGTTCAGTCGTCGCTTCTTCGATTTCCTTGCGGATGTCGACGCTCAATTGCTCCAGGTCCAGCGCCATCAGCATTTCGCGGATAGCTTCTGCACCAATACCCGCTGTAAAGCTGTCGATACCAAATTCAGCCTGAGCTTCGAGATATTCCTCTTCGCTCATCAACTGGTTCAGGGTCAACGGCGTGAGACCAGGCTCGGTCACCACATAACTCTCAAAATACAGGATACGCTCAAGATCCTTGAGCATCATGTCGAGCATCAAGCCGATGCGGCTCGGCAATGATTTCATGAACCAGATATGGGCGACCGGCGCTGCCAGTTCGATATGGCCCATCCGCTCACGACGTACCCGCGACAAGGTGACTTCAACGCCACATTTTTCGCAGATAACGCCTTTATATTTCATGCGCTTGTATTTGCCGCACAAGCATTCGTAATCCTTGATCGGGCCGAAAATACGCGCACAGAACAAGCCATCACGTTCCGGCTTGAAGGTCCGGTAATTAATGGTTTCCGGTTTTTTGATTTCACCAAAAGACCAGCTAAATATCTTTTCGGGACTAGCAATCGAAATTCTGATTTCGTCAAAATTCTCGTGCTTTGGCAAATTCTGCGACCCAAAGACGCTGGCAATATCCTGATTCATCCGGTCTCTCCTTTGAGGGCGGCTGTAAAATCAGCCAGCCCCCGATTCAAGAATTCAAAAAAGATTGTCGTTTAAGGATTGCTCCCTATTCGGCAGCCTGTGCCGGGCCTGGCAGGGTCGAACCCTCCTCCGGCCCGTCTTTCGTTTCTTCCATCAACTCGACATTCAGCCCAAGCGAACGCATTTCCTTCACAAGAACATTGAAGGATTCCGGAATACCGGACTCAAACGCATCGTCACCACGAACAATTGCTTCGTAAACCTTGGTACGCCCGGCAACATCATCCGACTTCACAGTCAGCATTTCCTGCAACGTGTAGGCCGCGCCATAAGCTTCAAGCGCCCAAACCTCCATTTCCCCAAATCTCTGGCCACCAAACTGGGCCTTACCGCCAAGCGGCTGTTGGGTAACGAGGCTGTAGGGGCCAATGGAACGGGCATGGATTTTGTCATCAACAAGATGGTGGAGTTTGAGGATATAGATATATCCAACCGTTACCTTGCGATCAAAAGCTTCCCCGGTCCGACCATCATAAAGCGTGACCTGGCCAGAGCCGTCAAGGCCCGCCAATTCCAGCATCTCGACAATATCAGATTCGTGCGCTCCGTCGAAGACAGGCGTCGCAATCGGAACACCGTTACGCAGATTGTTGCCAAGCTCTACAAGCTGGACATCATCAAGCGATGCGATGGTTTCGTCTTTGCCATAGATCGCATCAAGACGCTTTTTCAGCGGCGCAATTTTGCCGTCCCGTCTTTGTGAATCAATAGCGTCACCGATCTGCTGGCCGAGTCCACGACAGGCCCACCCAAGATGGGTTTCCAGGATCTGCCCCACATTCATGCGGCTCGGCACCCCAAGAGGGTTCAGCACCACATCGACATGTGTGCCATCGTCAAGATATGGCATGTCTTCAATTGGCAGGATGCGTGAAATCACACCCTTGTTGCCATGACGACCGGCCATTTTATCACCGGGCTGCACCTTACGCTTCACGGCGACAAAGACCTTGACCATCTTCATGACGCCGGGGAGCAATTCGTCGCCCCGCTGCAACTTGTCGACCTTGTCGACAAAGCGCTGTTCAAGAAGCTTCTTGGCTTCGTCATACTGACCATGGATGGATTCAATTTCTTCCATCGCTTTATCGTTCTTGAGGCCGATCTGCCACCATTGCCCGTGGGACAATTCTTCAAGCACGGCTTCGGTGATTTTTGAATCAGCCGAAACACCCCGAGGTCCGCTGGCAGCAATTTTGCCAACCATGATATCGCGCAAACGGCCAAACACGTTTCGGTCAAGGATCGCGACTTCATCGTCCCTGTCCTTGGCAAGCCGCTCGATTTCCTCGCGTTCAATTGCCTGGGCACGTTCATCTTTGTCGATACCGTGGCGGTTAAAGACCCGTACCTCAACAACGGTTCCTGTAACACCTGACGGCACCTTGAGAGAAGAATCGCGAACATCTGCGGCCTTCTCACCAAAGATGGCGCGCAGCAGCTTTTCTTCCGGTGTCATCGGAGATTCGCCCTTCGGCGTGATCTTGCCCACCAGAATATCGCCAGCACTCACTTCCGCGCCGATATAAACAATGCCAGCTTCGTCCAGATTGCGAAGGGCTTCTTCGGCAACGTTTGGAATATCGCGGGTAATGTCTTCCGGCCCAAGCTTGGTGTCGCGTGCCATCACATCAAATTCTTCAATATGAATTGATGTGAAAACATCGTCACGCACAACGCGCTCGGAAATCAGAATGGAATCCTCAAAATTGTAGCCCATCCACGGCATGAACGCGACGAGCACATTCCGCCCGAGCGCCAGATCACCAAGATCGGTTGATGGACCATCTGCAATAATATCACCATTCAGAACTTCATCCCCGATCTTCACCAGCGGCCGCTGGTTGATGCAGGTATTCTGGTTCGAACGCTGGAACTTGAGCAGATTGTAGATATCAACGCCCGACTTGGAGGCATCAGCCTCTTCGGTCGCCCGCACAACAATACGGGTTGCATCAACCTGATCAACAATACCGGTCCGCCGGGCCGCAATCGCTGCACCTGAATCGCGGGCCACAACAGCTTCCATGCCGGTCCCAACCAATGGTGCTTCCGCACGCACAAGCGGCACGGCCTGTCGTTGCATGTTCGAGCCCATAAGAGCACGGTTGGCGTCATCATTTTCGAGGAACGGGATAAGCGCAGCGGCTACAGACACAAGCTGCTTCGGCGAGACATCGATATAATCAACATTATCAGCAGCAGTCAGTTGCACGTCCCCGGAATGGCGACACGTAACCAGCTCGTTGATAAATTTACCCTTCTCAATCGCCGCATTGGCCTGAGCAATATGATATTTGCTTTCTTCCATCGCCGACAGATAAACCACTTCATCTGTCATCTTGCCCTTTTCGACCTTGCGATATGGGCTTTCGATAAAGCCGTATTTATTGACACGCGCAAATGTAGCGAGTGAATTGATCAGGCCAATATTCGGACCTTCCGGCGTTTCAATCGGACATATCCGGCCGTAATGGGTCGGATGCACGTCGCGCACTTCAAAGCCTGCACGTTCGCGCGTCAGACCACCCGGCCCAAGAGCAGAAAGCCGCCTTTTATGGGTGATTTCCGACAAAGGATTGGTCTGGTCCATGAATTGCGACAATTGGGAAGACCCGAAGAATTCACGAACAGCCGCCGCAACAGGCTTGGCGTTGATCAGTTCCTGAGGCATCACGGTGTTGATATCAACTGAACTCATCCGTTCCTTGATGGCGCGCTCCATGCGCAACAGACCAACGCGGTACTGGTTTTCCATCAACTCGCCAACGGAGCGAACCCGGCGGTTGCCGAGATGGTCGATATCGTCAATTTCGCCAATGCCGTCGCGCAACCCGACCAGGGTTTTGACAACAGCCATCATGTCTTCCTTGCGCAGAACCCGAAGCGTATCGGGTGCATCAAGCTCCAGACGCATGTTCATCTTGACCCGGCCAACAGCCGACAGATCGTAGCGTTCTGAATCAAAGAACATGGTGTCGAACAGTTTTTGCGCGGTATCCAGCGTCGGCGGCTCACCCGGGCGCATAACCCGGTAAACTTCAAACAACCCACCTTCGCGGTCTTCAGCCTTGTCAACCGCAAGGGTATTGCGGATATACGGGCCGATATTCACATGATCGATGTCCAGAACTTCGAATTCATCAATCCCGGCTTCGGCAATGAGTTCGAGGAATTCAGGCGTAATCTCATCACCGGCTTCAGCAAAAATTTCACCGGTTTCAGCGTTTACAAGATCATCGGCAATATATTCACCGACCAGATGCTCGTCGGTGACAAGCAGGTCCTTGACGCCGGCATCTGTCAGCTTGCGCCCTGCCCGGACTGTAAATTTGGAGCCAGCATCCGCAATTTTTTTGCCATCCTTGGCGTTGATCAGATCGCTGGTGAGCTTGACGCCGCGCAACCGATCTGGCTCAAACGGTGTGCGCCACTTGTCTTTCAGACGTGTATAGGAAACGCGGCCGTAGAAGAAATTCAGAATTTCTTCTGAATCCATACCAAGCGCTTTCATCAGCGTGGTGACAGGAATCTTGCGCCTGCGGTCAATCCTCACATGGACGATGTCTTTGGCATCAAATTCAAAATCAAGCCATGAGCCGCGGTAAGGGATAATCCGCGCTGCAAACAACAGCTTGCCACTTGAATGGGTCTTGCCCTTGTCGTGATCAAAAAACACGCCCGGTGAACGATGCATCTGGCTGACGATAACGCGCTCGGTGCCGTTAACAACAAAGGTGCCGTTCAGGGTCATGAATGGGATATCTCCCATATACACATCCTGTTCTTTGAATTCTTTCACAGAACGGGCACCTGTATCCGGGTCCACATCAAACACGATGAGGCGCAGTGTCACCTTAAGCGGCGCGGCGTAGGTCATCCCGCGCTGGCGGCATTCATCCACATCATATTTCGGTGGTTCAAATTCGTAACGCACAAATTCCAGCATTGCCGTATCGGAAAAGTCCTTGATCGGAAAAACCGAATTGAAAACAGCCTGCAGCCCCTCGTCCGAACGACCGCCTTCCGGCTCATCAACCACAAGAAACTGCTTGTATGAATCTTTTTGTACTTCGATCAGGTTCGGCATCTGAGCCGAATCGATCATCTTCCCGAAAAACTTGCGAACTCTTTTACGGCCAATAAATGTCTGAGCCATTTTTGTTCCTCTGGATCCTGGCGGGTGCAGCTTGCCACGCAGCAAATCTTGCAGCTTGGGAAACTGTCCCGCACCTTCAATCAGGACGCACGTGTTACAAATACAAAATAGTCACGCCGGACAGACAAAAGGCCTGCCCGGCATGATCTGAAATTACTTCAGTTCGACGGTTGCACCGGCAGCTTCGAGCTTTTCTTTCATCTCGTCAGCTTCAGTTTTGGAGACACCTTCTTTCACTGCCTTCGGAGCAGCTTCAACAAGGTCCTTGGCTTCTTTCAGGCCAAGACCGGTGATGGCGCGGACTTCCTTGATGACGTTAATTTTCTTCTCGCCAAAAGAGGCGAGCACGACATCAAACTCGGTTTTTTCTTCAGCAGCGGCTTCGCCACCACCTGATGCTGCGGCAGCAACTGCCACAGGTGCAGCGGCGGAAACGCCCCACTTTTCTTCCAGGAGTTTGGAAAGTTCTGCAGCTTCGAGAACTGTCAAGCTTGACAATTCCTCAGCAATTTTTTCCAGATCTGCCATTGTTTATTCGCCTTTCATTCATTCAAAATCGGTTTAATTTCTGTGCCTTACGCGGCATTACCCTCTTTGGCATATGCACCAAAAACCCGAGCCAACTGGCCGGCCGGCGCTTGGAGAATTGTTGCAACCTTGGTTGCCGGGCGATTGATCATGCCGGCAATGATTGCGTGTAATTCATCAAGCGTAGGCAGGCTGGCGAGTGTTTTCACACCGGCCGGGTCAAGCGCTGTCGCACCCATTGAACCGCCAAGAATGACAAGCTTGTCATTGTCCTTAGCAAATTCGGCTGCGGCTTTCGGGGCTGCAACGGGATCGTCTGAATAGGCGATCAGTGTCGGGCCTGAAAACAGGTCCGACGCATGTGCAGCTTCCGTGCCTTCAAGAGCAAGCTTTGCAAGACGGTTCTTTGCCACCTTCAGGCTGGCACCGGCACCGCGCATGCGACCACGAAGGTCGGTCATCTCGGCAACGGTCAGGCCTGAATAATGGGCTACGACAAACACGCCCGTGTTTTCAAACACGTCATGCAAAGTCGCGACAGCCTCACTTTTTTCAGTTCTATTCACTGGCTCTCTCCGCTATGGTGGCCAAATTCAGCCACCGGTTGCGCTAAATGTTGCTTCGCGTGGGGCCAAAACCCACATACGAAACAACGCTCACCTGCCTGTCCGCCCGCAAACAATTTACGGGCAAGAGGGTCAACCGATCTGCGCTACATAAAGCAGCGGAAATCTGTCTTCCTCCTATCTAATACAGGCCCCAAAAGGGCTTAAACTGCGAACAGCACCTGTAATCTCGGACAGGTCGAACCGGCAACAATGTTCCCGGTTCATTTTCGCTCTCAAAGAAGAGCAAAACTCAAAATATACGTGACAACCCAGACCTACAGGAGGCTTTGGGTTTCCACACGAACACCCGGCCCCATTGTCGAAGAAATGGTGGCCTTCTTTAAATATGTACCCTTGGCACCGGTCGGCTTGGCTCTCATTACCGCGCCTGCAAACGCCTTGATATTTTCAACAAGCGCTTCTTCGGTAAACGATGCCTTGCCGACACCAGCATGAATGATTCCAGCTTTCTCGACGCGAAATTCAACGGCACCACCCTTGGCAGATTTAACCGCTTCGCCCACATCAACCGTTACCGTACCAACACGCGGGTTCGGCATCATGCCGCGTGGCCCGAGTACCTTACCGAGGCGCCCGACAAGCGGCATCATGTCCGGTGTAGCAATACAACGATCAAATTCGATTGTGCCTGCCTGAACAATTTCCATCAAATCTTCAGCGCCAACAATATCAGCACCGGCTTCCTTGGCTTCGGCCGCTTTATCGTCACGGGCAAAAACTGCGACCCGCAGGGATTTGCCGGAACCGTTGGGCAATTGGCAAACGCCACGAACCATCTGGTCCGAGTGGCGTGGGTCAACCCCGAGATTCATGGAAAGCTCAACTGTCTCATCAAATTTAGTCGCAGCGCCTGTTTTAACAAGCTTCACAGCCTCTTCGATCGCATGAACCATGCCAGGCGTCAGACCTTCAGCAGCTTTGCGATATCTTTTTCCGTGCTTGGCCATCAACCCTGCCCCTCAGTTGCAATACCCATCGAGCGGGCAGACCCTTCAATAATTTTCATGGCACCTTCAATGCTGGTCGCATTGAGGTCAGCCATTTTAGCTTCGGCAATTTCGCGAACCTTCGCGGAACTGATCGTGCCAACAACCGTACGGCCAGGTTCGGTAGACCCTTTGTCCAGCTTGACTGCTTTCCGGATCAGATAACTTGCCGGCGGTGTCTTGGTCGCAAACGTAAAAGATTTGTCCGCGTAAATTGTAATCGTGGTTGGAATAGGAGTGTTCTTTTCCATTTCCTGGGTCGACGCATTGAACGCCTTGCAGAATTCCATGATATTCAGACCGCGCTGACCCAGCGCCGGTCCGATTGGTGGTGACGGCGTTGCCGCACCTGCAGGCACCTGGAGTTTCAGGTATCCATCAATTTTCTTCGCCATTTCAGTCCCTTTCCCCGCAATTACGGGCCCCCAATCAGGGGATTATCTATAGGGCGTCGCGGTACGGTCTGCAGCCCTGGCTTTGGCTACGCGCCTCCCGCAACAAATCGGGTCAGAGTTTTTCAACCTGCCCATACTCAAGCTCAACCGGTGTTGGCCGGCCAAAGATCGACACGGCCACCTTAAGCCGGGTCCTTTCTTCATCCACCTCTTCAACATGTCCGTTGAAGGAAGCAAATGGTCCGTCTGCAACCCGCACCTGTTCGCCAATCTCAAACGTGATTGACGGTTTGGGCCGCTCGACACCTTCCTGAACCTGCTGGAAAATGCGCGCTGCTTCTTCTTCGCTGATCGGTACAGGCTTGGAAACCGAACCCAAAAATCCGGATACCTTGGGTGTATTCTTGATCAGATGATAGGCCTCATCCGTCATTTCCATTTTGACCAGAATATAGCCGGGGAAAAACTTGCGTTCCGACGTCACCTTGCGGCCACGGCGAACTTCCACCACCTCTTCGGTCGGCACAACGATCTCTTCGAAAAGATGGCTCAGCCCGCTGATTTCCGCCTGTTCACGGATCGCGTCCGAAACCTTTTTCTCAAAGTTCGAATACGCATGGACGATGTACCATTTCATAGCATCCGTCTCCATCACCGACTGCCAATCAGGAACGACACGCCCCAGCTCAATATCTGGTCAGCAACCAGAAAGAACATTGCAGCAAAAAATACCATGATCAGAACCATAATTGTGGTGACCATGGTTTCTCGGCGGCTCGGCCACGTGACCTTGGAAGCTTCGCTGCGCACCTGCTGGATAAACTGAAACGGATTGGTTCGTGCCATTTGTCGACTTGATACCTCAAATTAGCCTTTTAACGCCACCCATCGCGGCATCAAACTTCTGTGTCCTCTTGGCAGGAGTGGAGGGACTCGAACCCACAACCCCCGGTTTTGGAGACCGGTGCTCTGCCAATTGAGCTACACTCCTAATCCCTTACTCAATAATGCCTGCAACGACGCCGGCGCCGACTGTGCGGCCGCCTTCACGGATGGCGAAGCGCAGCTTCTCCTCCATGGCGATCGGTACAATCAGTTCAACCTCAACCGCGCAATTGTCGCCGGGCATAACCATCTC
>JAJFHA010000011.1 GCA_021775875.1 Hyphomicrobiales bacterium | reverse complement strand
TCCGCTACAGAATAACCCCGTTCGGTAATCTGCTTGATGGCATCAATCTTGAATTCTTCTGTAAATCGTGGCTTGCCCATGTCGTTCTCCTTGTCCTCATTTTTAGGTGACAAGGTGTCTACAATTCTAGGGGCTATTCAGACCTGCGCCCCTAAATATGAATTGCTAGGGACGCCCCGGCAGGTGCGTTCTGCGCTTAAGGCCGCGCTTTGCCATTCTGATCTGGTGAGACGCTTCTCCAGTGTTCTTTGACCCCGCCGTAAATGTGACAGTGGAGGGGGAACACTTTCAGCAGAGCGCTTGAAATGCTGGGTTGGTCGGTCGCTGGATCGGACTTGTGGACCAGCCCCGGGACCCCTAGCCCACCCTGCCCCGACGCGGCGCGATATACCTCTATTGCCTGTTCGGAAAAACCGCGTGTATTTTTTGAAGTGTTTGCCATTTCTGACAGATGACACGACGGAGCAATCAGTTATTCTTGAATGTGCGATCAATTCACGAACGAGCAAAACATCCCCCTGCAAGCGGACATGATCTGCGGTATCGTTATCGCTGTTTTTGGGCTTAATACAGACATCAATTTGAAACTCATGCACGGCACCTAAGTGCCAGAAGTAACCATTTCCCGCATGGACCCGGTTCAATGGTGTCCATTTCCCATTTTTGACGCACCAGTTTCCTTTTATTTTGATTGTTGTCACCGGTAAAATATGCAGCAAATCAGTATGATACAGATTAAATGATGCGCATTAACTTGAGGGAAACCCAAAGTCGGTAAGCTGGCGGCAACTAAGAACCAGATTAACTGGTAGCATTCCGATGCCCAAGTCAGAGCTAAATGGGACCTCATGACAAAATCACATAGCAGCAAACAAGTCACCAGCTTGTGTCATCGCGCCCTCGAATTGATTAATCAAAGCGGTGCGCTTCCCAATCCTGCCAACTTTGAGCTTTTTTATACCCATGCTCAAGGAAACAACGAGGCATTGAGCGAGGCGGTTGAGCTAAGGCTGTCAGAACCGAACATAATCACCTCATTTGAGCTCGACACTATCTACGAAACCTATCTGGCTCCCAAGAGTGAAGAGAAAGATATCCTTGACATTGGTGGCAAGCTTAATGGTGAGATTAAGCAGGTTATGAAAATTGTTATGGAGGCGGCCAATTCAACGGATACGTTTGACGCGTCTCTTAGCGAAATCAACGCGAACATCGACGATGGTTCTGACCCTGATCAGGTGAAGGAAATTGTGGCTTCCCTCGTTCAGGCAACCAAGGAAATGGGGCAGAGCAACCTTGATCTCAAAGAGCGTTTGGTGGATTCCGCTAAGCAGGTTGATCAAGTCAAGAGAGAGCTGGAAGCGGTTCAGAAGGAAGCAAAAACGGATGCTCTGACAGGGATTGCTAACCGCAAGTCTTATGACCAAACACTAGACCAGGAGATAGCCCTTGCTAAAAACACGGGTCAATCTTTGTGTCTTTGTATGATTGATATAGATCACTTCAAAAAGTTTAATGATACGTTCGGCCACCAGGCTGGTGACATGGTTCTCAAGATGGTCGCGAGTATGTTCAAGAGTAAAATCAGGGATAACGACTTTATCGCGCGTTACGGCGGTGAAGAATTCTCTCTAATTTCGTCAAATACCGGTCCGGAAGCGGCCACATTAGTTGCTGACAGGATGCGTCAGGCACTTATGAAAAAAGAACTGGTTGTTAGATCAACCGGACAAAGCATGGGCAGAGTTACAATTTCTATAGGCGTTGGGATATACACGCCTGGAGATAGCGCCGAGAGCCTTATTGAACGGGCCGACGCGTGTCTTTACAGGGCCAAAAAAGCAGGTCGCAATCGTATCGTGTGCGATACCGGCTCTCAGACAGAAATTCATGCAGCATAATAAGGTACATTCCACAGACTGTGACAAGTCCAGAATGCTGATGACCCATGGTTGAGTCGAATAAGCTGAACGTGATGGTAGTCCAAGCCGTCTGCTGATCTTCACCCAGAAAACGAACCTTGATTGTGAACACTGCCGTTATGTCTTAGTCGGCATCAGATTGAAGAGATTGGGTATTGGCCCAGTCAATTTTAATACCTGCAAGTTTTTTTTCACGCCAAACAATCTCTGCTTGTACGGGGGCGCTATAACCTTCAATATCCAAAACGATCAAATTTGGAAGTACGTCGAGACCAGCGCAGTAAATCATGGCTCCATCATTGCTGGCATCTCTAATAATACAGCGTTCACCAAGCGATGACCGATCGTGATTTGCCGTTGCTTTGATCACGGTCTTTCTGCGGGTCATGTCGCGTTTTTCTGAAAATTTTTTCTTCTTTTTTTTCACGGAACCTTCGCATTATCCCTGATTTCGTTAGGTTACAGCCTAGCCGCGAGCTATATATCCAACTCAAAAACCTCTTCCTGCTTTTTCTTTATTCTCGCCATTTGGCGTAAACTCGTGTGGATTGTGGCGTGCAGCAATTCAAAATCAATCGGCTTGGTCAAATACCCATCCGCCCCGATTTTCAAGCCCGCCAGTACCCGATCCTTGTCAGCCAGGGCGGATACAAAGATGAAAGGCATCTCGGCCATTAATGGGTAATTTTCGCGAAGCTCTTTCAGCAGTTCATAACCGTCCTTGCGCGGCATGGTTATATCGCTGAGCACGAGGTCGGGCTTATGATTGAGGATTACCTCAAGGCCTTCCTCTCCATCACGCGCCTGATAAACATCATAACCTTCGTCTTCCAACTCTTCGACAAGATTTTCACGAAGATCAGCTTCGTCTTCGATACAAACAATCGTGGTCATGTTAAGCTCTTTTCTTTCTATTCGAACTTTCTAAGCAGCTTCATTGTCTGCAAGCATTTTCTGATCCGGCCCGGCAATTGGCAGTCGAACTGTAAACGTGCTTCCTTCACCTTTGGTACTTTCGACGCTCAAAGCACCGCCATGCTGTTTGAGCAACATCTGCACCAGATTAAGGCCGATACCGGTCCCTTCGATGCCTGTCGAAGTCGTGGCCCGGAAAAAGCGTTCCCCAATCCGGCCTAATTCATCCTCATCAATTCCCATGCCATAATCTCGTACCGCGATTACCGCCTGATCACCCTCCGTATGCCCCATAATTTCGATATCGGGAGCATCCGGCGCATACTTCACTGCATTGGAGAGCAAATTGGTAAATACTTGGTTGAGAGCCCCGCTGTCCCCAAGGATTTCATCGGGTAACGCCCGCAATTCGCTCGTGATATTGTGGCTGGGAGTTAGCTCAATCTGGTCCGTCATGGCGTCCAGAACAACATCGCGAATGTCGCATACACCAATCTCGACCTTGATGATTCCCTCTTCCATGCGGGTTGCATCAAGGGTGCTCTCCATCAGACGCGCCATCCGTTCGACCGCATCCCGGATCTTGGCAACCCGCTGAATTGCATCTTCAGGCGTCAGATTATTATTGCCTGCCTGCCTTTTTATCCGCTGTGCGGTCGTGTCAATAATGGCCAGTGGTGTGCGAAACTCGTGGCTTGCCATGGATACAAACTCGCGTTGCAGCCGATTGAGTTCCTGCTCCTTGGCGAGGGCCAATTTCAACTCGGCAGCGTTGATCTGTAAATCCTTGGTCGCCGTATCGACCAAATTTTGCAAATGATCCCGATGGGCGGCTAGTTCTTTCTCCGCCAATTTTTGGTCCGTAATGTCTTCTATGATCGCAGCGAATACGGGGCGGTTTCCGGTATTGATCTGTTGAAGTACGATATCTGCATCATAGTGTGATCCGTCCTTGCGGCAGTGTGTTGTCTGAAATTTGATATGCTTTAGCTCTCCACACCTCAAGGGGGTGATTGCTGCCTCGAATTGCTCAAACGTGAATTCAGGCTTCAGATCAACAGGAGTTAGCTTTGTTAATTCCTCAACAGTGTAACCGGTGTTTTTGCATGCGGCTGCGTTGACCTGAACGAATTTGAGGGTTTCGGCGTCAAATACAAAAACCTCGTTGACAGAGTCTTCGACAATGCGTGAGAGCCTGAGATTGGTGGCCTCGGCCTTTTTGCGTTCGTTGATATCGTGGATGACTATGAACAGCAATTCCTCGTCGTTGACCTCGACAAATTCCCCATAGGCTAAAACATCGATTTCCTGGCTATTTTTGCATCTGATTTTGGCTTCAAAACCATGTGTGGGGAGATCATTGTTCCTAATTTTATCAAGAAAAGCCAACCGGTCATCGGGGTTGATCCAAAGTTCGAGCTTTGCAACAGAACTCGCCATCGCTTCCGCATGGCTGTAACCGAAAGTTTTAGTCCACGCCTTGTTCACATTGTAAAAGGCCCCGCTATCGGCGTTGGCTATCGAGAGGGGGACAGGGCTCAGTTCGAAGGCCTTGGAGAATAACTCCTGGCTTGCATGAATTTCTTCACCAGCCGTAACCTTCTCAGTAATATCTTCATGGGAGGTTAGCCAGCCGCCATTTTCCATGGGAGAATGCTTGATATCTATTGAGCGTCCATCGCTGAGTTGTTGTATTTTATTCTCTGAAACACCATTGGATACCCACTTCATCATTTCTTGATAATAGTCTTCAAAGGTGGTGTCGAGATACACGCCTTTCGCAAACCGGTATTCCAGGATCCGACGTAGCGTCGTGCCGGGTTTCAAAATTTCAGCGGGTAAATCATATAAATCGGCATAGCGCTCATTGGCGATAATGAGGCGTTGATCACCATCAAATACACATAACCCTTGAGTCATGTTTACCAATGCAGCATTGAATTGTTTATTCTGCGTAATCAGAGTTTCAGTTACTTTTTTCTGATCGGTGATATCCGTCCGGATGACAATGTACTGGACAATTTTTCCTTCGCCATCCCTGAATGGTGTGATGGTTGTATCAACCCAATAATAAGAACCGTCTTTGGCACGGTTCTGGATTTCGCCATGCCAGGACTTTCCTTTTGTAATAGTCCTGTATATTTTTTTGTAGAATTCCACTGAATGGTGCCCAGACCTCAATATCCTGTGGCTCGCGCCAATCAGTTCTTCACGATCATACCCTGAGATATCGCAGAATTTGTCATTCGCATAAATAATAGTGCCCTTGGTGTCCATCACAGTGACGATAGAATGCTCATCCAGAGCCAGTTTGTGGGAAGAAAGCTCATTGAGCGCGGTGGAACGCTCAATCAAGGTAATTGCGCTATTGATGACGACGGAAAATAAATAGAAAATATAGGAAATGCTCAAGCCCGCTAAAAGGTAATATTGCAATCCGCCAAGAGCTATACTTTTGACAATGATTGGTACCAAAATAGTAGCCAAATAAGTCAGCGCGGCTGGATATACTCGAGCAAGCTGAACGCTTCCTGCGGCTGCCATACCGATGACAGCTATACCCATGAGAAGTTCCTCAAAGTGAGGAATTTCGCCCAGAAAGAGAATGACAAGCATGGACCAGGGCAATGCATACAGGAAGCCGGACAAAATTGCGCGCGGGATGGCTTTGCTGGATATTCTTGTAATAATGCGGTTGCGGTTTTGATGCCATCGCCACATCGTCCACGAGCACATAGCCAGATTGATCGTCCACCAGACTGTTATCGTGTAGATATCGGTGACGGAATAGAGGGCAATGGCCACAATTGTGGCATTTACCAATTGGCCGATTGTTGCAATTGGGGTGCTTTTGAACAAATCCGTGAATTGTTCAGGCCCGATCTGATCCAAGGATGGCAATCGCCACATTTCAGTTTCCCCTCACGATTGCAGTGAAGGAGGACCGCACCAAGAACCAGTACATGCCTCAATCCCTCATAACCAAACTTGATTTTGATCAATGTCAGTTAACAAATAGAGAAGGTGAGCTGGACAACCGTCAGTGAAGCGGTCGGGCGGCACGTGACGGTTAGGTGTTTGCGGGCACGTAGATGTTATATTATAACATATGCCATGGGCTATCTTTGACGAGGCGTAGTATCAATGAGCCAGAGGTGCTGGTTTCAGGATGATAAACATGAAGCGGTGTTTCGCGAGGGAAACTGCCTTTTTCATGGGTGATGTTGGCTCAGGATTTTCCACCTTGCCATCGTTTGTGCACCCAGAGCCACTGCTCCGGGTATTCGCGAACCCAGCCTTCCACAATATTTGTAATTTTTTGGGTAGTCGCATGAATATCGACTTCCCCATTGCTGTCTTTTGGTATGGAAATTTCATCTGTAATTTCCAAATGAAACCTGCCGTTCGGCATACGTATTGTTCGTGCGCCATGAACAGGGCAATCGCACGAGCGTAGCAGTTTTGCAAGCAACGGGTTGGTCAATGCCGGCCGCCCAAAATAATCAACCCGGATCCCTCTGAAAAATTTTTGATCTACGAGCAGGCCTACATGTTCGCCGTTTTTCAAGCTGGCGGACAATTGGAAAGCGGATCCAGGTCCAGATGACACAAGGCCATCCATAACACCGCCACGCATGTTGGCCAATTTTTTTGCTATGAACTTGTTGTTTGGTGCGCGAAACAGGGCTTGCACCTTGAGGCCATATTTTGCGGCGCATACCGGGAGCAATTCCCAATTGGCAAGATGGGCGGCAAAAATCAGAGCGGGTTTTCCATCGTCGCGCAATTTTTCAAATATCTCGATATTCGAAAATTGTACACGTTCAAAATCTGAACCTGGATTTTTTAAATCAAATATCTGATCCAGATAGATATATTCTGCTGATGTGCGTCCCAGATTTTGCCAGCTTTCTTTCAGAATTTTGCGGCGTTCAGTTTCGCTTTTTTCAGGAAACGCCATTCTTAGGTTTTCGAGACCGTGGCGGTTGCGCGGGATCAATGGCCCGATAAATCCGGAAGCTTTTTCCACAAAATTCAAGGCGGTTTCTGCGGGTAAAAGGCGTACCAATCCAATCACAGAAAATGCAAATTGCGCGATTATCCAGTCACGAGACTGGATAAAGGCATATTTCAATTGTCGGAGAAGTGAAGAACGCAAATTATTGTGCCCGATTACGCGGAATTTGGTACATGCCTATAAGGTGACAATGATTTTTCCAAACACTTTTCGTGATTCAAGACGCTCCAGGCCGACACCTATTTCTTCCGTCGTGATCTTGGTGTCGATAACCGGTTTGGCAATTCCTGTTGCCATTTTTTCCAGAGACTCAGCAATATTACGGATATTACAACCAAAACTGCCGATCAGACGTAATTGTTGCTGGAACAATTGATACAGATTGATGCTCGTTGAAATACCGGTTGTGGAACCGCAGGTGACCAAGCGCCCTCCTTTTTTCAGGCAAAACATACTTCCAGCCCAGGTATCCACCCCAACATGCTCGAAAACCACATCGACGCCTTTTTTCTTGGTCAATTTGCGGACAACGCCTTCGAACCTGTCGGTTTGATAATTAATCGCATGATCCGCCCCGAGCGCCAGTGCCTTGGCGACTTTTTCGTCCGTCCCGGCGGTGGTGATTACGGTTGCGCCAATGGCTTTTGCCAATTGGATCGCAGCGCTTCCAATCCCGCTTCCACCGGCATGTACGAGGATGGTCTCACCCTCTTTCAATTTGGCATTGTCAAACAACATATGTTGAACGGTGCCATAGGTGACTGGGGCACATGCGGCTGTGATGGCGTCGACGCCCGGCGGCGCGGCGACAACAAGCCGGGCTGGAATATTCAATAATTCTCTAGCAAAGCCATCGATATGAAATCCGTAGACGCCGCCAACATTTTCACAGAAATTGTCACGACCTTCCATGCAAGGCGTGCATATGCCGCAGGTTGCTGCACCATAGAGCGCAACAACGTCTCCAATTTTCAGATTCTTGACATTCGCACCTAATGCGACGATTTCGCCAGCGCCTTCTGCACCAACAGTGATTGGAAGTGTGCGTTTAGCGAAGGCCATGCCGCGCCATCCCCATACATCAATATGGTTGAGGGCTACAGCACGCATCCTGACTTGAACTTCATCTTCATCAGGAGCGTCCGGCGCAGCCATATCGCACAATTCCAACGACCGCTCAGCGGTATTTCTCAAAGCCTTCAAAGTTTTTTCCTATTTTTGAACTGACAAAATGGCATCCAAACTACCATCATAATTAGTGCAAACACCACGTTTCGCAACATCACCGCCAGACTGTTGATATAACTCATCACGCGCTTTTGCTTGTTGAATATGTGGAATTTTCAGGAAGGTTCACCGGAGAATACCAGGCAAACATTTTGTCCGCCAAAGCCAAAGGAATTCGACAATATAGTCCGCACCGTCTTTTCCCGTTTCACGTTAGGCACAACATCAAGAGAAATATCAGGGTCTGGAATTTCCCAATTGATAGTTGGGGGGATTATTCCGGTTTGAATTGTCATCATTGAAAATGCGGCTTCTATGGCGCCTGCCGCGATCAGGGTATGCCCAATCATGGATTTGTTGGAACTTATTGGAATCTCCTGCAAACATTGTCCGAAGGCTGCGTTGAGAGAAAAATGCTCCATTTTATCATTTTCCGACGTGCTGGTTCCATGAGCGTTGATGTAATCAATTTGTTCTGGTTCGACACCGGCATCATTTAGCGCGTTATTGATCGCGCCAATGATAGCGGAGCCATCCGGTTTTGATCGGGTTCGGTGAAAATTATCCGCCCTTTCGCCACGACCACGAACAATCCCCAGAATTTCCGCGCCTCGTGCTTTTGCAGATTCGTAAGTTTCCAAAACCAGTGTTGCCGACCCTTCGGCCATAACAAAGCCGTCCCGGTTTTTCGAAAAAGGTTTTGATGCTTTTTCCGGTATTTCATTCTGGGTCGTCAGCGCAGATAAAAGCGAGAAACGCACCACCATTTCTTCGGTGGTGGAACCATCAGTCGCGATGCATAGAGCCGCGTCGGTATCGCCTCTCAATATTGCTTCTACACCAAGCTGAATGGCCGTAGCGCCGGTAGCACAAGCTGTCGAGAGGGAAACAGGTAATCCACGGGTTCCAAACTTTTCAGCTAACACCTCGCCAGCGTTACCGAACAAATATAACGGATGATATTCCGGGTATTTACCTATTTGGGCTACTTCAATCATATGGTGGTATCCCACCAAATTGGTCTTTGCAGGCTCTTTGTTTAAGTTTGTGCGTGCAGTCCAATCCAAATCGCTTGGTGGAACTGCCAGAAATAGCGGCCCTGGAAAATTTCCTTTGCTGCCTATTCCTGATTGGGCCAAAGCTTCGGTCGCCGAGCGAGTTGCCATATCCAAAGAATGGACAGGAGCAAGATGATGTTCGCTATTATTTGATTGAACCAAGCCAGCAATTTGCGTGCGAAGACCGTCCGTTGGAAATCTGGTAATTTTGCGAATACCGGATTGACCACTAGTCAAAGCACTCCAATTGTCGTCACAGCCTTCACCAAGAGATGACACAATTCCAATGCCTGTAACAACCACCACTGGACGATTTTTGTGATCTTTCAGTGCCTGGCTCATAATTATTGCGCCCCACGCAAATTGGTGTTTGAAGGTGTATCGATGAGGGCCATGCCCTCACCTCGCCAACCACCCCAACAATTGAGCAATATTTGGCGGCTGTCGCCTGTATATGTTTTCTCATACCCGGATGTGTCAAAAGGCTGATAGAATTTGCCCTTTGAAAGAGCCATCGCGGCCAGCGCAACACCAACCGGGAAGTGCGCTTCCACGGATTGACCGAAAATACTGCCATAGGCACGATAGGCTGGTTCAAACCCTTCTTCGATGAGGGCTTCCAAAAACAATCGTTCCTCATTTGTAGCAGGTTGGATACCACTGGCCCCTGTTAATATAGCTAGAGGACCAGCGGGAATATTTTTACGCAATTCTTCAAATTGCGTTTTCGCTATTGCAGTTGATTCACCAACATTTCGCGGACATCTGTCGCCCAAAATAGAATTGATACGAGCGTAGGGTTTAGCTCCGCGTGCTTCAGCATGTTGGCGGGATTCGAGCACTAAAAATGCACCTGCCGCTCCCAATATCGTGCCGCCTGCTCCCTCATCTCGCGCCCATACGGGTGCGTATGGATGTTTCCAAATCGCGTCGTTCATCTCCAAGGTTAGAATCATGTCCAGGCGTTCAGAAAAATAGGCACCACCTACCAGGAATAAATTACCTTGACCGCCCTGAATTTGGCGGGTTGCGGTCTGCAGCGCAGTAATCCCACCAATTTCCTCTCCCATTACCGTCCTAGAGGTGCCAGTGACACCGTGAACTATGGAAATATTCCCCGCGAGTAAATTTGTAAGTTGGGCCAGGAAAAGAGTTGGACGCAATTCATTGGAGAGCGATTCATTGAGAAATGCCGCTGGGTTATCAGCATTTTCGTAGCCTTCAAGAATTTCCGTGTCTACGGCTTCATCGCGCCGTCCTGCGCCTGCGGCGACGACAAGATTCATTTCCGACAGGAATTCAGGCTTGTGTGCCAGATCAGCGTCAGTAAGCGCCAATCCCGCGGCATAGGTGCCAAGTCTTTGCCAACTCCCCATTTGGCGCTGATCGCCTCGTTTGGGAATTTGTGTCCCTAAATCAATTTCGACCTGAGGGTGAATTGCAAAAGGTGCCAGTGTTTCTTCGTCAACATTTACAATAGGCGGCTTCCCGGTGTTCAAATGTTGCCAATGGGCCTCCGTGCCTTCGCCAATAGAACTGACAAGGCCAATTCCCGTAACCCAGACTTCATCAGGAACGCTTTCCATAGTCATGACGGTAAACCTGTTGGGTGAATTTCACTGAATCGGGTCAACATTTCCTGCCGCAATCGCTCTTCGGGAAATGGCATAACCCGAAACGTCAATTGTGCGTTGCAGATGCGTTTGCCGTCGAATTTTATTTCGGCTGTTGTTACGTCAAATCCGGACCCGGAATGCTCCAGCGTCGCTGTGACCGATAATTTGGTATCCGGCTCTACAAACGTGCGTAACTTTGCATTTTTTACACTGGCCAAAAAAGGCATGGCTTCAAATTTTCTTGATGCAAGCAGCAAATAGCCGCTGGTTTGCGCCATCGTCTCAATCAACAATACGCCCGGCAATAACGGCATACCAGGAAAATGCCCCTCGAAAATGGTGCTTTCAGTCGGCACATTGGCGATCGCTTCCACTGAACCGTTTTCACAATCCAGTTTGGAGATCGTATCAATCATTTGAAAATAAGCGAGGCGCATGGCGATACCAGTCAGGATTGTTGTTTGATCAAAATTCTACTCAAACACCTGTCCTGATTACAAGTTCCTCAGGAATTTTTTGCAGCAACCAGTTCGTCAATCCGCTCGCTCAGACGGCTGAGAAGAAAATAATCATCGACGGACGCTTTGCCGTCGTTCATTTCTTCGGTCCAGGCTTCGATCGGAATTTTGATGCCGAAATGCTTGTCGATTGCAAACGCGATATCAAGGAAATCAAGACTATCGATTCCAAGATCGGTAAAGGCATTTTTATCGGGTGTTATTTCTTCGGCCGGGATATCGCTTGTATCAGCGATAATCTCAACGAGAGCTTCAAATGTAGATGACATTTATAGACCTGTTTAATAGGGCAAACCAGTTTGTCCAAGACCTGTCTGGTGCCGATTTGTTATAGCGTTGCAGCCTTTTAGCATGGCATGACTATTTGTGTGAAAATTCTTTCCAGTTTGCCAATCAACAAAAGATGATCATTGGCGTGATTTCGTTTCCACAGTCGTTATTTACCGCCACACAACATAAAGCGGATCGATTCAAAAAGCGTTTATAGTGGCTCAATCAGAAAAATGGAACAGGTGATCTACAATGGCGATCTGGATTAAAAATCCACGTGCCATATTGGCTGAAAATGCTGACGGTGGAATTGTGGTGGATAAGGGCCGGATTATCGAGCTGGTACCTTCTGGCCTAAGCCCGGTTGCTGTGCTGGATGAGGTGTTTGATGCCCGTGATTTGGTAATAGTGCCGGGGTTAATCAATACCCACCACCATTTTTATCAATCTCTGACACGAACCTTGCCGGCAGCGTTGAACCAGGAATTGTTTGGTTGGTTGAAAGCGTTATATCCGGTTTGGGCCAATCTTGAGCCGGAATTCATAAGACTGGCAACGCGCCTTGTGTTGGCCGAGCTTGTTTTATCCGGTTGCACGACGACAACGGATCATCATTACATTTTCCCGCCCGGTGCGGAGGATGCGATTGATATCCAGGTTTCTGAAGTCAGAGATATGGGAATGCGTGCGGTATTGACGCGCGGCTCGATGAATTTGAGTGAGAAAGATGGTGGATTGCCACCCGATAGCGTCGTGCAGGATATGGATGTCATTCTGGCGGATAGCAAACGCTTAGTCACAAAATATCATGAGACAGGAGCGGATGCCTTTATTCAGATCGGACTTGCGCCCTGCTCTCCATTTTCTGTTACGCGCGAATTGATGCAGGAAACAGCCCGGCTGGCAGAGCAAAAAGATGTTTTATTGCATACCCATTTAGCGGAAACCGAAGACGAAACCGCTTTTTGTCGCGAGCGATTTGGCTGCACACCGGTTGAATATCTGGAAGAGACCGGTTGGCTCGGGCCGCGCACATGGCTGGCACATGGTATTCATTTTTCAAAGCAGGATATCAAAAAGCTTGGCAAAGCTGATGTCGCGGTTTCCACCTGTTCCTGCTCTAATATGCATTTGGCATCGGGCATGTGTCCGGTTTGTGACCTTGAGATGGTGGGCGCCAGGGTTGGTCTTGGTATTGACGGGTCGGCTTCAAATGACGCCTCGAACATGATCGAAGAGGTACGTCAGGCATTTTTGTTGCAGCGGTTGAACTATGGTGCTGCGAAGGTGTCGCATCTTGACGCTTTGCGCTGGGCGACGGAGGGGTCTGCTGATTGCATCCGTCGTCCGGACTTGGGACGTATTGAGGTTGGCGCAAATGCCGATCTGGCCATGTTCAAGCTGGATGAAATGCGCCATTCCGGCGGCCACGATCCGCTGGCTACGTTGGTAATATGCGGAGCGTCGCGGGCTGAATATGTGATGATCGGCGGCAAATGGATTGTTGAAAAAGGTGCGATTCCGGGCCTTGATATACAAGGCTTGATTGCCGATCATACAGAAGCTGCCAGAAAACTGGTTGCCAAGGCTGGGTAGTTAATCTGCTTGTTGATCCAGCCAAATGCCCAGTTTTTCTCTTTCTTCCGAGGTCATAGCATTTTCGTTGCCGAGCGGCATGGTCTGGCCAGTGACGGATTGCACCTTCACTTGTTCGGCAAAGCGAACCAATTCCGCCAGATCATCAAACTGGATACCAGCCGGTGCTTCTTCAAAAAATTCGTGGGTTGGTGCCGCCGCGTGACAGGCTACACAATGGCGATCCACAATCGACTGGATTTCCTGATCGCTCACTCCGGTAACATCAGTTCCTGAATTCAAGCGAAGGCCAGAGACCGTAACGGCAGCGACAAATGCCAGGATTGCCAAACCCAGCGACCATGCAATGGCTCCGAATTTTTTGCCAGCATCGTGGCCATTGATAAAATGGCGTACCATGCCGCCTGAAATGACGATCAGGCCGACAATCACCCATTTCCAATGATGGCTGATCAGGCCCGGATAATGGCTGGACACCATCATCAAAAGAACAGGCAATGTGAGATAATTATTATGCAGTGAGCGTTGCTTGGCGATCTGGCCATGTGATGGATCAGGTGCTTCGCCGGCCAACAGAGATTTCGCAGCCAGGTTTTGGCGTGGAATGATGACCATGAAAACGTTGGCAGCCATCCAGGTGCCTATCAACGCGCCCACATGAATGAGCGCACCACGGCCCGAAAAAACTTCCGAGTAAAATGCCGTCGCCGCAAGAATGATCCCGAACAGGATAGCCGCCAGCAGCATTGGTTTTTTTCCGATTGGTGAGCGGCACAGGCCGTCATAAATCAACCAACCGAACAACAAAGATGCGAGGCTTATTGAAATTGCCTGCCAGGGCTCAATCGCCATGACCGCCGGGTCGATCAGGTAGGATTTTGCATTCACGTAATATTGCAGGATGAGGAGGCCAAACCCGGTGACCCAGGTCAGATAAGCTTCCCATTTGAACCAGTGCAAGTCGGGAGGTAATGTGTCAGGGGCAACAGCATATTTTTCGACGTGATAAAAGCCACCACCATGGACCATCCATACGGTGCCGGAAACACCGGGGTTCATTTTTTCTCTGGCCCGCAGGGCAATATCCAACCAGACAAAATAAAATGACGCACCGATCCATCCGATACCGATAATGATATGCGACCAACGCAGCAACAGATTGAGCCATTCACTGAGTAAGGCAATATTGCTCATAATTTCCCCCCGAGTTTCAAATCAGACTAGCAGTGATGGCTTGCGACAGCGAGAATATTGCGTTTTTATATAATCTCAAAGAATTTCAAAAATGAATTGAAAATAATATGTTGAACCATCTTGATGATATCCGCGTTTTCATGCGTGTGGCCGAACTTGAAAATCTCTCTGCCGCCGGGCGAGATCTTCGCAAGACCCCCGCCGTCGTTTCCAGCAGGATTGCGCGGCTTGAAGCAGCAACCGGGGTTTCGCTGCTATGGCGTACGACACGTCAGGTCAAATTGACGCCAGAGGGCGAGATTTTTCTGGAGCATTGCGGCGAGATCATGCGGGCGGTTTCGCGCGCCGAAGTTTTACTCACGCACGAAGATAGCCAGCCTTCGGGGCCTGTGAGGATATCTGCCCCGACCGGGATTGGTGCCAGTATTTTGACACCGGCCTTTGCTGAATTTTCTTTGCTTTACCCGGAAATCAATATTCAGCTTCACTTGACGGATCGATTGTCCAATCTGGTTGAAGAAAAATACGATCTTGCAATCCGGGTGTCTGAATTGCGCGAATCCGGTTTGATCGTTCGCAAACTTGCCGACAATGTTCGCGTCATCTGTGCGTCTCCAAAATACCTTGAAGAAGCAGGCATCCCTCTCACCCCTCAGGATTTGCAACAGCATCGATGTTTGTTGCTCAGGTTTCCGGGTTCAGAGCAATATCAGTGGCGGCTCACCGGGCCTGACGGTCACGTGCATAACCTCCCGATCAGGGGGCCGCTGGATAGCGATCAAACGGTTGTTCTCAAAAATTGGGCGCTATCCGGTTATGGCTTGACCATGCAGAACGAAATTGATGTGGCTGGGGAACTTAAGTCCGGCACTCTTGTGCCCGTGTTGCAAAATTATGAAGCCGATGGCCATCGGATATATGCAATTTATCCGCAGCGACGGCATATGCCATTACGATTAAGAACGACGCTGGATTTTCTGGTGGAAAAATTTCGCGATCTTGCAAGCTAAAAAAGCCGCGGACGTTTCCATCCGCGGCAAATTGTTTGTTGTGATCAGGTTCGATTAATTGCTGCTTGGCAGCGTATCTTCGATACCTTTCACGTACCAGCTCATACCGGCCAAAGCGCCGTCATCCAGCACTTCGCCTTCGGCAACAACTTCTTCGCCAGCCTGGTTGAATAGCGGTCCCTGGAACGGGTGCAATTCGCCAGAACTGATCTTGTCGACGGTTGCCTGCGCTTCGGCTGCAACGTCGTCAGGCATGTTGGTGAATGGTGCCATTGCAACCATGCCGGTGTTGAAGCCACCCCAGATGTCCTGGGATTCCCAGGTGCCGTCGATGACAGCCTGGACCTGGCTTACATAATAGCCGGACCAATCGTCGATGATGGCGGTCAGTTGCGCGTTTGGTGCGTAAGCAATCATGTCAGATGCCTGACCGAATGCGAATACGCCGCGTTCTTCTGCAACACGCAATGGTGCCGGGGAATCGGTATGCTGCGTAATAACGTCAGCGCCCTGGTCGATCATGGCTTTTGCTGCATCGCCTTCCTTGCCCGGGTCAAACCAGCTGCTCACCCACACAACCTTGATTTGTGCGTCGGGACGAACTGACTGCATACCAAGCATGAAAGCGTTGATGCCACGAACCACTTCGGGGATCGGGAATGAAGCAACATACCCAACAATACCGGATTGGCTCATACGTGCTGCGATCTGGCCAAGAACGTAACGTCCTTCATAGAAACGCGAGCTATATGTGGTCAGATTATCGGTCCGTTTATAGCCTGTTGCATGAGCAAAGGTTACGTCTGGAAACCGCTCAGATACTTTCACAGTTGGGTTCATGAACCCGAAAGACGTTGTGAAAATAACGTCCTGACCGGTCGCTGCTAATTGGCGGATAACGCGTTCGGCGTCCGGGCCTTCAGCAACATTTTCGACAAAAGTTGTTTCCACAGCATCACCAAATGCGGCTTCCACGGCCAACCGGCCCTGATCATGCTGGTAGGTCCAGCCGTGATCGCTAACCGGACCTACATATACGAATGCAGCTTTTAGGGGATCGGCGGCATTTGCACCCGCCCCCAGCATTACCGCGAGAAATGCCGCAGTAATGTATTTCAGATATCTAGTCATTCTACTCTCCCTTTTCTTCCAAATTTAACGTCCCGCAAAAACCGGTATTTTGAATTGTCCAGTTTTAGCGATCCGGTACAAATATTCGTCCCAGACTGGCTGGCGTATGAATTGCGCGCCCTGTTTGTTTTGCTGAAATTGCAATCAACACGATGATCGTGGCGAGGTAGGGCAAAGATGCCATGAATTGCTGCGGAATATTGATCTGCGCTCCTTGAGCATGAAATTGCAAAATTGTAACAGCGCCAAACAAATATGCCCCAATAAGAAGCCGATACGGCAACCAGGACGCGAACACTACCAAGGCAAGCGCGATCCACCCGCGCCCTGCCGTCATTTCCCGTGCCCAGAATGGGGTATAATATAGCGACAAATAAGCTCCCGCGAGCCCAGCACAGGCGCCGCCAAACAGAATCGCATAGAGGCGCACCCGCAACACATTATACCCAAGTGTATGGGCAGAAACCGGGTTATCCCCGACTGCTCGGAGGATAAGTCCGGCACGGGTACGGTTCAAGAACCAGGCAACGGCAAGCAACAGAGCGAAGCCAAAATAGGCAATGGCGTCGATGCCATTCAGCATTGGTCCGACAACCGGAATATCATTTACGAAAGAGAGAAACTCAATTGGTTCTCTTTGAATGGTAATCCCGGCGAATGGTTTTCCGATCAGGCCGGAAATACCAAGCCCGGCCAGGGTCAACGCAAGCCCGGTTGCAACCTGATTGGTGGCAAAATTCAAGACCAGGATTGCAAAGAAATAGGATAATATTGCGCCGCCAATGATCCCTATCAGGAACCCGATAAATACGCTGCCGGACATGACCGCACCAGCAAACCCGCAGGCAGCGCCAATGATCATCATGCCTTCTATGCCAAGATTTAGAACGCCGGAGCGTTCAACAACCAGTTCCCCCATGGCAGCGATTAAAAGTGGTGTGGACGCCGAGACAATTGTCAGCAAAATGGCAATAAAAGTTTCCATCGATTAGCCCTCCCCACCAGTAGTTTGTCTTGAACTAAAACCTGTAATTTTGACTTTGTAGCGAACAAGGGTATCGCAGGCCAAAATCAAGAACAGTAAAATACCCTGAAATACGCTCGTAGCATCGTCGGGAATTTGCAGCATAATCTGCGCGTTTTCGCCGCCAATATAGGTCAGCGCCAAGAGTAATCCCGCGAAAATCACGCCGATCGGATTCAGGCGGCCAAGGAACGCAACGATAATCGCGGTAAAGCCGTATCCGGGCGAAATTACCGGCAACACCTGGCCGATCGGACCAGCCACTTCAGATATCCCCGCCAATCCGGCTAGGCTACCGGACAGAAGGAATGAAAAATAGATCATGCTTTTTTCATTGAACCCGGCAAAACGCGCTGCACGTGGGGCCTCGCCTGAAATTTTCACTTCAAACCCCTTAATAGTCCGCCATAGCATAATGGCTATAACGATTGCGGCAACGACCGCGAATATCGCGCCGAGATGCATACGCCCGCCATCTGATAAAAGCGGCATGGTGGCGGAGGGTGAAAAAATCTTGCTTTCCGGAAAATTGAACCCGTCCGGGTCGCGGAATGGGCCGCGTGCCAGATAATCAAGAAATTGCAACGCCACATAGGTCAGCATCAGGCTGGTCAAAATTTCATTAGTATTGTAGCGCGCCTTGAAAAATGCCGGAATGAGCGCCCATAAAAGGCCACCGATAATTCCGGCAACCATCATTAAAGGTAAAATCCACCATCCATCGACGCCGTGGAAAGTCAGCGCCACCCATGACCCCGCAACACCACCCATGACAAACTGGCCCTCGGCACCAATGTTCCAGTTGTTCGATAAGAAACAGATCGAAAGGCCGATCCCGATCAGGATTAGCGGTGTCGCGATGACTATTAATTCCTGTATTTGATAGGCGCTGGTCAAAGGTTGAACGAAATAAATGTATAGCGCGTTGATCGGGTCCTGGCCCATCAGCACAAACATCAAAACGCCAAACAACAAAGTCAACAAGATCGCGATGACCGGCGACAACCATGTCATCAGGACTGAAGGCTGGCCTCTTGCTTCAAGCTCAATGCGCATGGCTGTCTCCACCTTTACCGGTCTCCGATTTTCCCATGCCACCCATCAGCAAACCAATGCCTTCGTAATCGGTTTTATCTATGGGAACCGGCGGTGAAAGGGTGCCGTCGGAAATGACGCTGACGCTGTCACAAATTTCAAAAATCTCATCCAGATCCTGCGAGATAATGATGACCGCTGAACCGTTACTGGCAAGATCAATGATTGCCTGCCGGATGGTGGCGGCGGCGCCGGCATCTACGCCCCAGGTTGGTTGATTGACGATCAGAACACCAGGATTGAGGGAGATTTCACGTCCCACCATGAATTTTTGCAGATTGCCGCCGGACAGATTTCCAGCTACCGGGTCCGGGCGCGGAATACGCACGTCAAATCGCTCAACAACTTTGGTACTATAGGCGCCAGTTTTCTTGCGATCCACCAACCCGCTACTGACATGGATGCCAATAGCGTGGGTCGACAACAGCGTGTTTTCTGAAAGGATCAAATGCGGGACCGCCCCGTGGCCCATTCGTTCTTCCGGAACGAATGCCGCACCCAAATTTCGGCGCTCATTAATATCAAGACCCGTCACGGTTTGCTGGTCAATTTCGATGAGAGCCGACTTCGGTGCTTTTTGTTCGCCGCTCAACAATGCGAACAATTCGTCCTGGCCGTTACCAGCAATTCCGGCGATCCCGAGTATCTGGCCGGAATGGACCGCGAGGGAAATATCGTTCAAATCCACACCAAATATGTCATCAGCTTTGCGGGTGAGGTTTTCCACCTGAAAACGCACAGGACCGATGGCCCGATCGCTTGCTTTGATTTCTTCAATTTCCTCGCCCACCATCATGCGTGCCAGACTGGCCGGTGTTTCATTTCGTGGATCGCAATCGCCAACATTTTTGCCCATGCGCAGAATTGTGGCGGCAGAGCAAAGCCGTTTCACTTCTTCAAGACGGTGACTGATATAAAGGATCGCTACCCCTTCCCCGGACAGGCGTTCGAGGGTCAGGAACAGTTTATCGGCTTCTTGCGGAGTTAGCACTGAAGTTGGTTCATCCATGACCAGAAGACGCGGGTGTTGTAGGAGACAGCGAACAATCTCGATACGCTGGCGTTCCCCGACAGAGAGTGTATGAACGGCCCTGTCCGGCTCGAGCGGCAAGCCATAACTGGCGGAAACTTCGGCGACTTCGCTCGCAATATCAGCGACACTCCGGTCGCCCGGTAATGCAAGGGAAATGTTTTCAGCAACTGTCAGCGCTTCAAACAGGGAAAAATGCTGGAATACCATACCAATACCCAGCGCACGCGCATGAGCCGGGCTTGCAATATCTACAGGTTCACCTTCCCAAAACAATTGACCGGATGTGGGGTTAAGGACGCCGTACATCATTTTTACGAGGGTGGATTTGCCAGCTCCGTTTTCACCGAGCAAAGCGTGAATTTCACCGGGCATAATCGACAAACTGACGTGATCATTGGCGTATAAATCACCAAACGCCTTGGTGATATCCCGTGCTTCCAGAAGCGAGGGATTACCCTTGGTGGGAGGTGTTTTAGCCTCTGAATTTCCATTGGCGCTCATAGCAGCACCCTCCCCTCAATATTCGATCCGGTCTTCTTTATTCATCCAGTCGTCAAACACTTTACTCGCTTCCGCAAGCTCTAGCCTGTGGATAGGCAAAACCCGTTTCTCCAGCGGTCTGGCAATTTCTTCGTACAATATTGCATCATCAAATCCGATTTCGGCAGCATCCGCTCGGGTATTGGCGTAATAAATTGTTTCTATCCGCGCCCAGAAAATTGCCGCAAGGCAAAGCGGACATGGTTCGCAGGATGTGTATATTTCAGCGCCTTTCAACGAAAAGTCTCCGACATTTTGACAGGCCTCGCGGATCGCAACCACTTCGGCGTGGGCGGTCGGGTCGTTTGTAGATGTGACCTTGTTGAAGCCTTCAGCTATTATTATACCATCGCGCACGATCACCGCACCGAAAGGTCCACCTATATTAGCTTCCATTTTTTCGCGACTGATCGCGATTGCGCGGCGCATGAAATTTGGATTAGCCATGGGCGATATTTTCCCGTTGCTCGAAATTTGTTTCTGGGTTTTTGGCCACGAGGCACTCACGGTATTCCAATAATTGCGCGACAATACTTGCAGCAACAATTGTCGGTTCCTTGCCTTTGATTGACGGAACACCCAGAGGTGAAATCAGTTGCGCAATTTCAAGCTCGTCCAACCCGTTTGATTTTAGACGCGATCTAAATCTGGCAGCTTTCGTCTTGCTGCCAATGACGCCGACATAAGGGAATTTGTTTAATTTCAATGCCTTTTCGCAAAGGTCAAAATCGAGACTATGGCTATGGGTCAAGACAATGACGAACGCGCCTTCCGGGCAATCATTCAATGTTACAACCGGATCGTTGCTGATTTGGTATCGAATGTCCGAATGTTGGTGCGGTAAAAGTTGATCTGGTCGCTGGTCAATCCAGTTAACATCGAAGGGCAACGGGGAAAGTGCGGCTATCAATGCTGCCCCAACATTTCCTGCTCCGTAAAGCCAAAGCGGCGTATTGGTATTTGAATAGCGTGCCAAACTGCTGCTGTCTTCGAACAACTCAAAGTCATGAATTTGACTAATTATGCTACCTTGAATTGTACGCATCGCACCTGATGCAGTCGGGTTTGTCTCAACGAAAAAGACGGCACTCTCTTCTTCCAGTGCTGCCGCTTGTTCAACAAATTCCAGATCGTCAAGATCAAAAACTTCAAACAGGACTGTCACCGCGCCGCCGCAACATTGTCCGAGTTCCGGACCGAGGGAATAGAAAGTGCTTGTGGGCACTTTCTCAATCTTCCTGATCATGCGTTGGGCTTGCGCCAATGCCTGCCATTCCAACCTGCCGCCGCCGATTGTGCCTTGTATCTTGCCAGACGCATTTATCATCATGCGGGCACCTACTTCGCGCGGGCCAGACCCCAATAATTCAGCAACTGTCAGTATGGCGGCAATGCCGTCATTTTTGATCGTTTTTGCCAAACTGGACCAGGGTGCGTTCATGACACCTCTCCTTGCATGGCGTTGACCGCGTTCAAAATATTTTCCGGGGTCGCTGGCAGTTGAAGTGGCGGTAACGATTTATAATCAGCGAGCGAGGCAACGGCGTCTGAAATAGCTGCAAACACCGAGATCGCCAACATTAGTGGCGGTTCTCCCACCGCTTTTGAACGGTAGATGGCTTGTTCTACATTGCCTGCACCATTGTGAAGTGCAACGCGGAAATCTTCCGGAACATCAAACGCTGTAGGAATTTTATAAGTGGACGGCGCGTGTGTCCTCAATGCGCCTTTATCGTCCCACCACAATTCTTCGTTGGTGACCCAGCCCATACCCTGGACAAATCCGCCTTCGATCTGGCCGATATCCATGGCCGGATTTATCGAATGTCCCACATCGTGCAGGATATCGACCCTATCGACGCGCATTTCACCGGTCAGGGTATCTATGGTGACTTCGCTACAGGCCGCGCCATAGGAGAAATAATAGAAAGGCCGCCCCCGCGCCGCTTCCTGATCGTAATGGATTTTCGGAGTTTTATAAAAACCTGTATCCGATAGTCCGATCCGGGCGAAATAGGCTTTGTGCACCAGATCATCAAATGACAATTGCTGATTGCCACCGCGAATAATATTGTCCTGGAACGAAATTTCCGAAGCCGGGACTTTGAATAGCTCTGCTGAAAATTCCGAGAGTTTTTTGCGAATCTTTCTGGCCGCTGCCAAAGCTGCCATCGCGTTCAAATCTGTGCCGGATGATGCGGCCGTTGGTGATGTGTTTGGAACTTTATCCGTTGTGGTGGCGGTGATTTTGACCCGGTCGAGATCAACCCCAAATTCGTCGGCCACAACCTGGGCGACTTTTATGTAAAGTCCCTGCCCCATTTCGGTGCCCCCATGATTGATGGTGATGGACCCATCGCGGTAAACATTGACCAGAGCGCCAGCCTGATTGAGATGCATCACGGTGAAGGAAATACCGAATTTGATTGGTGTCAGCGCAAGGCCTTTTTTCAGAATGGGGTTAGCTTTGTTGAAGGCGGCAATATCTTTCCGCCGCACCCGATAATCCGAACTGGCTTCAAGGTCTTTGATAATTTCGGGGGCGATATTGTCTTCAACGGTCATGTGATATGGCGTCACATTCCGTTCTTCATCGCCGTACAAATTGGCAAGCCGAATATCCAGCGGATCACGGCCCAAATTTCGGGCAATGGCGTCAATAACTGTTTCTATTCCAATCATGCCCTGAGGTCCGCCAAAACCGCGAAAAGCGGTATTGGAAACCTTGTTGGTCATCAAGCGGCGCGAATTAATCAGTGATTGGTCGAGATAATAGCAATTATCGGCGTGGAACATGGTGCGGTCGACGATCCCGCCACTCAGGTCGGCAGAACAACCGCAATCGGCATCGTAATTCATGACAATCGCCTGAATGACGCCGTTATCATCAAAGGCGACATCATAATCGCACCGCATGGGGTGGCGTTTGCCGGTCATTATCATGTCATCGTCGCGGTCCAACCTGATTTTACAGGCTTTGCCGGTCTTGAGAGCAGCTAACGCCGCAATTGCCGCCCATTGGCCGGACTGGGATTCCTTGCCGCCAAACCCGCCACCCATGCGGCGGCATTCAACCGTCACCAGATGATTGGCGCATCCCAGAACATGGGAAACCCCATGCTGAACTTCGCTCGGATGCTGGGTTGAGCAATGGATCGTGATTTCGCCGGCTTCACCAGGGATTGCCAGCGATATCTGGCCCTCAAGATAGAATTGCTCCTGGCCGCCAATCTCGATTTGCCCTTTGAGGCGATGCGGACCAGCTTCAAGAGCTGGTTCTGCATTGCCGCGTGTCATCGTGTAATCCGGCAATATTTTGGAATTCGCAGCAATCGCATCATCAATCGTCAGGACCGGGGTTTCTTCCTTGTAAGAGATTTTTGCCCGCTTCGCCGCCTTGCGGGCCTGCATTCTGGTCTCGGCGACGACAGCAAAAATGACCTGACCGTGAAACTTGATTTCTTTGTCAGTAAAGACCGGGTCGTCGTCTTTGACAGGCGCGACATCATTGCCGCCAGGAATATCGTCGGCCATTAAGACAGCCACCACTCCGGGCACATTTCTCACCGCAGAAATGTCGATATTGGTGATTTCACCACATGAAATATCGGCGCCATAAACCGCCAGATGCAGTAACCCCTGTGGTTCTGGCAGGTCGTCAATATAACGCGCTGCACCTGACACATGAAGGTTTGCACTATCATGCGCTATCGGCTCACGGACAGAGCGGAGTTTTGGTTCAGATAATGTCAGGAATTCACCCATTGGTGGCATCCCGTTTTTCTGGCCTCTGTTCCGGGCGAAGGGCGATGAGCCGGGTTGCAGCGCTTGGTTCGGCCAATTCAATCAATGCTTTGGTGAGCAAACCTTTGGCTGCTTGCATACGATAGAATTGACTGGCGCGTTGGTCTGACATGGGTTGAAAATCCAAACCAAGATTATCGACCGCCCGCCGCCAATTAGATTGATCGCTCAGATTGATATTGATGAGTGCTGCCTCTGTATTTGAAGCGCGTTTTGGCGTGCCTGCCATGCCGCCAAATGCAATCCTGGCCTCCAGTATTGTGCCGTCAACGATTTTTAAACGCATAGCGCCAAGAACCGAGCTGATATCCTGATCAAAGCGTTTGGCGATTTTGAAACATCTGAAATGTTCATCCCCCCCAAGTTTGGGAATATTGATCGCACGGACAAATTCTCCTTCCGCGCGGTCCTGTTCGCCGTATTCGATGAAGAAAGTCTCCAAAGGGATTTGGCGTGTGGTCTTTCCTTCTCGCAATTCAATTTCCGCATCCAACGCGATCAAGGCCGGAGGGCTATCGCCGATTGGAGATCCATTCGCAATATTGCCGCCAACGGTCCCAGAATTGCGAATTTGTTCAGACCCGATCCGGCGCACCAATTCGCCAAGATCAGGGTCAATTTCTGCCAGTTCAGCATGGGCATTGGCGAAGGTGACTGCGGCTCCGATCTCAAGTCCGGTTTCTGATTTGAAGCAAGAATTGAGCGAATTTACGCGACCCAGATAAATAATTTTTTCGAATTCCCGCAACTGCTTTGTGACCCACAAACCGATATCGGTCGCACCCGCTACCAA
The DNA here is from genome assembly GCA_021775875.1 of Hyphomicrobiales bacterium. Classification (GTDB taxonomy): domain Bacteria; phylum Pseudomonadota; class Alphaproteobacteria; order Rhizobiales; family NORP267; genus NORP267. The sequence goes on along the minus strand of JAJFHA010000011.1, from coordinate 421,532 downwards.
CAACGCATCCGGGTGCTTTAGATAGAGGTTAGCAAGCTCGTCTTCCGATGCGGGGCTTGCGAAAAACTTTTGATTGTTACCAACATATAGATGTTGATCAGTGTCAATCGAGGCCAGTTTTACCAGCACATCGTTTTCGTTTTTTGAAAATTGGTCATTTACCGGTTTTGCGCAGGCTGCAAATGCTGCGTCGATGATGGGGCGGTAACCGGTGCATCGGCATAAATTTCCAGCTACTGCATCGGTGATTATTTGTCTGGACACTGCATTTTGATTATCGCGATGGGTCAAAGCGAATAACGACATGACAAATCCGGGCGTGCAAAACCCGCATTGCGCGGCGTGTTTTTCAGCTATCGTCGCTTGTGCGGGATGTAATTCACAATTGTCCCCTTGCAGGTCTTCAACCGTTAAGAGTTGTGCGCCGTGAAGAGTGCCAAGAAATTGGATACAGGCGTTGATTGCCCTGTAACGCAGCTTGCCGTTTTCCGGTCGTCCTAGAACAATTGTGCAGGCACCGCAATCGCCTTCGTTACAGCCCTCCTTGGTGCCAGTAGCAAAATGATGTTCGCGCAAAAATTCAAGGATTGTCGTGGTCGGTTCAAAATCGTCGAGTTCAACGAGTTCGCCGCGCCACAGGAAACTAAGCCTGGACGTCGTGGTACGTTCCGTGTCGTCGCCTGTTCCGCGCAAGTTATCCTTCACCGTCAAAGTCCCTCCCTTGGAACGGTGCCATACAGGGTGCGGCTTATAATTGTCGCTTTGCCTGTCGATTTCACAATATCAACCGGAATCCATTTTCAATGCAAATCATGTAAATTAAAAGGTTTATCAAAAAATGCGATATACTGAATTATGCAGCCATTGCTATTCCGGGGCCTGCGGCAAAATGCATTGAATTAGAGCAGCATCGTCAGCTGATGCCTCCTTGCACTCAAGAAATACATCAAGTTCGGTGAGGTAATTATAGTTGATATATGGATTGACCAACACTCTGCCCTGTTGGCCTGCAAAATTCCCCAACCGGTCAATCTCGCCTTCCAGTCCGGGATAAAGGGTCAACAAAGCATCTTGAAGTTCATTTCCTTCGATGAAATTGTCCGGCAATTGATCAAACGGCCCGTCAAAATAATTATTGTTCTGAACATTGCCTTGATAGACCCCGATCAGGATTTTCCGGTTTCGAAAAGGGTCCTGGAAAAAGGCAAATCCTGTCCGCATTCCCAGCAAAATATCAGGTTCGGCTTCGTTATACGGAATTAGCCGGTCAGGAGGCGGGCCATCCTCGTTGAGGATGAAGGTGACGTATTTTTCCTGCTCGTTGAAGATCAGATAAAACTGAATACCGGATTCGTCGAAAACTGGCCCAAGATAGGTTTCACCCTCAGCCAATGCATTAGCGGGCGGTTGTACATTGCTCAAATCGTTTAGATTGAATTCAACGCGCTTTCCGCGAAAACTGATTTGGTATTTCAGGTCTTCAAGCTTTTCGACAACAACCCCGTCGCTGGCATTCAGAGGTCGGTAGTCTGTTTGTAATTCCGCGTTCCAGTCCTCGAACAAATTGAAATAGGCGAAATGCAGGACACCTTCGTCCCGGTCACCGACATCGAGCCGCATGTTTCCCGCATAAAGCAGCCCTCGATAGCCGAACTGAAAATAAAAATAATTCTCGGTCGGATAGACCGTCACTTCATCCGGCAGTGAACTGAAAACATGCTGGAATACATCCATGATGTTAGCAATATCGATGTTCCGGCTATCAAGAACGCTCTCCAGATAGGTTTGGTTCAGGGAGACCCCGTTTTTCGCACGATTCTCGGCTGCGGCTGTGCTTGCTGGAATTGCAGCGATCAAGATCGTCGCCACGAAAACCATTGCTGGAAGTCGCATGATATTCACTTCCGGAGCACGTTTACTCAACGCGACCCCTCTTGTTGCAGCGTGCTGCCAGGCGCCTGCTGTTGTCGTGACAACGGGATGGTGTGCACCCTTCCAGGCGCTACAGGAGCTGGGGCTGGAGCCTGCTGAGCCTGAGACCTGTTTCTCTGGTGAACCGGTGCAACTGGAGCCGGTACTGGTGCTTGCTGAGCCTGAGACCTGCTTCTCCGGTGAACCGGTGCAACTGGTGCCGGTACTGGTGCTTGCTGAGCCTGGGACCTGCTTCTCCGGTGAACCGGTGCAACTGGTGCCGGTACTGGTGCTTGCTGGGCCTGAGACCTGCTTCTCCGGTGAACCGGTGGGTTTGGCACAGGAACCGGGTTCTGGGCTCTGGACACACGTGGAATATGAACCGGTGGGTTTTGAGCCCGCGACAAGCGTCTCAAATGCGCTGGCGGGTTAGGCACGGGCGCAGGGTTTTGAGCCCGGGACACGCGTGGAATATGAACCGGTGGGTTTTGAGCCCGGGACAAGCGTCTCAAATGCACTGGCGGGATAGGCACGGGCGCAGGGTTCTGGGCTCTGGACACACGTGGAATATGAACCGGTGGGTTCTGGGCTCTGGACACACGTGGAATATGAACCGGTGGGTTTTGGGCTCTGGATACCCGTGGAATATGAATCGGTGGGTTCTGGGCGCGTGATACTCGTGGTAGATGCACCGGCAGCTGTCGACTTGTAGGCAGATTATGCTGGTTTGAATTGAAACGGCCATGGAATGTCGACAGAATCGGCAAATGAACAGGCCCCTGGTTCGATGTTCCCACCAGATGCTGGTTTGAATTGAACCGGCCATGGAATTGTGACAAGCCGGAATTGTGGCGTGACGTTGCGCGGGCATGCCAGCGGGATTGCCAGTTCTGGTGGAAGTTCGAAATACCTGGTCTATGGATTGGCAATTGGTTGCTCGTCAAAATATTATGCGCTACCGAATTGAACCTGTTGTGGAACGTGGAAATCAGCGCGTTATGGATTGGTAACGCGCTTGAAACAAAACCATCATGCCTGTTCGAGCGGAAGGTTTGGTGAAACCGGGAAATCGGGCGACGGTGAATTGGGATCGGCCGGGTGGTTGCGCCGTCGTGCATTGAAGAACGGTACCGCACATGGAACGAGGATATTGCAGGAACATGAATCTGAATTGGCGCACTTGTTCTGGGATTGTGGGCGCTGGACTGGAACCTGCGATGGAAGGCAGAAATTTGCGCGATATGCGCTGGTGGTGGCGGAATATCCACAGTAACACGCGCGCAGTCGCGATCATTATCAACATTATGGTCGGGTGATACGCCTCCATCAGTGCCAAACAGGATATCCAATAATTCCACGGAAATTTCGCCTGTCCGCGGTAACCCGTAGGCACGTTCTGCTTCCCTGATGGCGCGGCGTGTACGTGGACCTGAAATTCCGTCCGGGGTTCCGGGATCAAAGCCTAAGTGCAGGAGGGCAATCTGGACTGACAATATCTGTCCTCGGCCGCTTTGACCTGGCCAGTTTATGACGGCGCAATTTCTGACGCGGGATTGGGTAATGCCAGGCCGGACGAAGAAAGAGATATTTATCTCGGTTGATTGGCCAGGAAGGAGTGAAACTTCCGGTATCTGGCAATAATAAGTCCCGGCAACATTCGTGCAACTCCACCCACTCGGTGAAACCGTATCCAGCCTGAAATTAGCGTTGATTGTATCGGAGATTGAAAGCGGGCCGGTAAAAGCTTCGCCGCCGACATTGCGGATCTCGATGACAAACAGGCAAATGCCGTTTGGACGGCAGAGATTTATATCAGACCGTTTGAACAGAGCAAGATCCACATCTTCCTGAATTGGTGGCGGGAATTGTTCGTTGCCAACAGTGCGGACTATGGCAATATCACCCAGTGATAATGTAGTGCTGCCAGGGCCGTTGAAATTCAGAAAATAAGACGCATTGGGCCCGGTTGCAGGCGTTGCAGGACCCGGAGACGGGAATGGGATAAAACTGGCGACAGGCGCTAATTCAACATTACTGGTTATCGGCGTGCCTTGAATGCCGTCAACATTTTCATCACCACAAGTTGCGCCAGGTCCGCAAAGAATATTACCGGTAATCCATACCGTCTCGCCCCATTTTTCAGGGTCAATTTGTCCGGGAGGAGCATATCCATATCCAAGAGCTGCACCGCCGGACCCGGCTGCGCGCAAATGCGGCGGATCGTCAAATTCCCGTTCACCAAAGCCAACATCGTAGCGGGAATCATTAACCCATTTGCCACTGTCATCGCGTACGAATTTAATCACGCGGCCTGCGCCTTGAGCTACAATCGGGTTTACGTTTCCGTCTGCAATCAATCCCAATGGAATACCGCGTTCAGCAACAATCATCGCTCCATCTTCGCCAAAGGTGATGCTAGCCACAGGCTGGCTCTCGCCAAACTGGGTACGGTCCTGTCGGGTAACATAGAATGGTGGCATGATGATTTCACGACGCACGTCTGTCAGGTCAAATGCCCCGCTCTCATCCAGCAATACCGACCAGATTGTATTCTGTGCTTCGGCACTCTGAGGCTCCCATGACGGGTCACCAAACGGAGTTGAGCTCCAAACCGAATAATATAACCGGGTATCGCCAGTGCTTGCATCAAAATTGATGGCAAGGGCGAATGTTCGCCTCAGGTAGGATGCATAGCCCCAGCATGCCGGATCGGACATAAAACGTTCGGCCGCCCTACTCTCAGGGCCTGCGCCACAATTCGACATATCCGCGCTTGCTTCATTCCACGGTGCAACATCAAGAATTTCGTATGTTTCAGTATTTGCATCGAAAAAATATGATCTGCCATCAATCCCGTGGTCATAGATTTCAACAGAGTCACCGGTATTCAGGTCGACCCGGTGGATCATTCCAGTTTCAAGATTGGATACGATCAATTGGCGGTTGCGCGCATCGAATACGATATCGCCGAGACCGGCTCCCGAATTTTCCCGCTGACCACTGAGAATTTCGGTGAGTGGTTCCGGTTGATAACCGTTATCTGGGTGCAATCTGTAGATTGTGCCAGGGCCACCGCTGCGACCCCACATGACCGGATCCCAATCATTATTGTCGCTAGTTCGGTAAAGGCCGTAGAGAGAGGTTGCGCCAATAAAAATACTTGGGCGTTCATCCTGATCAATCGCGATTGCAAAAACCTGTCCGATATCTTCTGCCCGGAGCGCCAGAAGCTCATCCATAGACACAAGAGTCCCATCAGCTTCCCTGCCCGGACTGGAAAGATCAAATATTTTTAGCGAGATACCAGCAGCATCAAGCATAGTGCCTTGCTGCGCTGAAGAAAGTCCTGAAAAGGCTGAAACGATGGCAGCACCATCGACAAGATTCGTGCGCTGCGCCCGGGCCTGCCCAAGAGGCAGCAAAAAAAGGAACAGAAAAGCGAATAGGAAAGTCTGAAAAATGGCGGCTGTGCCGGTTTTACCGACAGCTTCGATTAAGGTACAACGCGACATACCCGTGTTTCCCTTCGCTATCGCCCCCGATAACCTAAATATAGGCTCAGTTAATGGAAATAAGCAAGTAACTCTCTGTACGCTGAAGGAAATTTCAGGATTTGCCAAATCTTGCGGCTTTTAGAAAATTCGTCGGATGTCGTGTCGAGCCATCAAGAACCATATCTGCGAGAACTTCGCCAATTACCGGGGCAAATTTGAAGCCATGGCCGCTAAATCCGGTTGCATAGGCCACATTTTCAAATTCGGGATGACGATCAATGATGAAATGATTGTCAGGTGTCATTGTATAGAGACCCACCAATGATTTTGTGATTCCACCATTCGCATAAGGCATGTATTTCTTTGCAAAGTCGACAACGTCGGCCCTGTCCGCTTCGGTTACATCCCGTCTTGCTGTTTGTGGCGTGCAAACATCGCCGGTGTCGTGACGCATTATCTTCAGTCCCTCACCTTCAATGTGCGGAAAACCCCCATATACCCCTTCCGGTGTTGCCCAAAACTGTACCGAAAAATCTGCTTGGCTATAACGTGCAGGTTCAGCAGTATCAAAATGTACTATGGTGATACGTCGTCCGTTAATAGGAAGGTTGAGGTCGCGCAACGCGTTACATGCCCACGGCCCCAGTGTCAGGATAGCGGAAGCAGATTCGAATTCGTCGTTTTCTGTTTTTACGACAAAATGCCCAGCTTTGTTTTTATGCCAGGTGGTTTCTCCAACCCCGAATTTGAGTTCCGCTCCATGTTTCCTGGCTAGTTCGGTATGGGCATGAAGGCACATTTCAGATTGCAATACGCCACCACGTTGTTCGAATATTCCTTCCCAGCCATCTGGCAAGACGAACCCGGTAAAACGGGTCTTTACCTCATCTCGGGAAAGTCGCTCGATCGGGAGAGAATGTTGTTCGGCAGCCGATGCAACGCCTTTCAGCATAGGGTGTTCTTTGGGGCCTACGTAAATGGCGCCGTTTGTGGCCAGCAATGATTTTCCTGAATCTTGCTCCAGTTCTCGCCATAAATTATATGACCGTTGGCACAAAGGCACGTATTCTGGTGACTCAAAATATGTCTCCCGGATGGCTCGTGTCGCTCCATGAGACGACCCAAGGGTGTGATTGGGTGCATTAGCGTCCAGACCAAGCACGTTCGCTCCGCGTTTCGCACAATGATATGCCGCCGCGCTTCCCATCGCGCCAAGGCCGATGACAATCACATCATATGTCTTCACAGCCTTGCTCCCGTTTTGATCAACAAAAAAATTCCTCTGGTTTCACACTAGCCCTGAATGCAAATGAAGCGATATAGATTATATTGCAACTTAACTATTCAGGATTGAATAGAGATGAATTGGGATGATCTTCGGTATTTTCTTGCCATTGCCCGCAATAATTCATTGTCGGCGGCGGGACGCGCTTTAAACGTTAGCCAACCAACTGTGTCTCGACGATTGGCAGCTATGGAAGCACAGTTTGGTGTCACACTTTTTGAGCGTACCCGGGCGGGATATGAATTATCCGTACCGGGTGCTGAGATATTCGATACAGTTCAAAATATCGAACAGGAATTAAATAGCATTGACCGTAGAGTGTTTGGACAAGACTGGCGGCTTGCCGGGTCGTTGCGCGTTACCTGCACTGAAGTTATGGCTAACCTTTACCTGACACCGCATTTAGCTGCTTTTCTGGAAGAACACCCGCAAATTGATTTGAGTGTCATCTGCACATTTCAGCATCTAAGCCTTAGTCGTCGTGAGGCGGATGTTGCAATTCGCATGACTAACCAGCCACCTGATACTTTGACAGGACGACGATTGGCGAATGCTGCAATGGCGATCTATTCATCCGCTGATAAATTTGAACATCCGGGTGGGAAACCGGGGCACGCCTCGTGGGATTGGATTGGTTGGCAGGACGAAGCCTATAACCGTATGTTGATTACAGGCCCCTTCCCGGACGCGAAAATTAGGCATCGTGTCGACGATATGCAAACCATGTGCGCCATGGTTCGGGCAGGATTGGGCGTCGCTATTTTACCCTGCTATATGGGCGATACGGACAAAGGTTTGCATCGTGCAACTGCAGAGCTAATGATCGAGAATGCCCCGGACCTTTGGTTGTTGTCACACCCGGATAGCAAAAACGTCGCAAGGGTGCGGGCATTTATGGATTTTATTGCAAAAAGAATTATTGATGACCGTGATTTATTTGAGGGACGCCGCCCTCAAATTGTCACCTGAAAAATAAGGCTCACAATCCAGTATTGCGACGTGCAAACCAGAATGCGAGCCTCTTCTATTCTTTAATTGTCAGACCAAAAGAACGGTAGCGCCCGTCGTTTTCCGGCCTTCCAGATCGCGGTGCGCTTTGGCGGCATCTTTCAGGGGATAGGTCTGATTGACAGAAACATCGATGATCCCCTTGTTGATCGCGCCAAACATGGCCTTGGTTGACATTACGAGATCTTCCCGTTTGGCTATGTATGTCATGAGCGTTGGTCTGGTGACGAACAGCGAGCCTTTCTGGGACAGCAAACCCAGGTTCATATCAGGGATTGAGCCGGAAGCCTGTCCGAAGGTTACCCACATGCCGAGCGGTCTGATGCAATCAAGAGATCCAGGGAATGTATCTTTGCCGACACCGTCATAAACAACATCGACGCCCTTGTTTTTGGTGATCCGCATCACTTCAGACACGAAATCTTTTTCCCGGTAATTGATGACATGGTGGCAACCTTGCGCTTTCGCGATTTTGACCTTTTCTTTGGAACCAACGGTGCCAATTACGGTTGCGCCAAGCTCGTTTGCCCATTGGGTTGCCATGGAACCGACGCCACCAGCGGCTGCGTGGAACAGGATCGTGTCACCCTTTTTGACTTTCCATGTACGGCGCAGCAGATACTCAGTCGTCATGCCTTTCAACATTACAGATGCCGCCAGTTCATAGGAAATTCCCTTGGGGATTTTGACAACACGGTCTGCCGGAACAATTCGCTCTTCAGCATAAGCTCCGAGCACACTGCCATAAGCGACGCGATCTCCAGCTTTGAAATCCGTCACACCTGCGCCAACCGCAATAACATCACCGGCCGCTTCCATGCCCGGTGTGAGTGGCATTTGTGGTGCAGGATACAGGCCGGTACGGAAATAAACGTCGATATAATTTAGCCCGATTGCTTTTTGGCTGATCAATACCTCACCTTTTTTGGGTTTGCCTACTTTCACCTCTTCAAACTTCATGTTTGAGGCTTTACCGGTTTCACGTACGACAATGGCTTTTGGCATATTTTTGCTTCTTTCTAAAAAAGGTGATGGGATCAGTGCCCGATTCATTTGATCGCACTGTTTTGAGTTATTTACGTTGAGAATACTAGTCCCGTTTTTCTCGCCGACGTACAGCAATAATATTGAAAATTTCTACACCAGTCGCAAACGCCATTGCGAAGTAGATATAGCCACGCGGTATATGAAAGCCTGAACCATCTGCCACTAAAGCTACGCCGATCAGTATCAAAAAGCTGAGAGCCAGCATTTTTGTAGTCGGATGAGTTATAATGAATGTGGAGATGACACCCGATGCGTAATACATAACTGTAACTGCCACCACCATGGCGGCGATCATCACTTCTACATGTTCTGCGATACCAATGGCGGTCACAACAGAATCGATCGAGAAAATTATATCGATGATCACAATCTGCACGACGATTGCTGTAAACCCGGTCAGTGCTTTGCCTTCAACCTGAGACAGGCCGCCTTCAATATCCTGATGAATTTCCTGGGTTGCTTTAACGAACAGGAATAGCCCTCCCGCAAGTAATATCATGTCGCGCCATGAGACGTCATGTTCGAATATTTGGAAGACGGGAGCTGATAGGCTGATGATCCAGGTCAATGCCAACAACATCAAAATTCGCAAGGCCATCGCCAGCAAAAGGCCAACGCGCCTAGCGGAGACTTGTTTGTCTTCAGGAACCCGTGCCACGATCAGGGAAATGAAGACGATATTGTCTATCCCCAATATAATTTCCAGCATCGTGAGGCTGATGAAGCTCAACCAGATTTCCGGCGAACTCAAATATGAAATCAACGACATGCCGGAAAATCTCCCTCAATGCAGAAAGGAACCATACAGACTTTTACCGGGTTTCGAAAAGGCTCATAAGGGAATGCTGCAAACATATCCACATTGCTGCGACAATTTACGTTTTGCATCACGGGGTTTCACCGTTCATTCTGGCGTTATGATTGCAAGATACGGAGATCGGAAATGTTTGTGTTCAGTCGTAGTTACGTAGTGAGTATACTTTTGGCAGTTGTTTTCCTGCTTCAATTTTTTTCGCAATCTCCGACCTTCGCGGCTGCCACAAACCCGATGGATGCTTTGACCAGCGAAGAAGTGTTTCGCGCAACACAAATAGCTAGAGCGTCCCAGACAATCGGAACCGACGCGATTTTTCCGGTCATTCGGCTGAAGGAATGGCCAAAAGATGATGTCTATTCGTGGCAAACTGGTGACCCAATTCCCCGTGCGGCCTTTGTAGTCGCGTATGTCGATGGGCAGACATTTGAACTGGATATCGATCTGGAAGCGAATGCAATTGTTCGCCAGATCAACGTTGCAGGTGCCCAGCCGGCAATTATGACTGTTGAGTGGCACCGCGCCCGCCAAGCCGTCATGTCTGATCCGCGATTAGCGCCCGCTCTGGCACGCCGTGGCATCAATGATCCAGCGGGAATTTTCTGTTCTCCCCAAAGTTCCGGGTTGGCGGAGCCGGAAATATATGGCGACAAACGTATTCTGCGGGTGAATTGCTACAGCATGTCTGCGGCTACGCATCCTTATGGTTTGCCCGTTCCCGGATTGCACTTTGTCGTTGATGCACCGACAGGCGAAGTGATCGACATGATTGAAGACGAGCCGTTCGCTATGCCGGATACAGATAACTTGCATATTGTATGGCCCCCTGCCCCGGTTACAGGTCAAAATCCTGTGGTTCAGTTCAGCCCTGAAGGCGTGAATTTCAAATTGTCGGGTTCATTGCAGGTTGAATGGAATAACTGGTCTTTCCATATGCGGGTTGAGCGGCGCGAAGGTCCGGTTATTTCTCTGGTCAAGTATAATGATCATGGTGAACAGCGTGATGTCGCTTATCAAATGTTCCTCAGTGAAATGTATGTCCCGTATAATGATCCGGGGACTAATTGGCGGTATAGAGCGTTTCTTGATAGCGCTGAATTTGGATTAGGCTCAATGGTATCAAGCCTGGTGCCGGGTAGTGATTGTCCCCATGGTGCAGCTTATATCAGCGTCGGTATCCCGAACGATGTAGGCGGCATGACGCCCGTTCAAAATGCTATCTGCATTTTTGAACGGGCGACCGGCGATCCGATTTGGCGTCACGGCACAGAGGTTCAGCCGGAACAAAATAGCCGCGCTTCCACATTGCTTGTGGTGCGGATGATCCCGACGGTGGGGAATTACGATTACCCGGTTGATTATGTGTTCACTAACAATGGCTCTATCAATATTCGGGTTGGAGCTACGGGATTTGACGCCGTTAAAACCGTGCGTTCGCAGGATTTGAATTCACCCGAAGCCGAAAGCGATACAACATACGGCAATCTGATCGCACCCCATACTGTCGCACCGTTCCATGATCATTATTATTCCTTCTATGTGGATCTGGATGTGGACGGAATCAATAACAGCTTTGATCAGCAAAATATTGTACGCCAGCAGATTGAAAATGGTGGTGCCCGGCGCAGTCTTTGGCGGCTCGAACCTGGAATGGTGACGAATGAAGGGCCGCTTACGGGCGGGCCACCGAACGCCATGTGGAGTGTGCTCAATAACAATCAGCATTCGGCGCTTGGCCACCCTGTCGGGTATGAAATCGGTCCGCATACAATGGCAACTTCGATGTTATCTGCAGATGATGATCCGCAGCGGCGGGCCGCTTTTTCGAGTTATCGTATGTGGGCAACCATTCGTGACCCGAATGAGCGGTACGCCTCCGGCGAATATCCTATCCAGGCCCACGATACCGGATTGCCACAATTTGTGGCGGATCAGCAATCTCTGGATAATGCGGATATCGTGGTTTGGCCGACGATCGGATTCAGACACGTAACGCGTACCGAAGATTGGCCGATCCTATCCACTATGTGGTTCAGCATCACAATCAGGCCCTATAATTTCTTTGATTCAAACCCATCGATCAACGTGGAATAAACCGAAATTCTTTAAACTATTGTCGGCAAACAGCGCTATTTTTGTCCTCGGAAATTCTGGGGGTGATACTTTAGATCGCTTCTTGATGCTCATAACAGATTTGATTGGCTTCCTTGAGAGTCAGCTCTTCGTTCAAAAGCATGCAATAGCCGCCACCCCGCCGGGATTTATGCTGTGGACAGGTTTTGCACCGCCCAAACGGCCTTTTGTCTCGCGCTTTGAGCACACCGCGAACAAGAAGTTCGAGCCCTTCAGTCAAAGGCTGAATTTTTGAAAATTCCAAAGTCTCGATGGCCTCATCAATCACCGTAGACCGGATAAAAACCTGCCGCCCCTTCAGGCTGACATCATAAGATATCCGGCGATGGTCAGCCTCAGAACGCTTTTCTTCAATCAATTCCTTACGGGCTAAAACCTTCAACGTCTGTGAAACAGTGCCACGCGTCGCGGACATGTATTCAGCCACCTGAGAAGGCGACCGTGAGAAACGGTTAGCGCGGACAAGATACGACAAGGCCGTCAATTGGGTGGGGTTGAGGTTGTCGGTCCATTCGTCTGCCGCATTAATTCGTGCGATGCGCTCGATGAGGTCGCGTATATGGTGAGTTTTGGTCATGCTGTATAATAGCGACTCAAAATTATGATTGCAACAATAGTGAGTCGCTATTATAAGAAGTGATATCGATCACCCATTATTTGGAGCTACCCATGAAAAACCTAACTCTCTCAGCGCTCGCATTGACGCTCGCTGCAGGAACTGCGGTTGCTGACAGTAACCATGCCATTCACCAAAATGATGCGATCATGTCTGCTGCAGACCAATCCAAGACAGCGTCTTTTGATATTCTTGCGGCGCACATTCATCGTGAAGGCCGCGTCGTGACCTTCCACATGACCACCAATGGTGTGGCTGGTACGAACATACCAGAGCCGGCCGGACAATTGGCTGGAGCACCCGTACTGTCCTATGTCTGGCCGACGTCTCTGGATCCTGCAGCGGTTGGCTTTGAGGGCAAGACCGGAATTCTAGCGCTCGCCGCAACCAGCCATCCGGACTTTGACGATACGCCGCTTTTCGATGAAAACGGTGACGGCGACCCGGCTAATGATGGCACAAAATGGCATAGCCATTGGGTGGTTCTGACGCCGACAGAAGCCTGTGGCCCAGGGGCGCTTGGTGTCCGCGATATCCCTGATGGCGATATCCCGGCGATGCCAGCTACGTGGCCGGGTCTTCCGATCTTCATCGACAGCCCGGGCTTCACGCCGTTATTCGATGGTGCCGAAGTGAAAATCAATGTTTCATTCGCTGATGCCGATACCATAGTGGGTGCGTCTTACGACGGTGTGACAGCAGCCCTTAAGGTCAATGCCAATGTCCACGCGCCGCTGCTCTGCGTCACAGACGTTTTTGATATTGCGTCTGGCGATCTGAGCCTACCGGGCAAGATTAATTAACCGTTGACAACAAGGGCGGAGCGATTGCTCCGCCCTGATTTCCGGAGAAATTCGATGGCCAATACCTGGCTTCCTACTCTCAAAAATCCCGATCTACAGTCAGGGTACGACCGGGCAATCATGTTTTCCCGCATGGAGGTCAAGCTAACCCGGCCAGATGCAGAGATACGCCGCAAACTGCGTTCAGATTATGAAAAAGATGCCTCCGTGTTGATTGACGTATCGGCTGTTGTCGCTGCTAATTTTCATACTGTTGTCGCCGCTAATAAATATTGGAGTAATACCTGATGGATTCTGTCCAGACATTCCCCACTGCATCGGAGCTAATCACAAGTCAGTGGTTCAATACCGACACGCCAATCTCGCTTGCTGATCTCCGTGGCAAAGTCGTCGTTATCGAAGCATTTCAGATGTTATGCCCTGGTTGTGTGTCTCATGGTTTGCCGCAAGCCCAACAGATCCACGATCTGTTTCCGAGGGACAAAGTTGTGGTGTTGGGCCTGCATACGGTGTTTGAACATCACGCAGCGATGACACCGGTCTCATTGGAGGCATTCATCCATGAATATCGCCTCTCGTTTCCTATTGGCGTCGATCAAGCCGGTGTAAATACCCTTCCCAAAACCATGGAAGCCTATGCCTTGCGAGGCACGCCATCCCTTATAATCATCGATCAAATTGGACGTCTGCGTGTACAGCATTTCGGTCAGGTAACGGATATGCAGGTCGCATATCAAATTGCTGAACTGGTTCACAATGGTGATCCATATTCATCTGATAAAGATCAAATGGCTGAGGATATCGTTTGTGATGAAAATGGGTGTCTCACAGATTGACGATTCAGAACATAATCCAAGTTTGAGCAACCGGAATTCCCGCATCACAGAAATGTGGACTGTCCATCTGGAATGAAAAATGTTGGAGCAACATTAGACGTTTCTGCCAACGGTTCATAAACCAACATATAGGCAGGATATTTGCCGTTTCACCTCTTGGTTAGTTTCGCCATGACATCAAATTAATAGTTGAGAACAATGGTGCCGCGATTACCGGTGAAAATTCCCGGTCCTTCACGCATGGCTTCGGGTTCGGCAAATTCCGTCGGCGGTTGCTGGAGATGGGAACAGGCACCAAGGCCTGCGCCGATCACCATTACAACGCACAATTTTACCAGTGTTTCTGGAAGAATTTTTAACATGGTACGTTCCTAAAATTTGACCCGGCCACCGGCAAGCACCACGTCAATGTCGTTGAACGGTGCGAATCCTGGCGCTTCATATTCGTGATGGCGATAGCCGACATACAAGTCCAGTGCGGCTGCGTCGATTTCCTGGACCATCGCTACACCAAAGACATTACCTTCGTCGCCGGGAACCACGGCATTTTCGGTCTGGAAAAAATCAACCGCAAAAGCTGTATCCCCAACTTCACCGAACAGATCACCTTGCCATGCAACCTTGCCATAATAAAACATGCGATCTTCTGGTCCCTGGACTCCAGCAAGAGTTCCATTGAAGTCAAAGCCCGGAACAGGGTTGGAGCGTTCACGGTTCCCGGCGGCAGCGGTCAGGCTCAAACCGGTCGGGATATGACGAACAGACAACGATCCGTTGATGGTGTCGGTTTCTCCATTCTGTTCGGTTGCGCTCGGATCAGCCGGGAACTCGTTGTTCCGGCTACCATCTGCGTCATGTCCATAAGCGATTGCCGCTGCAACTTTGACAATGTCGTTGAACGTGTTCTGATAGCGAAGCGCAATATCGTTTCTGCCATTGGCAACGTTCGAGTATGACACCATGACCGGACCCATTGTCACGTCGAACCGGATGCGGTCATCACGGCTAAATCCATCGAGCTGGTTGAAAACATCCTTGATGTTGACGCCGCTAAAAGTGTTGCCGACACCCGGTTGACGAAATTCAAGGCCGCCAGCTGTATTAGCGACGCCTGCATAGGCAATTACGTTAGTTCCAGAGACATCCATCTCGGATGTGCCATTGGACGCAGTGTCACCTTGACCCACTGTTACTCGCGCTCTGGCATTTTCGTTGATCATATAATCGAGCCAGAATTCCAACTTGCGTTCGGTGAATGTGTTTGTACCCACTCGTTCCGTGCCGCCGATACCGTTGGTGTCACCAGCAAGATTGACATCGCCCGTTGAGTTAGACTCGAACTGAACTTCAATTTTTGCGCCCGCCGTCCAATATTCGTTGATACTGGCAGTGCCAGTCCACCCTACCCGCGTTGAGGAATGATCGTTATCGACATGGATTACTTCGCTGTCGATGCCATCATCTGCTGCAAGCACCCCGCGATTGACCTGGCCATAAACTTTTAGGTCAACTTGGCGATTACCAGTTTGAGCCCGTTCTTCGCGGAGTCGCTGCAATTCCAGTTCGATCTGGTCGATCCGGTCATCAATCGCATAATGTGGTGTGTTTCCTGCCTGAACCTGTGTAGCAGCGACTACCAGCGCCATGGCTGAAACACTTGTCTGCAGAAATTTTCCTAATGCCAATCTCTGTTTTTCTTTGTTCATTTTTCTGTCCTATTTTCAGTTACTTAGTTCATTTGAGCTTTTTTAAATTGTGCCTACGTTACGCATAGATCAATGATATTCCTGCGCTACAGGTTCCTGATGACGTTGCCGTGACAGTCACATGACAGTCAACTGTCAATGAAAATCCGATGCAAAATACCGGAGCAAACGGGCACCGGTGAAATTGTGACCGTCCACGGATCTGTAGTACAAATTTTGAACTGTTTGGTGGTTTTTGATTGCGAAATTGGTGGAATACGCACCAATTTGCTTCATTTTGCCCCTCTATATTACACATGTAGAACTACCTTATGCTATTGCAAACGATTTGCAATAGCAAGTAGTGGCTTAGCATTTACGGACTGACTACCACTTAATACGGACCGGTTTACGGGCCACCCCAATCTAGTCCAGTCCAGTTTGGAACATCATGGCGGCAAGCAGATCCATGCCCGGGCCAATACAAGGCGCCAGATGGTCCTGTTATGATGCCAGCCCTCAATATGAGCCATATCCAGCCTAATGCTGCCAAGAAAAGGATCAGGGTAAAAACCAAGGCTAGCGGGCCGGACAAACATGCCAGTACAGACGAAACTCCGCCCAACACTTCGCCGATCTGTTGTTTTATCGAGGTGGCCATTGACAGAAATCTTTATGTTCACACGTGTTTATTGTGGCACAGTATGGTTGCACAATATCTGCCTGTTAAAAAACGTGACAACCTTGACCTGAGTCATTGTTTCCAGGCTTTATTGGTTTGTAATTTTTACCAAACCCGCTCGAAATCTCATACGGGTTTGAATTTTCGAATGTGAGCAATGGCAACAAGAAAATCATTTGAAGTAGCGATTGTTGGCGGCGGACCTGCGGGCCTACTAGCGGCTATTCTTGTTGCAAAAACCGGTGTCAAAACCATTTGTTTGGCGCCTCGACCAAAAAGCATAGACCGGAGAACCAGTGCGTTGATGCGTGGTTCGCTTGACATTCTGTCGGATGCCAATGTGCTTGAAACCTTACTTTCCCTATCCGCGACACTTGATGTGATCCGGATAATAGACAATACCAGTCACGTTTTCCGGGGGCCACAAGTTGAATTTGACAGCGCCGAGATTGGTGGAGATCCATTTGCCCGCAATTTCCATAATACTGATCTGGTGAAGGTGTTTCATGAAAAAGCCAGGAGCATCAAAAACCTTACCATTTGCGATGACGCGGTCGTTGATATTCACCCCGAAGACGATTGTGTGAAACTTGATACAGAATCCGGTCTGACTGTCTCCGTCAAACTTGTTGTCGGTGCCGATGGCCGTATGTCGCCGTGTCGCAAAGCTGCGGGCATTTCGGCAAAGATATCAAAATTGCCACAATCTGCTTTGGTCTTTAACGTGGAACATTCTCGCCCTCACGAAAATGTATCAACGGAATTTCACCGTAACGCCGGGCCGCTCACATTGGTGCCCCTGCCCGGTGATAATTCTAGCGTCGTTTGGGTGGAGACCCATGACGAAGCAGCGCGTCTGAATAAGCTTGATACAGATGATTTTAAAGATTTTCTGAGCGACCAGTCATTTGGTGTTCTGGGTAAAATTTCGGAAACGAGCCCAAGGGCGATATTCCCTCTCTCCAATCTTTCTGTTTCGAATGTCGGCCGCGGACGGATCGCTCTTGTCGGTGAAGCAGCCCACGTTGTGCCCCCGATCGGGGCGCAAGGGCTAAACCTTGGTATCCGGGACGCGGCAACAATTGCTGACCTGGTTTCAAAGGCTACAAAATCAGGTACGGACTTAAAGCAATGCGTTGATGAATATTCCCGATCCCGGCGGCGCGATATCGTTACCCGGAGCGGATTTGTCAATTTGTTGAACAGGTCATTGCTCAGCGACCTTGTCCCGGTTCAGATATTGCGGAGTTCAGGCTTGGCAGCGTTGGCGAAGATCGCCCCATTACGAAAAATCGCCATGAAAACAGGTATCGGACCCCAAGTTTAGATCTGATTCTAAAATCCAAATTCCTTGTTGTTGGCACCCAATGACGGCGCCTTACCGGGTGTTTCAGGGTCAGACCGAAAGGTCGGTGATACCGGGACGACGGCGGCTGAAATTACGTCGCCTTCGCTGCTCTCGCTTTTAGGAGCAAAAAGCCCGCGCTCAACAAACTGTGCCGCGTTGAAGGCTTCTTCAGGATTGGCCACAATCGAGCAGCAACAATCCTTGCCTTCAAACACGTTGGCCCAATGGGCTGCTGATTCAGTCGCGATAATTTTAGAGACGGCCTGGATGGTTCTCTCCGGGTCGTCGAGATCGTTCCTGAATTCCTCAGGTAACTGGATCAGGTCGCAAAACACCATCCAGAACCGTTGCTCCAGCGGTGCTGCAGTGACATGGCGTCCATCCGCCGTTTTGTAGACCTGATATCGTGGCGAGCAGCCGGTCAGCAATCCCTTACCGCTTTCGGGCCATTTGTCCTGGGTTTGTCCTTCTGCAAGTGCCCAATAAGAAAATGTGAACATTGCGTCGGTCATGGCGATATCGATCATACTGCCCTCGCCGGCCTTGTCGCGATGGATGATTGCCAGCAGGATATTTATGACCGCCGGAAACGAGCCACCGGCGATATCGGCGATCAATGCCGGAGGTAAGGTTGGGCGCGCTGGGTCGCCATGCGAGAGCGACAGCAAACCGGCGTCGCCGATATAATTCAGATCATGACCGGCGGCGTTGGCTTTGGGGCCTTCCTGGCCGTATCCCGTAATCGCGCAATAGATGATTTTTGGATTGATCGCCTTGCAGGCTTCATAACCGAGACCAAGGCGATCCATAACGCCCGGGCGAAATTGCTCTAAAACCACGTCAGCTTCCGCGATGAGTTTCTTCACGGCGGCAAGGTGCTCTTCGTTTTTCAGATCGATCGCCAAGCTTTTCTTGCCCCGGTTGAGAAGTTCGAACAATACGCTGGCCTGTCCCCACATGGGCAAAAAATTACGCATATCTTCGCCTTGGGGCCGCTCAATCTTGACCACTTCTGCTCCCGCCTCCGCCAATATCAAACCGGCAAGCGGGCCAGGCAGCAAAGTAGAAAAATCCAAAACACGGATGCCTTTAAGAGGTTGATTATTGGTTTCCATATTCGTTTCCTGTCTGGATTATTTTACGGGGATGAGGTTGTTGGTGACGAGATACAATATCGTTGACACGGTTATGACGGAAGAAACGGTTGCGATGAAAATTGTAGCTGATGTCCGCTCAACATAGGATTTATATTCTTCTGCCATCACGAAAACATTGGCGGCCGTTGGGAGCGACGCCATCAGGATGGCTGTATAAAACCATTCCGGGCTGAACCCGCCTGCGAGCGTTAAAATCACTACCATCAAACCTGGATGAATCATCAATTTTGCAGCAATCAGGAATGGTAATTCCGAAGGTACGCGCTTCATGGGCCGCTGTGCCATGGTGATGCCGAGGGCAAATAACGCACATGGCGCTGCCGCCTGCCCCAACATAGCTAAAAGTCGCTCAACCGGATCTGGCGGTACAAATTGAAAATAGGCAGCGATCACGCCCAAAATAGTAGCGACAATGAAAGGATGAAACAGAACCTTTTTCACCACGCCAACCAATATCGTAATCAGAGATTTGTCGCCCTGACCTGTTGTGTTTCCAAGCGTCATCAATAGCGGGACAATCGTGAACAGGAGGATGTTGTCGAAGGTGAAAATAAGCGCGGTTGGCACCGCTGCCGCCGGGCCAAGTGCTGCCAGCGTCAGGCCCGGTCCCAAATAACCGACATTGGAATAGCTGCCGATCGCGCCCTGGATAGTTGAATGGGCGATATTGCCCCGGGTGGAGATAATGCCAACCACAAAGGCAACCACGAAAGCGCAATAGGTTGCGAATGTGGTGCTGGCGATAAACCGCCAATTGGCCAGTTCTTCAATCGGGGTTCTGGATACGAGTTGGAAAAACAATGAAGGCAAGGCGAAATAGAATACGAATGTATGTAACCATCCAAGCGACGACGCGGAGCGATTTCTTTTTCCAGCGAAATATCCCAGAAAAATTAGACCGAAAAATGGAAATACCAGTGACAGAAGCGCCATTCTCAATTATGTCCCGGTGCAGTTGAAGCTTGTGCTGAAATTAAAAACTTTGTCAAAAGTTTGAGGCACCGGGAATCATCCCGATCGAATTCAAAATATGACAGACTGAGGTCTCCCAATGAACAAACTTCCTGTCAATTTCCACAAACCGCTGGCAATCGGTGCCGCTGCACCGTACCGGGAATTGCCGGTAACGCTAGAGCGAATGATACATTTTGTGCCACCGCATATCGAGAAAATCAGAAACAAGGCAGGTGATATCGCTGGTAAGGTTGATGTAGTGCTTGGCAATCTGGAGGATGCCATTCCGGCTGACGCCAAAGAAGCCGCCCGTGATGGTTTCATCCAGATGGCAAAAGAGCATGACTTTGGTGCTACCGGCCTCTGGACCCGGATCAACGCATTAAACAGCCCGTGGATGCTGGATGATGTCATGGAGATTGTCGGGGCGATCGGCGACAAACTTGATGTGATCATGGTGCCAAAGGTGGATGGTCCCTGGGACATTCATTATATGGACCAATTGCTGGCGCAGCTCGAAGCAAAACACAATGTGACCAAACCCATCCTGTTGCATGCCATTCTGGAGACAGCGGAAGGGGTCAAGAATGTTGATGATATCGCCGCGGCCAGTCCCCGCATGCACGGAATGAGCCTTGGTCCGGCTGATTTAGCGGCGTCCCGACGCATGAAAACCACGCGGGTTGGTGGTGGTCACCCGGGATACGGCATCGTCGCCGATATGATGGAAGATGAGACCGCACCGCGCAGTTTCTTCCAGCAGGACCTTTGGCATTATACCGTCAGTAAGATGGTAGACGCCTGCGCTGCCAACGGCATTAAACCATTTTATGGCCCGTTTGGGGACTTTTCCGATCAGCTTGCGTGTGAATCGCAATTCCGGAATGCATTTTTGCTAGGGTGCGTTGGTGCTTGGTCTTTGCACCCGTCTCAAGTTGATATCGCCAAAACGGTGTTCAGTCCTGAAATTGACGAAGTCAAATTTGCGCTTCGTATTCTGGAAGCCATGCCGGACGGTACAGGCGCTGTTATGCTGGACGGTAAAATGCAGGATGATGCCACCTGGAAACAGGCCAGCGTGATTGTGGCGTTGGCACGCCAGGTTGCGAAACGTGATCCTGAATTGGCTGCAGCTTATGGTCTTTAACAGGTTTCTTTGGCCGTCACGCTTGTATTATGCCGGTCACCTGTTGCACATTGGTTATGCAGACCTAGATCATAGAGATATGTTTTTGAGTAATAGACAGGTAACAGCGCGATGAACGAAGAACGCAACGCCAAATTTCAAATCGGACAGGTTGTGAAGCACCGGGTTTACCCGTTTCGCGGCGTTGTTTTTGATGTGGATCCCACATTCAGCAACACCGAAGAGTGGTGGAATTCGATTCCTGAGGAAATCAGGCCGATCAAGGACCAACCTTATTATCACCTGTTTGCGGAGAATTCCGAAACGGAATATGTGGCTTATGTGTCTGAACAGAACCTGTTACCGGATAATACTGGCGAACCGGTTCGTCATACCCAGGTTCCAGAAATATTTGGCAAGTTGGATTCTGGTATCTATCAACCTTTGGGGATCATGGCTCACTGAGTTGATATTCGATATTTCGTAAAGTTGAATAAAAAAAGGCGCCCTCGTGAGGCGCCTTTTTTATCTGGTTCCGGAATTATATATTTATTCAGCAGGAGCCGGTGTTGCTGGTGTTTCTTCGCTGCTCTGCGCTTCCTGCGCAGCGCGGGCTGCTTCAGCGCGCTGGCGAATGATATCAGACAATTGACGCTGGGTCTGCTCGTAATCTTCCTGCGCCGTTGCCGGATCATCATACGCTTTGGTGAAACCAACCAAAGATACCGGGAACCCAACTTGCTGGCGATCACCACCCATGACAGTGATACCCAACAATCCGCCCGCCTTCAGCGAGTTGATGTAACCGTCATCAACATTCATCCTGGCCACACAGGCATTTGGGAAGCAAATGGCATATTCTGCCGGTTTTGGTTCAGCCTGATCAATTTGAATACGCATTCCAGGCGGTAACAATACACCTGTAGGCACTGCCACAATCATTACTTTTGGCTGGTCTGGAATTTCACGAATGGTCACTGACGCAACCAACTGACCTGTATTCGGGTCACGCAATTCTTGCGAAATAACACAAACCTCGGTTCCTGATGTTTCTTCCGTATTGCAGAGCTTAACCCAAGACCCGCCAGGGGACGAGGGAGGAGTTGCTTCTGCAGCAGGTTCAGCTGGGGTGGTTTGCTGCGCGTTGGCAACCATCGGTACCATTAAAACAGCGCCGGCAAGAAGACCGATTGCAGCAACTGATGCATTCAAACCCTTGACTAGGCGTTTCGACTTGAATTTCATTTTTTTCACTTTCGTGTCTTAAAATCTCTCGGCGTTCCAAGCGCGCTTTACCAAGCAACAAACCTGAATGTCTCTTGCCAATCCCTCGGCATAAATTGCGGCAAGACCATGTCCTGATCAACAATTCTGAGGGTTCTAGCAAAGATAGCACGGATAGGAAACAGGGTTGTTCAGTCAAGGTTAGCGACAACTGGCCGCACATGCGTGCTAGAAAATGGAGGAGATTCGATTCAAAAACCGGTTTTTTGTTGCGGGAAAGATAATGCAATATAAATCAAGCGCCAAAACGCGCTACTTCGCCTTACCTGTTTCTCTTTTTTTGTTGCTATTATTCTGCTCACCAATCTCCCTTTTGTCAGGATTCCGCACAGCCCACGCTGAACCCATGCATGGCATAGCGATGCATGGCGCCCCCCTTCACGGACCGGAATTTGAACATTTCAATTATACAAATCCAGACGCGCCGACGGGTGGGAATATCACCTTTGGAACGATTGGTTTTTTTGATAACCTCAACCCGTTGATCGTGCGCGGTGTCCCGGCATCCGGCTTGAGGGATTATGTTTTTGAAAGCCTGATGGCGCGGAGTTTCGACGAGCCATTCAGCTTGTACGGTTTGATCGCTGAATCAATTGATGTTCCAGACAACCGCTCTTCAGTCACATTCAGATTACGTGATGAAGCACGGTTTTCTGATGGAATGCCCATCACCGTCGACGATGTGATTTTTACCCACGCCCTGCTCCGGGATCACGGCAGACCCAACCACCGGTATTATTATTCCCGCGTCGCTTCTGTGGAGCGTATTGATGACCATAATGTGCGCTTTGTTTTTGATCCGGGCAGCGACCGGGAATTGGCCTTGATAATGGGGCTGATGCCCATATTGCCAGCCCATATTTATGATCCAGAAACATTTGAACAAACCAGTCTCACACCGCCGGTTGGGAGCGGTCCATATATTATTGAAACCGTCGATGCCGGGTCTCGGATCGTATATCGGCGCAATCAGGATTATTGGGGTTGGCAACTAGCCGTGAATAATGGTCGGCACAATTTTGATTCAATTACGATCGATTATTACCGAGATGGCAGTAGCCTGTTTGAAGCCTTCAAAAAAGGGCTCTATCACGTTCGCTCTGAGAGCGATCCGGGACGCTGGTCACGAGGGTATGATTTCCCGGCAGCGGCAGATGGCCGTGTTATCATGGAGACTTTCGATACCGGTGTTCCGTCTGGCATGTCGGCTTTCGTATTCAATACCCGTCGCGAGATATTTTCGGATATTCGTGTTCGCCAGGCCCTTACGCTTTTGTTTGATTTTGAATGGATCAACAAGAACCTGTTTTTTGATACCTACTCCAGGACTCAGAGTTTCTTCGGCAAATCTGAACTGTCCTTTCATGGACAGCCTTCATCCGAGCAAGAGCGCACTATGCTGGATCCATATCTGGATCAAATTTCGCCAGAAATAATGGACGGCACATTCAATTTACCGACCAGCGACGCGTCTGGCCGCAACCGCCAGAGTTTGCGATCTGCGTTACGTCTATTGGCGGAAGCCGGATGGAATCTAGAAGACAGCAAGCTTGTAAACGCTGAAACGGGTGTACAATTTTCCTTTGAATTACTGGTTGTCACCAGAGATCAGGAACGCCTGGCTCTGAGTTTTGCCCGTCCACTCAGAAATGCCGGACTGGATATTCAAATCCGGTTAGTAGATTCTGCTCAATATCAGCGCCGCCGTCAGGTTTATGATTTCGATATGATCCAGAATTTCTGGTATGCCTCGCTGTCTCCAGGCAACGAACAAAGTTTTTATTGGGGCGGGAATTCGGCCAACACAGATGGTACCCGTAATTATATGGGGGTTTCGGACCCAGCGGTTGACGTTGTGATCGCAGCTATATTGGCAGCGCGTTCTCGAGAAGACTTTGTCTATGCCGTGCGCGCCCTGGACCGGGTGTTGATGTCAGGAAATTATGTCATTCCGCTCTATCATTTGCCTCAGCAATGGGTGGCCCGCTGGTCGTTCATTCAACGCCCAGATGTACCATCCCTCTATGGTTATAAAACTGATGCCTGGTGGTATGAAGAGACCGATACGGGCGAATCGCAGTAAGCTTTTGTCTTTGAGACAGAAGTCTAGGGTCTTTTATTCTCACAAGCCGGAAACGTGATTATGCTCTTAACTGATGAAATTCTCCGCAGCCCCTATATAACGGCTGGTCTTTGGGGCCAGATCACACTGGATGAACTCGTTGCAAAGGGGGCCAAGGCAAACCCGGAAAAAATCGCGTTAGTTGACTCCTCAAACTCTGGTTTTGACAGCGGCAGTGAGCCGCGCAGGCTTGATTGGAGAGGCGTTGAAAATGCTGTTAATGCGGTTGCTGAGAAGCTGCTTTCTTTGGGTTTGAAGCAAGACGATGTTATTGCTTGGCAGGGCGAAAACAGAATTGAGGCACCAATTGTGATGCTTGGCATCATGCGGGCTAAAATGATCGCGGTGCCCTTACCCCCGCTTTGGTCAAGCACCGACATCGCGCTAGCGCTTGACCAAATTTCACCAAAAGCGATTATCGCTGGGTCGCCAAATGTGGATCGCGATTTTGCACTTGTAGCCAGAGATGCAGCCGTAGAAGTTTTCTCGATCAGGCATGTGCTTGGATTTGGTTCGGATATCCCTGACGGGGTATTGGATATTGATGATATTTTTGATGCACAATCTGGCGACAGACCCGAAGATGACCGCGAAAACAAAGCGGAACATGTTGCCACTATGGGCTGGTGGATTGGGGAAGAAGAATTGCCCCAAATAATGGCACGGAGTCATAATCACTGGATTGCCGCCGCGCTTGGTCCGGTCATGGAAGCCCAGATCACGGAACAAGACGTCATTCTTTCCGCCAGCTACCTGACTGGAATTGCCAGTATTTCAACCATTCTGGTGCCGTGGTTGTTGTCTGGTTCCAAGCTGGTGTTGCATCAAGCCTTTGATTACGAAATTTTTCTCCAGCAATCCGAAAAAGAAGGCGTCACGATTGCGGTGCTTCCTGGAAATGTAGCTAATCTTCTTGCTGTCAATGAACAGGTTTTTCAGGTTTCGCGACTTATAAATATCTGGCCAGATTTGTATGGATCGGGCCTCGGGAAATTATCGAGTTCAGACACCCAATCGACTGTCATTATAGATGTTTTTGCGCTGGGCGAGGCTGCAATTTTTACCAAAAAAAGGGCAATGAACCAGCAATTCGGGAAAGTCCCGACCGGGAAAATACCACTTCCCAGTGGCGTGGAAGATCCGCCCTGTCTTTTGGAAATTCGTATCAAAGGTAGAAGCGTTAAAGCTGGCAGTACGGAAACACTTTTAGGCGGCGAGATACAAGTTTCTGGTCCGATGGTGCCCCCTCGTATGATTGGTAACGTACAACAACGGACGGCGACACTAGAACAAGAGACCTACAGGTATGCAGAAGGATTTATCGGGACCAATATTCAATGTCGTGCGAGCGCAGAATACCCGGTATTTCTGGAACCCGTCTCTTGGTGCAAGGGGGTTATATCCCTTGGCGGGATCAATCTCTCAATAGCGGGTCTTGAGACAAGGTACCGGGAATTTGCATTTGTTCTCGATATTGCGGCTTATGGAATTGACGACCCATTATTTGGTCAACGCATTGGTGTTTTTGTAGTTGTTGACCCGGAGCTAAATCTCAACGCGGAGTCGCTTCGCGATTTATTTATTGAGACCGGACTTGCGGTTCATAAAATCCCGATCAAAATTGATATTGTTCCGAAAATCATGCGGATTGAGGACGGATCACTCGATTTGTCCGATGTGCAGCCTCAAAGCACTCGCATGACAGGATAATTTAAATTGTCCGGGTCCGATATTCCTGAAAAATTGAACATGGCGCGCTATTGCATTGAGCGTGGCGCGATGGATTTTCCTGAAAAAATTGCGCTTAAAGTCATTACTGGGCTGGAGGAAGAGTCCGTCATACACAGTTGGACATATCGCGAACTGGAACAGCAAGTCCGCAGGATTGGGGGCGCCCTTCGCGACAACGGATTGAACGCAGGCGACCGGATTTTAATCCGAATGGATAATTGCCCGGAATATGCTTTGTTGTTTTTTGGTGCGATTGCAGCAGGCATTATCCCGATTCCAGCTTCCAGCCAATTATCGGCGCACGAAGTCGATTTTATTGCAAAAGACAGTGGCGCTCGCGCGATTGTATTATCTGCAAATCTGGATACGAGTGATCACGGTGAAGAGATGCTTTGTTTTACCGAGCATCAGATCGCTAATTTCGCTGCGCAAGGCCGATTGACTAATTGGCAGGACAGCAAAGCAGATGATCCAGCCTACTTGATATACACATCCGGGACCACCTCGCGTCCCAAAGGCGTATTACATGCCCATCGTGCGGCTTGGGGGCGAAGGCCCATGTATCAGGGTTGGTACGGTCTCACCTCAGACGACGCGATGCTCCATGCGGGCGCGTTCAACTGGACCTACACGCTTGGCGTAGGGTTGACTGATCCGTGGGCAAATTGCGCGACGGCCGTAGTCTATACGGGTGCCCGCGATGCCACCATTTGGCCTACCATCATTGAGCGAGCCGGGGCGACGATTTTCGCAGCTGTCCCAACGATTTATCGCCAGATATTGAAATATTGCAATTTAAATTCTGGCCAATTCGGAACTTTGCGTCACGGGCTTACCGCCGGGGAGCCGTTGCCCGATGATGTCGCTTCCTCATGGTTGGAGCAAACGGGGCTTGTGCTTTATGAGGCTTTCGGCATGAGCGAAATTTCCACCTATATTTCCTCGTCTCCCGGCTTGATTTCGCCGCGATCCGGGACACCCGGAAAACCGCAAGACGGGCGGAAAGTTGCTATTCTGGATGTGGATGGTGGTGAGATGCCCCTCCCCGCGAATGAAATAGGGGTCATTGCAATTCATCGCTCAGACCCTGGTTTGATGATTGGCTATTGGGACCGCCCAGAAGAAGAAGCTGCGGTCATGCGAGGTGACTGGTTTTTGACAGGCGACCGCGCGTCAATGGATGAGGATGGATATATCTGGCTCGATGGTCGCAGCGACGACATGATGAACGCTTTCGGCTACCGGGTTTCACCGTTTGAAGTGGAATCCGTTCTGTCGATGGTTTCTGGTGTTGGGGAAATTGCTGTTGCTGAACGCGAAGTACGTACAAATGTACGTCTAATTGTCGCATTCGTTGTGCCCGACGCGACGATTTCTGGTGATCAGGCAGAACAGAAATTGCGTGACGATATTATCAATTATGCCCAACAGGAATTGGCTGAATACAAGCGTCCACATGAAATTATTTTCTTGAATGCTCTTCCCCGCACCGCAAATGGAAAACTCAAGCGCAGTGATCTGGTTTTGCCAGACCCCACCCAAGCCCGGGTATGACGTCAACCTTCATGATATTTTTACCCTGTTCATGGCATTGTGTTTGTAGTTATGCGCGGGTTAGAGGCAAGATTTATGGGCAATTCCGAACAGATTTTGATTGTAGAAGATATAGCTGGTTCAGAAAATTCTATGACCAACCTGCTATCGGATACGGGCATTAATTGCCTTAATATAAATCCGAGCAATGGCTTGGGCGATGTTTTGCCGAATACCAGCAAACGGTCACAGGCTATTCTTGTTGATAGCAGCAGTTTTGGATCCGAGAATAAGGGTTCCGATGCCGAGGCAAACCAACTCATGCAAAACCTGGCCAAATTGTCGCAATTAGCGGCAGAAGAGCATATCCCTATGATCCTCCTTGCTGGTGAGGGAGAGCAGATGGAAGGGTTTCTTCCCGCTGCACCATGGGATGATATTCTCATTCGGCCGGTATCGGTGCAACAAATCATCAACCGAATTTCATCCCTCAACCGGTTGGGGACCATGCAATCGGAATTGACGCGGCGTATCACTACCTCCCAGCGGTATGGCATTGATGCGCCGAAACAAATCAGCATGCCGGTAGAGTTTGATGATGCCACAATTCTTATCGTTGGAACCGGGAAAAAATTTGCTTCTATCGAGCGGGTTTTGTCTCCTCATGCAACGCTGACGGGCGCGTTCACACTAGATACGGCCGTTGAATATATGCAACGTCGGGATTTCGATGCAGTCGTTGTAGAAGTTCAGGAAGACGGCATAACTGCGCTTGATTTCGCCACACTTGTGCGCCGCCATTCCCGTTTTTTCAATGTGCCTTTGATTGCCCTCGGTGACACCGATAAGGATGATTGGTGCGATACGGCTATTGGAGCCGGATATACAGAAATATTGGGTGACAGGGTTCTGGATGATGATCTGGAACGCCGGGTCATGGCCCATGTGCTGGAATCCAGGTTCAGGGAGTCTTTACGCGCCATCTACCGTGAAGCGCGTCATATGAGCACCAGTGACGGGTTGACCGGGCTTTTCAGCCGTGGGTTTTTGTTCGAGCATTTACGCACGATGATGAACGAAGCCGGGTCCAATAAAAACGAATTTTCGGTTGTCGCATTCGGCATCCGTGATATGGCCGGGCTGAACGAAGCCTACGATTACGCCGTTGGTGACCGCATGATACGTCAGGTTGGCGAGGTGATGACTTACCTTTTGCGTGGCGAAGATATGGCAGCTCGCTATTCGGGTGCGATCTTTGTCGCTATCCTGCCAGATACCGATCCAGACTCCGCGCTTGCTGCTACAAAGCGCATCACAAGCGTTGTGCGGTTTACAGAATTCTCAGTTCCCGAAGTCGAAGGACCTGTACGGATCGATATAGCATCCGGTGTTGCCGGTTATTTACCTGGTGAAAATCCTGAAGCTTTGGTCTCACGCGCACTATCCTGGTTGCAAACCTGAATTTTGCACTGATCCTGATATTCCTTCATACTATCGCAAATATTCAAATTATTTGTGGATTCGTGATACCGGTATGACCCCACCCAATCAAATCATGGAAATCGATGTTGTTTCAGACGTTATGTGCCCCTGGTGCTTTGTGGGTAAACGCCGTTTGGAAAATGCCATGGCGCAGCGCCCGGATATCAAATTTGATATTCGCTGGCGACCGTTTCAACTGGACCCGACAATTCCTCCTGAAGGGGTTGAGCGCAAAGCCTATCTCCAGAAGAAATTTGGCGATACTGCTGGCGGCGATATGTACAAAGCCCTTCTTGAAGCCGGGAATGGCGAAGGCATTCCTTTTGCGTTCAGTGACATAGAATTTTCTCCCAATACCCTCAATGCCCATCGCCTGATCAAATGGGCGGCGACCGCAGGTGTGCAGGACCAGGTTGTTGAAGCTTTGTTCGATGCCTATTTCGTCAATGGAGCGAACCTCACGGACAATGATTGTCTGGTGGATATCGCTGTGGCTGCAGGCATGGAACGTGAGGTCATCGACAAGCTTTTGTCCGGTGACGCTGATCTTGAACTTGTTCAGGAAGAGATCGCGCTGGCGCAACGGATGGGCGTTACTGGTGTGCCCTGTTTTATTTTCGCCAACCGCGTTGTCGCGATGGGTGCTCAAGACCCGGACAGACTCGTGGAAGCGATTGATCAGGCCATTGTTGAGATGGAAAAACCGGACCAACCGGAATCCAATTAGCCAAACCGGACGTTCATTTTTTTGGCGTAACTTTTGCCAGTGCCGCAACACGGCGCAACAATGTGGCCGAACCTTCAAGGCGTTCTTCCACGCCGTCCCACTTGCGCCTGATGACCAGCCGGTGATCGGTTCGCAATTTTGCATTTTTGCCTTCCTGGGCGATGAATTCCACCAGTCCGACTGGGTTCGAAAATGTATTTTCCCTGAATGCGATTGTTGCGCCGCCCGGCCCTGCGTCGAATTTTTCAATGCTCGCCTGGCGACACAGGATTTTGATCCCGACAACGCGCAACAGCTGATCTGCCTCAACCGGGAGATTGCCGAACCGGTCGACCATCTCGACAGCAAAAGCATCCAGTTCGCCGGCACTTTCAAGTGACGAAAGACGTCGATAGAGACCGAGACGAAGATCCAAGTCGCGGATATAACCTTCCGGCAATAGAATTGCCGCACCGACAGCGATTTGCGGTGACCATTTTTCACTATCCTGCGCACCGTCATGGTCGGTCAATTGGGCGACAGCTTCTTCAAGCATGTTCTGGTACAATTCGAATCCGACCTCTCGGATATGTCCAGATTGCTCTTCGCCCAGCAAATTACCGCCGCCACGAATATCCAGGTCGTGGCTTGCAAGCATGAACCCGGCCCCTAATTGATCTAGTGATTGCAGTACTTTAAGTCGTTTTTCTGCATTAGCAGTTAATCGTCTGGTTGCTGGTACAGTCATCAAAGCATAAGCGCGAAGTTTTGAACGCCCGACGCGGCCTCGCAACTGGTAAAGCTGGGCCAGGCCAAACATGTCGGCGCGGTGCACGATCAGAGTATTGGCGGTAGGGACATCGAGACCGGATTCAACAATTGTAGTAGAGATCAAGACATCAAATTTGCCGTCATAAAATGCCGTCATGATATCGTCCAACTGGCCCGGCGCCATTTGCCCATGGGCGACAGCGAGTTTTACTTCGGGCACATTTTCACGGAGAAATTCTTCTGCCGCGTGCAAATCAGAAATGCGCGGACAGACGTAAAATATCTGCCCGCCCCGGAAATATTCGCGCAAAATCGCTTCGCGAACGCTGATCGGATCGAACGGCATGATGAAAGTTCTGACCGCCAGCCGGTCCACAGGCGGTGTCGCAATAATTGACAAATCCCGGATCCCTGTCAGCGCCAGTTGCAATGTGCGCGGGATAGGTGTCGCGGTCAGGGTCAGCACGTGAACCTCCGCCCGGAATTGCTTCAGGCGTTCTTTGTGAGTGACCCCAAAATGCTGTTCCTCATCAACGATCAACAGACCAAGATCGCGAAATTTGATTGATTTTGCCAGTAGAGCATGGGTGCCGATCACGATATCCACCTGGCCGGACGTGAGACCTTCGCGGGTTTTTGTTAACTCCCCGGCCCCTGCCAATCGCGAAGCTTGCGCGATATTTACTGGTAAGCCTGCGAACCGTTCCGTGAAGGTTTTATAATGTTGCCGGGCGAGCAATGTGGTTGGAACCACAATGGCCACCTGATGGCCTGCCATGACCGAAACAAAAGCTGAGCGAAGCGCGATTTCGGTTTTACCAAACCCCACATCGCCGCATATCAGCCGGTCCATTGGGCGGCCTTTTGCAAGATCATCAAGAACGTCTTCAATCGCGGTTAGCTGATCTTCCGTCTCGATAAATTGAAAACGAGCGCAAAATTCGTCATAAATTCCGTCCGGTGGCGTCATGACCGGGGCTTTCCGCATGGCACGGGCCGCAGCCGTTTTAATTAACTCGCCGGCAATTTCCCGAATTTTGTCTTTGAGTTTGGCCTTGCGCGCCTGCCAGGCGGCACCGCCCAATCTATCCAACTGCGCGCCGCTATCGTCGGACCCATATCTGGACAATAATTCGATATTCTCGACGGGGACAAATAACCGGTCGCCACCAGCATAGGTAAGCACCAGACAATCATGCGGTGCGCCCGCGGCTTCGACTGTTTGCAAACCTTCAAATTTGCCTACGCCATGTTCCACATGGACGATAAAATCACCAACCGAAAGGCCAGACGCATGGGTCAGGAAATCTGTGTCGCGTTTGCGACTGCGGGTCGGTCTGGACAAGCGATCGCCAAGAATATCCTGCTCGCTCAGGAACACGATTTCGTCTGTTTCAAACCCGGTGTCCAGACCGAAAACGGCAAAAGCTGTCACATCATGTGGTAGTGATTGTACGTCTTGCCAGGTGGCAACCTGGGATTGGCTTGATTGGCCATGGTCGCCCAGCAATTGCAACATGCGCTGGCAAGAGCCTTCGGACCAACAGGCAATAACGACGCGGCGTTTTTGGTCCTGCGCCTCTTTGATGCAGGTGACGACGGCATCAAATACGTTTTTTTCGGTTGTTGTACGCTCTGCCGCGAATGTCCGGCCAGACCGTCCACCAACGGTTATTGTCTGTCTTGTTTCTGATCCTTCGCTGGCGAATGGCGACAGGTTGAAAACAGATTTACCTTCCAGTTGTTCCAGCCATTCTGCTTCGTCCAGATAGAGCCTTTTGGGTTCCAGCGCCCGATACGGTGCAAATTCACCACTGGCCAATTCTGCCGGATGTTTGCGTGCTTCAAAATAATCAGTGATTTGTTCAAGACGGTTTTTGCGTGCGTCGTTTACCTGATGATCCAGTGAAATTGCGACGTCCGGCAGATAATCTAGCAGCGTCGTCAAATGATCATGGAACAAAGGCAGCCAATGTTCCATGCCGGATGCCCTGCGGCCTTCGCTAACGGCCTCATAGACCGGATCGTGGCCTGAAACGGTGCCGAATTTCTGGCGGTATCCTGCTCTGAATGACTGGATACTTTCAGGTGTCAGCAAAGCTTCAGTGACAGGAAGAAGTGTTATTTCGGTGCGCTGCGTCGTCGTGCGCTGGTTTTCAGCGTCAAATTGGCGAATAGATTCAAGGGTATCGCCGAAAAAATCCAGTCTAACAGGTTCATCACTTGCCGCCGGGAAAACATCCAGGATACCGCCGCGTACAGCAAAAGACGCCGGGTCGCGCACAGTCGCAGTACGCTCATACCCGTGCTGAACCAGCCAATCGGCAAGGTCACTCATGTCGACAATCTGCCCCGGTGCGAGATGGCGGATATGAGCTGCTATTGTTTCAGGTGACAGGGTCTTTTGGAGCGCTGCATTTATAGTTGTCAGAACCAGGTCTGGTTTTGGTCCCTCGCCGGACAAAGCAGCCAAAGTAGCGATCCTGATCGCAGAAATTTCCTGGCTGGGCGATGCCCGGTCATAAGGAAGACAATCCCAGGCCGGGAAATATACGACGCTCAGTTCTGGTGCGAAAAACGCGAGAGCATCCCGCAACGCCACCAGCCGTTGCTCATCCCTCGCCACATGCAATAATACCGGAGACGCTGCTGCACCCGCCCGGACCCGTACCAAATCCGACAAAACCATGGCATCGATGCCTTCAGGGACACCGGTTAGTTCGGTGGTCCCCGGCCGATCAATACTTAATCCGGTGAGAATGGCGTGCGATGTCAAAGTGTGGACCTGTTCATTGCCCGTAATCACCAGGCTTCAAAGCGATGGTGCGCAGTTTTTCCATGATACTGGTCTCAAATGCTTCTGGTATTTGTTTGCCGCCAGAAATCCATGGCAGAATATCGTGATCGGATTCTTCAAGAAGGATTTCCAATTGGTCGCATTCTTCGGCGCTCAGACCGTCAAGATGTTCCCTGACAAAAACAGTGAACAGGATATCCATCTCGCGGATGCCGCGATGACAGGCACGAAATTTCAATCTGCGTTTTCGAATGTCTAGCTGCTCACTCACGGCTCGGTCTTTCAATAACTAAGAGGGTCGATGTAACAGATTCAATGAGGGTTTATACCCATAAATTCGCGATAGCGTATCCTATAGGGATTTTTGTCGAATTTCAGGCTAAACTGCCTCATTATGCGGCCAGAAATACTAAATCCGTTATTCGCCACTGTGAGCAATCTGAAAGGGGTTGGGCATCGTCGTGCCGCTCTGTTGGTAAAACTCTTGAACAGGCCCATGGAAGAGGAAGCGCGAGTTCTGGATTTGTTGTTTCATTTGCCCTGGCAGGTGATCGACCGAAGACTGCTGCCAAATATGGCCGCAATTGAATCCGGCAAGACCGCTACGCTGGATGTCACGGTTGGTGCGCATACCCCGTCGCGGCGAAAGGGCTTGCCCTACACAATCAATGTGTTTGATGATTCCGGAGAATTGACACTTGTTTTTTTCTCGGCGCATTCGGACTATTTGAAAAAACAACTACCTGAAGGCGAAATTCGGCGGATCAGCGGTGAAATTACAGCTTATCGTGATAGCTTCCAGATGGCCCATCCGCAATATATCGCGGCGCTGGATCGCGTGGATACAATCCCGCAGATAGAACCGGTATATGCGCTCACTGCTGGCCTTTCCGGCAAGATATTGGCACCATTGATCACAGAAAGCCTGAACACCCTCCCCGCTCTTCCTGAATGGATTGAACCCAACCTGCTGCTCGAACATCGCTGGCCTTCGTTGAAGGTTGCGCTTTCAGAAGTGCATCACCCACAAGATTTCGCGGCGCTTGAACCTGACGGGCCAGGCCGTAGCCGCCTTGCGTATGATGAACTATTGGCTGGGCAATTGGCGCTTAATCTGGTGCGCCAAAGGCTGCGCCGTGCCCTTGGCCGTCGGCGGCGAGGAGACGGGAGCAAGCGGCGGCGCATTCTGGAAGCCCTGCCCTTCACCCTCACAACATCGCAGGAACGGTCGCTGGAAGAAATCGCCGATGATCTGGGGCGGCCAGATCGGATGTTGCGTCTTCTGCAAGGCGATGTCGGTAGCGGTAAAACCATTGTGGCCTTGTTGGCAATGGCGATAGCGGTTGAATCCGGATCTCAGGCAGCGATCATGGCACCAACCGAAATTCTGGTTCAGCAGCATTACGAAACCCTGTCCCCCTTATGTAAAGCAAGTGGTATCAGACTTGGTGTGCTAACCGGACGGATAAAAGGCAAAGCCCGGACCGAATTGCTCGAAGATCTAAAAATTGGCAAAATCGATATTCTGATTTCTACCCATGCTGGATTTCAGGAAGACGTACAGTTCCGCGAACTTGGTCTTGCGGTGATTGATGAGCAACACCGGTTTGGTGTCCATCAACGGCTCGCACTCGCTGAAAAAGGGAACAATGCCGATCTGCTTGTTATGACGGCAACGCCGATCCCGCGCAGCCTCGTCCTGGCCGCATTCGGCGACATGGATGTTTCCCGATTGTTGGAAAAACCTGCTGGGCGGAAACCTGTCGACACGCGTATTATTCCGCTGGACCGGGAAGCGGATTTGTTGTTGCGACTTGATGTCGCTGTGAAATCCGGGGCGCGGGTTTACTGGGTGTGCCCGTTGGTTGAAGAGTCTGAGTTGATCGACGCCAAATCTGCCGAAGACCGGTTTGACGCATTGCAAAGCCGGTTTGGTAGCCGGGTTGGTCTTGTCCATGGGCGTATGAAAGCGGCCGACAAGAACAAAGTCATGAGCGACTTTACCAATGGTGTTATTGGTATCCTCGTTGCGACAACTGTCATTGAAGTGGGTGTGGATGTTTCCGACGCAACAATCATGGTGATTGAAAATGCGGAACGTTTTGGGTTGGCCCAATTGCATCAATTGCGTGGTCGTGTTGGCCGTGGCACCACAAAATCCAGTTGTATCCTGCTGTATCGCGGACCTTTATCAAAAAATGCCGAAGCGCGACTGGCAATTATGCGGGAAACCGAAGACGGGTTCAGAATAGCGGAAGAAGATTTACGGCTTCGCGGTGAAGGTGATATTCTCGGAACCCAGCAAAGCGGCGTTCCGGGATTTAGACTGGTGCAACTGGAGCATCATGCAGGCTTGCTGGAAACAGCGAGACAGGACGCCCGTCACACTTTGAGCCAAGACAGACTGCTTCAATCCGAGCGCGGGAAAGCGCTCAGAATTTTGCTGCATCTGTTTGAACGTGGTGAGGCGATCCGGCTATTGGCGTCAGGATAGGGTTATTTCGAACCAATAGCAGGTTCGGTTGAGTTTTCCGTTTCCAAACCGTCATCATCTTCCGCCGCTGCGGCACCCAAAGGGTGTTCAGGCGTAACCAATCCGGCTGAAATAACCAGTTTTGCAGCCTCCTCTACCGACATATCCAAAATGGTTACATCGGCCTTAGGAACAAATAGCAAAAAACCCGACGTCGGGTTTGGCGTCGTTGGCAGGAAAACGCTCAACATGCCACCGCCATCGTCGATCCGGGTTTTGATCTCGCCTTCCGTTGCAGTTGATATGAACACAATCGCGTACAAGCCTTTTCGAGGATATTCGATAATGCCAACATCGCGAAACGAAGTATTGCTTTGGGAGACTACCGTCTCAAAAATCTGTTTGAGAGCGCTATAAAGATTTCGCACTATCGGCATGCGATTGAGCATCATTTCGCCGTAACTGATGATCGTGCGGCCAAACAGATTTGCCGTTAACGCGCCAAGTATCGTTATGAAAATAAAAGCGAAAATCAATCCAACGCCTGGAAGCGAGAATGGCAGGTAATTTTCCGGATTATAAGCTGCAGGCACCAATGGCTTGATCCAGCCATCCACCAGATTAACAAACGACCACGTTAGATAGACTGTAATGCTGATCGGGGCGGCTATCACCAGGCCGGTCAGGAAATAGTTCCGAAGACGCGTGCGAAACCGCACCTCGCTCTTTGTCGGTGTGGTCAATGATGTCAGCTCTACAGGCTCATCCGTTTTTTTATTGCGTCTTGCCATTAAATTTAATTTGCCCGATAGACTACATCAATTTCACGGACAAATTATCCGCTCAGCATACTATTCCATACCGATATCCCTATTGGATCGGCGCATTATGTCCTGAATATGGGGGATTGTCTTTAATTTGCACGAAAAATACAGCAAATAATCTGGTGTGCTTAACGAGAAATTGTAATGCAGTCCTGCCCGCGGCCTTGCAACAAAGAACACAAATTGCGAGCTGAAGACAAAGATGCAGCCGGACCGGCCTGCAATCTTACTAATCTTCTGCCGTCCCGCGTCACAACTTCGTAGCTTGGCGCCAGACCGCTAAGCACATCCCTGTGCATCTGCGATATGCGTTGCCATTCAGCTTCAGCAATTTCTTGCGACCCCAATGCACCGAGCTGGATATGGATGCCTTCCGGGCCAGATTCCGGCTGCAGAGATATTTGCCTTGCTGGAGCTGAAGATACCACAGGTGCTTGCGACGACATGGGACTGCTACCAGTCTGAGGTCGGGAATACAGGGTGTCACCTAATGAATGGCGTACCGCATTGGCAGCCAGCTCTTCATCAGTAGGGGAAATTTGTGGTGCAGTCGAAGCTGTCACTTCTCGGCCAGATGCCTCCATCAATTCAGTGCGGGCCTGTACAATGCGTTCTTCATGCGGTGCCAAAATCGCGGCCTGATCCAAATCAGCAAGAGCTTGATCAACTTTATTAAGAGCTGCATATGAGTGTGCACGATGATAATAGGTTTGCGCTTGAATAGGTGCAGGCAAAGTTTTCAGCCAAAGTGCGTTTATGAAATCCGCGATAGCGGCGTTATTCTGACCACTCATCCGGTTGGAGATACCCCGGTAGAAAAATGCAATCGCCATCCAGTCAGGTGGCGTATGTTCGTTGCGAATGACCTGGGTCAGCGTAGTCCTTGCGATCGGATAATTATTCTCCTGCAAATACTTGCGGCCCTGCTCGATTTGTTCTCGCGCCGCTGTGGCTGCTTCATTGGCTGTTTGCGCGAATGAAGACGGATTGAAAGCAATCAGGAAGACAAGGCCAATGCCTGTAAAAAAGCCTCGCAAAAGGCTTCTGTTTCGGGCCTTATTTACAGATGAAGATGATGTGTTTTCCATTGAGTTTGCCGCCGTTCCGCCAACGAATCGCTCCGGAAAGTGTTGCTGGCGGTGCGGCGCAGGTCAATACTTGCTATTCAACAGTGACGGATTTTGCGAGGTTGCGTGGCTGGTCAACATCTGTACCAAGACGAACAGCGGTATGATAGGCCAACATCTGGACCGGCAACGCGAAGAGAAGCGGATTTATGAACGGATTGGCATCTGGAAGCACAATTGTTGCCATGGTATCCAGAGAAATGTCACGCGCCCCGGCTTCGTCCGTCAGCAAAACAATTTTTCCGCCACGCGCGGCGACTTCTTGAATATTTGAGACGTTTTTTTCGAAAAGTTCATCTTTTGGGGCAATTGCGATGACCGGGACATTCTCATCGATCAGCGCGATGGGGCCATGTTTCAATTCTCCGGCCGCATACCCTTCGGCGTGAAGGTATGAAATTTCTTTCAGTTTCAACGCCCCTTCGAGCGCTAGCGGGAATAACGACCCCCGCCCCAGATACAAAATATCCTTCGCCTTCATGATATCTCCGGCAATGGCATCAATATCCGATTCCAGTTTGAGCGCTGTCGACATCAAGCGCGGTAATTCGATCAGGGCATGGACCAGATTTCGTTCTTCTTCCTCCGTGATGGTTTTTCGGTCGCGGGCTGCCGCCAATGCGATACACGCCAATACGGTTAGCTGGCAGGTAAACGCCTTGGTTGAAGCGACACCAATTTCCGGCCCGGCCATTGTTGGCAAAACCAGATCAGATTCACGGGCGATTGAAGAATCCCGTACATTCACGACAGATGCGATATGCTGGCCGTTTTCGGCGCAATAGCGCAACGTCGCCAATGTATCTGCGGTTTCACCGGATTGGGAAATAACAATAGCCAAACCATTTTCCGGCAAAGGTGCTTCGCGGTAACGCATTTCAGAAGCGACATCAATTTCCACCGGCAAGCGGGCAAATTTCTCAAACCAGTATTTGGCGACCAAACCGGCATAATAAGCCGTGCCACAGGCTGTAATGGTGATCCGGTCCAGATCCGCGAAATTAAACGGCAACGCCTCTGGCAGGGATATTTTGCCTTCTGCCAGATCGATATAATGTGCCAGTGTATGACCGACGACTTCGGGTTGTTCGTAAATTTCTTTTGCCATGAAATGGCGGTGGTTGCCCTTGTCCACCATCAGTGCAGAAGCAACTGATGTTTGGATTTTGCGCCCTACCCTGTTTCCCGAACTGTCGAAAATTTCAACTTGATCGCGGGTAATTGTGGCCCAGTCACCGTCTTCCAGATAGATGACCTGATTTGTGAACGGGGCGAGCGCTGTGGCATCTGACCCAAGAAACATTTCACCTTTGCCGATGCCAATTGCCAGAGGACTCCCTTTGCGCGCGCCGATCAAAAGATCGTCTTCGCCTTCAAACATGATTGCGAATGCAAACGCACCTTCGAGCCGCGCCAGGACGGCTCCAACAGCGTCTGAGGGTGTTTTTCCCGCATTCAATTCGCCGGTGATCAGGTGAGCGACAACTTCGGTATCTGTCTGGGTGTGGAACGTAACACCGTCAGCAATCAGTTCTTCCTTCAGGAGCTGAAAATTCTCGATGATGCCGTTATGGACAATCGCAACACGGTCGGTCGCGTGTGGGTGGGCGTTACCTTCGGTCGGTGCACCATGGGTTGCCCAGCGTGTATGACCGATGCCAATCCAACCGGTTTTTTGATGATCGATCAGTTTGGTTTGGAGATTTTCCAGTTTTCCCTTGGCGCGTTCTCGCGAAATTTTAGCGTTTTCGAGGGTGGCCACGCCTGCGGAATCATAGCCTCGATATTCAAGACGCTTCAAAGCATCCATGATCGAATCTACAACCGGCTCGTTTCCGATAATTCCAACAATGCCGCACATATATTCCGGGTTCCCTGCTTGTTTCACCGAGCGTAATGAGCCGCTTTAAAGCGCTCACATGTGAATTCACCCATCCCCATTATAGATTTAGCGCATTATATTGAAATCAATCGTGGTTACGACTTTTTACGTGGATTTTGGTTTATTTTTGTCATGGCGCTGGCGCATGGTTTTGGCCCAACCTTCCCGCATAATCTGTTTACCACGGGCAACCGCCAGGGCGTCGGCTGAAACGTCCCGGGTAATGACACTGCCAGAGCCGATATAAGCACCATCGCCGATATTTACAGGAGCAACCAGAGACGAATTGGTGCCGATGAACGCACCATCGCCAATTTCTGTGCGGTGTTTGTTATATCCGTCGTAATTACAGGTAATTGTCCCGGCCCCGATATTGGCGGCGCTGCCAATATGGGCGTCTCCTAAATAAGCCAGATGGTTAGCTTTGGCACCTTCGCCCAATTCGGTATTTTTGATTTCGACAAAATTGCCTACTTTAGTGTTTTTGCCCAGCTTCGTGCCCGGACGCAAACGGGCAAAGGGGCCAATCACGGCGCCTTCAGCAATGTTTGCGCCTTCGATATGGGAAAAGGCTCTGATTGTAGCTCCTTGCGCGATTTTCACGCCTGTACCGAAAACCACATTTGGTTCGATCAGAACATCCGGTGCCAATTCGGTGTCGTGTGCCAAGAAGACAGTTTCCGGTGCAACCATGGTGACCCCGTTGGCAAGGGCCGATTGGCGAAGGTTGTTTTGCGCAATCGCTTCGGCTTCAGCCAATTGTGCGCGGGAATTGACACCCAGCACTTCCTCCTGATGGCCTTCCACTGCGATCACCTTGAATTTCATCTGACAGGCAATTTCCACACTATCCGTCAGATAATATTCGTTGTTTGCGTTGTTGTTGCCAATTTTCTCCAGCAATTGCAGTAATGTTTTGCCAGCAAAGGCCATGACCCCGGAATTGCAGAAATTGATGCTGCGTTCAGGCCCGGTTGCGTCTTTGTCTTCGCGAATAGCTGCCAGGTTGCCATCTGAATCGGTAATCAAACGCCCGTAGCCACCGGGCATCGTTGTACGAAACCCGAGGACTGCGATTGCCGCACCATCGGCCAATCCGTCGCGCAACATTTTGAGTGAAGCGTCTGTCACCAGCGGTGTGTCACCGTAAAGTACAAGGACATCGTCTGCCGGATCGCTGAGCACATCTTTGGCAGCCAATACGGCGTGGCCGGTTCCCAATCTTTCGGTCTGCACAAATATCTGCGCATCAGGTAATTGAGAGCGCACAAGATCAGCAACGGCGTCCATGTTCGGGCCCACCACCACATCGCTACGATTGGCGCCGGCCATGGTTGCTGCCGCCAGAACATGGCTCAACATTGCCCTGCCTGCTATTTCGTGGAGCACCTTGGGCCGGTCGGATTTCATCCTCGACCCCTCACCCGCCGCCAGTATGATTGCTTGACAGCTTCGGTCTGTCATTCAGGCTTCTCCTGTTTAATCCTGTCTTGAATCTTTAGCAGAATCAGTATCTGCCTTGGTATCACCTATCAGTCAATTCCGGATAAGTTAGCATTTCATTAACTAAATTTAGCGGAAGCTGACTGATATCCTTCTTTGCTGGAGTTGGTTTGATGAACCAATCGGAAGAAAAACCCTTTATATCACGGAGTGTTGCGCTATTTTTATGGGCGGTGCTGGCAATTTCAGCGACCGGTATGGCGGCCAATTCGATTCTTTCTTCCGGCAATCAGAGCTTGATTGCGTTGTTCAAGCTTGATGAATTGCCTCAATTCATTGAAACCAGATTTACGCCAACACGCGAAATTGCCATGCGGAATATTGAAGATGTTCCAGCAGCAACAGAACAAAGCGTGACGGAAGCTATCGTTTCCCAACGATTGGCGCTTTTGGATCAGAGATTGGAAACAGTAACGCATACACTGAACAATCTTCGCCAGGACACACAAACAATCCGGGAAGCCCGTGTAGCAACCCTCGACCGCATTGATAGTCTGGAATCCACGTTTGAATCGATTACCGGCAGCCTGTCCGCACAGCCTGTCGCACCCAATACGGACAATGTGAATATGGATGCGAGGAGTAGCGGTGGTGTATCGGTAAATTTCTCGGCTTTTCCAACCGATCAACCGGCCAATATTGAGAGTCCGCAACCGGTGAGCGGTATCGTGGGGCGCACAGAATTTGCCGTCATCGTGGCCCGCAATTATGATCTGCCTTCCCTAACGCGTATCTGGACGCGGCTTCGTGCAGAGCAAGGATCACGGCTTGAAGGTCTCGAACCCAGAATTAAACTGGAGAATGACCCGCAATCCGGGTTGCAACTGACCTTGCTGGCCGGTCCCTTGAGAAATGCCCAAATGGCGATTGAATTGTGTGCTCACCTTGGATTGTCTTCAAACAATTGTGGACCGGTTTTGTATGGTGGGAATCCGTTGCCAGAACTTTCCGCAAATCTGGAATTGGAATAGATTGCGCTCCGATCAGAAAAGGCAACGGCGGTCTATAGAATTTGAAATGAATGGTGTGCCCTCAGGGGCTCGAACCCTGGACCTACGGATTAAAAGTCCGTTGCTCTACCAACTGAGCTAAGGGCACACATTTTAAAAATTACCCGAATGCACCGAAATACTCATACATTCAGATGCAGTGCATACATCTCAAAAGGGTGCAAGACAAGCGGCATTCTAACCGGCAAATCCAGAAAATTGCCTTAACGGCTTATAGTTTGAAATCCAGCTTCCCATTCGCCGTTATTTTTGGTTTGGAGGGATGTCGCCAGCGTCCCAAAGTTCGCGGGTTTTTCGGGAAAACTCAACAAACGTCCCGGCTTCAATCGCACTTCGCATACCTGCCATCAATTCCTGATAATAATGCAGGTTGATCAAGGTCAGTAGCATCGACCCCAGATATTCACCGGATTTGATCAGGTGGTGAAGATAGGCGCGGCTATAGGTTCTGGCTTCTTCGCAAGGGCTTTCCGCGTCCAATGGGCGGGTGTCGCCGATATGGCGGGCATTCTTGAGATTGACTTTGCCGTATCTTGTATAGGCCAGGCCGTGGCGGCCCGCCCTTGTGGGCATGACACAGTCAAACATATCAATACCTTCGGCTACCGAGCGCAGTAAATCGTCTGGCGTTCCGACGCCCATCAGGTAGCGCGGTTTTTGGTCCGGCAGGAAAGGCAATGTTTCATTCAAAACCCGGAGCATTTGTTCCTGACCTTCGCCG
This sequence comes from Hyphomicrobiales bacterium, assembly GCA_021775875.1. Classification (GTDB taxonomy): domain Bacteria; phylum Pseudomonadota; class Alphaproteobacteria; order Rhizobiales; family NORP267; genus NORP267. Next base: position 378,667 of record JAJFHA010000011.1, on the reverse strand, counting down.
ACCGCAAGCCCGCCAATCGAATAGCCAGGGAAATCCATCGCAACCAGGGCCTTCGCAGATTGTTCGCGCAATTCAGGATAAATACTGCCTTGCACGATGCCATGCAGCGACCGGCCCGGCTGGTTACCGAAAGCAGCCTTTGAGCGCTCTGCCCAACGCAGAGATAATTGCATGGAGCTTTCGGCTTCTTCGCGGGTCGCTGGAAACGGGGTACATTCGTCAAGCTGCATCTGGATATCTGACCCTAGCAGGTTTTGAATTTCGATGGATCGTTCCGGTGATAAAAGAAATGAACTACCGTCCAGATGTGATTGAAAAGTAACGCCTTCTTCGGTCATTTTTCGCAACTTCGCGAGCGACATAACCTGAAAACCACCGGAATCTGTCAATATCGGCTTCTGCCAATTCATGAATTCATGCAGCCCACCCATGGCGGCCATTTCTTCGGCGCCTGGGCGCAACATCAGGTGATAAGTGTTGCCAAGGAGAATATCCGCGCCGGACCGTTCCACATCTTTCGGGAACATCGCTTTCACAGTTGCGGCCGTGCCAACCGGCATGAAAGCCGGTGTTCGAATAGTTCCGCGCTCCAGAATAATTTCACCCCGGCGGGCGCGGCCATCGGTCGCCAGCAAATTGAATTGATACGGGGTCATGGTTTTGATTCCAGATCAGGCAACAACAAGCAGGCATCGCCATAGGAATAGAATCTATAATCTGATTCAATGGCGTGGTTATAGGCCGATTTCATACAATCTGTTCCTGAAAATGCCGATACCAGCATAAATAATGTTGAGCGTGGCAAGTGGAAATTTGTGATCAGCACATCGACGGCACGGAACTTGTATCCGGGCGTGATAAAAATATCAGTTGCCCCTGAAAATGGTTGCACGGTTCCGGTTTCGTCTGAGGCACTTTCCAACAAGCGAAGAGACGTTGTACCAACAGCGACAATCCGACCACCATTTTTCCGGGTTTCATTGATTTGATCAGCTAATTCCGGGCTAATTTCGCCCCATTCTGCATGCATCTTGTGATTTTCAGTATCGTCTACCTTTACCGGTAGAAACGTACCTGCCCCCACATGCAACGTGAGATAACAAACATCGATTCCTCTATCGCTTAAATTGCTGAGCAGTTCGGGCGTAAAATGTAATCCGGCTGTGGGCGCGGCGACAGCACCTTCATGCCTTGCATAGATGGTTTGATAATCTGTCGCGTCCTGTTTGTCTGTCGGTCGCCTGCCTGCAATATAGGGCGGCAACGGCATCTCGCCGACGACGGCTATTGCGTCATCCAGAACACTACCTGCGAAATCAAACGCCAACGTGACTTCGCCAGCTTCACCTCTGGCTTCTACAACGGCGTCGAGATTGCCGCTAAAGCAGGCATTCCCTTCCCCGGCCCCCTCCCCGGCAAAGTTGATCCTGTCGCCAACCTGTAATCGTTTTGCCGGGCGCGCGAAAGCCAGCCAGTGCGACGGGTCCAGACGCATATGCAGCGTGACTTCGATATTTGCGGTCCCGCGGACCGTGTTGCGCACGCCGCGCAGCCTTGAAGGAATAACGCGGGTATCGTTAGCGACAAGAAGATCGCCCGGTCGCAACAAATTTGTGAGTTGATGGAACTCATGATCGGATAGCGTAGGAGACCCTGAAGGATCTACCATCAAGAGTTTTGACGCAGCACGGTCGTTGAGCGGCCTTAATGCGATATTGGATTTTGGTAATTCAAAATCAAACAGATCGACAAGCATGCCGTGATATTACCTGAAATTTGGACCCTGTCAGGATTCCAGATCAGCGACAACTTTCATCGAAACAATAGAATCCGGATCAACAACCGGTTCGCCAAGTTTGATCTTGTCGACATTTTCCATACCTGACACCACGTTACCCCAGACCGTATATTGGCCATCCAGGAAGCGGGCATCATCAAGACAGATGAAAAACTGGCTGTCGGCGCTGTTCGGGTCTTGAGAACGCGCCATGGAGGCGATGCCGCGAAGATGCGGCTCATCAGAAAATTCCGCAGGCAAATGCGCACCTGATCCACCTGTTCCGGTCCCATGAGGACAGCCGGTCTGGGCCATGAAGCCTTCTATGACCCTGTGGAAAACGATGCCGTCGTAAAACCCGTCGCGGGCCAGCCGCTTGATTTGATCTACGTGCTTTGGCGCGAGATCGTCGCGCATTTCAATGACAACTTCCCCTTGGCTGGTTTCCAAAAGAATTGCGTTTTCCGGATCCCGGACACTGACACTGGACATGCTATTTCCTGTTTCTGTTTGTGAATTGCCAAAACCGGCGGCCCATCAGGCAGCGTCGGTCGCGACCTGTACCTGAATCATGATGTCAGGGTTGCTGACCGTCCCGGAGCTCGGATCACCTTTGGCGATATTGTCAATTTTTTCCATGCCGAATACGACCTGACCTATAACGGTATATTGGCCGTTCAACCAATCTCCATTGGCGAACATGAAGAAAAACTGGCTGTTTGCGCTGTTGGTATCCGGGCCGCGTGCCATGCCGACAACGCCGCGTGTAAACGGTCGGTCAGAAAATTCGGCTGCCAGATCAGGCATCGATGATCCGCCAGTACCGCTACCGGTCGGATCCCCGGTCTGCGCCATGAAGCCACTGATAACACGGTGGAATTTATGACCGTTGTAAAATCCCTGACGGGCCAAAACTCTGACCCGTTCCACATGATTTGGTGCTATTTCGGGAAATAGTTCCACGACAACAAGGCCGTCTTTAAGCTGGACACAAACAACATTTTCCAGATTTCTATCACCGGCCGCCGCCTGGCAACCCGGTATCTGGCCAACCACTGGTGGCACATTGGTGTCTTCCAGTTCTTCCGTACCAGAACACCCGGCCAGCAGCAGGATCGCTCCCGCGACAGCGTAGAATAGTTTCATTTGCCTAGCCCCTTTATTACACCGCAATTACAAAAATTATCCGGCAAATTTTTCCCGCAACATATCTACCACATGTCCAGGCACAAATGGTTGCACATTTCCATCCATGGATGCAATCTGTCTTACCAGACTTGATGCAATATGTTGTACACCCGGAGACGCAGGTAGAAATATTGTTTGTACATCCGGCATCATTTCGCCGTTCATCCCGGACATTTGCATTTCATACGTGAAATCTTCTGTGTTGCGCAATCCCCTTACCAAAAAACCGGCGCCTTCGGCTTTTGCCGCATCGACAACCAAACCGTCAAATGTGACGATATCGAAATCTATATTCTCTGTTTTAGAGATCATTTTGAGTTCGGTTTCCAGCATTTTTGTTTTTTCTTCGACAGAAAAAACCGGTTTTTTACCGTGATGCACGCCGATCCCGATGACCAACCGGTCGAACAACGATGCAGCGCGCCGAAAAATATCAACGTGACCATTGGTGACGGGGTCGAAACTACCAGGATAAAATCCAGTGCTCATAATACCCGCTCCTTTATCTTTCACCGCGTGCCAGTGCCAGCCAAAGGCCGCCACCGATCAAAAATGAACCGGATATCCGCTCAATCAAACGAACCCGGTTTTGCGCCAACATAGCGCGGGCACGCCCGGCCAACAGGGCATAAATGCTGTCAGACAGGCTGGCCACAACCATGAAGGTTATACCCAAAAGCGTCACCTGGAGTAAAAACTCGCCATCAGGGTCAACGAATTGCGGGATGAATGCCCCAAAGAACAACAATAGCTTCGGGTTGCCAAGGACCACGACAAATCCTTGCCAGAAAAACCCAAGACGCGGAACTTTGGTGGATGATGCTTCGCCCAGTTTTCCATCCGAACGCCAAAGCTTGATGCCGAGCCAGATAAGATAAGCAGCACCGGCAACCCTGATCCAGTCGAACCAGATCGCCATGGTTTCCACAAATGTCGTCATTCCCGCCAGCAAAATTACCAGAACAAGCGTAACACCCAATTGGGTGCCGGCCACGTTCAGTAAGCCTGCTTTGGTGCCGTGGGCCAGGCTATTGGCGATGATGATGGTCAGGTTTGGCCCTGGAACAATTGCCACCAGAAAAGACGCGAAGACAAAGGTCAGGTAAACCTCGAGACTAATGATCACGGCTTAAAACTCCAACCAATCAGCCAAAATCCGGGCTTTTGTTGCTATTCAGGCGCGGCCCCGGTTTCAGGTGTCTCTTCGCCATCGGTATCATCATCCAATTCGGCGTCATCCTCATCATCACTTTCGCCGATATGTTCAACGGCGACAACCCGTTCGCCGTCTGCTGTATCGAAAATAGTGACACCCTGGGTTCCTCGCCCGACAATGCGCACGTCCTTGATCGGGCAGCGGATCAATTGCCCACCATCGGTGACGAGCATAATCTGGTCACCGTCTTCGACCGGGAATGAGGCCACCAACATGCCATTGCGCTCATTTACGGTCATGGCGATGATGCCTTTACCGCCACGCCCGGAAGCGCGGTATTCATACGATGAAGTTTGCTTGCCGTAGCCATTTTCCGAAACTGTCAGGATAAATTGTTCAGCAGCGCCCATTTCGGCGTATTTTTCTGCGGTCAGAGAGGTTTCTTCGAATATTTCTTCCGTATCCTCGGAAACCTGATCCGTATCCTCTTCTTCACCGGTCGCGGCCCGCCTGATTGCATTTGCCTGTTTGACGTAAGCAGCCCGCTCGGCGGCTTCAGCTTCCACATGACGCAGAATGGTCATGGAAATTACATGATTACCCTTGTCGAGCTTGATGCCGCGCACGCCGGTTGAGTTACGTCCGGCAAATACCCGAACAGCAGTTACCGGGAAGCGGATACATTGGCCACTGGCGCTTGTCAGCAGGACATCATCGTCTTCGGTACAAATCTGCACCCCGATAATGGAATCGCCTTCATCCAGCTTCATCGCTATCTTGCCGTTGCGGTTAATCTGGATGAAATCTGTGAGGCTATTTCTGCGCACCGTACCAGATTTGGTTGCGAACATGACATGCAGGTTTGCCCAGGTATCTTCGTCATCAGGCAACGGCATCACGGTTGTGATGGCCTCGTCTTGTTCAAGTGGCAGCAAATTGATCAAAGCCTTGCCACGCGCTTGCGGCGCGGCCACCGGCAAACGCCAGACTTTTTTCTTGTAAACAATGCCGCGCGACGAGAAAAACAGGATCGGGGTATGAGTGTTGGCGACAAACAACCGGGTGACGAAATCTTCGTCGCGGGTCGACATGCCAGAGCGGCCTTTGCCACCTCGGCGCTGTGCGCGGTAGGTGGATAATGGAACCCGCTTGATATAACCGCGATGGCTGACGGTCACGACCATATCTTCGCGCAAAATCAGGTCTTCATCGTCCACGTCACCGGCATAATCGACGATTTCCGTGCGCCGCGGCGTGCCAAACTCATCCCGGATATCGACAAGCTCGGCTTTGATGATGTCGAGAATACGTACCCGGCTCCGCAAAATATCCAGATAATCGGAGATTTTTGTTCCGAGACCATTCAGTTCATCAGATATCTCGTCAGCACCAAGCGCGGTCAGGCGTTGCAAGCGTAAATCTAGAATTGCGCGGGCCTGAATATCTGACAATTTATAGGTGCCGTCGTCGTTGATCCTGTGGAGTGGATCATCAATAAGCGCCACCAGGGGGGCCATGTCTTTGGCTGGCCAATTTCGTGACCTCAATTCCTGACGCGCTGTTGCCGGGTCGGGTGCCGCGCGGATCATGCGTATAACTTCGTCGATATTAGCAACCGCGATCGCCAACCCAACCAGAACATGAGCGCGGTCCCGCGCTTTGCCGAGTAGATGTTTGATCCGGCGACCAACGACTTCTTCGCGGAACGCGTTGAAGGCGACAATCATGTCGCGCAAATTCATCTGCTCGGGCCGCCCTGCATTCAGAGCCACCATGTTGCAGCTGAATGTGGATTGCAGCGCCGAGAAACGATATAATTGGTTGAGGACGATATCGGCCATGGAATCGCGTTTTATCTCGATCACAACCCGAATGCCGTCGCGATTGGATTCGTCGCGAAGGTCGGAAATGCCTTCAATTCGTTTATCGCGTACGGCTTCTGCGATCTTTTCTATCATCGCAGATTTGTTGACCTGATACGGCACTTCGGTGATGACGAGCGCTTCGCGGTCTTTGCGGACCGTCTCTGTATGGACCCTGCCCCGCATAACAACCGATCCGCGCCCGGTCTCGAACGCCGATCTTATGCCTGAACGGCCAAGGATGATCCCGCTAGTGGGGAAATCTGGACCCGGCACAATTTCGAGCAATTCTTCAAACGACAGGTCCGGATTGTCGATGATTGCGATGCTGGCATTGATCACTTCAACCAGATTGTGCGGCGGGATGTTGGTCGCCATGCCAACAGCAATACCGCCAGCACCATTGGCTAGCAGATTGGGAAATCCGGCGGGCAACACCTTTGGTTCTGATTCAGAACCATCGTAATTGTCCAGAAAATCAACAGTGTTTTTGTCCAGGTCTTCGAGCAACGCATGGGCCGATTTGCCAAGGCGAATTTCGGTATAACGCATGGCCGCTGGCGGATCACCGTCAATCGAGCCAAAATTGCCCTGCCCGTCCAGCAATGGCAGCCGAAGGGAAAAATCCTGGGCCATCCGCACCAGCGCGTCATAGATCGACTGGTCACCATGGGGATGGTATTTACCCATAACGTCCCCGACCACACGGGCTGATTTCCGGTACGCTTTGTTCCAGTCATAACCGCTCTCATGCATCGCGTAGAGAATGCGGCGATGCACCGGTTTCAGGCCGTCACGAACATCAGGCAGCGCCCGGCTCACGATCACGCTCATAGCGTAATCGAGATAGGAATTACGCATTTCCGTGACTATGGAAACCGGCTGGATATCGCCTTCAGGACGGGGGGTATTTTCTGGATTTTTGGTATCGGACAAGAGGTATTTCCGGGTCGGTTAGAATCGCCTGTTATACTATCCGAAAGGGCCCTCAATGGCGAGTCGTTGCAGTGCAAAACACTCAATAATAGATGTTGTTTTTCAATCAGTTAGAATAAATTGAAATTGATTTTTGTATTTGAACAAACGGCTACCGGTTTGCTTTACCTCATCTACCTGATAGCGTTTAACAGATTAGCAGAAATAGAGGCCCAGTAATGCCGATTGATTACCTCCTGAATGCCTTTACCACGTTGTTCGTGACCATTGATCCGCTCGGTTTGGCACCGATATTTGCTGCAGTGACGGTAGGCCTCACACCTGCTGCCCGACGACGGACCGCAATTCGTTCGGTGATTATTGCAGCTTTGGTTTTACTGGCATTCGCCTTTTTCGGTGAAGGCCTTTTGGGGACATTGGGGATCACGCTGGGCGCGTTTCGGATCGCGGGCGGGTTGATGTTGTTCTGGATCGGGTTTGAGATGGTTTTCGAGAAACGGACCCTGCGCAAACTACAAACCGCTGACAAAGCAGCGGCAGATCCGGTTGATCATGATTTGGCCGCCTTCCCCCTCGCTGTCCCGTTGATGGCTGGTCCCGGATCAATCACGGCGGTTATCCTGCTTGCGGGCGAAGCGCGTGGCGGTGAATGGTGGTTGCAGGCAATGCTGGCAGGTACCGTGGCGGCAATCCTGATCATGTGCCTTTTTATATTCCTGCTGGCAGGAATGATTGAGAAGGCTCTTGGAACGACCGGGCGCATTATTCTGTCGCGTTTGCTGGGTGTTCTATTGGCAGCCCTTGCCGTACAATTTATTGTTGATGGCGTTCGGGAACTTCTGGTTGTCTGAACCTTTAATGGGTAATCAATTTCATCCCCGTCTGATTTATTGAATTGCGGAGAACAGGAATGGCGTCAGGGTCAAAAAAGGTACTTTTTGCGGCCTTGGCTGGAAACGGTCTGATTGCAATCACAAAATTTGGCGCGTCGTGGATTACCGGCTCGTCCGCAATGCTTTCGGAAGCCATTCATTCGGTTGTGGATACCGGCAACCAGGTTTTGCTTTTGCACGGCATGCGCCGCGCCGAAAAGAAGGCGGATAAAGTCCACCCATTTGGGTATGGCCGCGAGTTGTATTTTTGGAGCTTTGTCGTCGCAATCATGATTTTTGCCCTTGGTGCCGGCATTTCTATTTATGAGGGCATCGAAAAAGTACGGCACCCCAGTGCAGTTTCGGACCCATACATCAATTACCTGGTTCTGGGTTTCGCTTTGATCTTTGAAGGAATAGCGACATCAATCGCTCTGAAGGAATTCAATGTAAACCGGCGCGGAAAAGGTTGGATAGAAGCTATTCGTGATAGCAAGGACCCAGCACTCTTCACCATACTGTTTGAAGATTCAGCAGCAATGATAGGCTTGATCATTGCCTTTGTAGGGTTGCTGGCAGCACAATATCTCAACATGCCAATTCTTGATGGTGTGGCATCTATCGGCATTGGCCTAGTATTGGCCATCACAGCCATTTTCTTGTCTTACGAAACCAAAGCCCTGCTGATCGGTGAAGCCGCAGCTGAATATCTTGTGGACGGCGTAGAAGAGCTTGTGGCCGGTGAAGGTACCGTTTGCCAGATAAACGAGCTCAGGACCATGCATATGGGTCCTGATGACGTACTTCTTGCGCTCAGCCTAGATTTTAAGGACGGCATCGCAGTCGGGCGCGTTGAAGATGCGATCTTCAAGCTGGAAAACAATATCAAGAACCAGTTTCCGGAAGTGAAGCGGATATTTATCGAAGTTCAGGCAGCTGAACATCACGACGAGATGCTGCAAACCGACAAGGAACGGGATCAGGTATCCTGATTAAACCGGAGCCGAATTCCCATAATTATGGGTTCCTAGAATGGAATTTCGTCGTCCATACCGCCGCCGCCAGCGCTGCCACCGGATTCCATCGGACCTGATGATCCAAAATCAGATCCACCACCCGAGCTAAAGCCAGAATCACCACGGCTGCCGCCTTCGCTGCGTCCGTCAAGCATGGTCAGGGTCGAATTAAAGCCTTGTAACACTACCTCTGTTGACCAGCGGTCCTTGCCTTCCTTGTCCTGCCATTTGCGGGTCTGCAACTGACCTTCAAGATAGATTTTGGAGCCTTTTTTCAGATATTGCTCTACAATCTTGCACAGACCTTCGCTGAAAATGACAACACGGTGCCATTCTGTGCGCTCTCGCCGCTCGCCGGAATTCTTATCGCGCCAGGATTCCGACGTTGCAACACTCAGATTTGCAATAGGCCGACCGTCCTGGGTCCGGCGAATTTCCGGGTCCGCCCCGAGATTGCCAACCAGGATAACCTTGTTTACCGATCCCGCCATCTGAATTTGCTCCTGTTTATCCGAATTGCCACCAATTCGATTTGAACGGTGACATTGTAATTCTGAAATCACGCCAAACCATACTGCCAGACAGCACCAGAAAAGCCCATAATCTAAGCCAAGTTACCCACAGTCTTGCATCTGGTCATTATATATGTTCTTTTTTTGTTCTGCACAAGCCGATTCCGTTCTGTTTCTTCGTGAAACGGATGTCTTATGTCACCATGGGGGAAAATATGTCTGATATCCGCACCAAGGCCATCCAGTTTCAGGAACTTCATAAGAAAGGCACCTTCCTGATGCCTAATGCATGGGACGCGGGTTCCGCAAAAATATTGGCTGCGGCCGGGTTTTCGGCGATCGCTACTACAAGCGCCGGCATCGCGTTCGGGTTGGGTAAGCCAGACTATGTGGGTGCGTTGAGCCGCGACGAGAATATGACTGCAATTGAAGCTATTTCAAATGCTGTTGATTGCCCGGTTAGCGCTGACACTGAAGATTGTTATGGCGTCGACGCGGAAGGCATCCGCGATGCCATTGGTTTAACTCTGCTGGCTGGCGCGGTTGGGGCAAGCATTGAAGATTCACCGCGCGATAATACCGGCTCGCTTTACGATATTGAAGAAGCGGTGGACCGTGTTACCGCCGCTGTAGAAGCCGCTAATTCGCTCGATGTGCCGATTGTTCTGACGGCGCGGGCCGAATGCTACCTCACCCGGCACCCCGATGCGTTGAAGGAATCCATCAAGCGGCTAAACCGCTACCGGGAAGCCGGCGCGCATTGCCTCTATGCCCCCGGCCCTGCCGACAAAGAGACGTTGGCGACACTTGTTCGCGAAGTTGATGGCCCGATCAACGTTGTTGCCGGTCTTTCGGCCGATTCCCTCTCATATGCCGAATTGGCCGAGATTGGTGTCCGACGGATCAGCAATGGTGGCGTATTGGCCCGGTTGGCGTTGGCATCTCTTCGCGACGCGGCAAAAGAGATGCGGGAATCCGGTACATTTTCCTTCGCCGCAAATGCAATTCCCGACAAAGACGCAAACGAGATTATGCGGGGTTAAAAAGTCCAATCAAGAATTTTTACATTTCAACTGACTTGTTGACTTGTGACACGCCCCTTCAACGATTAAATCCATGCTGAGATGACAATTTCGAAATACATATCGGTACGCGGTGCCCGCGAGCACAATCTGAAATCGGTTGATGTGGATATTCCGCGTGACCAATTGGTTGTGATAACCGGCCTGTCGGGATCGGGTAAATCGTCGCTGGCATTTGACACCATCTATGCCGAAGGCCAGCGGCGTTATGTGGAATCATTGTCCGCCTATGCACGCCAGTTTCTGGAGATGATGAGCAAGCCGGACGTGGACCTGATTGACGGGCTTTCACCTGCTATTTCGATCGAACAGAAAACCACGTCACGCAACCCGCGCTCAACCGTCGGCACGGTCACCGAAATTTACGATTATATGCGCCTGCTCTATGCGCGGGTCGGTATTCCCTATTCACCGGCAACCGGATTGCCGATTGAAAGCCAGACCATCACACAGATGGTGGACCGTACATTAGCTCTTGAAGATGGCACCCGGCTTTATCTGTTGGCACCAATTGTGCGCGGGCGTAAAGGCGAATACCGCAAAGAGCTTGCCGAACTGATGAAAAAAGGATTTCAGCGAGTCAAAATCGATGGCGTATTTTACGAAATCGCAGACGCACCGGAACTCGACAAAAAATACAAACACGATATCGACGTGGTGGTCGACAGAATTGTAGTGCGCGAAGATATCGCGTCCCGTCTGGCGGATTCCCTCGAAACAGCGCTCAAGCTAACGGACGGAATCGCCGTCGCGGAATACGCTGATAGCAAAGATACAGATGAAGAACCCGAACGGCTGATCTTTTCGCAACGATTTGCCTGTCCGGTTTCAGGCTTCACGATCCCTGAAATCGAACCACGGTTATTCTCTTTCAACAACCCGTTCGGTGCCTGCCCCGCTTGTTCAGGCCTCGGCAAAGTTGCCCGGGTTGACCCGGTTCTTGTGGTGCCTGACGAAGCACTTGCCTTGGACAAAGGTGCTATCGCCCCCTGGTCAAAATCATCCTCTCCCTATTACCAGCAAACCCTTGAAGCTTTGGGGTTGCATTACGGATTTTCCACCTCAAAGCCCTGGTCGTCGCTGCCTGAAAAAATCAAACAGGTAATTTTGTTCGGATCCGGCAAAGAGATTGTCACGATCCGCTATGATGATGGCACCAAGGGGTATGAGACCAGCAAACCGTTTGAAGGGATTGTCAACAATCTGGAGCGGCGCTGGAAGGAAACAGATTCCGCATGGATGCGCGAAGAGATAGAGCGCTATCAAACAGCCCAATTATGCGAGACCTGCAACGGTGATCGGCTCAAACCCGAAGCGCTTGCGGTTCGTATCGACGACATGCATATCAGCCAGGTTGCAAGTTTTTCGATCCTTGAAGCCGCTGACTGGTTCAGCAAACTCAACAAATCGCTCACGCCGAAACAGAATGAAATTGCCAAACCTATCCTCAAGGAAGTGGTTGAGCGGTTGCAGTTTCTGAACGATGTGGGGCTGCAATATCTAACACTATCACGATCGTCACGCACCTTGTCGGGTGGTGAATCCCAGCGTATCCGCCTGGCTTCCCAGATCGGGTCGGGCCTGACCGGAGTGCTATATGTGCTTGACGAACCATCAATCGGGTTGCATCAGCGCGACAATGCACGCCTTCTAAAGACGCTGCGTCATTTGCGCGATCTGGGCAATACAGTCATCGTGGTCGAGCATGACGAAGAGGCCATCCTGTCCGCCGATTATGTAATTGATGTGGGTCCCGGTGCGGGCATCCATGGCGGCGAAATTGTCGCGTCCGGGTCACCGGCTGATGTCATGGCAAATACCAATAGCCTTACCGGACAATATCTGACCGGCATGCAGCAAATTCCGTATTCAACGACGCGCCGTTCTATTTCCAAAAGCCAGCAAATTGTTGTTGTCAATGCAACTGGTAATAATCTCAAAAATGTAACCGTTGAATTTCCGCTTGGCACATTTACCTGCGTCACCGGCGTTTCAGGCGGCGGCAAATCCACACTTCTGATCGATACGTTATATAAAGCTGCGGCACGAAAAATTGGCAAAGCCCGGTCTTTCCCTGGCGATCATGAACGGATTGACGGGCTGGAATTGCTCGACAAAGTCATCGATATCGACCAATCCCCGATTGGACGCACACCACGCTCAAATCCCGCCACTTATACCGGTGCCTTCACGCCGATCCGGGAATGGTTTTCCGGGTTGCCGGAAGCCAAAGCGCGGGGTTACAAGCCTGGGCGTTTTTCCTTCAACGTCAAAGGCGGGCGCTGCGAAGCCTGCAAAGGCGATGGCGTTCTAAAAATCGAAATGCATTTCCTCCCCGATGTTTATGTGGAATGCGAACAATGCAAGGGGCATCGCTATAATCGCGAGACCCTTGAAGTTCAGTTCAAAGGAAAATCAATCGCCGATATTCTTGATATGACTGTTGATGAAGGGGCAGATTTCTTCAAGGCGGTGCCTGCTGTCCGGGACAAATTGGTGACCCTGAAACGCGTAGGCCTTGGCTATATCAAGGTCGGGCAACAAGCCAACACTTTGTCTGGCGGGGAAGCGCAGCGGGTCAAGCTAGCCAAGGAATTATCACGCCGGGCCACTGGTAAAACCCTTTATATTCTGGATGAACCCACCACTGGACTGCATTTCCACGACGTTGCAAAATTGCTCGAAGTTCTCCACGAATTGGTGGATCAGGGCAATACGGTCATCGTCATCGAGCACAACCTGGAAGTTGTCAAAACCGCTGATTGGGTTATCGATATGGGACCCGAAGGTGGCGATGGTGGCGGAGAAGTTGTGGCAGTCGGCAGGCCCGAAGACATTGCGAACGCGCTCGGAAGTTATACCGGTGAATTCTTGAAATCTGTTTTGAAAACGAAATCAGGAAAATCCAAGCAAGCGGCAGAATGATCAGGCGCGTTGGCGTTCCGCTGCTGGCGTGATACCCGGATACGGAATGTCGAGATCCTGGCGTTCCTCGTCAAATTCGTACCAATCGGCCAATGGTATTACGACCGGCTCAACGCCATTGTCGCGCCACCAGGAATCGATTGCCCATTCTTCACTGTTTGACCGAAGCTGCAGAACGGCCGTCCAATGCGGCCAACTCCCGTCAATCCAATAGCCACGCACTTCAGGACGGCGGACCTTGTGGTAATTCAACAATCCATTCTGCTCCATCACTAGCAAATAGCTTGTCGTGTTGGCAGATTCATCAATGCAATCCTGCTGGGTTTTATCCCCGATACCGCCATTTTCAATTTCAGCGCGGTCTTCAGACGCACCGGTCACAGCACCGGTTCTGACTTCCAGATAGGAAACTGCCATCTGGACACCTTGACGTTCTCCTTCTGGCGTGTCTTCAACGTCCGCAAAAATGCCGCGTAATTTGTCCAAATCCTGTTCGTTGATATTCACTTTGGTTTCAAAACGACAGCCATAGCCATGACATACGGAAACCAGATTGCCGCGTGGCGGGGTCAGCTCGAAATTATAGAAATAATCGGTTGGCAATCCGTCACGCGACGAAACGCACGCAGCGACTAATGCGGTCGCTGCCAAAACACCAATGAATGATCGCGTTTTTCTCATCGCCACAATAGGTTCCTCAATCTTCAGCCGGATAACGCGTGCGATACATGCCTTGCGAACTGGTACTACGCCATTCATCAAGCAACATCACCAAAGGTTCATCGCCGTTGGAAAAAATCCAGGAATCGATAGCGTATTGACCGCCATTTTCATTTTCAATCACTACCGCAGTCACGTGTGGATAGCGTCCATCAAGGAGAAACCCTTTGGCAATTGGATGACCAATGGTGTGATGTTTCAGCAAATCGTGTTCACGTAAAAACAATAAATACCCTGTTGAATTTACCGCCTCGTCGATACAATCCAACTGACCAGCATCTCCCGGGTTCAATAAATCGCGATAACCACCATCATCTGCCGTCCCTGCAAAAGGCGCGACCCTGTTTTCAAACCAGCCGATAGCCTTTGCAATCGCAGCGCGCTCGCTGGCGGCATCGACGCTGCCAGCAGCCATTATCCGGGTTATCCGCTCGATATCGCGTTGCCCAATCGTGACACCAGTTTTCAACCGGCATTCATATCCATGACAGACATTGACTTTATGGCTATCCGGGAGGCGTACGGCGTATGAATTAAGGTAAATTTCCGGGCTGAGCATCGTAGGGGTGCTACAGGCACCAACCAGAAGCGCGGCCGAGGCCAAAATCCCTGATACCCGCAATCTGGATATTTTTTCCGCCAAGTGTGCCATCGAACCGATACTAAAACTCTGCTGTGCCTGAATTTACATAACATGGATATTTTCTTGGAAAAATCACTTTCGCTTGATTGTGCAAATCCGGTTTCACCCCTATTTTCCTGTTTATGAAAAACAACGTTGAAAAAAACCCGGTCCATGTGGTCGGTGGCGGATTGGCTGGCTCTGAAGCTTGTTGGCAATTGGCACAAGCTGGTGTGCCGGTCGTGCTTCACGAAATGCGCCCCGTTCGACCCACAGAAGTTCACCATACCGAAGGCTTGGCTGAACTGGTTTGCTCCAATTCATTTCGTTCTGATGACGCATTGAACAATGCCGTCGGACTTCTCCACGAAGAGATGCGCCGGTGCGGATCGCTGATCATGAAAGCCGGTGACGAACACCGCGTCCCTGCCGGGTCTGCGCTCGCGGTTGACCGCGAAGCATTTTCGATGAGCGTTACAAAGGCGCTGGAAAATCACCCCAATATTAAAATCGTTCGCGAGGAGATTACCAGTTTCCCACCCGAAGATTGGGGCCTGTCGATTATCGCAACCGGGCCCCTCACCTCACCGGCTTTGGGCAAAGCGATCCAGGATGTTACCGGCGAAACCGAACTGGCTTTTTTCGATGCCATCGCGCCAATCGTCCACCGGGATACGATCAATATGGATATCGCCTGGTTCCAGTCCCGCTACGACAAGGAATCACTGGATGGTCTGGAAGGACCTGGTGGCGTCGGTGCGGATTACATCAATTGCCCGATGGACAAAGCCCAGTATGAAACCTTCATTGCAGCGTTGATAGACGGTGAGAAAACCGACTTTCAGGAATGGGAAAAAGATACGCCCTATTTTGACGGGTGCCTGCCGATTGAAGTGATGGCGGAGCGCGGCGTTGAGACATTACGGTTTGGCCCGATGAAACCGGTGGGCCTGACAAATCCTCATAATTTGGATGTTAAACCTTACGCTGTTATTCAACTCCGTCAGGACAACACTTTGGCGACCCTTTACAATATGGTCGGGTTCCAGACCAAGTTGAAATACGGTGACCAGAAACGCATTTTCAATACGATCCCGGGTCTGGGAGATGCCGAATTTGCACGTTTGGGTGGGCTGCATCGCAATACATTTTTGAATAGCCCGACGCTTCTGGATGAGCAATTGCGATTACGTGCGGAACCACGCATTCGATTTGCCGGGCAGATTACCGGTTGCGAAGGCTATATTGAAAGTGCCACGATTGGCCTGTGCACAGGTCGGATGGCAGCGGCGGAATGGCTGGGCGGGTCATTACCCGCGTTACCCCCGACAACCGCAATGGGCGCATTGCTTGGTCATATTGCCGGCGGTCACCTTGGATATGAAGGCAAGGATTATGCGACCCGCAGTTTCCAGCCCATGAATATCAATTTTGGTTTGTTCCCAGATATTGAATTTGATGCGGTTATTGACGGGCGTCGCGCACGCGGACGCAAAAAACGCGGACTTAAACGCACCGCTATTTGTCACCGCGCATTGGCAGATATGGATAGTTGGTTGGCTGCATCAATGCCCTAAAGACGCCCCGTGCTGACAGCGCGCCAGATACGCCATTGTCGTTTGATCGGATTTATCGATCCTGTTATTTTGAGAAACCATGCGTCATTTGATCCGGTTTTGCTAAGCTCTGGACCAATGACAGCCAAATGGGCAAATGCAGGTCGCATTTTCTTTGGCATTTTCGCAAAATCTGCGCGCGTACCCGACTGATGTTTCAGCGCCAGTTTGGCTATCTCAGAAACCAGTTTTTGCGACATTTCCTCAGGGTCCAGATTTTCATCACCGGGCAACAACAAATCATCCCAGATAAAATCCCGGACACAAGCCCTGTTAGTACCGATATTTTTCAACAATCGGAGATATCCGGCATATACCGCCGGATTTGACAAATCAGTCAAACTGTCTGGCTCAATTCCAAAAACTTGAGCCAATAAAGACAATATTGGGCGCTCCGTCGCAATCAACCGGTCTTCCATGGTTCTGCAATCGGAGACAACTTCCCTTTGTATTACAGATATCCACCCATCCAGCATTTCTAGCAATAATCCGGTGGGCAACCCACAGGTTTCAATCGCCATGTGCAAACTATCTGCGACCGGATTGCCGGATTGTCCCTTCCTGCGATATTCGAGCAACCAGTCACGCCACCATTGGATACGGATTTCACCAGCAAGCGGTTCAACGACCCGATCTGAAATTGCCTGAATTTCGAGATCAAAGCAGTGAAGTGCAAACAGGTGCTCGCGCAGATGCGCTGGTGCTAATAAAGTTGCCAGATAGCGGTCTTTGTCGCCGGCACGCACGAGGTCAGAAATATAGCTTTCCTGGTCCTGTGACTTTTCATCGGGCATAATCTAGACCTAATCAATTGCCACAAAAGCAGCGGCAAAACGGCGTCCTTCGGCAAGTACTACATTCCAGGTTCGTGCTGCCGCGCCGGTGGACATGATATCCAGATTGACGCCCTTGGCGCGGATTTGTGTGTGAATGGTTTGTGAGACAGGCACAAAATCAACGCCGGTTCCAAGCAGCAAACAGTCAATTCCGGATGCTTCCGCTAAAACCTGCGAAAAATCTTCGATTTGAAAATTAGAAATATCGCTGGGCATCCATGCATAAACACCGCTTGGCAGAATTAAAATGGATCCTTTATGCGACATATCCGCGAACCGGAATCCACCATTCCCGTAGGCATCGATTGGAGGTTGCCCTGGAAAATGCGCTGTATGCATTGGATCAGACGTTTTTGAAATTCGGCCCGGTATCGGCGTTACCAGACCAATCACGCTTTGTACCAAGATAAGACAAAAACGGGGCCGCAATAAATATGGACGAATAAGTGCCGACAAAAACGCCCCAGATCATGGCAAACGTAAATCCGCGAATAACCTCGCCGCCAAAAATGTAGAGTGATAGAAGAGCTATCAATGTGGTCAGCGAAGTCAGCACGGTCCGGGACAATGTTTGATTGAGTGAATTGTCCAATAACTCCTTTAGTGGCATTCTCTTGTAGCGTCTTAGATTTTCCCGAACCCGATCATATACAACAACGGTATCGTTCAATGAATAACCAACAATGGTCAAAATGGCGGCGATAATGGCGAGGCCAAACTCAAGCTGTAACACCGAAAATAAACCGATTGTCAGCACCACGTCGTGGACCAGGGCCGCAATAGCACCGACAGCAAACTGCCACTCGAACCGGAACCAGATATAGACCAAAACAGCAAAAATGGCGGCAAATACCGCGATCGCGCCGGTTTGCGCCAGTTCGCTGCTGACCTTCGGGCCAACGACTTCAACACGCCGGTAAACAACTGAATCTCCCAGCACTTCTTTGATGCGGGCGATCACAGCTTGTTGGGCTTCTTCCCCGCCGGCTTGTTCCTCAACACGGATCAACACATCGTCAGGTGCGCCAAATTCCTGAATTTCGGTATCGCCCACATTGGCTTCCGCGATCAAAGAGCGAAGCGATCCAATATCTGCCGGACCGTCTTTGGTCTGGATCTCAATCAGAGTTCCGCCTTTGAAATCAATACCGAAATTCAGGCCCATTACCAAAAAAGCCAGGATTGAGGCAGCAACGAGGAGACCTGAAATCCCGAATGCCACACGATAATGTGCCATGAAGGAAACTTTGGTGTCGTGCGGCACAAGATGAATTGGAAACATGATTGAGACCTAAATCGGGAGCGAATGTGGACGCCGGTGACGGACCCACAACGAAATTATAAGGCGGGACACAGTGAAAGCCGTAAATACGGACGTTATGATACCAATCGCCAGGGTGATAGCGAAGCCTCGGATCGGCCCGGAACCTAGTTGAAACAGGATCACGGCGGCAATGAAGGTCGTGATGTTGGCGTCAAGAATCGTCGACAATGCCCGCTTGTATCCAGCCTCAATTGAAGCAATTGCGGAGCGACCTGCATGAATTTCTTCGCGAATACGCTCGAAAATCAAGACATTAGCATCAACCGCCATGCCGATGGTGAGTACGATACCCGCAATGCCCGGCAATGTCAGGGTAGCTTGCAAAAATGTTAGCAATCCGGTGATCAGCGCAATATTCACAGCAAGCGCGATGTTGGCCACCACACCAAACAAGCTGTAGGAAATCACCATGAATACCAGGACGGCGACGAGACCGATGATAGAGGCAATCCGGCCTGCAGCAACTGAATCAGCACCAAGTCCCGGGCCGACGGTACGTTCTTCTACAATTGTGAGTTTTGCCGGTAATGCCCCTGCCCGCAAAAGAATTGACAAATCGGCAGCTTCTTCCACCGTGAAATTTCCAGATATCTGGCCAGAGCCGCCCAAAATTGCTGACTGAATAACCGGGGCACTTACAACCTGATCATCAAGAACGATTGCAAATGGCCTACCAATATTCGCTTGTGTCGCGACAGCAAAACGCTGCCCGCCCTGGGTATCAAAGCGGAACAAAACGATCGGTTCGTTGTTGCGTGAATCAAAACCCGGTTGTGCATCAACAAGATTTTCGCCACTCACAAGAACCCGTTTTTCGACCAGATAAGGGATCGGTGGTTCATCTATCGAATATAATATTTCAGAACCGGGCGGCGGACGGGTTGCAAGCGCCTGTTCGGCCGAAATAGACTGATCCACCATCCGGAAAAACAATTTTGCGGTCTGCCCAAGTAGCGCTTTCAATCGCGCAGGGTCACTTAAACCCGGAACCTGCACCAAAATCCTGTCTTCGCCCTGGCGTTGGATCGTTGGTTCGGTTGTACCCAATTCATCGATACGGCGGCGTACAATTTCAACCGACTGAGTTACGGCAGAACTAATACGCTCAGCAATACCTTCTACCGTTAAATCGACGATGATAACCCCGTCATCTCCATCCCGGACCAGGATTTCGTCAATCCCGCCGCCGGTCAGCAATGAACCACCGATTGGAACTTCGAGTTCTTTCAGACTGGTGACCGCTTCGGCACGCTGCTCTTCGTTGCGGATACGCACGCTCACCTGATTATCGCCGATACGTAGCGCAGTGTATCCAATACGCGCGCCGCGCAAGGCACTTCTGACATCATCACGCAGGCTTTCCAGTCGCTCTTCGATAACTGAAGCGCGCTCAACTTCCAGCAGCATGTGCGACCCGCCCTGCAAATCCAGCCCGAGTACAATATGCTGGGTTGGCATCCAGGACGGAAAGGATTCAAGTTCTTCTTCGGTGAAGAAATTTGGAACCGCCAGCAGGATGCCAAAAAGGCAAACCAGACTTATGAGGGCAGTTTTCCATGTTGAAAATTGGAGCATGGAGGTTGAACAGGTCCTGCTTTATAAATTGATGTCGAGGCGCAAAATTATTTGCTGGCGACAGGTTCGGTACGGCTGCGCACTTCTGAAATCATGTGGCGCATGATCCGGACTTTTACCCCTTTGGCAATTTCCACTTCCACGTCTTCGCCGTCATCGGTGACTTTTGAAATTTTGCCAAGCAGGCCGCCATTGGTAAGCACCTGATCGCCGCGTCGAAGCGCTGCTACCATTTCCTTGTGTTCTTTAGCGCGCTTTTGCTGCGGGCGCAGAATCAAAAAATAGATAACCACGAAGATCAGGATAAAGGGTATGAGCTGAAACAGAATACCGCCACCTTCAGGTGTACCAGCGCCTTGAGCAAAGGCTTGCGAAATGAACATAAACTCTCTCCGTTTTCCGTTGGATCCGGGTCAGCGCCGTTTATATCGGCAGACCATACATATAGTGTGTTATAGCGGCGCGACTATAGCGGTGGAGCCACGGAATGCAAGAATATCCGTATCGCTTTTGTAACAAATGAATCGATGCTAAGACCACAATCTTACAGCAGAATATCAGAACAAAATACAGGCAAAATGGCGACGCAAAAATGACCGGAGACGAAACCACCAACGCATTGTTGAAGCGGATCGCTGAATTGCTTGAAACAATGACGGGTCAGGCCGCCATTGAACCTGATTTCTCAGTTGCAAACGCTTTTTCATGGCAGGCGCAGACATCTGGATTTACACCGGTCCCGAAGGTCAATCGCGTGGATATCTCTCTGTTGAAAGGCATCGACCGTCTCCGCGATATTCTGATCAACAATACCAAACGCTTTGCTGAAGGATTACCCGCCAACAATACTTTGTTGTGGGGCGCGCGCGGGATGGGCAAAAGCTCTCTCGTAAAGGCTGCGCATCATTTGGTGAATGAGGAAAATTTGGGTGCAAGTGATGTGCCTGCCCTCAAGCTCATCGAAATACACCGCGAAGATATAGATACTCTGCCGGTATTGCTCGGGTTTTTGCGTGATGCGCCTTTCTGTTTCATCGTTTTTTGCGACGACCTCTCATTTGATAATGAGGATACGTCATACAAGTCGCTAAAAGCGGTGTTGGAAGGCGGGATTGAAGGGCGGCCGGGGAATGTGCTTTTTTACGCCACTTCGAACCGGCGCCATTTGATGCCCCGTGACATGATGGAAAATGAGCGCTCTACTGCAATCAACCCCTCTGAAGCGGTGGAAGAAAAGGTCT
Source organism: Hyphomicrobiales bacterium (assembly GCA_021775875.1). Lineage (GTDB taxonomy): Bacteria > Pseudomonadota > Alphaproteobacteria > Rhizobiales > NORP267 > NORP267. The sequence goes on along the minus strand of JAJFHA010000011.1, from coordinate 357,407 downwards.
CCCTCTCCGACCGGTTCGGATTATGGATTGGTTTTCACAATTGTAGTCAGGACGAATATCTCGACATGGTCGCGGGCTATGTCGCTCATTTCAAGCTTGAGATTGCAGAAAATGAATTGCACCGGGATGCCCTTGAATGGTCAACAACGCGCGGCGCCCGGTCGGGACGTGTTGCCTGGCAATATGTCCAGGATTTATCCGGGCGTCTTGGTGTAAAACTTGAGTCCTAAATAATCTGGTTTCAGGATCCAGCCATGTGAGGAATTGGATCGATTGGACGTGATGACTGGCGAACTTCAAAATGCAATTGCGGTGAATCAACCGATCCGCTCTGTCCGGCACGGGCAATAACCTGGCCTCTGCGAACCCGGTCGCCGCGTTGCACGGTTATGCTGCTCGTATGGGCGTATGCGGTTACGAAGTTATTTTGATGGCGGATCAAAATCAGGTTTCCATAGCCTTCAAGTTCGTTGCCGGCATAAGCAACCACGCCGTTTTCAGCCGCTTTGATTGACGTGCCCTCTGGTACGGAAATATTAATGCCGTCATTGTTGGCGCCATTATCTTTGCGACCAAATGGCGAAATAATCCTCCCACGAACAGGCCAACGGAACTGTGAAGAGCTCATGGCATCAGGCTCTGGCAACGCGCCGTTTGTTTGAGCCGCAGATTGCGCTGGAACAGATGGGTTATTGCTGGCTACCCTTACCGGTGTGGCAGTGTTGCTGCTGCTCGAATGCGCTGGCCGACTGGCAGGCATTGGCGCGGTGGCAATCGTCACGTTGTTCGTCGTGTTGCTCTGGCCGCCTGAAGCTGGCGTCCGCGATGGGGTACCAGATTCCGCTTGCTGACTGGAAGCCGTAGAGGTGGCGATTACCAACCGCTGACCAAGCCTGACCTTATTGGACGCGTCCAGATTGTTGCGCGCGGCCAATTGTGCCGTTGTGATATTGTATTTGCGGGCGATGCTGTAGGCTGTGTCGCCGCTTTCAACAACATGATATTGCGGCGGGTTCGCGGCGGACCCTGTGTTCTGGGATGCCTGCGTTGCACCTGCAGATTGCAGCGGTGTCGTTGCGATCGAACGTGACGCTGTCTGGCGCGGAGTCACCTGACCCGGTCGATAGGTCACCGGTGGAATCATTAATGTGCGGCCAGATTGGATATCTGCTGCGCTATCAAGATTATTTGCAGCTAGGATATTGCGTTCTGAAATACCATAGCGGCGCGACAAGCTGTAAAGTGTATCGCTTTCACGAATTGTGATTTCTGAAAATCCGCCTGAAAGATTGCGATAATCCCCTGGCGCTACCGGTGAGCTTACCGCAGGGCTAACACCACTTGGAAGTTGTGGGCTTGTCGCCTGAGGCGTAGAATTTCCATATCCAACAGCTGCGGGCGGCGAGATCGAATTTGTCGTTTCGCCAAACATTGGTAGGTCAAACCTTGTCAGGCTCGAACTGCATGCTGTTGCAAACATAAGGATAGAAAGGGCTGATACGGCGCGTGCGCTAGCGGCAACACGTGATTTACTAAACAGACACATTGAACTACTCACTTAACAAAACGCAAGATTTAGTATGTGCCGGATTGGGTAAATAAAAATTTAAGAAAATAGCAGGTAATTAAAGTTGTTGGGCTTTTCCCGGAACAAGCGGCACGAAGCGTACCTCGTGGAATTTTTCAAACTTCAACTCGTCACCTACTCGCGTGGCCCGGACCACATGTTGTGTGCCACCCGCGACACCCACGGGGATCACCATAATTCCATCCGGACGTAATTGATCCAACAATGGCTTCGGGATTTCTGCCGCTGCAGCGGTTACAATGATCCGGTCAAAATCCATTTTTGTTGGCCAGCCCTCGGTCCCGTCACCGATCATGGCTGTAATATTGCTGAGGTGAAGTTCAACAAACCGTGCTTCGGCGTCTTGCCCAAGGGTACGGTATCGCTCGATGGTGTAGACCCTCCGTGCCAGATGGCTCAGAACGGCGGTTTGATATCCGGACCCGGTTCCAACCTCCAGAACTTTGTGGCGATCGGATACCTTGAGCAACTCGCTCATATAGGCAACGATATATGGCTGGCTGATTGTTTGACCACATTCAATCGGCAGAGCGATATCTGAATATGCTCGTTGAGAAAACGCAGAGTTGACGAACAAATGGCGCGGCACACGCTCGATTGCCGCCAAAACTTTGGTGTCGCGGATACCGGCGGTGCGTAATGACATGATCAGTTCGATCATTCTGACGCGCAAATCGTCTGAACTCTCGTCAGTATTATCTGAATTGCCCGGGGTCTGTGCCATCATGATCTAGACAGACCATCCTTCGCCATTGCTGGAGAGAACAGCATGGTCGGTTAGATCGAGAGTAAGTGGGGTAATCGAAATATACCCGTTATAGACGGCCCAAAGATCGGTGCCTTTGGCCGGGTTCGAGCGGCTGCGGTTGAAGCCGAACCAATAATAACGTTTTCCACGGGCGTCGGTCCGTTCATCCACTTCAAGAAGATTTTGGTCGCGTTTACCCTGGCGGGTAAACATTGCACCTTGAATATCTTCACGGTCGCAATCAGGAAAATTGATGTTGAGGACAGTATTTGCAGTGAATTTTTTCTCCAGCAAACGTCGGATGACGTCGGCTCCAAATTCTTCAGCAATATGCCATGGGGTGTTATCCATATTGGCAAATCCCCAGGCCTGACTGAGCGCTATTGAAGGAATTCCGAGCAAACTGCCTTCAAATGCGCCCGCTATTGTTCCGGAATATGTTACGTCGTCGGCGATATTTTGCCCACGATTGACGCCGGACAAGACCAGATCAGGTTTTGCGCCCTGGATAATATGTTTCAGCCCCATGATGACACAGTCTGTAGGTGTGCCTTTGACCGCATAATGCTGGTCGGACACTTTCCGCACCCGCATCGGGTCATTCAGGGTCAGCGAATGAGACGCGCCGCTTTGATCTGTTTCCGGCGCGACGATCCAGATATCATCTGTCAATTCACGCGCAATTTTTTCCATGGACCTCAAACCTGGCGCATGAATTCCATCATCATTGGTCAATAAAATCCGCAAGTGCGGTTACTCCTTACCTGTAATAACCGTCATGCCGCCCATATAGGGTTGCAAAGCGTCCGGTATCAAAATTGAGCCGTCTTCCTGTTGGTAATTTTCAAGCACCGCAATCAGCGTCCGGCCAACGGCCAATCCAGACCCATTGAGCGAATGCAGGTAACGGGGCGATCCACCATCTGCTGGTTTGTAGCGCGCATTCATGCGCCGGGCCTGGAAATCACCACATACTGAACAGCTGGAAATTTCCCTGAACATATTCTGACCCGGCAACCACACTTCAAGGTCGTAGGTCTTGCGGGCGCTGAACCCCATGTCGCCGGTGCACAATAAAAGTACTTGATAATGCATTCCGAGGCGTTTCAAAATTTCTTCGGCGCATCCGAGCATTCTGTCCAATTCGGCGACAGATGTTTCCTCTGTCGTCATGCTCACCAATTCCACCTTGTTGAATTGGTGCTGACGGATCATCCCGCGCGTATCGCGACCAGCGGAACCTGCTTCGGACCTGAAACACGGGGTCCAGGCGGTTACGCGCCTAGGTAGCGAGGCTTCATCCACCACGCTTTCGCGGACAAGGTTTGTCAGCGGAACCTCAGCGGTTGGGATCAGCCACATATCATTTGTGGTGCGGAATAGGTCATCAGCAAATTTCGGTAATTGCCCCGTACCAAAGAGCGCGTGATCCCGCACCATGGCGGGTGGTTGAATCTCGGTGTAACCAAATTCGCTTGTGTGGATATCAAGCATGAAAGAGGCAAGCGCCCGTTCCAGCCGTGCCAAAGCGCCTTTAAGAATTACAAACCGCGCACCGGACATACGCGTCGCAGTTTCAAAATCCATCAATCCTAGATTTTCGCCAAGTTCGAAATGCTGCAACGCTTTATAGGAAAATTCAGGACGTGCCCCCTCCTCGCGGCAGACTTGATTTTGGCTCTCGTCGGCACCAACCGGCACGTCATCAAACGGTAAGTTCGGGATTTGCGACAATGCGTCACTCAGCCGGTCGGTCAGGATTTTTTCCTGCTCTTCGCCGTCCTGGAGTTCAGATTTAAGCATGGCAACCTCGGCGATCAGCGACGCCGCCTGGTCTTCATTCCCGGTCGCTTTAGCCTTGCCTATTTCCTTGGAGGCCTCGTTGCGTCGGCTCTGTAAATCCTGAAGTCTGGTAACATGGCTGCGGCGCGCTTCGTCAAACTCAAGAACCATGGCTGATAGTGGTTCCAGATTACGGCGCTTCAGGCCTTCGTCGAATGCGCCTGCATTGTCTCGAATCCATCGTATGTCGAACATTGTCTGCTGATCCGGGTTTTAAGAAATTCAATATGCGACTCATAATGTCGCGCAAGGCAATTCTAATGGCAGGCACGTTCCGCGTCCAGAATTCCAGACCGAATTAATTGCTCTGCGCACGATTTATAGGAGAAAATTCCAGGATCTGCTTATTAGTCGATATCGCCCGGGTCACTCGGTGGCTCTTCTGTAGCTTCCTCAGAATCGCCATCTTCTGCGTCGCGGGCAGCTTTGCGTTTGCGCTCGACGGAACGAACCGAAAAAATGGACAATTCGTAGAGCAGCATCGTCGGTATTGCGAGACCGATCTGGCTAATCGGATCAGGCGGGGTCATGAATGCAGCTACCCCGAACACGATAACAACAGCGTATTTGCGTTTCTTTTTCAGCCCCTCGGATGTCACCATCCCGGCGCGAGCCATCAGGGTGAGCAATACCGGCAATTGGAAACAAAACCCGAATGCCAAAATCAAGGTCATGATCAAACCGAGATATTCGCTCACGCGAGGGACAAGGCTGATCTGGGCTACCCCGTCGCCGGATTGTTCCATGCCAAGAAAAAACTCCATGGCGAAGGGCATCACGAAGAAATAAACCAGGCTAGCTCCCATCAGGAACAATATTGGCGTCGCGATCAGGTACGGCAGAAATGCACTCTTTTCATTCGAATAGAGGCCAGGTGCCACAAACATATATATCTGTCCGGCAATGACCGGGAAGGCTATAAAAATGGCCCCGAACAGCGCTATCTTGAGTTGGGTAAAAAAATATTCCTGAGGCGCCGTATAGATCATCTCCACGTCGGACGCATCCCCAACAGCACGTTCGAGGGGCCAGATTAGCAAGTTGAATATTTCGGTCGCAAAAAAGAAACAGATTACGAACGCAATCGCCATCGCGATCAGCGCTTTCATCAAGCGCGAACGCAACTCGATCAGATGTGTAACCAGAGGTGCTTTTGAGGATTCAATTTCTTCTGTGCCGGTATCGGCGCTCGTCTCGGTACTCATGAGGATGGTACCGTTTCACTTTTGGCGGATTTAGCCGGTTTTTTACGGCTTGTCCGGGCGGCCTTGGCAGGGGCTTTTTTGGCACTAGTCACAGCCGCTTTTGCAGGCGTTTTTGGTGCAGGTTCAGGTTGGACGGACGTTGCCTGCGCAGATTCAGATGTTGCCGGGTTCGTTTCTGTAACAACCGGATTAGCTGGGCGTGATACAGCAGGTCGCGAGACCGCCGGTTCTGAATCAGCGCTCGTATCGGCTGACGTTGAATTTGTTCCCTTTAACGGCCCTTCGACAGATTTCTTTATGTCTTTGCCGATCTCATTGATCGAACCCATTTCCTTGCGCAATGCGGTGGCCGGGTTGAGGGAGCGGATTGAATCCACATCCTTTTTCAGATCATCCAGATCAGCTTCTTTCAGAGCGTCATCAAATTGCGTGCGGAAATCGCCAGCCATGCGGCGCACCTTCCCGACATATTGCCCAACAGTGCGGAGCATGCGTGGCAAATCGCGCGGACCAACCACAATGATTGCCACGACTGCAACGATCAGGAGTTCACTCCATCCAATGTCAAACATTAAAACAGCAATCTGCTACCGGGAAATATACGCATTCAATGCCAGACCAGTTTAACTGGCTTTGGCGTTATTGCTTGTTTTGTCACTTTCAGAAGCGACAGCTTCACCCGGCTCATGGTTGATGACACGGCTTTCATTATTGGTATTGGCGTCCGCAACTTCGTCTTCTGCCATACCACTTTTAAAGCTCTTGATGCCTTTGGCGACATCACCCATTAGATCAGAAATCTTACCGCGGCCAAATAACAGAACGATTACGACCGCCACGATAACAATCTGCCAGATACCAACTCCACCCATATTCCTGTTCTCCAATTTTTACGCCAACAATTTTCCGGCACTATCGCAGAAAGGTCAAAATGCCGCAACAAGACCTTGTGCTAGAAAGCCACAACAGGCCGCTATGTCGTAGAATGGTAAATGGGCAACGAGACAAGTAAATTCAATCAAAATTGATGAAAAATCGGCTTTTTAATGTGAAATTGCTGCTTTTCTCAATTTTTCGCGAGAAACATCAGAAATTTACCCGGATCAGGTTTCAATCCAACCTTATCTCCGCGCCGTCCTTCAAAGCCGCCAGCTACCCGTACCATGAGATTTTGCTCTAGGCCTTCGACGGTAACAGTTACCTGATCCACATCACCTAGAAACTCAGTATGGACAATTTTTCCGTGATACTTGCCCGATAAATTTGTGAATTTTATCGCTTGCGGCCGTACACCCAGGACGACTTTATCTCCGTTTGAAAAACCGGTTGCCGGGAAAATCCCCAGAGGCGTCTCGACTTTGTTCGCACGAACGACTGCCGGAATTTCAGTAATTGGTGAAAAAAACCGCGCGACAAAGATATCTGCTGGAGATTTATAAAGTTCTTCAGGCGTTCCGACCTGAACCAACCGCCCCTTGCGCATCAATGCAATTCTATCAGCCAGTTGCATGGCTTCTTCAGGATCGTGGGTAACAATGATACAGGTCGCACGGGTTTCGTGCAGCAAGGCAATCGTCTCGCGACGCACGTTTGCCCTCAATCTCTGATCAAGCCCGGAAAATGGTTCGTCCATCAACAAAATTCCAGGTTTTGGGACTATGGCGCGGGCCAATGCAACCCGCTGCTGTTCACCGCCCGACAAGACATGAGGATATTGGTCGGCATAGTCTGCCATTCCGACCCGGCGCAAAACGCCAAGAGCAGCCTGTTTTGCATCACTATGTTTTAGATCTCGCAGCCCAAAACAGACATTCTCCAGGATGGTCATGTGCGGAAACAGAGCGTAATCCTGGAACATCAATCCAATATGACGTTTTTCCGGAGGCATATAGTTTTCAGGTCCGGCTATTTCCCGGTTGTTGAGCACTACCCGGCCCGAGGTTTGGCGCTCGATCCCAGCTGTGATACGTAACAGCGTTGTTTTTCCGCAACCGGACTCGCCCAGCAGGCAGACAATTTCACCGGGATTTATATCGAGACTGAAATGATCAACCGCGCGGGTGTCGTCATAATCGTGGCAGATATCTTCAAAAGAGAGCGAAGCCGCAATTGTGGTGCCCGCTGTACCGCGCTCGCCCCAATGCGACGCTCGTTTTGATTTTCCAGATTTTTCAGATTGATCAGACACGCGAAATTATACACTCAGCAAAATTGTAATCAGGTTTCGCAATCACGCTCCTGCCCATGATTACCAAAGGCCATAAACATCATATTGCGTCACAACGTTCAAGCGCTCAGGATACGTGCTTTGTTTCCTGGACCTGCTCATCGCCATCATTCAGCGGTTCTTCAAAGAAATCACCTTCAGACTCTAACGGATCCTCGTCGCTTTCCAGCTCTTCAGAAGCATTGGGAATGGGCACCGCGAAATTGGCAGGTACGCGGTTTGACAACAATCCAGCGGCTTTCAATTCATCAACGCCTGGCAGGTCGGTCAAAGCTTCAAGTCCAAAATGGCGCATGAATTCCTCTGTCGAGCCATACGTCACCGGGCGTCCCGGAGATTTGCGCCGTCCGCGCATACGAACCCATTCTGCATCCAACAAAATATCAAGCGTGCCTTTGGAAATTGAGACGCCGCGAATTTCTTCAATTTCTGCTCGCGTCACCGGTTGGTGATAGGCGATAATCGCTAATGTCTCTAGCGCAGCACGGGACAGGCGTTTCTCCTCGACCCGCTCTTCCTGCATGAGGAATGACAAATCTTCAGCCGTTCGGAACATCCACTTCCCTGCAACACAAACCAGATTGACACCGCGGGATTGATACGCATTTTGCAATGCTTCCAGCAAAGCGATGATATCTACCCCGTCTGGTAACCGGGCAGACAAGGTTACCTCGTCCAGCGGTTCTTCGGCGGCAAACAGCAACGCTTCCAGCATACGTACATGCTGGCGCACATCATCAGAAGAAAATACCTGTTGCTCGTCTGACATTTCAGCCACCTTTGAAATTGTTTGATCGGGACATAATCATTGACCTGAAGATTTGGGACCCGAAGTTTTGGTTTGGTTGCCTGCGCGCATATAAAGCGGCGCAAAGGCGCTGGACTGGCGCAATTCGATTACCCCTTCCCGGGCCAGTTCAAGGCTTGCACCAAAAGTACTGGCCACTGTGCTGCCGTGGGAAATTTCGCCTCTCGTATATTGGCTTAAAAGAACATCCATCGGCGTCCATTCGGCAATACCCCCAACCAGCCGCGTCAATATTTCGCGGGCATTGGTCAAGGTCAGAACAGGCAATCGTTTGATTGTGTAATGGACCTCGATCCGGGATTCGCGTTGAAACGAATATGCCCGGAGAAGCTCAAACAGATCACCAACATATTCATTTGTGCGCTCTATACGGACACCTTCCGGCTGGCCACGGGCAAATACATCCCGGCCAAGTCGGTTTCTATTCATCAATTGAGACGCCACATCACGCATCGCTTCGAGACGACGCAACCTGAAAGCAAGCGCCGCTGCCATCTCCTCCCCACTGGGTTCTTCACTCCCGTCATCTGGGTCTGGCAGGAGAAGCCTAGATTTGAGGTAAGCCAGCCAGGCAGCCATTACGAGATAATCAGCCGCCAGTTCAAGCCGTTTTTGACGAAGCTCAGCGATGAATACCAGATATTGTTCAACAAGCGCCAGAATGGAAATCTGGGTGATATCAACTTTTTGGGTCCGTGCCATATCGAGCAACAAATCCAGCGGGCCTTCGTAGCCATTCACATCGATAATCAGTGCGTCTTCTGACACTTCGCCGGCATATACGGTTCCAGCAGTGAACGGGTCTTCCGGCGCACAAGGTGCGGGGACGCGGGGCACAGCAACTTGGCTGGCACCTTCCTCCTTGCCCGGTTCCTCGATTTCCGCCTGATCAGTCATTACCCAGTCTGGTCTCACATATTTCATGTTTCAGGCTATGAGTTTTTGCAGCCTGTCCATCGCGTCCTGGCGATCAATTTCATTCGGACCCTGTCTCATTGCTAATGCCCGCTCAAATCTGCTCCGCGCGATGCCTACAAGTTTCGGTACATTTTCAGCAACCTGCTCCATTTCCGCCAAGTCGCCATTGCAATGCAATGCCACATCGCACCCTGCTTCAATCAGGGCCATAGTCCGCTCTGCAATTGTTCCATCAAGTGCGCCCATGGAAACATCATCGCTCATCAATAATCCGTCAAACCCGATTTGCTTGCGAATCACTTGCCCGATTATAGCCAGAGATATGGTTGCGGGTCTTTTCTCATCGAGACTTGTATACAGAACATGCGCAGTCATGGCTGCAGGCATATCTGACAAATCATGAAAAGGCGCGAATTCGTTCAGTCCCAGATCAGACTTTGTGGCTTCGATCACGGGTAATTTCAAATGGCTATCGGTCCCTGCCCGACCGTGTCCTGGTATGTGCTTGATGACCGGTAATACACCCGCAGCCAAAAGTCCTTCACAGGCTTTGCGGCCCAACGTCGCCACAATTGCCGGGTCACTATGGTAAGCCCGATCGCCAATAACATCATGGCCCTCGTCTGAATCGAGATCCAGCACCGGCAGGCAATCCATATTAATGCCGAGTTCCGCCAGATCGTGGCCGATCAAATTGGCAGCAAGCCAAACAGCATCTTGAGCAACTTGTTGGTCGCGATCATAAAGCTCACCAAAAACCCGCGCGGTCGGGTAACGCGGCCATGCAGGCGGTACAAGTCGTTGAACCCTTCCGCCTTCTTGATCAATCAAGATCAGTGCGTCGTGATCGACAGCTTCACGAAATGACAGAACCAGGCTTTTGATTTGATCGGCAGTCTCACAATTTCTCGAAAACAGAATGAATCCGGCCGGGCGACATTCTTTGAAGAATTTAAGTTCCTGCTTGCTCAATATCGGCCCGGCAGAACCGCAAATCATGGCGTGAATGGTCATAAAGCTCGCCTACCGGTCGAAAGTAACCCGGTCACGGGCAATTAGCGTTCGCGAACAAGGCAGTCGCCCATCCCAGCCGCTTTCAGATTATCACAAACTTGCTTGGCTTCGGCCTGACTACGCATTGGTCCGACGCGAAGGCGGTAATAAACGCCCCGATCACCCAAATCGGCGCGTTGGATCAAGGGCCGGTAATTTCCAATCGCACTGCCATATTGCGATTTGACTTGCTCAAACGCGCCAAGGGCTTGTTCTTCGCTGCGTCGCGCAGCGATTTGAACAACATATTCCCCACTAGCTGAAGCTATCACCGGAGCCGGTGCCGGTGCTGTAGAAGGTCCAACAGCCACAGTCTGCTGCGTTGGCGCTGGCGACACTGTACTCGGTGTAGGCAAAAGGCGTACTGGCGCGTTGTTAGGTGATGCCGTGACCCGGGTCGGTTCTGTTGGGGCAGATCTGACGGCTGGCTGGGCTGACGCCACGACCTGTGTGGTGCCGCTATTAGCATTCGCCAATTGAGCGGGACGCGATTGCGGCAATGGAATGGTATTAACCGGCGCATTTGCGACTGCCACTGGCGGCGCTACTGCTACAGGAGCCGCAGTAGCCGGTGCTGGTGCAGTCGGGGTTTGGCTTGTTGAGGCTGTCGGATTTGTAACAACGGTACCATCCGGGCGCACAATTACAGTTCGCACACGTCTTGGTTGAGGAGCGGCTGTAGCAGATGGTGGCGGTACGGTTGTGCGAACGGGCGCTGTTCCGTTTGACGTAGCTGGCGGGGGCGTAACCGCTTGCGGTAACTGACCTGCGGTCTGTATGGCGCTGCCAATACTGGCCGGCCTTGAATCGTCTTTGGGTTCAGTTCTCTGAACCTGGCCAACAGGCTCTTCACGAGAGACCAGGCGCTCTGCACCATTATTTGTGGATGATGGTTCACCGTTAAAAACTAACCGATCCTGATTTGCAATTTGCTCACCACCAGGATTTTCAGGAATTTCTTTCACAGGCTGCTGGTTGGCACGCAGGAACGGAACATCACCGCCCGAATTTGGGTCCGATGAAGGTTGAAAGGCAAAATACATCGCGCTGCCAGTCAAAATTAACCCGATTAAAAGACCTATAGCAAAAACGCTGCCCCGACGGGAACGCGGTGGTTCTGTTACAACCGCGACTTGCGGGTCAGCAATGAATTCCGAATTTTCCTCAAAATCCGGTTGGTCATAATCTTCAAATGCAGGATCGTCATAGGGAGATCCTAATAGCCCGTTTGAAGGCGCATCATCAAATAAGTCAGCCGCACCGGGAACAACAGCCTGACTTTCCTGGACAGGTGTGGCCGGAGTAGCAACAGCATCAGGTATTGCAGCAGCCTGCACAACAACTTGCGGTTGCTCGACTGTGGGTTCTGTGGCTACTGCTTCAAAATGCGGTTCAACGTGATTTACGGCATCAACGTCGGCACTGACTTGCTCGTTTCTGAAATCCTGTTCGTTTAATTTTTCAGAATCGCGAAATTCCTGTAACGCGGTGTCCAGATCAAACGGATCGACACCTTTGGCGTTTTCCTCAACCAAAGGAGCCAGTTCAGCAGGATCAACATATGTTCCTGCCTCCAAGACAGGCGCAGGATCCGCTGGGACATCAACGGCTTCTTCAAAAACGTTTTTTTGAGGAGGGTGAACTTCGAGTACAGGCGGCACAAAATCATTCTGCGCCTGGCCTAAATCTTCTGATACTGATTGCTGGATGGAGCCCTGCACCGATACCGGCGCTTCTGGCGGGGACACATCAACCGGCGCTGTTGCGGCCTCGATTGCAGCTTCGATCTCATTCAGTGTCAGCGGACGTTCGTCTTCAACAGGACGGAGATTGACTTTTTGCACCCCGGCAGAGTCAGACGCGCTTGTTGATGCCGGTGTCGCCGCATCCTCGTCCTTGAACGGATCTTCTTGCTGAATGAGACGTATCAAATCAGCAAGCGGATCATCTTTTGGAAGATTTACGGAATCCAGTGGCGCATTAGCGCCCTCTGGAGCGCTCACTTGGTCAGCAGATTCGTCAGCTTTTCTGGCTGACTGGTCAATTTGGTCGGACATGCTCATGATGGTAAACCGGTTTGGACAGCTAGCACAACATCCTTGAAGCTCTCAGTTGCATCAATGATATCGGCCTCCTGTCTACATTTCCTTGACTGCATCCACGCCTAAAATTCCAAGGCCGTTTGCTAATATATTTATCACACCCTGGATCAGACCCAGACGTGCTTCAGACAAAGCTCGTTTGTTGGGGTTAATAAATCGTAATTGCGGCGACTCTTTGCCCCGGTTCCAGTGAGAATGAAACACACTTGAAAGCTCATACAGATAGAATGCAAGACGATGCGGCTCCTGCGCCAATGCTGCACTTTCAATTGTCCGGCTGTATTGTCCCAGCAATTTGATAATTTCAATTTCACCTTCATCTGCCAACAAACTGAAATCGGCATTTGCCAATGATGCGGGGTCGAGATTCAAATCTGGCATCGCCTCACCGGCATTTCTCAGAACAGAGTTGGCACGAGCATGTGCATATTGGACGTAAAAGACAGGATTGTCTTTTGACTGCTCTTTCACTTTGACAAAATCAAAATCAAGCGGTGCTTCATTCTTGCGATACAGCATCATGAAACGAACCGGGTCCTTGCCAACCTCAACGACAACGTCGCGCAGGGTAACAAATTCGCCAGCCCGCTTGGACATACGCACAGGCTCGCCATCCCGGAACAGGCGAACCAATTGGCAAAGCTTGATATCCAATTCGCCTTTGCCGCCTGTGATTGCACTTACAGCCGCCGTCATGCGCTTCACATATCCACCGTGGTCGGCACCAACCACGAGTATCTGGTTGGCAAAGCCACGTTTGAATTTATCAAAATGATAAGCAATATCAGAGGCAAAGTAAGTATAGCTGCCATCAGACTTTAAAAGCGCGCGGTCTACATCGTCGCCATAGTCAGTGGACCGGAACAGGGTTTGGTCCCGGTCTTCCCAATCTTCCGGCAATTTTCCTTTCGGTGGTGGCAGCTTCCCGACATACACAGCACCTTGCTCACGCAAGGTATCAATCGCGGCGGCAATCATGTCATTTTTTGGGTCCGCCAAGGTTTTTTCGGAGAAGAACACCTCTTGACGAATTTCCAGAGACTTCAGATCTTCCCGGATCATCGCCATCATCATTTCAACGGCCACATCCCGGACAATGGAATGGCGTTCTGCCTCGTCCATTTCAGTGAGAGAAGCTCCAAATGTCTCATTCAACGCTTCGCCAACGGGAACCAGGTAGTCACCGGGATAAAGACCTTCCGGGATCGCGCCGATATCCTCGCCGCGCGCTTCGCGATATCTTAGATATGCGGAACTTGCCAAAGTGTCGATCTGGGCACCGGCATCGTTGATATAATATTCCCGGGTTACGGCGTAACCAATATGATCCAGCAGATTGGCCAGAGCATCGCCAAACACCGCGCCACGGCAATGGCCCACATGCAGCGGACCGGTTGGATTTGCAGAAACATATTCAACATTCACCGGAATCCCCTTCCCGATGTCGCTTTTGCCAACATCGTTCCCGGATTGGAGAATCACTTTTAGTGTTTCAGGCCACCAGGAACCCGCAAGCCGGATATTGATAAATCCCGGCCCGGCAATTTCCACTTCAGAAATATCGACGTCTTTTTGTAATTGTTCGCCAATCAATTCGGCCAGATCGCGGGGTTTCATTTTAGCGGATTTCGCCAAAACCATCGCAGCATTGGTGGCTAGGTCGCCGTGGCTTGTTTCACGCGGCGGTTCGAAGAATACGCGATCTAAAAGCAAGTCTGCCGGGATCACGCCGTCGCTTCCGAGCGTCGCAATAATCGAGTGCACCCGTGAGGTAAATTCGGCATAGGGGTTCATGGCAGAAAACTGGCTCGCTCAACGAAATGGGATCAAGAAAAAGTTGTAGCCGGACCTAACGCAACTCAGGGGTTCGGTCAAATAAACGTGCATGTTCCAGCATGGCAAAACGATCGGTCATACCAGCTACAAAATCGCAAATCGTCCGAGGTTGATCATCTTCCGGGCTTTGTTCGTTTTTCCATTCTATGGGCAGAACGGAAGGATCACCCATGTACCGGGAAAACAGATCGGACACTACTTGGCTGGCATCATGCATTACATTGTCAACTTTTTCATGGTGATACAGATTTTCCCGCAGGAATATCTTTAACGCATGCTCGGCTTCTGCAACGGGTTTCGAGAATGAAGCGATTATCTGGCCGGCATTGCGTATATCCATGGCGCTTTTCAAATTTAATGACACCAGTTTTTGCTCTGTCTCGTCGATAACATCTTCAACCAATAAACTGATCAAACGACGCAGCATTTCATGTAAACGTTTGTGGGGTGCCAGGTCTTGCCAACAGGCGTCTACATTTTTCAAGCAATCTGCCAGAACAGGAACGCTGGTCATATCCTGAAATTCAATCAGACCTGCGCGGACCCCATCGTCAAGATCGTGGCTGTTATAAGCAATATCGTCGGCGATTGCCGCGACCTGGGCTTCCAACGATGCATGCGAATTGAGATGGAGATCATTCTTTTCGCAATATTCCGCAATCCCGTATGGCAAACCCTGTGTTGGCGCACTCAGCCCGATCATCGGGCCGTTATGCTTGACCATGCCTTCGAGGGTCTCCCAAGTCAGGTTTAACCCATTAAAATCCGCGTATCGACGTTCGAGATTGGTAACGATCCTCAGGGTCTGGGCATTATGATCGAACCCGCCATAGGCTGCCATGGCGTCAGCCAATGCCCGCTCTCCGGCATGTCCGAATGGTGGATGCCCGAGATCGTGGGCTAGCGCCACCACCTCCGCTAAATCCTCGTTGATGTTCAGTTTTCGCGCTATTGTGCGGGCAATTTGAGCCACTTCGATGGTGTGGGTCAGCCGGGTCCGGTAATGGTCACCTTCGTGATAGATAAATACCTGGGTTTTATGTTTCAGGCGGCGAAACGCTGTTGAATGCACCACCCGGTCTCGGTCACGCTGAAATTCACTGCGGGAATTGCTGTCGGGTTCAGGAAATAGCCGCCCCCGCGATTTGGCAGGGTCTGAAGCATATGCGGCAATTTTGTTCCCTGACACGTTTCTGATACCTGTATTTATTTGACTTCATCGTCGGACATATTACGTATAATCCAAGTGTGAAAGTTCGGTTGATAGACAAACGTCCTGCGAACGGGCTGTTTTGTCCAGCCGGAATATTAAGAAGACACGTCTCAGGAGAAACCTCGATGAGCAACGAAGTGGGCATTGTTGTGACGGCCAGTGCGGCAGAACGCATTGCCACCATTTTGAAAAAAGAAGCCGATGGCACCATGTTGCGGATCAGCGTTTCCGGTGGTGGTTGTTCTGGCTTTCAATACAATTATGATTTGGTTACAGAATCCAGCGACGAGGATTTCACAGCGGAAAAAGACGGAATTACCGTCCTCGTTGATCCTGTCTCGCTAATGTATATGGCCGGGTCCGAAATTGATTTTGCTGACGATTTGATTGGTCAAGCATTTCAGATCAATAATCCAAATGCGGTTGCGGGTTGCGGATGCGGGACATCTTTTTCGGTCTAGCGAGAATCTGATATCAGGGTGCATTGATTCCTGAAAACTGCATCACGCGGACCTGGACCTATGACTCTGAAAATCGCTACCTGGAATATCAATGGCATCAAGGCGCGCATTGAGCGCCTTCAGGAATGGATGAAACAGGCCGAGCCTGACATAGTCTGCCTCCAGGAAATCAAATCGATAAGTGATAATTTCCCCTCCGCTCTATTCGAAGACATGAATTACAATGTCGCTGTTCACGGCCAGAAATCCTATAACGGCGTTGCCATTCTCTCGAAGTTACCATTTGACGAAGTTATCCGCCAATTGCCGGGAGATGAAGCCGACGAGCAGGCTCGGTATCTGGAAGCGGTGGTATCTGTGCCCGGCGGCGCGGTGCGGGTGGCTTCGATTTATTTGCCGAACGGAAACCCGGTGGATAGCGAAAAATATCCCTATAAGCTTGGCTGGATGGACCGGCTCATCGCCCATGCCAACGGCCTTTTGGGAAACGAGGAAGCCCTCATTCTGGCGGGTGATTATAATGTCATCCCGGAACCTGGTGATGTACATGACCCGGATGCCTGGTACGGCGACGCGCTGTTTCGCCCCGAAACATCCGACAAGTTCCGCGAATTGATGAATTTGGGACTGACAGATGCGTTGCGGGCATCAACGGACGAAACCGGGCTTTATACATTTTGGGATTATCAGGCGGGTGCCTGGCCGAAAAATAACGGTATCCGCATTGATCATCTGCTGTTATCGCCGGAAGCTGCGGACAAGCTCATCCGCTACGATATCGACAAACATACCCGCTCCTGGGAGCGGCCATCCGATCATGTTCCGATCTGGATCGAACTGGATATTTGATTTTTTTTCAGGCAAAACCGGATAGCAACTTATTCAGGCGTATTTCTGGAACGCCACCGATTTGCCTTGTGGATAGCAGATTCGCGCTGGCCGTCAGTCGCAGCAGCAAAGGCCTCATTGTAAAAACCTGAAATCCAGAGGTCATCGCGATTGAGTGGATTTTGGCTGGCAATCTGCAACCACATCAATCCGTCCACTGCACGACGCGGCACATCTTCGCCCAACCACAAAATTCGGCCCAACTCACCCTGCGACCCCACATGATGCTCGTTGGCAGCAAGCATCAGCCAACGCACGGCGCGGGTTGAGCTTTGATCCACGCCTTCACCGCGCAAATACATCATTGCCATTTGATGCTGGGCAACGGGGTCACCGAAATAGGTGGCGGCGTGGCGCACTAAATCTGCCGCGTAACCAACATTTCTGCCAACTGTGGAATTTGGGATGCCGGTCGAATAATAGCTGGCGATTGCCATAAATGCATCAGAAACCAGTTGCGCACCAGGTCGGCGCGGGTTGTCGTCGGCATGGTCATCAGCCAAAGCGCGGAAATATTCAAAAGCCTTCAAGTCGTCGCGTTCAACACCGTCACCATCGGCGTACATTCGGCCAAGCTTCCAAATTGCCAATACGTGCCCAAGTCTGGCCGCAAATTCCAATGCTGGAATTGCTTCCTGGGTGTCACCGTTGCGGTATGCGCGGGCGCCAATTTCAAAAGCAGTTTCAGATGACATATCCTGGCTAAGCGCTGCTTCTTCGTCAAAAGCATATGCATTCGACGTCTCGGCAAGCAATCCGGAAAACGCCATCGTCCCGGCTATCGCGAAGGTCATGCCTCGTTTGATGGATTTACTAAATATCGGCATACGATTTTACTTCTTTCGCCCCGCCCGGGTGGGTTACAGCGCCATAACGGGCCGGGCCGACGCCATCGGCGTATTTCCAGAGGGCACCTGATCTATAATCATTCTCGCGAGGCTTCCAGGCCTTCGTACGTTCTTCAATTTCTGCGTCATCGAGTTGAACGGAAATTGTTCCTTCAATTGCATCAATTTCGATGATGTCACCATTTTGTATAATTGCGATCGGACCGCCAACGGCAGCTTCCGGTCCCACATGGCCGATACAAAAGCCACGGGTCGCACCGGAAAACCTGCCGTCTGTTATGAGTGCAACCTTGTCGCCCATGCCCTGGCCGTAAAGCGCGGCTGTTGTCGCCAGCATTTCGCGCATACCAGGACCGCCAACGGGACCCTCGTAGCGAATGACGAGAACTTCGCCTTCTTCATATTTGCGCTCACTAACCGCAGCGTAGCAATCTTCTTCGGTATCAAAACAGCGCGCCGGGCCGGTGAATTTCAGGTTGTCCATGCCGGCCACTTTCACAATCGCACCGTCTGGTGCCAGATTGCCTTTGAGGCCAACAACGCCGCCAGTCTCGGTAATCGCTTTACCGACGGAATAGACAACATCCTGCTTATCGTTCCATTTCACGCTTTCAAGATTTTCAGCAATTGTGCGGCCGGTGACAGTCATGCAATCGCCGTGAAGGTGACCGCCCTCAAGCAGGGCTTTCATCACCAGCGGCACGCCGCCTGCTTCGTAAAGATCAAGGGCTACGTATTTTCCACCCGGTTTCAAATCAGCAATATAAGGTGTTTTCCTGAATATTTCAGCAACGTCAAACAAGTCCATTTCGATGCCGCATTCATGGGCGATAGCTGGCAAATGGAGGGCTGCGTTGGTTGAACCGCCGGTCGCGGACACAACAACGGCTGCATTTTCGAGCGCTTCGCGTGTCACGATATCTCGGGGGCGGATATTCCGTGCCACCAGCTCCATCACCTGTTCGCCGGCGATAGCACAAAGAGCATCTCGCAATTCGTATGGCGCTGGTGCACCGGATGAATATGGCAACGCCAGACCAATGGCTTCGGAAACGCAGGCCATGGTGTTTGCAGTAAACTGGGCACCACAGGCACCAGCGGACGGGCAGGCTACAGTTTCAAGTTCATGCAAGTCGTCAAGCGACATATCACCAACTGAGAATTTTCCGACCGCTTCAAATACGTCCTGGACGGTTACTTCCTGGCCGCGGAAACGTCCTGGCAAAATGGAGCCACCATAAAGAAAAATCGACGGTACGTTGAGGCGCACCATCGACATCATCATACCGGGCAGAGACTTATCACAACCCGCCAACCCGACCAGCGCGTCGTAACAATGGCCGCGCATGGTCAGTTCAACGGAATCTGCAATCACTTCGCGGCTCGCCAGCGAAGATTTCATGCCCTGATGGCCCATGGCAATGCCGTCTGTTACGGTAATTGTACAGAATTCGCGGGGCGTTCCACTCGCCGCAGCAACACCTTTTTTGACCGCCTGGGCCTGGCGCATCAGTGAAATATTACAGGGCGCAGCTTCGTTCCAGCAGGTTGCCACACCAACAAGCGGTTGGTGAATTTGTTCATCGGTGAGGCCCATAGCGTACAGGTATGAGCGATGCGGGGCGCGGTTGGGCCCCTCGGTTACGTGCCGGCTCGGTAATTTGTCTTTATTGAAAACCTTGGCATCCATACTGACTATCTGACCTCTAAGCTTTTGTAATGATTCAAATTCAGGGCTGAATTTAGGCTGTTTGTCTCAGAAACTCTATCGGTTGAACGTCATTTTCCGAATTGTTTTCCTGCAAGCGTGGCATATCTGCCACAGGAACCCATACGGCCTGAATGTTTATCACTACATCATTGCTGGTAATTTTTGTTTGTGGCGCAAAAGGGGCGCATTTGGGCGAATGGCCCAATTGCTTTTTTCATGTGGCCATAATGTCACACAAAAAGATTGGAAATATTAGATTATCTGGCGGGTTCAGCCCATTTGCCGGAAGCGTTCGAGGGCTTCTTCCAGCTTTTCTTTTGAAGCTTCTGCGTCCACTTTGCGCTGGCGTTGTTCTTCAACCACTGCGGCGGGCGCTTTTGAGGTGAATTTTTCATTCGCCAGTTTGGCTTCGAACTTGGTGATTTCACCGGAAATCTTCTCGATTTCGCGTTTCAACCGTTCCGCTTCAGCCCCTAGGTCCATCACCTCACCAAGTGGCAGAGCGATGACACCGTCATCGGTCACAACTTGCGCTGCCCCTTCGGGGATTTCGTTCGCGATAGAAAAATCAGAAATACGCGCCAACCGGGTAATCAAAGATTGATAACGGAGGGCGCGAGACTGGATTTCTGCGGAGGCACCTGTCAGCACCAACGGAATTTTGGCACCCGCCGGCACATTCATTTCAGAGCGAACGGAGCGCACCTGGGTCACGGTATCAATGATCCAGCGGATTTCCGCATCTGCTCCAGCATTCTCCAACCCTTCATGGGTTGGCCAGGGCATCGCCATGATCTGGTTATCGGTGCCGCCCCCTGCCCCAAGCTGCTGCCACAAATCTTCGGTGATGAACGGCATGAACGGGTGAAGCAGCAACAAAGCTTGTTGCAACGCCCAGGCAGTTGTCGTGCGGGTCTCAGCTTTCAAAGCTTCGTCATCACCACTGAATACCGGTTTGGCGAGTTCCAAAAACCAGTCGCAGTAAATGTGCCAGATGAATTGATACAGCGCACCTGCGGCTTCGTTGTAGCGGTGGCGCTCGATGCCTTCTGTCACCTGTTGCTGGGCGCGTTGTACTTCGCCAACGATCCAGCGATTAAGTGTGTCTTTGACGCTAGCCGGGTCAAAATCCGGGTCGTGGCGGCAATCATTCATCTCGCCGAAGCGGGCCGCGTTCCAGAGTTTCGTTGTGAAATTCCGGTAACCTTCGACCCGGTTTTTCGCAAGCCGGATGTCGCGCCCCTGCGCCGCCATGGCAGCCAGCGTAAAGCGGACCGCATCAGCGCCGAATTCATCAACCAGATCAAGCGGGTCGATAACGTTGCCCTTGGATTTGGACATTTTCTGGCCCTGCTCGTCGCGAACAAGGGCATGGATATAGACCGTATCAAACGGGATTTCTTTTTTGAAATGCAACCCCATCATCATCATCCGGGCGACCCAGAAGAAAATGATATCGAACCCGGTTACCAATACAGCGGTTGGGTAATAACGCTCCAGTTCCGGCGTTTCGTCTGGCCAGCCAAGCGTTGAGAACGGCCACAGCGCGGATGAGAACCAGGTGTCGAGCACATCCTCGTCGCGATAGAGAAGCGCGTAATCTTCCTCATCAACAAAATTACAGGCGAGCGCTTTCTCTTTCGTCGCAATACGCCAACTACCGGGCCCGTCTTGCTCAGCTTGCAGCAGCGCCTCTTGCTCATTTTTCGCTACATAAATTAATCCACCTGGACCATACCAGGCCGGGATCTGGTGGCCCCACCAAAGCTGGCGGGAGATACACCAGGGCTGGATGTTGCGCATCCATTCGAAATAAGTCTTGTCCCAATTTGGCGGCACGAATTTGGTGGTGCCATTCTCGACCATCTCGATTGCAGGTTTGGCGAGTGTCTCAGCGTCAACATACCATTGGTCGGTGAGCATCGGCTCGATGACGACGCCGGAGCGGTCACCAAAAGGCTGGGCGATGACTTTGTCTTCGACACCGCGATAGAAGCCGAGTTCTTCGATTTCTTCCAGCACCAGTTTGCGGGCATCAAAACGATCCAACCCGGCATAATGATCCGGCACATTATTTTCTGGCGTCACGATCATCCGCGCCTGCTCATCCATCAGCGGGATGAGCGGGATATTGTTGCGGCGTGCCACCTCGAAATCGTTAAAATCGTGAGCGCCGGTAATCTTCACGGCACCTGATCCGAATTCCGGATCGGGATATTCATCAGCAATAATTGGAATATGGCGTTCCGCGATCGGCAGGCGCACCATTTTGCCGATCAGGTTTTTGTAACGTTCGTCAGACGGGTGGACCGCAACCGCGCCATCGCCAAGCATGGTTTCTGGGCGGGTTGTGGCAATGATGATTTCTTCAATGCCATCGACTGGGCCATCTACGAGCGGATAGGCAAACCGCCACATATGGCCGTTGACTTCTTTTTGCTCGACTTCGAGATCGGAAATCGCGGTTTGGAATACCGGATCCCAATTGACAAGGCGTTTGTCTTTGTAGATCAGGCCATCGCGATACAATTCAACGAAGACCTTGAGAACTGCCTCAGACAAACCGTCATCCATGGTGAAGCGTTCGCGGCTCCAGTCGCACGAAGCGCCAAGGCGTTTCAACTGGTTGATGATGGTGCCGCCGGATTCTTCTTTCCATTGCCAGATACGCTCAACAAAGGCTTCGCGTCCCATGGCGTGCCGGTCAGGCTCCTGTTGCTCGGCGAGTTGCCGCTCGACCACCATCTGGGTGGCGATGCCGGCATGGTCCATTCCAGGCTGCCACAAGACATCGCGACCCCGCATCCGCTCAAACCGGATCAGGATATCCTGTATCGTATTATTGAGGGCGTGACCCATATGCAGCGAGCCGGTCACGTTCGGCGGTGGAATTACGATGCAATAGGGTTTGCCGTCACCAGACTCGTTGGCGCGTCCACAGGCAAACGAGCCTGAAGTTTCCCACATATCGTAAATACGAGGTTCGACCTGATCTGGTTGAAATTTCTTCTCAAGCATGGAATTTGTTGGACCGTACAATCACCGCAAGGGTGTAAAGCCCGGGAACCGTTCAGAAGTCAACACTTCAACCGATTAAACAGGCACAGAGACTTTGTGTATCAAGAGCCTTTTAACTGCGACCACGGGAAACGCGCTGGATTTCATCGCGTACCATCCGGTCAACGAGCGGCGGCAAATTTGCGTCCAGCCATTCCTTGAGCATCGGCTTCAACATTTCGCGCACCAAACCATCCAGAGTGTTTTTCTCATTGGACAGGACCAAATTCTCGAGTGAGCCAAATGCGCTCGCAATGCCGTTGCCCTGATCTTCAGAAATAAGCTCGGCTTCAGGATTAGCCTCCGCAACAAGTTCTTCTTGTGGTTCAGATTCTATCTCTTCTTGTTGTTCAGATTCTATCTCTTCCGGTTCGCAAAATTCAATATCTCTTTCAGCCTCCACCATTTCAATTTCAGGAGGATCAGCTGGAATTTCGGTGCCAGGATCAGCGTCTTCCATGGCGATATCAGCTGCGGATTCCGCTTCAACGGTTTCCAGAGCCTGATCTTCGCTTAATTCGAGAATATCGTCTTCGACAGCCTCACTTTCAGCCATGTCTTCCATTTCTGGTTCTGATTCAGCCGACATGGTGTCTACGGGTTGTTCAATTTCTTCTCCAGCTAGTTCTTCTGGAACCGGTTCCGCAACCTCTTCCATAGCTGCTTCAACAGGCGCAGGCGCTTCCATGGACGGGTCGACCATCACAGGCTCTTCAACGACTGCTGTATCCTCCATTTCAACCATTTCCAGCTCGATTGCTGATGCAGCTTCCGCTGCCTCGGCTTGGGCTGAATTTGAAACATCATCGCTATCTGTCTGTTCGATTTCAGCAGAATCGTCATCCGAAATAATTTTACGAATCGAAGCCAGAATTTCTTCCATGCTCGGTTCCTGGGCAGGATCGGTATTGCTCATCAATTAACCCTTTGCAAATTCGCCGCTTTTTGCACTTTGTTAATTCTCGAAACGACAATCGGCTACGTTTGAGAATCAGCGTTCACCTATCCCTGTATACTAGCACAACTTGGCCGCGCAATCCTGTGACTTAATGCTATTGCACAGATTTCTGAGGGTGATCAGTCTTCAAGTGGAATACCGATGCCGAAAATGCGATTCCTGACGTTACGGTAGTTGATTTCAGGGTTATATTCCTGAACATTCAGGGCGAGACGCCGGTTATTCAACCTCCCGATTGCAACCAGTACAGCATAGGAAGCAACCACTCGATCGTGATTGGTCGTTATCAGGGTAACCCGGGAATTCAGCAATTCCTGCTCGGCATCCAACACGTCCAGAACGGTGCGTTGGCCAACGGTGGCTTCTTCACGCACACCGTTCAAAGCAACCTCGTTGGCCCTCACCTGCGCTTGGTTGGATTGCAATTGTGCCTTGATAGACTGTAACTGGTTCCAGGCCGAAGCTACTGCAGCGCGAACCTGATAGCGCGCCTGTTCAACCTCAAACTGGCGCTGTGACAATGTCTGACGCGACTGGCGAATGCGGGAGCTCACTTCGCCGCGCTGATACAACGGTACCGTCAGTCTTCCGGTAACGGATGCGGTACCACTGCGTGTCGTTGTCAGACTGGAATCGTAGCGATCCGTATATGAAGCTTCCAGATCAACGCTTGGCAGCAAACTTCCACGCGTTACATTTACCTGATGGTTGGCTGCTTCGGCTGAAAAACTCGCTGCCAGAATGGCAGGGTGTTCGGTTTCGCCGATTGCAATGGCTGAATTCAGATCACCAGGAAGCATGTGTTCAATCGACCCAGGCGACCGAACCCCATTCGGTGGTTGACCTATAATCTGTTGGTACACCGCCCTGCTTGTCGCCAAATTTGCGTTTGCAAGACTGACACCTGATTCAGCCAAAGCAACACTGGCCTCGGCTTGAGCCACATCGGTTCTGGTAACTTCACCAACAGAGAACCGGTCATGGGTTGCGCGGAGCTGCTCCTTCAAGACACGTAAATTATTGCGCTGCAGGTCTATGATCGCAATATCCCGCACAACATCCATATAAGCTTGTGCTGCATCAAACAGGGTATTTTGCTCGGTGTTTTTGAGCGCCTGCGCCCCTGCTTTCACCAAAGCTTCAGCTTGCCGAACGTTGTTCAATACAGTGAATCCAGCAAAAATTGGTTGAGACAACGTGACTGTAAACCCGCGCGGTTGAAGCGAAAACCGCGACCGCGATGGCCCAGTGGCTGTAAGCGAGCGAATATCCAGATCCTGATGGCCGATATCAGCAGTACCGGTTATTGTAGGTCGTCGCCCGGCTAACGCCTGGGGCACACCTTCATCAATGGCGCGCAAATTTGCCCGCTCCGCCTTTAGCGTTGGGTTAAATTCATAAGCCATTGCCAGGGCGTCTTTAATGCTATTTGCCTGGGCAGGTCCAGAAAGTATCAACGACATTCCACACGTGCAGGCAATAACCAAAGCGAGGATTTTCGATTTTTTGGGAAGAAAACCACAAACAATTCGCATAACAAAACTCAGCCTGTACCAACCAGACATTCTACTACACCACCCTGGTGATTATGCCACTTCAAAGCTGCTCGAGAGAAACATACAAAAGCAGTCCCGCAGATGACTACATGCGGACACTAACCTTCAACCAAACGAGATACAATTGGAAAGAGGCCTGATCAGACAAATCAACCTGATTAGAATACAAATGTCTGCTTTTTTTCAAACCCGGACAATGGCTGAATGCGCGCATCAAATGCCGGGCGTCCATTTACCAATTCCCCTGATTTTTCATAAAGCCAGGCCGCGCTTCTGGTTGGTTCATTGATGACTGCCACCAGGCGACCGTTGTCATTCAATTGCCCAAACAGCGCATCTGGCACTATTTCAATGCTGCCATTGAGAAAAATAATGTCATATGGGCCTTCCTTGCCGACGCCGCCGGAAAGTTCACCTTCAACGACTGCAACATTACCAATTTCAAGAGACGCTAGAATTTCATTTGCGTTATTGACCAAATCCCCATCGGCTTCCAGCGCTACAACAGAACCAGCAAGTTGCGCCAATACGGCGGAAGAATACCCAAGTCCGCACCCTATATCGAGCACCAGATCGTTTTTCGTTACGCTTGCCAATTGAACCAGCTTGGCGAATGCGCGCGGCTCCATGAGCGAACTGGCGCCCCGATCTGCCAAAGGAATACTTTCATCCATGTAAGCAACATTGCGCCATGCAAGCGGGACAAATTTTTCACGTGGAAGCCTGCCCATAGCGCGCATGATCCGCGCATCCGTTACATCGCTGGGCCGGACCTGGGATTCAACCATGTTGAGACGGGCCGCCGCGTAATTATCCATCACTTCACCAGACTTTTGATTGTTTCATGGACTTTGCCCTTTGAGGAATAACCATCGGCAATAAAAAGGCAAGCCTGTTATTATCCTTGCCAATAATTTGGCCATTTATATGTGTTTAGTGAACACACCGCTTGACCTAAACCATGGGTGGTTTATACGCGGGTTGGGGCCACGTGGCGGAGTGGTGACGCAGCGGATTGCAAATCCGTGTACGCCGGTTCGATTCCGGCCGTGGCCTCCAATTTCCCATTAATCAGTATACGATCTTTATGCCGCCCTTCCCGGTGTGTGGACAGGAAGTCCCAGTTGTGCCCGACGTCGCAACCAGAGGCTTGGCCGGTAACGATCTTCGCCAGTAATGTCTTGTATTTTTTCGAGGATCTGTACGATTTTTTTTGCACCCAGTTTCTCTGCCAACTCAAGCGGACCATGGGGATATCCAAGTCCAAGCCGCATAGCCAAGTCAATTTCTTCTGGTGTAGCCAACCCGATCTGGGCCATTTCACACCCCAGATTAGCCACCATCGCGCACATCCTCTGGGCGACAAAACCCGGAGAATCCTCAATCGCCGTCACTTGATGGCCTGCCGCTAATAATGCCGCGGCAACCTGTTCAAGCGCCGCCCGGTCTGCTCCCGGAGATTGCATGAGGGTTATACGCTTGGTGGCGCAAAGCATATCGATCCCGACAAAACGGCAATGGTCGGTTCCAGTGCGAGCGGCGTATGTGGAACAATCTTCTCCGATCAGCGCGACCAGAATAGGACTTTCCCCGTCGTCATCGACGATTGTTGCTATTCCAAGACCTTTCACCAGATCAGCCAGCGCGGCATCCGGATCAGGAAGCACCAATTTCGCGGCTGGCAATGACTCGGTTGTAAAATCACCGCTGGCAGTATCAGTCCGTTGGCCTTTTTCATCGTAGGTAAAATTACCGGTCCCGGTTTTGCGACCAAAATTTCCAGCTGACAACAATGCCAGATGCGGGAATGATGTTTTCAATCGTGGATCATCATCATAGCCCTCGTAAATAATCCGGGACACAGGGTAGTTCACATCGACGCCAGTCAAATCCATCAATTCGCACGGCCCCATACGAAACCCACAGCAATCACGCATGATGGCATCGATCTCGGCTGGTGTAGCAACTTTTTCGTGGAGCAGCCGCATGCTCTCGGTGGTGTAGGCGCGGCCCCCGTGATTGACGAGGAAACCCGGTGCATCCTTGGCGACAACCGGCGTTCGGCCCAACCGTTCGCCCAGCTTGCAGAGTGCCTTGATCACATCGTCACGGGTTTCCGGCCCCTTGATCACTTCGACAAGGCGCATCAGCGGTACTGGGTTAAAGAAATGGAGACCTGCGATTCGTCCCCTGTTGCGGCACGCGCGGGCGATCGACGCGATCAGAATGGAGGATGTGTTGCTCGCCAGAATACAATCATCGGAAACAATATCTTCCAACTCGGCGAACAGGTTTTGTTTGACCTCCAGGTCTTCGAAAACCGCTTCGACAATCGCGTCGCAGTCGGCAAAATCTGACAATTGACCTGCTGCTGTAAAATTGTCCTCGGCTTTTGATAAATCGTCACCTGCAAATTTTCCTTTTTCAACAAGCCTTTCCAGGCGTGCAAAGACACCCGCCCGACCACTTTCCGCGCCACCTTCGCGAGCGTCGAAAAGAATAACGGAGACACCACCCTGGAGCGCAACCTGGACAATTCCCTGCCCCATCGCCCCGGCACCGATAACGCCAAGACGGAAAGTCCGGTCCTCTGGATCTTTAAGCATTCGACATGATTCCTGTGTTTCTTAATTTGGTTTTGGAGATATGAACTGACCGCCGATTAACTGACAAGGCCGCGCAGGGAAAAATTTAGTATTTTCCCCATTGGCAAATCAGTTCAGCATTTGCTATAGGCAACAAAGTTTGGTGCCTACATACCTGATCCCCGGTAGCTCAGTTGGTAGAGCAGTCGGCTGTTAACCGACTTGTCGCAAGTTCGAGTCTTGCCCGGGGAGCCACCAATTCATTCCGCCTAATCATCAGGCTGGATGATCTCAACACCACCAACAACACGTAATTGCGCTGGCACAGCACCAGAATCTGGTGCGCTCTGTATTTGTCCTACGTTGCCGGAAGCCGTGTATTCCGGCAAGATTTTCCCGATCAATATAGCCAGTTTCCGGTGATCATCACGCTTCGCTGCGTCATTCAATTCATCAAGCGTCTTGTTGTAGAACTTCATGTCCACCAGTCGCGCCCTGGCATACATCAGGCCATCAACGTCAATCTGCTCCAGCGGCTCATTCGGGCTGAACAATTCTTCTTTCATTTTTTCCCCGGGCCGCAGCCCGGTAAAGATGACTTTGATGTCTTTTTCAGGCTCGAACCCGGCGAGGCGAATCATTTGGCGTGCCAGATCACGTATTTTTATGGGTTCTCCCATTTCCAGTACATAGATCTGGCCATCCAGGCTCGTACTGCCAAGTCCGTGGTTTGTGGCTTGCAGGATCAACTCAACCGCTTCTCGGATCGTCATGAAATAACGTTCTATATCCGGATGCGTGACGGTAACCGGACCGCCCCGGCGGATCTGGCGCTCAAAATGCGGCACTACAGACCCGGCGGACCCAAGTACGTTGCCGAACCTCACCGTCATGAATTTTGTTTGTTTATTCTTGCCATCATCCTGTTCCCTGAGGTCCGCTGATTGGCAATAAATCTCGGCGAGGCGCTTGGTCGCACCCATAATGTTTGTTGGATTGACGGCTTTGTCGGTTGAAACCATCACAAAGGCATCAGCGTTATATTCTTTCGCCGCATCCGCCACATTGCGCGTACCGAATACATTTGTAAGAACGCCCTCTCCCGGATTGAATTCAACCATGGGAACATGTTTCAAAGCGGCTGCATGAAATACCAACGCAGGTCGTTCCTGTTCCATGATCCGGAAGACCCGGTCTCGATCCCTGACCGAGCAGATCAGGGCTGAGGTTTCGATTCCCTCAAATTTCTCTGCGATATCCCTGTTTATGGCAAAGAGGTTGTATTCGCTGTTATCAACCATGATCAGGCGAGACGGCTTATAGGACGCAATTTGCCTTGTCAGTTCGGAGCCTATTGAACCTCCGGCTCCCGTGACCAAAACAGTGCGGCCTTCAATCATTCTGGCGATACCAACCAGGTCGAGGTTTGTTGACGGGCGGC
This sequence comes from Hyphomicrobiales bacterium, assembly GCA_021775875.1. Lineage (GTDB taxonomy): Bacteria > Pseudomonadota > Alphaproteobacteria > Rhizobiales > NORP267 > NORP267. Next base: position 328,362 of record JAJFHA010000011.1, on the reverse strand, counting down.
CGAGCACGTCTTCCAGTTTGACACTGGCAAAATCTGTAAAGGGGTTTAGAACCTTTTCCCCAGATTCAAACCGCCCCATATCAGGGATCCGTTCAACAGAAAAACCCAACCTACTACCAACTCTGACCAACTCACGGACCGTATCAATACCCACATCACGACTTGTTAAAACCACTTTTGCGAGGGGTAAATGACCGGAACTAATACGTTTTTGTTGATAAATTTCCAGATCCGCGACGGCACCAAGAACGTTAATTCCCTGGATTCGGGCGCCTGTATCCTCGCGGCTATCTGAAAAAATACTGACGACCCTGTAGGGGACGCTCTTTTTTTGGCGTAGGCTGCGAATAAACTGTTCTGCGACTTCGACCGAACCGTAAAGCGCGATATCTTCTCGTGCTTCACTATTTGAGTAGGAAAACAGGTTCTCGACCCATTGATCTCGTAACAGCCGAAACAGCACGCGCGGGCCCGACAAATAAACGAGACCAACGAACCAGGTGAAAAGCGGGATCGAGCGTGGCATGCTGTCCAGTCTCGAAACCATGAAAAGAACCAGGGTATGGACGACAATGACTAGAGAGATCGTGCGCAAAATGGTCAGAAAATCGTGGAGCGAGGCGTAGCGCCATGTGGTGCGGTGCAACCCGCTCGCTGGCACCACAATCAAAGAGACCAATAGAAGCGATGCGGCCGCTTCAAAGACCCAGTGCAGTTCAAAATTTATTTCGCCCAGACGAAGATATACAGCGGTAAAAAAAGCCGCAACGATCAACAGAAAATCACTGCCCAGGCGAAGCACTTTGCGGATCGGTGGCGGCAATTCCTTAAGTTTCAAAAACAGCAACTGGATTATTTTGATCATAATCTACGATTTTTCTATCCTGCTATCGCGTATCCGAGCGCCCCCACAGGTCTTAAAGTACAGAATCAAGTCAAACTCCATGGTCCAAAATATAACCAATTGGAACCCAGATGGGAACGTAACAATCCGGGCCTCATGAATTTTACCAGTGCAGATTTTTTAAGAACAAATCCACATTTTGCATTGCCCGTTGTTAGACAATTTCCACGTTCAAATCTGTCAGGCCGTCAATATGGACAGCTATATTGTCGCCTGGAACCACAGGTCCGACGCCAGCTGGCGTTCCGGTGAAAATCAGATCACCCGGTGCCATGGTATAATGCTCTGACAAAATGGAAATCATTTCAGGCACCGACCAAATCATCTGATCCAGATTGGTATCCTGTTTTCGTGATCCGTTTACATCAAGCCACATCGCCGCTTTTCCCGGATGGCCGATTTCAGACACGGGATGGAGCATTGAGATCGGAGAAGATTCGTCGACATTCTTTCCGTAATCCCACGGGCGACCTGCTTCCTTGGCAATCTTCTGTAAATCCCGGCGCGTCATGTCCAGACCAACAGCATACCCGTAAACTAAATCCAAGGCGTCCGACACCGCAATATTGGTCCCACCTGCCGATAAGGCAACAACTAGCTCGGCTTCAAAATGATAGTTTTTTGTCATGGGCGGGTAAGCAATTTTGCCATCACCAACAACGATCGTGTTTGGCCATTTTGTGAAAAAAAACGGAGCTTCCCGGTTCGGATCATGACCCATTTCGCGGGCATGGGCTTCATAATTGCGGCCAATCAGATATATCCGGCGTACCGGATACTCGTTGCCGTCCGAAGTTGGCAGGGATACCGGTTGAGATACAGGAACAACATTAGTCATATAATTCTCCAGCTAAAAATATCGCGGCCCGGAAAAGAAATATGTTTCCCGAATTGGCCTGCAGAAAACATTCAGGATCAATTACCTTAAGAAATTCAATTTGTCCCGTGCTGAATTTGCCATAGCATTCTAGTATGTCCGCTCATCAAGAGGGAACGCTGGTAGTGAGGTATTATGCTTGAATGGTCTGAAAGAATTCGCGTTGAATGGGGCGATTGTGACCCCGCGAAAATTATTTTTTATCCCCGCTATTTTGCATGGGTCGATGCGGCCGGGCATCACATGCTCGAACAAGGCGGATTGCATCACGATGTATTGATAGAAAAGTACGGTATCAGGGGGCTAGTTTTGGGACATGTTGGAATGGATTTCAAGTCGCCCGGCTTTTTCGGCGATACCTTGGATATTACAACCAAAGTCACAAAAATTGGCGGTGCCAGTTTTGAGCTGGGTCATGAAATTCATCGCGGCGAAACGCTTTTGCTGACCGGAAAAGAATTGCGGATATGGGCTGTGGAAGATCCCGATCATCCCGCCGGAATTTCCGCCAAGCCCATTCCTGATGATGCGAGATCCATACTTGCTGCGGAATAGCGGCAATCCCTTTCTGCCAAGGAATATCAGTTGCATATTACAGGGGCTTGTATCGATGTCGCGTGACGACTATTTTTTCGTAAATGCAAATTTACTTTTTGCGGAGTTTTCATGAAATTCAATCCCCGAATTATCGAAGCCATCGGCAATACACCCCTTTTCAAACTCAGAAAAGTTTCCGACGAAACCGGTTGCACCATTCTCGGCAAAGCCGAGTTTCTCAATCCAGGCCAATCGGTCAAGGACCGGGCTGCGCTGTTCATCATCCGCGCGGCGGAAAAATGCGGTGAATTGAAACCGGGCGGCACCATTGTTGAGGGTACAGCCGGTAATACCGGAATCGGATTAGCTTTAGTCGGCAATGCGCTTGGGTATAAATCCGTGATTGTAATTCCTGAAACCCAGTCTCAAGATAAAAAAGATATGCTGCGGCTGTCGGGTGCAGAGCTTTTGCAAGTTCCTGCCGCGCCTTATACAAACCCGAATAATTATATTCATGTCTCCAGCCGGGTTGCTGAAATGTTGAACAAATCCCGACCGGGCGGCGCCATGTGGGCGAACCAGTTTGATAATCTCGCCAATCGCGAAGCCCATATCCAAACAACCGGCCCGGAGATCTGGGCAGATACTGATGGCAAGATCGACGGGTTTGTGTCTGCGATGGGAACCGGCGGCACCATTGCCGGTGTTTCAATGGCGCTCAAAGAACGCAATCCTGATATTGTCACCGCGCTCGCTGATCCGGGAGGGTCCGGGATTTATTCGTTCCTGACAAGCGGCAAATTTAACCCCGCAGGCACATCCATCACCGAAGGCATTGGCAACAATCGCGAGACCGCGAACCTCAAGGGTGCGCCGATTGATGAAGCTTACAAAGTCGAAGATGCGGAAGCCCTCCCTTACATATTTGACCTTTTGCAATTTGAAGGGCTTTGTGTTGGCAGTTCGTCCGCGATCAATATCGCAGGCGCGGTCCGGTTGGCGCGCAAGCTTGGCCCGGGACATACGATCGTGACATTGTTGTGCGATTATGGAACCCGGTATCAGGAAAAACTCTACAACCCTGAATTTTTACGCAGCAAGGAATTGCCGGTCCCGGCATGGCTTGAAGCCCAATCCGAAGTGAATGTAGCGGATGTTCTGCAATGACAATCAAACTATTCGTCGATGACGCCTATATGAAGACCTGCGAAGCGGATGTCGTTGCTATCAACGACCGTGGCGGCATCATTCTGGATCAAACTATTTTTTATGCTACCGGCGGCGGACAACCCGGAGATAGTGGGTGGCTGGTAGCACCTTCGGGCGAACGTATCGAAATTGCCACAACGGTTTATGACGAGGACCGGCAAACGATTGTCCATGTCCCCGCCTCATCTATCGATGGCAAATTGGCCGTCGGCGACCAGGTAAAATGTGAAATCAATTGGGACATTCGCCACCCACGCATGCGAATTCATACAGCCCTGCATTTGCTTTCCGCAATTCTGCCCTACCCAGTAACCGGAGGATCTGTCAGCGACGGAACCGGACGCTTGGATTTTGATATTCAGGATGCCAGTCTTGCCGACAAGGAAGAATTGACCACAAAGTTGATGGAAATGGTTTCAGCCGGTTATCCACTCTCCACAGAATGGATTACGGATGCGGAACTAGACGCCAATCCTGAATTGGTAAAAACCATGTCGGTGCAACCGCCCAGAGGTGCCGACAAAGTTCGGTTGCTTCGAATTGGCGACGATGTTGATCTACAGCCCTGTGGCGGTACTCATGTTCGGTCCACGGGCGAAATCGGTCCTGTGCTCATAAAGAAAATTGAGAAAAAAGGACGCCAAAACAGGCGCGTTCGCATTGCATTGATTTAGGGGGAATTGATCGTGAAAAAAACCGAAAATCTGGTGAATGTTGCCTGGTTGAAAGAACACCTGGACGCACCTGATGTGGTGGTCGTCGATGCGTCATGGCATTTACCTACTGAAAAACGCGACCCGCGAGCAGAATACCTGGAACAGCATATTCCCGGAGCTGTATTTTTCGATATCGACGATATCTCCGATAGCGCCAGCAACCTCCCCCATATGCTGCCGGACAACGCAAAATTTTCGTCCAAAGTACGCAAACTTGGCATCGGTGACGGGCAACGCATTGTCATTTACGACAGTGTTGGCATGTTTTCAGCAGCCCGCGTCTGGTGGATGTTCAGGGTCATGGGGGCTGACGATGTTACGCTGCTTGATGGTGGATTACCGAAATGGATGGAGGCAGAATTACCTCTTGATACCGGGCCGGTTCAGCGCCAGGAGCGCCACTTCACCGCGCGACGTAATATGCTCATGGTCCGCGATGTGGACGATATCGTTGAGATTACCGAAAATGGCAAAACGCAAATTGTGGATGCACGCGCGGCAGCGCGTTTTTGCGGCGACGCGCCCGAACCAAGACAAGGACTGCGCGCCGGTCATATTCCCGGCGCCCGCAACGTACCCTTTGGCACCCTGCTCAATGAGGACCGGACTTTGCGAAGCGTCAGTGAGTTGAAGGACGTTTTCACCAATGCCGGCGTTGATTTGTCCGGCTCCATCGTCACCTCTTGCGGATCTGGAATTACCGCGGCCATTCTGTCTCTGGCACTTGAAGAGCTGGGCCATCGCAATGCGGGCCTCTATGACGGCTCCTGGACCGAATGGGGATCACGTGAAGACCTAGCAATAGAAAAAGGGCCAGCTAAATAGCCGACCCTGAATTCTATTTTCGCAGTTTCTCTCTGAACGTTTTGCTAATGCAAGATCTGGCTCAGGAAAAGCTTGGTCCGCTCGTGCTTCGGTTTAGTGAAGAATGTTTCAGGCTCATTCTGCTCGATAATCTGACCCTCATCCATAAAGATCACGCGGTTGGCTACCTGGCGCGCAAACCCCATTTCATGGGTCACAACAATCATGGTCATGCCGGTTTCCGCCAGATCAACCATTACGTCCAGCACTTCCTTGATCATTTCTGGATCAAGCGCTGAGGTCGGCTCATCAAACAACATGATGCGTGGGCTCATACACAACGACCGAGCGATTGCCACGCGCTGCTGTTGGCCACCTGAAAGCTGCCCTGGGTATTTGTTAGCTTGTTCCGGAATACGAACCTTGGTCAGATATTCCATGGCGACTTCTTCGGCTTCCGCCTTCGGCATTTTGCGCACCCAGATCGGTGCGAGAGTGCAATTTTCCAGAATTGTTAGATGAGGGAACAGGTTGAAGTGCTGAAATACCATGCCAACTTCGCGGCGAATTTCATCGATCTTCTTGAGGTCATTGGTCAATTCAATGCCATCAACCTCAATGCGACCGCTTTGATGTTCTTCCAGCCGGTTGATGCACCGGATCATGGTGGATTTACCGGACCCGGACGGGCCACAGACCACGATCCGCTCACCCTTCATGACTTTCAGATCGATACCCTTCAAGACATGAAAATCGCCATACCATTTATCCATATTGGTGATATCGATGGCGACTTCATCGGACACCACCAAATTGCTCTTGGCCGCTTTGGCTGGTGCTTTTTTGGCGCGGGTAGTTTTGGCTGCAGTCGCGCGTTTCGCTGGCGCTTTGGCAGTCTTTTTGGTTGCTTGTCTGGCCATCTCTCTAATCCCCTAACGCTTGTGTCCGGTATGCAGGCGATTCTCCATGAAAATGGAATAGCGTGACATACTGAAGCAAAAAATAAAAAATCCGAACGCAGCAAATACATAGCCCGTGTGGCTGGTCATAGGTGTTGACCATTTTGGATCGGTAAAGCTCAACTGAATGGCACCCAACAGATCGAAAAGACCAACGATCAGAACCAGAGTCGTATCTTTAAACAATCCGATAAAGGTGTTGACGATGCCTGGAATAACCAATTTGAGGGCCTGGGGCAGAATGATGAGGTTCATGGTCTTCCAATAGGGAAGTCCCAAAGCCTGCGCGCCTTCATACTGGCCCTTGCCGATAGCCTGCAATCCACCGCGCACCACCTCTGCCATATAGGCAGCTGAGAACAATGCCACCCCGATCAAAACGCGCATCAATTTGTCGAAGGTCACCCCTTCGGGCAGGAACAGTGGCAGCATAACACTAGCCATGAACAATACAGTGATCAGCGGTACGCCGCGCCAGAATTCAATGAATATGATCGACACCATACGAACCACGGGCATCTCGGAGCGGCGTCCAAGAGCGAATAGAACACCCAGTGGAAGCGAAACCACGATACCGGTAATTGCAACCACGAGAGTCACAAGCAAACCGCCCCAAAGCGGGGTTTCCACGTGATGGAGACCGAAATATCCACCAACCAGTAGGAAGAAAGCCAGGATCGGGAATATTACCAACATAAAGATGGCATTCCATTTCTTGTATGGAACTGATGGGATCGCCAGCGTGACCGTGCCAATCGCCATTATCGCGAAAACGATATTGACACGCCAACGTTCCTCTACCGGATATCTGCCGTAAATGAATTGACCGAATTTGGCTTCTACATAAGCCCAGCAGGCACCATGGCCGCCAGCAAGACAACCTTCACGGTCATCAGCTGTCCAGGTTGCATTAAAGATTGTAAAATCCAAAATCGGCGGCACGATGATCCAGACGAGATAAATGGCGAATAGTGTCAGAGCAGTGTTAATCCAGCTCGAAAACAGATTCTTCCGCATCCACCCTACGACACCAACTGTTGATGCAGGCGGCGCCTTGGCCACTTCCATAGTCGTGCGAACGAAGGAAAGTGTTGAATTGCTCATTTTTCTCTCCCTATCTTTCCACTAACGACATTTTGGCATTGTACCAATTCATCAAAACCGAAGTCACAATCGAGATTGTGAGATAAACCGCCAGAGTGATCAGCAATATTTCTACCGCCTGCCCGGTCTGATTGAGAACCGTTCCGGCAAATACTGAAACCAGATCTGGATATGCAATCGCAACGGCCAGAGATGAATTCTTAGTCAGGTTCAGATACTGGCTGGTCAATGGCGGGATAATGACCCGTAAAGCTTGCGGAATAACAACCAGACGAAGCGTTGGACCACTACGAACACCCAGAGCATGGGCTGCCTCGGATTGCCCATGGCTCACGGCCAAAATGCCGGCGCGGACAATTTCCGCGATAAAGGTCGCTGTATAGAGTACCAATGCCAACAACAGGGACATGAATTCCGGAATGATTACCATGCCGCCCCGGAAATTGAACCCTCGTAATTCTGGGATTTGCCAATCAAGAGGCATACCAAGAACAAGAAACACCAAAATCGGGAAACCAACAATCAGACCAACACTGGTCCAGAAAACAGGGAATTGTTCGCCGGTTGATTCCTGGCGCTGATGGGCCCAGCGGCGCATGAAGAATGTTCCGACCAGTCCGATCAAAATCGCAATGCTGACCCAGCCGAAGCCTGCTTCAGGCAGCGGACGTGGCATAAATAATCCACGGGTATTGAGCACAATATTCGCGCCAAACTCAACGCTTTCGCGCGGATTGGGAAGGCTGCGAAGAACGGCAAAATACCAGAAGAAAATTTGCAGCAACAACGGAATGTTGCGCAATGTCTCGATATATACCGTGGAAAGCTTGGCGATAACCCAGTTGTTGGATAGCCGGGCGACACCCAGGATAAACCCCCAAATGGTCGCCAGAATAATTCCGATAAACGCCACCAGCAGAGTATTGAACAACCCCACATAGAATGCCGAGCCGTAACTGGATTCTTCAGCATAATCGACAATAAAAGTACCAAGCGTAGGCGCGATGCTGAAGCCGGCAGTGGTCCCTAAAAAACCGAACCCGGAAGCAATTGACTGTTTTTCAAGATTAACGAGGGTGTTGTTCACCATCGAATAACCCAACCAGATTACCAGCAATATCAGCGCTACCTGTGCAACCAGTGCGCGGACCTTTGGATCGTAAAGAAGTGAAACGCGCGCAGTTTCAGCGCCATCCCCTACAGGCTCTTGTGCAGCCATTTCTCGCCCCTCGAGATATTTAATCAGATTTCGCGCCGTTTTCCGGCATCTTGCACCTGATGATCACAATACTTGTATTCTAGCTTACATAAAAATCCGCCCCGGGAAAATCCCGAGGCGGTAAATATTCAGTCTTTAGCGGATTGGCGGAGCGTATTGCAGACCACCATTCGTCCAAAGAGCATTGACGCCGCGCGAGATGCCCAGCTCTGTGTCAGGACCAACATTGGCTTCAAAAATTTCGCCATAATTGCCAACCTGCTTGATGATGTTATAGGCCCAGTCATTGCTGACGCCGATAGCTTCACCAAATGCACCTTCGGTACCAAGCAGACGCTTGATGCCCGGGTTATCACCATTGCGCATATCATCAACATTGGCGCTTGTGACGCCCATTTCTTCAGCGTTGATCATTGCATTAAGCGACCATTTCACGATGTCCAGCCACTGGTCATCACCGTGACGTACAACAGGGCCGAGTGGCTCTTTTGAAATGATTTCCGGAAGAACAGAGTGTTCACCAGGATTGGTCAGTTTCAGGCGCTGGGCATAAAGGCCGGAAGCGTCTGTTGTGTAAACATCGCAACGACCTGAATCATATGCCTGAACAACTTCGTCAGCTTTCTCGAATGCAACCACTTCGTAATCCATGTTGTTGGCACGGAAATAGTCGGCAACATTGAGCTCGGTTGTGGTGCCGGTGTTGGTGCAAATCGAAGCGCCATCAAGCTGAAGGGCGCTGGTTACGCCAAGAGAGTTACGGACCATGAAGCCCTGGCCGTCATAATAATTAACGCCAGTGAAGTTCAAACCAAGCGAAGTATCACGGCTCATTGTCCAGGTGGTATTGCGCGAAAGCACATCAACTTCACCAGACTGGAGAGCTGTGAAACGTTCTTTGGCTGACAGCGGGGTGTATTTCACCAGGCTGGCATCACCGAAAACAGCAGCAGCTACAGCGCGGCAAACATCAACATCGATGCCTGTCCAGTCGCCGGCGTCATTGGTGTTTGAGAAACCAGGGAGACCCTGACTAACACCACATTGAACGAAGCCCTTCGCCTTGACATCGTCAAGGGTCGCGGCGGAAGCAGACGGAGCGGAAACGCCCATCGCTGCCATACCAAACAATACTGGAAGAATAATTTTCTTCATATCTTACCTTCTTTCGTTACAGAACAGACAAAACACTTAATGCCCCCGAAAACAACCAAGGCACCAATCGCTCCCGGCTCCCTCCCTATTTGGGCGCCTGACGCAATGAAGTTGAGCGGCACAAAACCGTTCATTGGGATTACCTCAAATCCAAATTGAATTTTAAGGTTCTTAAATCCAGAAAAGGCCAAATAGAGCGCCCCGTCAAGTGCAAGACGAAGTGTTTCTGAAACATTGTAAATTCGTATACATTTTTTTTCGCATTTCAGACAGTTTCGTGCTTAAGGTTCTCACCAACACATGAATATCTGAGAAAAAAACATGACAACTAAACAATTTGATACTGCAACGCGCCTGGCGCATAGCGGACGAACAACACATGCGCATTATGGCTTCGTAAATACCCCAGTTTACAGAGGGTCCACAGTATTGTTTGAAGACACCAAACAGTTGAAATCGCGGAATGCAAAATATATTTACGGACGCAAGGGCACCCCAACCACAAACTCCCTGTCTGATCTTGTCACTGAATTGGAAGGTGGCACCGGCACAATTTTGGCGCCATCTGGTCTGGGGGCCATTACTATTTCTTTATTGGCTTTTCTGGAAGCTGGCGACCACGTGTTAATTACGGACAGTGTTTATCGCCCTACTCGCCACTTTGCTGATGAGATGCTTACCAAGCTTGGCGTTGAAATTGAATATTATGACCCGCTCATCGGCGCAGGTATTTCAAATCTATTGCGCGAAAACACCCGTATTCTCTACCTTGAAGCTCCTGGCTCACAGACTATGGAAATGCAGGATATTCCGGCTCTGGTGAAAGCCGCGAAGGCTCATGATGGTGCAAGAGACATTTATACAATCATAGACAATACATGGGCGACTTCAATTTTCTTCAAGGCGCTGGATTTTGGCGTAGATATTACGCTCCAGGCTGGCACCAAATATATGGGTGGGCATTCGGACATTATGCTTGGCGCGGCAACCGCCAACGAGCGTGCCTGGCCACTTTTGAATAAACATAACTCAGCTCTTGGCATGTGTGCAGGCACGGAAGAGGCCTATCTTGGGCTGCGCGGGTTGCGCACCATGGAATTGCGTTTGAAGCAACATATGGCGTCGGGTCTTGAATTAGCAGTATGGCTGGAGCAGAGGCCAGAAATTGCCGAGGTGATGCATGTGGGTTTGCCGAGCAACCCCGGTTATGAAATCTGGAAGAGGGATTTCAAAGGCTCATCGGGATTATTTTCTGTCATTCTCAACCCGGTTAGCGAAGACTGTGTTGCTGCGTTCCTTGATGAATTGACGCTTTTTGGGCTTGGATATTCCTGGGGCGGATTTGAAAGTCTTGCTATCCCGTTTGATCCGAGCACCTATCGCTCCATCTCGGAGTGGAAAGACAAAGGCCCTGCCCTGCGCTTCCATATCGGGCTTGAAAATTCAGCTGATCTTATCGCTGATCTGGAGGCAGGCTTCAGGAAGCTTGCTGAATGCCGGGACGGCACGGCGTGATGCCAAGCGCGTAGGTCTGGAAAATGCGTCCAATCGACATTCTCATGGCGTTGAGCGTCCCTTTATTGTGGGCGACCGGCTTTGTATTGGCCAAAGTTGCGCTTGATGATTTTCCACCAATCCTGCTCATGGCGTTGCGGTTCGCGCTGACATCATTCGTGCTGGTGTGGTTTTTCAAACCACCCGTTCTTTTGCTGAAACAAATATTTCTGATCTCGATCATTTCAGCCACCATTCAATATGGATTGACCTTCACCGGGTTGAAATATCTCGATGCCCCGACCGCCGGGATCATTATCCAAACCGAAGGTCCGCTTTGCGCTTTGCTGGCCGCGCTTCTACTGAAGGAGCGGATCAACCTCAGAATGGCGTTCGGTATGTTGCTGGCATTTGTGGGCGTCGCTATTATCGCAGGTGAACCCCGGCTGAATGGTAATGAGTTTGCCATTATGCTGGTGCTTGGCGGCGCCATTGCCTGGTCATTGGGGCAGGTTTTGGCGAGAAAATTGGGCAGCGTAGGCGGTTTTGTTCTGATCACCTGGATCGCCGTTTTCGCGACACCTCAAATGTTTTTGGCCTCGTGGTTGTTTGAAGATAACCAAATCGAAGCCATCAGAAATGCCGGGTCAGAAGTTTGGATCGCCGTTGTCTATATGGCGTTCTTCATGACGGCGATAGGTTACGCAATCTGGTACAATTTATTGGGCAGACTTCCCGTCAATAAAGTGGCACCGTTTTTATTGCTGCTACCAATCGTGGTCACAATTGAAAGTGTGATTTTTCTCGGTGATCATTTGACATGGACAACAATCGGAGGCGGGTCACTAACGCTGATCGGTGTCGCTGTGCTCGTGGTTTCGGACAAAAATACATAAACCATCAATGGTCCTGAATTTTGTTCCGTACACAGCTCGGATTGTATCGATATGTAAATCGTGGTTTTTTGGCATAATCGATTTGTTAATGCCATCAGACCGGATTGTATTGGAGCCTTGGTATGAATGTGTGTTGGACTGTGAATGTCCTTTGCATGTTATCAATAGTCTCGCTGTTCACAGCTCTACCCTCATTTACGCGCGCAGATGAGATGCTTATGCCGAAAGACCGGACCGGGTTTTCATACTATTCCCTGCAATTCGGTGCGCCATTTCCACAAGCAACAACGTCCAGCGTTTCAAACACGGCCGGTACGGCATTTTCTGGGCGTCAAAGTATGGAGTTTGATGCGGGTTTCATCATCGATCTGATCAGGGGATATTATTTCAATGACCGGCTTCACAGCGAAATCAAGTTTAGTTATTCCCATGGATTTTCACCCACGATCACAAATATCGCAGGGTTTGTCGAAAACCCGAATGCAGGACTAACCGTGCCCACGACGGGTTCTCTTGATGCGTTCGGGGTTTTCACGAATTTAAGATACGACTTCGCCAAATTCGATAATGGTACGCGTTTATTTGCGGGTGCCGGTGCCGGTATGGTCCGCATAACGATGAACAATCTGGGTCCGACCGCAAGCCCGTTCCATATTGAAGATAGCGACACGGCATATGTGGCTTGTCTTATGGCCGGGATCAATTATCCGGTCGCTCACAATTTTGAACTGACGGCGCAATATACCGCGGTTGGGATATCTTCGACGACATTCACATCAATCATTGGACCCAACACCCTGACAGTATCGTCCGGGTCTGATCTGCTGCATATTGGAACAATCGGATTCAGATATTTGTTTAACTAATTTTTTAAACCCAAAGCCCAGCGATAGAATGGAATTATCATGACTGACGAACCTGTAAAGATTTCGATGTGGCGCAAAGTGCTCGCATTCATTTTTGATATGGTGACTACCTTTGGCGGTTTTGGCTATTTGGTGGCCCGGTTCTCTGGCGGGCTAACCGAAAATGGTTTCCAGTTAAACGGTATGCCTGCTCTTTTGGTTTTTGCGCTCATCATCGGCTATTTTGTTGGCGCAAGGTATGTTGGCGGCACGATCTGGCAACGCATTTTTCGGGCGCGTTGATATATCCTCTGCGTGAGATTCATTGACCTGACGACAATTTGACACTCTACTGGTCGTTTCCGTCCAATTCCGGAGGGGTATTATGACGGCCAATAAAGTAGAGACTGCAAAGCATATTGTTTTAACATCGCATCCGCCGCGGGACCAGAAACAAGCTTATCCTCTGGATTGGGGAAACCCGGACCCAATCAAACGCGGACCAGTTATCGGCTCGCTTACAAACGCTGACGATAGAAATGTTATCGGCTCCCATTCCGGCAGCTATTCGATCTACCGCGCCCTTGCGGTCGCTGCCGGAACCCTGGACCCGGAACATAAGGCTGATCTGACCAATACCAGTCCGACCAATAAAATAGGACCCTATTCACAATGGAGCGAACCCAACCGGATTGTATCGATTGATCCATGGGGACATATGGTTGCGGATATTTTTGGCGACCTGATTGCCCAGGGTATTGATATCCGCCCTTCGATCGCGATTACAAGAGCGCGCATCAATATGCCGGAATTTGCTGAAGCCGTGCAATCCGGGCGCTTAAAACCTGATGGCGAAACTTTGTTGGAGAATGGTGATGTGAGTGTCACGAAAATCGCGCTTGAGCCGGTCTGGCATTTGCCTGGTATCGCCGCGCGGTTCGGGATTGCCGAGAGTGAATTACGCCGCAACCTGTTTGAACATACCGGTGGCATGTTCCCGGAACTTGTAACCCGTCCGGACCGTGAAATATTCCTACCACCCATTGGCGGCATGACGGTTTATGTCTTTGGCGACCTTGCCGGTTTGACCGACCCCTCGGTTAAAGTCGCCTGCAGGGTGCATGATGAGTGCAACGGCTCTGATGTTTTCGGATCCGATATCTGCACTTGCCGCCCCTATCTGACCCACGGTGTCGAAGAATGCGTGAAGATGGCGCAATCGGGCGGCGCCGGGCTAGTGGTTTATAACCGCAAGGAAGGTCGTGCGCTTGGTGAAGTTACCAAATTTCTTGTCTATAACGCCCGCAAACGCCAAAAAGGCGGCGATACCGCCGACACATATTTCGAGCGCACCGAATGCGTTGCCGGTGTCCAGGATATGCGGTTTCAGGAATTGATGCCGGACGTATTTCATTGGCTCGGGATCAAGCGTATCGACCGGTTCATGTCCATGAGCGACATGAAGCACGATGCGCTGGTGCGTCAGGGCATAGAAATTGGCGAGCGGGTTCCAATCCCGGACGAATTAATCCCGTCTGACGCAAATGTTGAAATGGACGCCAAGAAAGCCGCCGGGTATTTCACTGGCGAAGAAGCCCCGCAGCAAAAAGACCTGTCCGATACCAAGGGGCGTAATCTTGACGATTACTGACCCAACAACATTGTCCGACAATATTGCTGCGTTGAGAATCCTGACACCGGAAGCCGTTCGTCTGCGAGCGCATTATTTTCTGGATTTAGCGCGTAACGATAAATTACGGAATTTCGGGCTGCGGGAAGAATTACTAACAAATGCCAGTGACCATGTTGTCGGACTATTACAAACCCGGTTTCCCGATCACAAAGTACCGTTCCATGCCCGGTGGCGGCATTTTGTAGTTGATGGTCTGGACCGGGCTACGCCGATCTTTTCCGATATAGAGAACGGATTTGAAAAGGCCCGTGCCAAATTTGATCTGGCAATAACGAGCGTTTTGCTCGATGCGGGCGCTGGTACGAAATGGCAATATCGCGATGGAACCGGACACACGTCTTCCCGCTCTGAAGGTCTGGCGATGGCCAGTCTTGAAATGTTTGCAAATGGACAATTTTCAGAATCTAAAAACGACGCGAATGCGAATGCCGAAATTCTTTTCAGTTTGAACGAAGCCGATCTAGCACGCGCATTTCAAGTGACTTCAGACAACCCCCTCACCGGTTTGGGAGGTCGTGCAGCGCTTCTTTCAGCCCTGGGTAAACGGGTTATTGAGGCGCCGGATTATTTTCCGGGCAAGTTGCCGCGCCCCGGAAACTTGTTTGATTATTTGTTGGTGAAGGCCAACAATAATATTTTGCCAGCGCGGGAAATCCTCGTTGCATTGCTCTTGGCGCTCGGACCGATCTGGCCCGACCGGCTTTCGCTTGGAGGCTTAAGCCTCGGCGACACGTGGCGTCATGATCAGGCCAAGGGTGATGACATTCCGGATGGCTATATTCCGTTTCACAAACTCTCCCAATGGCTGGCTTATTCCCTGATCGAACCGCTTCAGGATGCCGGGATGAAAATCGTGGGCGTAAATGACCTGACCGGGCTGGCCGAATATCGAAACGGTGGCTTGTTTGTTGATTACGGAATTATTGCCCCGAAAGCGCCGTCAATTTTGACAGATATTCACGCCCCGGACAGTGATGTCATTATCGAATGGCGCGCGCTAACCGTGGCGCTTCTGGATAATCTGGCGGCAAAAGTTCGTGGCAAACTTGAGTTGAACGAAGAACAGCTGCCGCTTGCAAGCGTTCTTGAAGCCGGAAGCTGGGCGGCGGGGCGCGAAATTGCACAGACAAAACGCAGCGATGGCGGCTCTCCCATTGCGATAGCAGCAGATGGTACGGTATTTTAGAATAGAAAATTTTGGACGACAGACACTGAAAGGCAAACTGCAATGAGTGACAATCTGGTAATTATCGATCATCCGCTAGTGCAACACAAACTCTCACTGATGCGTGAAAAAAGCACACCATCTGCAACCTTTCGCCAGTTGCTGCGGGAAATCAGCCATCTGCTCGGCTACGAAGTCCTGCACGATTTGCCGCTCACAACAAAGACCATAGAAACTCCGTTGCAGAAAATGGAAGCCCCTGTGCTGAAGGGCAAAAAACTGGTTTTTGTCTCTATTCTTCGTGCTGGCAACGGGTTGCTGGATGGTTTGCTGGATCTGGTCCCCTCCGCACGGGTTGGACATGTGGGACTTTACCGCGATCCGAAAACGCTCCAGGCGGTTGAATATTATCTCAAACTTCCGGTGAATATGGAGGAACGGACCTGCGTCGTTGTTGACCCGATGCTGGCCACTTCAAATTCCGCCAGCGCAGCGCTGACCCGCCTTAAACAAGCGGGTGCACGCAACATCCGCATGGTCTGCCTGTTGGCGGCTCCGGAAGGTGTGGAAGCTCTCTACAAAGCCCATCCGGACGTAAAAGTTTATACTGGTGCACTGGATGAACGCCTCAACGAGCACGGTTATATCGTTCCGGGGCTTGGTGATGCCGGCGACCGTATGTTCGGCACCAAATAGCTGCCAAACCAATGCCCACATCCATTTTGCCGGTCATTTTATGTGGCGGCCAAGGCAAGCGACTGGCACCACTCTCGACGCCGGATTGTCCGAAGCAATTCATGGACATGTTTCGGGCCGCACCAAACAGCCTGTTTCAACGCACAATGGAACGGTTACCGCCCGGCGACAATATTCTGGCACCCCTGATTATTGGCAATGTTCAGCATCGCGATTTGATCAGGCGTGCCGCTGGCAGCATTTCTGAAGCCACAATATTACTCGAAACCGTCAGCCGAAATACCGGACCCTCCATCGCAATAGCCTGCCTGTGGGCAGCGAAATATGCGCGTGATGCGATTCTCGCTATAATGCCCAGCGATCACGTGGTGACGGATGTGGGCGCCTTCCGTAAAAATATCCATGCTGCCCGTACGCTTGCCGAACATGGATATTTGGTCACGTTCGGGATAAAACCCATGAGGCCGGATACCAATTTTGGCTATATTGCGCCCGGAAAGGACTTATCGAATCTGGTAGCAGGTGCGTCCGAAATCCAGACATTCCTGGAAAAACCAAATGCTGCTACGGCCCAATCCTATTTAGAGGATAGTCGATATTTCTGGAACAGCGGTATTTTTGTATTCAAACCAGCAACCATGCTGGATGAATTCAAATTGTTGGCACCGGCGATATTGAAAACAGCGACAAAAGTATTCGAAGCATCCAAAGAGCTCGGATGTGAAATGGTTCTGGACGCAGCTAAAAGCAATTCTTTTCCGAGCATTTCTTTGGATCACGCTCTCATGGAAGAAACCAAAATGGCAGCGACGATCCCGTTTTCCTCAGAATGGTGGGATCTTGGTTCAATCAATGCTTTGAGGACATTTTCTAAAGAAAATCTGCTTCCGCAATATGCTCTTGCTGACACGACAATGAGATTTCTTAAATTTTGAACAAGTGTTTTGGCAACTGAATCCTATTGAACCGTCGACTAAATACGGGGAAGACCATCTTACCTGTTTCGGACATTCCTCTAGTCGTCAATGGCGCGGCGGTCGAGAACAGAGTCAGATAACTTGGCAGAGCACTTGGATGACCTGAATGCGATCACTGAAATCGTCGTTTTTGGGTAAATAGGGCTTAGCACTACTTACTTTAAGTGGGACCCAAAGCTTACGTTCCTCAAAACTGCTTATAAGAGAATCAAAATTCTTCTCGACCCAGCGGTCATCACGCTGTGTAAACAAGATGTAGCCACCAGGCCGAGTAACACGGCAAAGATCGGCCAACAGATCTGCAGCGTCTTCAATGTAGGTCATGACACCCACACATGCGACGGCAGCAAACGCATTCTCGGTTATTGGCAATGGGGTGGCTTGTAGATCGTAGCGCTGCAAGCAATCGTACTTCCCCTTTTTATCCGCAATTTCCAGAGAGGCCGCTGAAACATCGATGCCTTCAATTCGGCAATCCAAGTGCCGGGACATGGCCATAGCGAACATCCCCGTACCACAGCCGACATCCAAAATATTGTCACCAGACTTTAAATACTCACAAAGGGTTGCCGCGGCTTCGTAAGGGGCCTGATAGTCCCAGTTTTTCAAGGTCGCGTCATAAGTCTCGGCCCACTCATCGTAATAGGTTGCTATAGCCTTTGAATTTGTGGAGCCGTTTTTCAAAGAATTGAAGCCACGCTTGATGTCGGTGATATTGCTCTCTTTTATGGTGGCGTCGCTCAACATAAATCTTTCCCTGATACCGATATTATGCGCACCATTGCGGGGTTTGCGCAGACCGCAAAACGAATATTCCAGACGCACTGCGCACAAAGGACCCCTCCGGCACACAAAGACGCACGCCTAGCACGAGCCAAATAAATCGTTTGTTAGGTCGAAATTCCAATTTAGCACAGCAAGCTATCTATTGAAACTTGCGCATGGCTTGCTGGAGAAGCATAACTACGGAATGATTGTTGATGGCACATAATGGAAGTTCTTCCACGTGCCGATTAAGGTCCGTTTGTGACTGATTCAGGGTGTAAGTGCTCTGATGAATCTGTGCTACAAATCCTGTGGAAGCAATTGGGACAGGTGACAATGAAAATTGAAGGCGGGTGTCATTGCGGCTTTGTCACTTACGAAGCCGAGGCTGATCCAGAGCGGGTAGCGATCTGTAACTGTACTGATTGTCAAAATCTGTCAGGCTCTGCCTTTCGAACGTTCTTGCCAGTACCAGACGAGAGTTTTGTGTTCCTCTCTGGAGAACCAACTGTTTACGTGAAAACGGGCGACAGTGGTGGAAAGCGAGAGCAGACATTTTGCCCAAAGTGCGGATCGCCGATCTATTCGACCGCCATTGGTGCAGGACCAAAAGATATCAACATCCGGATCGGGACGGCGCGACAGCGCGATCAACTTGTACCCAAAGGGAAGATTTGGACACAATCAGAATTACCTTGGCTCAATCAACTTGGAACTATACCTGGCATCGAGAAACAGTAATCAACGGCGCGGGAACGCTCTGGTATTTCAATCGCGTTCGCTACACAACTGCCCAGTACATATCTTTTCATCGTTGAAACTTGTTGCTGTAAAAGACACCTCCGCTGGCGTCGCAATGTGTCAGGTTTCGATGCCTTTCCGAACCGTGCAAACTCCCGGTTCTGGAGCTTGGCGGAAGTATGGCTGAGTCTCGGAGATCGATGGAAAGACACTCGATTTCAGACGTTTTTGGGCAAATATCTCTGGCACATAAATCTTGAGTTCTCAAATCGGTTGGATTTCGCCGTTGCCTAATTAGAAGTACAATTTGGCCGAAGAAACTCCCATTTCCAGTCTAGTTGACGCTGCGCTCACGGCCTTCCCAGAATGGTTTGCGCAATTCGGTTTTCAGCACTTTGTTGGCGGCTGACAGGGGAAAGGGTTCAGTGCGGAATTCGATTGTCCTTGGGCATTTATAGCCTGCGATCAAATCGTGACAGAATTTCTTGATATCGTCTTCGCTCGCCGTGGCGCCTTCATGCAGGATTACAATTGAATGGACGCTCTCGCCCCATTCTTCGCTTGGGATACCGATGGTGGCGCAGGCCATGACAGCCGGGTGCTGGGTTACGGCGTTTTCAACTTCGGCCGTGTAAACATTTTCGCCACCAGATACGATCATGTCCTTGAGCCGGTCCATGATGAACAGGAACCCGTCTTCGTCCAGATAGCCGCCATCGCCGGTATGCATCCAGCCGTCCTTGAGGGCTTCAGCCGTAATTTCCGGCTTGTTCCAATAGCCAAGCATGGTGATCGGGCCTTTGACGGCGATTTCACCAATTTCACCCTGAGGCAATTCATTACCGTCGGTATCAACGATCTTGATTTCACAAACACTTATGGCTCTTCCTGCTGATCGCAATTTGCCGGCATTCGGGCCTTCGGTGACGTGATATTCTGCTGGCAAAATTGTAGCGACAGGGCACAATTCGGTTTGCCCGAAAGCTTGTGTAAATTCAGCGCTTGAGAATTTTTCCATAGCCTCGGCCAGCAAAGAGCCTGTGATTGGTGCGGCTCCATAAACAATGTATTTCAGGGACGACACGTCCCATTTATGGAAATCCGGATCACGAACCGTCATCTGGATCATGGCCGGGACAAGCAGGGTATTGGTGGGTTTGTGGGTTTCAATCGCTTCCAGCGTAGCCTGCGGTGTGAAGCTCGGGACCACGATATGAGTGCCGGCAACAAAGCAGGTCGCTACCAGCAGTGCAAAGTCAGCAATATGAAACATCGGCGCAACGTGCAAGGAAACCGCACCCTCGCTGAGGCTGAAAGTTTGCGCGTTAGACAGGCTGTTAATGTAAATGCCGCGATGGGGGAGCATCACGCCTTTTGGAAAACCGGTGGTGCCGCCGGTGTAAAAAATACCGGCAAGGTCTTCGCCACTCCGCCCCGCATCTTCGGCTGGATCAGCGGCCGCCAGAATTTCCTCGTAATTCAACATGCCTTCGGGCGTGTCGCCATCACCGCAAAAGACCAGCGTTTTTATAATCTCCGCTTTTCCGGTAATAGCCGGAACCACGTCCTTGAAAGTGTCATCAACAAACAGAATTGTTGATCCGGAATCAGTAGCCGCATAGGCATTTTCAGCTGGCGACCAACGCAAATTCATCGGCATGATCACGCCGCCGCCCCACATTACAGCGAAGAGAAATTCGATATAACGATCTGAATTCAGCGACAGGATGGCCACGCGGTCACCGTCCTCCATGCCGAGTTTTTGCAACGCTCCCGCCAGTTTTGCAACGCGCGTCACAAATTGCCGCCAGGTTTGATCGCGGCTCTGAAACACCGTGGCCAATCCCTTGGGGTTTGTCTGCGCTGCCCGTCTGATGACCGATGTAAGTTGCATAGTCCCTGCCCCTGATACTATTTATTTAATGCTTCGATCCGGCGCTTAAGATGAGCGACCCTGTGCTTCTGCTTCCGCATGAAAATCGCCGCCTTTTTCTTCTTCGTCATTGACGAACGCGATATAGCGCTCGTCAAAGTCGTCAAGCATTTCCTGCAATGGCAAATCTGTATACGAACCGCGGTCACCCAGATATTCCATATGCTTGTTGCCGCGCGTATCATGTTCCTGGAACAAGGCTTCGGCGGAGCCGTCAAATTCCTGCGGTTTGACGTGGAATTTTTCACATAATTCCTTGTTGAAGACCGGGGTCACCTTGATCCAGCGGTCTTCCAGCCAAAGTTCTACCCAGCCGTGGAAAGCGAACACGTCTGTGCCCAGCAATTCCAACAACCGGTCGCTGGCTAAATGGTTGCGGACATCCGCGTAACCAATCCGCGCCGAAACACCGACTACCCGCGCTGCGGCTGCCATAACAATCGCTTTTTGCACACACCAGCCCAGCCCCTGAGACAAGGTCCAGCTAGCCTGATATTTGAATTTTTGCCGGCTGGTCACATACGGGTCGTAGCGGATGCCATCGCGCACTGCGTAGAACAGCTTTACGGCTTTCTCTACATCGGTCACAGCGTCCCTGGTGGCTTCCATAGCAAATGCAATTACGTCTGGATTGTCACTATCCAGATAAGGTGTCGGTGCGAGATAATCTCGCGGATCGTCACTGCTGGTCGGTACGCCGTCGGGGGGATTAAATTCTGTGTTTATCTGGCTGGATACATTCATAAAACTCATTTCCGCTAAAAATTCCGCTGTTTGATTTCTAAAGGCGACAATGGCACGGGCTGATTTGATTTCCAAGATTGTAGTTTCGGGATTTCGCATCAGTTGACAAAATCAGAAATCTGCTATGTGCGGTCAGGATATTGTGTATCCTGATGATCAAGCGGACTTTGGCGCGCTAAACGCGCTCTTCGTGCCAATTGGTTTTAAATCTGAGGACGGGAAAATGGAAAAACTGCAAACTATTACTGATAAGGCAACAAAAGAAATCAACGAAGTATTCGTGAAGCCTCTCACGGCAGCGCAAGCTGAGAAAGTACGCGTCATTGTTGAAACAACTGTTGTACGCGCGTTGCTTGAAGGTCAACATCGCGCTGTTGATGCCTGCTTGCAATACCGCGACAAAAACGTAGCCCAGAAAATTGCTGATTCAATTCGCAACAAGAATGATGTGCTGATCGCAAACCTGTCCAGTATGCGCTGACACCGAGCGAAGAACTCTCGTTCAGTATGAAATACAAAATCGGAATTGATGTCGGTGGTACATTTACCGACTTTTTGTTGTTGGATGGCGGCGGTGAAACCGCTGTCTACAAAGTGCTTTCCACACCGCAAGATCCTTCCATCGCCGTGCTTGAAGGCCTTGGCAGAATGGCGTCTGACAGGGCGCTCGATCTAGAATCGTTTCTTGCCAACGTCGAGATCATTGTCCACGGCACAACCGTCACCACAAACGCGGTTCTGACTGGCAATATCGCGCGTACTGGGTTGCTGACCACCGCAGGGTTTCGCGACGCCCTTGAGATGCGTCGTGGCATTCGCGAAGAGACGTATGACAATAAGGCGATTGCTGCTGAGCCATTAGTGCCACGATGGTTGCGGCGACCGGTGAAGGAGCGTGTTACGGCAGACGGAAATATCCTCGTCGCACTTGATGCAAACGATATAGACGATGCCCTCGCCCAGTTCCGCGCTGAAGGGGTGGAGGCAATCGCGATCTGCTTCATGCATTCCTACGCCAATCAGATCAATGAAGAACAAGCGGCTGCTTATGTGGCCAAGGCCATGCCGAGCGCTTACCTTTCACCGTCTCACGATATTCTTAGCCAGGTGCGGTTTTACGACCGGATCAGCACAACAGTGTTGAATGCAGCGGTTGGCCCCATTCTCGGCAGATACCTCACCAGCCTGATCAAACGACTGGCGAATGCACAATATCAAAATATGCTTTTGGTCATGCAATCTAACGGCGGTGTCACGGCACCAGAAACGGCGATGCGTCTTGCGGCCACCACACTGCTTTCCGGACCCGCTGCCGCACCGGTTGCAGGCCTGGCCTATACCGCCCTTCGCGGGGACAAAAGTTTCATCACGGTGGATATGGGCGGCACCAGTCTGGACGCGGCATTGGTGCGCGATGGCGCGCCCAACATGACGACGGAAGCGCGGATCGACAAACACGCGCTCGCTCTGCCTACACTTGAAATCAACACGATCGGAGCTGGTGGCGGATCGATTGGCTGGATCGACGAAGGTGGATTGTTGCGGATGGGACCAATGAGCGCCGGTGCACGGCCCGGCCCGGTCTGCTATGGCCTTGGAGGCGAAAAACCAACCTGCTCGGATGCCAACCTCGTGCTTGGCTATCTGAATGAAGGGTTTTTCGCTGGCGGCGAGATCAAACTTGACAAGAAATCCGCTGCGAGAGCTATTGAAGACCATATTGCCAAACCGCTTGGCCTTTCTGTTACCGAAGCAGCCGTTGGCATGTACCGGATCATGAATGTCAACATGGCGTCCAGTATCCGCGAAATCACAGTCCAGCAGGGCTTTGACCCGCGCGATATTCCGCTGGTTTGTGCGGGCGGTGCCGGTCCGGTTCACGCTGCCATGATTGCTGAAGAACTGGATATGACCCGTATTCTGGTGCCGCGCGAATCTTCGATTTTCTGCGCCGCCGGGATGTTGTGGTCAGATTTCAAACACGATTATGTGCGTAGCTATCATACTCAATTGACGCCCCAAACGCTTGATCCAGTTCGGTTCCATGCCGCTATAGAAGACATGTGCGCGCAGGCCAACACGACATTACAATCGGAAGGCATTCCCGCCGCACAGCGCAATTTCAAATATACCCTCGATCTTCGATATTTCGGCCAATATCACGAGGTTGCCGTCGAAATTGGTGAAAACCTGCTTACCGGTCCTGATTTTGCTGCCATCTCGACAGCGCTACACAAAGCCCATAACCGGCTTTACGGATATGATCTTGAAAGTGATGGCACGATTGTCGAACTGGTCAATCTGCGATTGACGGCGACCGGGACCACCAACAAGCCGCCAACGATCATGGAAAAAATGGCCGGACCGGATGCCGGCGCAGCCCTGAAAGGCAAGCGTTCAATCTTCTTAATCTCGGAAAATTGCTTTGCCGACGTCAATGTCTATGACGGTGATCAGTTGCGCCACGGCAATATAATTTCAGGTCCGGCGGTGATCGAACAGGTCAATACGACGATCATTGTGCCTACTGACTATTCCCTGTTTTGCGATGGCTACGGCAGCTTTGAAATGACGGCAGTGCAGGCATGACGACCGAGCAGAAAATTGATCCGGTCCTGGTCTCTGTATTACAGCGCCGCTTCAAGTCGATCACCGAAGAGATGGGGCTGACGCTGCTGCGCACCACCCGTTCGCCGATCCTGAATGAAGCCCGTGATTTTGTAACAGGGCTCTACGACGCCAAAGGGCGGATGCTGGAGCAGACTGAATATATCCCGGTGCTCGCTTTCGCCCTGCAGCCGGTCTGCGAGCACATTATCGATTATTTCGGTGACGATATCGCCGACGGCGATGTGATCATCCATAATGATGTTTTTTCCCACGGCAACCAGAATGCCGATGTGGCAATTTTCAAGCCGATTTTCTGGGAAGACGAACTGATTGCATGGTCTGCCTGCAAGGGCCATCAGGCAGATATCGGTGGCGCTGTTGCTGGCGGCTACAACCCGGAAGCTCGCGAAGTTTGGCAGGAAGCATTGCGGATACCGGCCGTCAAGATTTATGAAAAAGGCAAACGCCGACGCGACGTTTGGGACTTGATATTTGCCAATGTGCGCTACGATGTTGTGCAGGAAGATATCAAAGCACAAATCGGCGGCTGTGTGGTTGGTGAACGGGGTGTCAAAGCCCTGTTTGAGCGTTATGGAACCGATATTTTGTTGCGCCATGTGGGCCATTTATTCACGTCCACTGAGCGCATAATCCGCAAGGAAATCGAAGCCATTCCCGATGGCATCTATAAGGGCCAAAGCACCGCCTATTATGACGGCGTGCGGGATGGTTCTGAAATGCTGATCAACCTCGCAGTGACGATACGAGGTGACGAAGTTACCTTCGATTTCACCGGATCATCGCCGCAAACACCCGGTTTTGTGAACGCCCCCTTCGCAGCCACCGCGTCCGCCGTGATGCTCACATTCCTGATGCTTATCAATCCGGATATACCCCATAATGACGGCCTGCACCGGCCGTTGAAAATCATCAACCCGGTGGGGTCATTTCTGAACGCCGCCTATCCCGCTGCAACAACGTTCGGCAACTCAATTACCGGGCCAACATCTGATGCTATTTTTAGAGCCTTTGCCGATGCCCTGCCCGGCATGGTCAGCGCCGGGTGGAACCGGTCGCTGAATTTCGTGATTGTAGGGAAAGATCCGCGCCACGAAATGCGGCACTACGTAGACATCCTGTTTCTGGCCCTGAAGGGCGGTTCTGGTGCCACACAGAATGCCGACGGATTTGACCATATCGGTCTGATAAATTGCGCTGGCGGGCTTCAGGATCAGGATTATGAAATGTTTGAAATCCAGGACCCGCATCTTTTGCTGAAGCATGAATTTCTTGGCGGTTCCGCAGGCATCGGAAAATGGCGCGGTGGCTATGGCACCGAATGCGAATTTATTATCCAGGGAGAAGACATTACCGGGATCGCTTTCGGCGACGGGCTGGAAGATGGCGCGCACGCATTCGGCCTGTTTGGCGGCAAGAATGGCAGCGGCAATGAGCTGGCAATCGAATATCCAGATGGCACGATTTGCCAACCCCAAACCAAAGAAGTGGTCCGGGATATTCCAACAGGTTCTATTTACCGCCAACGCGCTGGTGGTGGCGGTGGCTTTGGCAACCCGTTTGAACGCGCACCAGAGCTGGTGGCGAAAGACGTGCGCGCAGAATTGATTTCGCCGAAGCAAGCGCGGATCAATTATGGTGTTGCCATCGATCCTGTTACCTTCGCCGTGGATATAGATGCCACAACAAAATTGAGAGACCTCAGCCCATGACCAAAACCCATATCGACCATATCGGTATTATCGTTGACGACCTTGAAGCCTCTATCAAAATGTTTTCCGGTTTGTTGGGAGATGGCCCCAGCACGACCAAGGAAATGCCGGATATGGGTTTGAAAATCGCCGAATTTGAAACCGCGAACATCACAATCGAATTGTTGCAATATACCGGCTCTAACGACGGGTTTGCGAAAGAAATTATGGGCGAGAAAAGCGGCGTCAATCATATCTCGCTGCGGGTTGAAGAGGTGTCCGAAGCCATTTCAAAAATAGAAGCGGCTGGAATAGAAACCATGGCCGGATTTCCGCGCGGTGGCGCTCATGGCCAGGTCGCGTTTTTCAAACCTGAAACCACCGGCAATGTGTTGATTGAAGTTTGCCAACCTGACAGCCATTCAACTGAATAAATGACCCCGCCTCTCTCTCAAAATTTCTGGAACCCGCCAGTTGAGACACTTGGGTTTGATGAGATACGTGCCTTGCAATGGCGACGGCTTGAACCACAACTGAAATACAATTTCAAAAATTCTCAATTCTACAGAGAGAAATTCGCAGCCATTGATGCGTCCCCGGATGACATCAAAAGCTGGCAGGATTTTCAACGTATTCCTTTGATGAACAAAGACGAACACCGTCTGGCTCAAGAGCGCGGGTTGGCAGAACATGGCGACCCGCTGGCGCTCCTCAATTGCGCCCCGCGCGACCAGGTTGTTCGCATCAACGCCACCTCCGGCACCACAGGTATACCGACACTTTATGCGGCCACACAAAATGACGTGGATATCGTCAACGAGATGCATGCCCGCAAATACTGGCGCGCTGGTATGCGCCCCGGCGACACTATCATTCAGGCTTTGTCCCTGAGCATGTTCACCGGTGGCCTGCCGCTTAGTCAGGGCATCATGCATATGGGGGCGGCCTGCGTCCCGGTCGGCGTTGAAGGCGGCACCAAACGGGTACTGGATTTCATCGCGTTGACCAAAGCCAGCGCGTTGATAGCGACGCCTTCCTTCGGGCTGCATCTGATAGAACAATGCCACAAACATACCGGCGAGCCGGCAGCGGCACTTGGCATCAAAACCTTCTTCTGCGCCGGCGAACCGGGCGGCGGCGACCCGTCGGTACGGGTTGCTTTGGCGGACGGATTTGGCGGCGCACGGATTTTTGATCATACCGGCGGCGGCCACGCTTTTCACGGCATATCGCGCGACGAGCCTGCTGAACAATTCAGCGGTATGTATTTCATTTCGCCAGACCATTGCATTCTTGAATTGGTGGACCCTGTTACGAAAGACCCGATCTCGCTGGAAGACGGATCACAAGGCGAAATGGTCTGGACATTTCTGAATTGGCAGGGTGGCCCATTCATGCGTTATGCCATGGGTGATGTGGCTCGGGTGATAACCTCCCCCTGCCCGAGTGGCACACCGGGATTGCGGTTTTCGATTATTGGCCGCGCTGACGACATGTTGATCGTGAAAGGGGTCAATGTGTACCCGGCCGCGATTCAGAACGAATTATTCAAATTCCTGCCGGACATTACCGGGGCGTTCCGGATTATATTGGAAGCGCCCGGTCCGAAAATTTCTTCACCTGTGAACTTGATGATCGAACATGGCGACAAAATCGGCACCGGCGAACTGGATGATCTGGCCAACCGGATTATTGATCATTTACGTCAACAATTACGTATTGGCGCTGCGATTGACTGGATTCCGCCAAACAAATTGCCGCGCAGTGCGCATAAAACCAATCTCACCGAGATTTATCCTACAACTTGATTTCCATCAAGGAAGGCATAACCAAACGTCCTAATGTACTCCATGCGGGCAGACCGGATTCTGTGGAGATATCATGAATATTTCTTTCCTGGGTAAATTGGCAAGCATTCCCGCCGCTATCTTTTTCGTTTTTGCAACGCCTCTGTTGGCCGATATTCGCGGCACTGACAATAATGGCAAACCAGTCATTCTGCGTGACAATGGAACGTGGAACTATATTCAGAGCGGTGGTTCGGGCAGCAACCTGATCCTTAATGGCGGCTTTGAACAAGGCGCTGTCGGCAACAACATTACGATCGGTCTCACCAACTGGACAATTGTCCGCGAAAATATTGATGTTGTGCAAGGTTATTGGCAGCAAATTGAAGGTAATCGCAGCGTCGATATGGCCGGGACCTATGGCAGCGGCGCCATCCAGCAATCATTCAATACTATTGCCGGTAGCCGATACCAGTTGAGTTTCTTCATGGCTGGCAACCCATCTTGCGACAACCCCGCCAAAGAAATGCGCGTAAGAGCCGGAAATCAGAGCGCGACCTTTAATTTCAACACTCAAGGGCGAAGCCGTGGACAAATGGGGTGGCGGCAAGCGGGTTGGAGTTTCATCGCCAACAGGACACAGACCAATCTGATATTTGAAAGTACCGGGCCAAACCGTGGATGTGGGATCGCTCTGGACGACGTTTCAGTGGTCTTGGGCGGAGCAGCAGGTAGTGCAACGGGTGGCGGCGTTGGCGTACCTGGCACTGCCCCGGGCAATGTTCCAGGAGGTGCAATAGCCACTGGGAATTTGAGCGACGCCCATGGTAGACCGTGCGCGCCTGACCCGGCCTTTGTCGCATCGCTGTATCAATCGATCCTGGACCGGCAACCAGAACCTGCCGGGCTGAATAATTGGATTGGACAACTAAGCTCTGGCAAGTCCCGGGGATGGGTAATATCCAAGTTTTTCATGTCACGTGAATATACCGGTTTTGGAAAGAACAATATCGATTTTGTCCGCGACGCGTATCAAAGCATTCTCGGCCGGGAACCCGAACCACGGGGTCATTCTCATTGGATCAGAAGGCTTAACCGTAACCTGACGCGGGACGCCATGATCCAGCATTTTCTCAATAGCCCGGAATATACCGGAATTATGGCTCGCTGCGGCACGGGCACTGGTGGTGCCGGAACTGGTGGCACGGGCACTGGTGGCTCCGGACCAGGAACGGGTACCGGCGCTGGTACTGGTGGCTCTACAGGTGGAAACATCACCTGGAATTTTGAAACTGGCAATATCAATGGCTGGGTGACCACAGGCACGGCGTTCAACAATCAGCCAACATTTGGCGATAACCCAACCGCACGACGTCGGGGCCAGCCTTCCCGCCACGCCGGAAATTACTGGATTGGCACCTACGAAATGTATCAGGGCCGGACGACCGAAACCCCGGGTAACGTTCAGGGAGATGGGCCCAAGGGAACGATGACAACCAACGTTTTCACGATTCCCACCGGCTCCGTGAATTTCTTGGTTGGTGGCGGCAACTCTGCCCAGGAAAGGGTTGAGCTTCTTGTTGGCGGACAAAGTGTGATTTCGGTAACGGGACAAAATACTGAGACCATGCGGCGTGTCACATGGGACCTCACCCCGTGGGCAGGCCGACGCGGACAAATACGTCTTGTCGACCAATCTTCAGGTGGCTGGGGGCATATCAATGCCGATGATTTCAGGTTTGAGAACCCGCCAACATCTGGAGGCGCAGCTGGCAGCAGCGGCCAGACTTCAATGCCGGGCGGCACGTCACTGGGTTGTTTTGCAGAAAATAGAGATATCGCGCCAAGAGGTTTGAGAGGACGCGTTCTGAATGACTACATGATTCCGGATGATCCCAGGATGACACAGGAAAAATGCGTTGCCTTCTGCGCCGGCAATGGCGCTCTGTATGCGGGCGTTCAATATGGCAGATGGTGTTTTTGCGGGTCCGGCAGATTTGACGCTGCAGGGCCATCGAATGCATGCACCATGCAGTGCTCTGGCAACCCTGCACAAAATTGTGGTGGTCCATACGCCAACGAAGTTTTTTCGACCGGCGCGGGTACTGGAGGCACATCTGGCAGCAGCGGCCAGACGTCATTGCCGAACAGCAATGCCGCAGGCGGCACCCAGCAACAGGTGCCAGGCGGCGCGTCAGTTACCACGCCTACAAGCTCACAATTCATCGTTTTCTCCGCCGCGCAGACCAACCTCGAAGACGTCGATGTGTATGAATATACCTATCTGAACTGGAACAATGCCAATTGGGGTGCGGTCAAGAATATGACCATTGCCTCGAATTCTTCCGGTGTCGCGGATACCCGGCGTCGGATATATATCCGTTTCGACCATACTAACCTCGGCGGACCCTTAAGCCCGAACGCCCGTGTCGAACTGGCCCTCACCACCGCCGGAGGTAGCGGCGAAGGAGATGTTGAAGCCAGGGTCTATGCGGTTACATCACCATGGCAGGAAGGTAACGGCACCTATCATTCAGGACAGATGGAACAAAACGCAGCGGCCGGGACCATAAGCTGGTCCAATCAACCTACTTTCAGCGCCAGCCGCCCATGGGCTGTCCGGATGATCAATTCCTCTTCGGCAACATACCTGTTTAATATTTCAGATTTGGTCCGCGCCTGGCAAAGTGGGCAAATGCCAAATTACGGGCTTGTGATTGTCGGGGCCACCGAAGGGTCGGGGCGCTACAAATTTGTATTCCATTCTTCGGAACAGACGGATCCGCTGTGGCAACCCAAAATCCTCGTGACCGGTGGTGGGGTACAAACGCCAACCACATCGCCACCTGTTTCCACTACGCCGCCCACTTCACCACCCGGCCAGACAGGTCAAACGGGCCCATCGGGCGCAACCGGAAATTATCTAACCTGCCGCAACAACGATAATGTGGAGAGAGGGTGTGGCCCTCACCTTAGTGCGCACACCTATTTTTTTGCGCCGTCAAACGTTGATCGTATTGTCGATATTATGTGGGATACGGGAAGCGGACTCGATTGCAAAAGTGAGCTAAGGCTCGAAAGCGGCCAAGGCAACAGTTTGGGCATCTACGGCGATTTTACGGTCAATTCCTCAATAAATGGCAATACTGTTAATCCCAGCATCCTCGATATCGTGATTTTTGCCGGTACCGATACCATCCGCATCAGCGATCACAATACCTGCTATATTGATGATTCCAGCATCCGCTTTCATTAGTGGAAATGTTGCAAGATTGACCAATGGCTTGGCAATTGCTTTTGTTTGCACAGAGCACCAACCAGCATCCGTGAGAAAGACGGAGACCTTGCTTGCAACAGCAACGGTCCGCCGCCTAATATGCCGGATATTTGATCCGGACCTTCCTGGCATGAGATGTAGGCGGTCGGATTTTTCGAACCTAATTTGCAAGTAATTCTGGGAGAATTTGCGTGACGGTCCTCAACGAAACAAAAGCTGCTTCGTCTCCTTTGCCACAAGGCGGCCTGTCGCATGTTATTGGCGATAAAAATGAACCGATTTACGAGACGACGATCCCTGAAGTATTTGCCGATACTGTTTCAAAATTTGGAACGCGCGACGCGGCCATTTTTGTTGAACAGGACAGACGCTTCAACTGGAACGAGCTGAGCCGTGAAGTAGACATTCTTGCCGCTGGTCTGCTTGCTTTAGGGCTTGAAAAAGGCGACCGGGTCGGTATCTGGTCACCGAACCGCGTTGAGTGGCTATTGACCCAGTTCGCAACCGCCCGCATCGGCATTGTGATGGTGAATATCAATCCGGCCTACCGCTTATCCGAGCTTGAATATGTCCTCAACAAAGTGGGCTGCGCGGCGCTGATCACCGCTGCGACATTTAAAACATCTGACTATCTCGCAATGCTGAACGAACTGGCTCCAGAACTGGCCACTTCAGATTCCGGCCGACTTAATGCGGCCAAGTTTCCGTCTCTTAAAACAGTCATCAGGATGGGCGACGACAAGACACCGGGCATGTACAATTTTCAGGACATCATGGCGCTTGGCGGACCAGAGCAACTGGCCAGCCTCGACAGGATTACCCAATCGCTTGATAAAGACGACCCGATCAATATCCAGTTTACGTCTGGCACAACAGGTGCTCCTAAAGGCGCGACCCTGACCCACGCCAATATTTTGAATAACGCTCATTTCACCACCAAGGCGATCAAATTTTCCGAAAATGACCGGCTCTGTATTCCGGTGCCGTTATACCATTGCTTCGGCATGGTCATGGGCACCCTTGGCTGCGTGACCAAAGGCGCGTGCATGATTTTTCCAGCCGAAGCTTTTGCGCCGGATTCAACGCTGAAAACCGTGCAGGACGAGCACTGCACCGCGCTTTACGGCGTACCTGCAATGTTTATCGCTATGTTGGCGCTGCCGGATTTTTCCAAATTCGATCTGTCCAGCCTGCGGACCGGGATTATGGCCGGCGCTCCCTGCCCGATCGAAATCATGAACCGGGTGCAAGCCGATATGAATATGAGCGAGGTCACGATCGCTTACGGGATGACCGAAACCAGCCCGGTTTCATTCCAGAGCGCCACTGATGATCCGGTGGAAAAACGAGTCTCGACGGTCGGCCGCATCCACCCCCATGTGGAGGTCAAACTTGTTGACGAAGACGGAGCGATTGTCCCCGTTGGTCAAAAAGGCGAATTGTGGACTCGCGGTTATTCGGTGATGAGCGGCTATTGGGGCGACAAAGAACGCACAGCCGAGACCATTGTTGATGGCGGATGGATGCGCACCGGAGATCTCGGCATCATTGATGACGAAGGCTATTGCAACATTGTCGGTCGCGTCAAAGACATGATCATTCGCGGCGGGGAAAATGTGTACCCGGCTGAGGTTGAGGAATTTCTTTATCGGAACCCTCAAATCTCCGAGGTTCAGGTGTTCGGCGTTCCGAGCGAGCGGATGGGCGAAGAAGTTTGCGCCTGGATTGTTTTGCAATCTGGCGAAACCGCAACCGAAGACGATATCAAAGCCTTCTGCCAAGGCCAGATAGCCCATTACAAAGTGCCGAGCTTTGTCCGCTTTGTGAGTGAATTGCCGATGACCGTCACTGGAAAGCCGCAGAAATTCATCATGCGCGACCAAATGATAGAAGAATTGGGCCTGACTATTTCTGTGACGGCTTAAGACTGACGATTGCAGCGGGTGGCAAATGCCAAAAGATCGTCGGTAAACTGATCCGGGTCTTCCAGCGGTATCAGATGCCCCGCTTCCGGGTATATCTTTTCCTGCTGGTCGGGAATCCGCGCCTTCAATTCTTTAATATCGTCGTCGATGCGAAATACCCGATCGTGCGACCCGGTTAACAGCAATACCGGCAGGTCGAGTTTTCCGTAATTCAAATCCCAATTGGTTAGCAGCGACCCGTTCATCAAGCGCAGCAATCCATCGGTTTTTGCGGGCGCTTCGAATGGCTCATCGCTGAACGAAACATCCCACATTTTTTCAAGCAATTTGGGCGATGCTAACCCCGGCATGTTGGCCGCCATCACCAGTCGGCTTCCACCAATGGCGGAGAGCTGGGCCATGGCCTGATTGATCCAGTTTAGGCGCAGGTTCGATTTACGCAATGTGTTGATCATGACAAGGCCGCAAACGGGCGCGCCCGCCAGATAAGCTTGGGCAGCAAATAATCCGCCAATCGACAAGCCTACCAGGATGGGTGAAGATGGGTCGATCTCGGTCATCAACAATCCCAAATCTTCGACAATGAGGTCGGGGGTCAATTCGGTATCATCGGCAAATGTTGTGTCGATCTGGCCACGAAAATTATAGCATAATGTGCCAAATCCTGCTGCCTGCAAGCGTGCGCAAATCGCGCCCGACCACATACCCGTATTGCCGGTCAGAGCATTGACGAAGACGAATGTATTCTTGCCGGTGGCTGGAGCAACATATTCGTAATAAAGTGCCTCGCCCTTGGAAATTTCCAAAACGGACATAATTTAGGTCTCCTTGACTTCAAATGCAGATGGGTTCGGTAAGGGCAGGAAAAGCGCCAGAACCGCACAGCCTACCGGGACTATTGCCAGAAAAAGCAGCGCCCCGTCGTAAGTTCCAAAATAATCGAAAGAAATCGCAAGCGGCAGCGGACCAAGCGACGCACCGATGACGCCGATAGTTTGTCCAGCCCCCTGGATCGAACCTAAATGTTTGCGACCGAAATATTGCGGCCACATATAGCCAAAAAAGGTCATGTTGGCAGCTGTATTGACGCCAAAAATAATTGCGTAAAGGGTTGCCGTCATCACGTCATTCACAAAGGTAATATTCACCAGAGACATGCCCAGCAGCACAAGTGAGCCGGCAAAGACATATTTCGGATTGCTGCGGTCCAGTATCCAGCCGATTACTGGCATCATCACAGCCATGGACAGAGCGGAAACGCCAAATATTGACGCCGCCAGCGCGCGCGTTAACCCATGTTGTTCAAAGATCGATACCTGAAAAAAGAACAGGCTTGTGATCATCATAGACGGGGTGAACAAGCCAAGCATGATGATCCAGAATGCCGGGATTTTTATTGCTCCCTTCAAGCTCGGGCCAGTCAATTCAGCCTTTAACTGATCTTCACCAGTGCCTGCCGCAGCACCATCCGGCAACAGACCCAGCGGTTCCGGTTTGTCATGAGCAAACAGCCACAATAGCGGCAGCATCATGATCCAGGACATCAACCCCAATCCGACCCAGGCTTTGCGCCATCCCACCAGATCGATCAGCCATTGTCCCAGCAGCGGGTGCAATGCCATGGACGCTGCAAAACCAAGCATCAGGATACTCATGGCAACCCCACGCCTGGCGCTGAACCATTGCGCGACCAGATTTGTTGAACACAGCATGATCGAACCTTGCGCCAAAAACCGCAAAGACATGAAACCCAGCGAGAGCGTCAATACGCCAGCCGCTGCACCGAACGCCATACAGGCAAATCCGAGCAGGACAATAACAACTATCATCACCCTGCGGGCTCCGAACTTGTCGACAAAGCTGCCCATGCGTGACAATCCCAAAGCCGCCACAAGCGTGGCAAACGCATAGGAGGATGCCAGCGAGGTGCTTGAAATACCCAGATCCTTGGCGATGAGATCGACAAAGATCGAGAAGGTATGGGACTGCCCGGGGCCGCTTGCAAACATCGCGGCGGTGGCGACGGCCAGGACGACCCAGCCGTAAAAAATTCGCTTTTTTATGAATTCAAAAAGGGAAGCGCGCATTTGCACCGTTAGGAAAAATATTCAAACCGGATTGTTCTTATCACGGAGCGGCGGCTTGCATACTAATAATCAAAGCTAAAATTCAGCCTGCTGGCGGGGTGCTCGCCTGCCGCCTTGTCTTGATCAATTACATTGCACGTATTCCCAGAGCATTCACGGCGCTAAATGCAATCTTTTGGGGATCAATTTATTGATAAGCCGCAAATTGCCTTTCAGTGCGACTTTGTGGAAATCGTATTTGGCAACGATATGGGCGCGCGCCGCTTTGCCGATTTCGGCGTAATTGTCGCGGTGGGCCAGTACATCGACCACTTTGGCAGCGATTCCGTCCGGGGAAAGGAAATCTACCAGAAAGCCCGTTTTTTCGTCAGTGATGATTTCCCGCACCGGGGCAACGTCAGAAGCAACGATTGTGGCTTGCATGCTCATGGATTCCATTAACGACCATGACGGCACGAACGGGACGGTCAGGAAGATGTGGCAGCGGGACAACTGGATAACATTCAGGTAAATCTCGTACGGCACCAGCCCGAGGAAATGTACGCGGTCCCAGTCGATCTTGTCACCGACTTCCTTTTCCAGCATGCCGCGATAGGATTGACCGTCCGGCGGTGCGCGGCCATAAGATACGTCCTTGCCGCCAAGGATCAATACGCGCGCATTGGGACGCGCATCCAGGATTGCCGGTAGCGCCCGCATGAAAGAATGGTAGCCGCGCACCGGTTCCAGATTGCGCGCCATATAGGTGAATACTTCATCGTTGCGCGTAACCGGCTCCGCCACCCGGCCAAGATTAACGCTGACCTCTGGATTGGGTACACAAAGATCTGTGCGGATGCCTTCGTGAATGACCTTGATTTTTTGCTGGAAACTTTTGGGGTAGCGGTTTTTTTGCCACCGGGTCGCGGTCTGGCCAAGATCGCAAGCCGCGTGGCTCAGATAGTTGGTGCCGTTGCGGGCGCTCATAATGAACGGCATTACGTCGGAGATTGGAAATTCTGGATCAAAACCTACCGCGCCGCCTTTCACGCCGTAGAAATATTCAAAATAGCTGAGCACCGGCACATCCGGCCAAACCTCCTTGAGGAACAACATTTCGCCCCAGCCAGAATGGCCGATGATGATGTGCGGTTTGAAGCCCTGGCCTTCCAGATTGCGGCACATATCAGCAACCTTGGCACCGTTGGCGCAGCATTTCTCGAAATCCGCCGAATAGCGATAGGCGTCGGTTGCAGGAATATGATCGGGCTTGTAACGCACGATATGGTAGCCCGGTGATTTGGGCAGGTCACGCTTCTGGGTCAGGAATACGATCCGGTGGTTTTCAGCAAGTTGCCCCGGATCGGTCGCCAGCCAATTCAGGATGTGCTTGTATTGCGCCGGATAATTCTGATGGATGAAAAGAATATTCATTTTTGCCGGGAAGACTGTGTCCAAAATATTATTTGCCGCGACTTAACCGCAAACAAGAGAAAACGTCCAGCCAATGAATGATCAGGCAGATGATCACGATGGAAAGCGCCCTGAACTGATCAAGATTTTAGGTCGCGATTTGTAGTTGCAACAGAGCTTTCTGGGACTCGGTTGGCATGGCTTTGAAGCCAAGCCAGAAATTTCAAGATTGCGACCGGGACGAAAAATTGTAACGGCAAAACCAGCTTTATTCAGAGCTTTTTGCAGCGTATTTTGTGTAAAGCCGGTCTTGTGGGCAAAAAATTCCTGCCCACTGCGCTCAATTTCCACCCCCCAGCCATAGATCATGTCGAGCGCTGATATCGGATAACCGGCCTTGGTTCTGTAAAGCTCATCATCGAGTTCAAGATCGTTCGCCGCTACATGCCGGATCAGCCCGGCTATATCCGGCACACTAATTTCCGCAAAGCCATCTTCTTTCAATACGTGGTGAAAACCGCGCAGCACTTTACGTACATCATGGGCGTAAAAATGTTCAAGATTGTGGGAGCAATAGATCGCGTCGAACTGTGCTGCCGGGCTTGATTGAAGCTCACGGGCGTCGATCAGCAGATCGGGTTTAGCAGCGGCGTCAATGTCCGCCAACAGGTGAGCAAACCCGTCATAATAGCGCGGAATGGCAATCGCTTTGCTGTTGCCGCCGACATTCAGGACGCTGGGAGTTTGATCTAATGCCATGGTACAGACTAATAGCAATCATGAGAGTGGATAACAATTGGTGCGGCGGGCGTTTGAGAGATTACAGAGAGAAGCATGATAGAGACCTTTGATATCCCGGGGATTTTGCTGATTGAACCGCAGAAACACAGCGACGAACGCGGTTTCTTTTCCGAAACCTACAACAAAAAAATGTTGGCAGATGCCGGTTTTGATCAAGAATTTGTACAAGACAATCATTCTCTATCAGCAGAAAAAGGCGTTATCCGGGGGCTGCATTTCCAAAACCCACCATTTGCCCAGGACAAATTGGTGCGGGTCATTTCAGGAAGTATTCTTGATGTAGCCGTGGATATCAGGGGTGGCTCACCTACTTTTGGCAAGCACATTGCCGTTGAATTATCGGCAGATAATTGGGCGCAATTGTTGATACCAATCGGATTTGCCCATGGATTTTGCACGCTGGAGCCTAATACCCAGGTAGCATACAAGGCGACCAACTATTATGCCCCGGATCATGAAGGCGGAATACGCTGGAATGATCCGGATCTGGGGATCGAATGGCCAGTTGACGTTGAAAAAAGCTTGTCTGAAAAAGATCAAAACCTGCCGACCATGGATACATTCATGACGCCGTTTGAGTTTGGGAAATGACAACATGATCTGCATGGCCAGACGAATGAGTGGGACATATTCATGCGCATCATCGTAACCGGTGGCGCCGGCTTTATCGGATCCGCCCTTTGCCGCTATCTCGTAAAAGAGGTTGGCGCAAGAATTCTCAATATCGACAAGTTGACCTACGCCGCCAACCTGCAATCGCTGGCCTCCATTTCAGACAGCGATAATTACGATTTTTGCAAGGCCGACATTTGTGATCGGGCAGCTCTGGATTTGGCGTTTGCTGAATTTGCACCTGACGCCGTGATCCATCTGGCGGCTGAAAGTCATGTTGATCGCTCGATCACCGGGTCGGATGCATTCATGCAAACCAACATTATGGGCACCTATACCCTGATAGAAGCCGCCCGCGCCTATTGGGATTCACTTGACGACGCGGCGCGAAGCGATTTCCGATTTCTGCATGTTTCAACGGACGAAGTTTTCGGGTCACTCGGAGCGGATGGATTGTTTCACGAAGCTTCCGCGTATGATCCAGGCTCTCCCTATTCTGCCAGCAAGGCGGCGTCGGATCATCTGGCAATTGCCTGGCACCGGACTTATGGCTTCCCAGCCCTGATTTCCAATTGTTCCAACAATTACGGTCCCTGCCAGTTTCCTGAAAAGCTGATCCCTCTGATGATCCTGAGTGCGCGTGAAGGCAGAGATTTACCAGTTTATGGCGACGGCTCAAACGTCCGTGACTGGTTGTATGTTGATGACCATGTTCGCGCACTATTTGTTATTTTGACCAAAGGGCGAGTTGGTGAAAAATATAATATTGGCGGCAAAAATGAGCTGACCAATCTTCAGGTGGTTAAACATGTCTGCGACCTGATGGACGAAGCTTGTCCGGACACCTCCCCTCACAAGGAGAAAATTTCTTTCGTATCTGATCGACCGGGGCATGACGCCCGTTATGCGATTGATGCGTCCAAACTCGAAACCGAATTGGGCTGGAAGGCCAAAGAGGATTTCTCCAGCGGTATTGAGAAAACCGTATACTGGTATCTTGAAAATCCCGCATGGTGGGCTCCCCTGCTCCAGAAAAATGACTTGGGAAAACGCCTCGGCCTGACCGGCGATGCCGTTGTGGCAAAGGACAGGCATTGAACCATGAAGGTTTTGGTGACAGGTGCAAATGGCCAACTGGCCCGCTCGCTTGGTGAGGCTCGTCTACCTGAGAACTGGCAACTCAATGCGCTTGGCCGCCCACAACTGGACTTGTTATTGCCCGATACAATTTCAAAATCCTTTGACCGGTTTGAACCTCACCTTGTGATCAACACCGCCGCCTATACCAATGTTGACCAGGCGGAGGCTGAAGAAGAGCTGGCTCGCAAAATCAATGCAGATGGCGCAGGTCATATCGCGCAAATTTGTGAACGCCATGGCATTCCGCTCATACACATTTCCACCGATTATGTTTTTGATGGCACCAAAATTCATCCCTATAGGGAAGACGATTTCGTCGCGCCGACAAGCGCTTACGGGCGCTCCAAACTTGCGGGTGAACAGCGCGTGGCAGACACATGTGCCCGCTACATTATTTTACGCACCGCATGGCTCTACAGCTCGTTTGGACGAAATTTTGTCGAAACCATGTTGAGGCTTGCCGTAACTCGCGACGAAATCAAAGTGGTCGATGATCAATTCGGAAATCCGACTTACGCCCCAGACCTGGCAGACTGCATTGTTGCCATGGCTGGGCAAATTTTTCAGGACCGGTACGAAGATATCCCCTGGGGCATTTATCATGCTGCTGGCACGGGCGATGCCAGTTGGTACGATGTGGCGTGCGAAACATTCATCCAATCAAAACAAATCGGTGGCCCGGTGACTGAAATTCATCCCATCCGGGCAAGCGAATTCCCAAGCCCGGCAAAGCGGCCCGCCAATTCCCGACTTGATTGCAGCAAACTCGACAAAAATTTCGGTTTGCGCTTGCCTTCATGGCAGGTCAATATCGCCGAATGCGTACGGCGATTACATAATGATAAGCTACGCACGAGCAGTGATATTTAAGCCAGGGAGCAAATATGAAAGGTATTATCCTGGCAGGCGGCAGGGGCACGCGGCTGCACCCCATGACCATGGCAATGTCGAAACAACTGCTTCCGGTCTACGACAAGCCGATGATTTATTATCCCCTGACCACATTGATGCTGGCAGGCATCCGCGACATCCTGATCATCTCCACGCCCGACGACCTTCCCCATTACAAACATCTGCTTGGCGACGGCGAGAAATGGGGTGTGTCTTTTTCATATGCAGAACAGCCAGAGCCGGGCGGATTGGCGCAAGCTTACATAATCGGCGCTGATTTTGTCACCGGACATCCGTCTGCGCTCATTCTCGGTGATAATATTTTTTACGGCCACGGATTTAGCGACATCCTTGCCGATGCGAGCGCCCACCAGACTGGTGCCAGGGTTTTTGCTTATCAGGTGACCGACCCGGAGCGGTACGGAGTTGTAGAATTTGATGGTGACGGCCGGGCAATCTCGCTTGAAGAAAAACCCAGCCAACCAAAATCAAAATGGGCCGTCACAGGGCTTTATTTTTACGACCAGCAGGTTGTCGATATTGCCGCGTCACTAACAAAATCAGCGCGGGGCGAACTTGAAATTACGGATGTAAATGCCGCTTATCTGCAACGCGGCGAGCTATATGTTGAAAAACTCGGACGGGGCTATGCGTGGCTGGATACGGGAACGCCAGACTCTCTCAATGACGCCTCAAACTTTATTCGCACGCTTGAAAAACGGCAAGGTTTTCGCATCGCTTGCCCCGAAGAAATCGCCTTCCGCATGGGCTTTATCAGTCAAAATGACCTGATACGCCTCGGACACGAACTGGAACATTCCGATTATGGTATTTATCTTTTGAATATTGCGGAAAGTCCAGATTAATAAGAGATCTTGATTTGCAGGAATAAGTAAAAGAAATGACAGAGCGTAAAGACCGGATCGATGCTTTTGCGGGAACCATTTTGCTGGTTTTTTCAGCATTATTGGGCTTGAATCAGGTTCTGGTCAAAATGGTCAATATGGGCTTTCAACCTGTATTCCAGGCGGGTTTCAGGTCATTGTGCGCGCTGCTACCGGTTCTGCTTTATTCAATCTGGAAAAAAAAGAAGCTCTCAATTTCTGACGGCAGCCTTGTGCCTGGAATGATATGCGGGACCGTTTTTGCAATGGAATTCCTGTTGCTGTTTGAATCGCTTGAATATACCAGCGTCGCGCGGGCTTCGATTCTGTTCTACACGATGCCGCTATGGGTTGCGGTCGGCGCGCATTTTTTAATCCCCGGGGAACGCCTGACGGCGATTAAAATACTTGGCCTGACAATCGCCATTGTTGGTGTCACGGTTGCTTTTTATGACAAATCCACAATCGCCTCTGACAACCAGTTGCTCGGAGATATGATGAGCTTGGCGGCTGCAGTTTTTTGGGCTGCCATTGCGTTGTTGGCACGGGCAACAAAATTGTCGCGATCATCTCCTGAAATGTTGCTTTTGTATCAGCTTGTCATGTCGTCCGTCATTCTGCTGGCATTGGCGCCATTGTTTGGCGACCTGATCCGTGACGTTACGCCCCTGATCATAGCAATATTTACGTTCCAAGTGCTTGTCATTATCTGTGTCGGATTTTTGGTCTGGTTCTGGATATTAACAATCTACCCGGCGTCAGATATGGCTTCGTTTGGGTTTCTGTCACCGGTATTTGGCGTGTTTTTCGGCTGGTTGATTTTGAAGGAAGACATCTCAATCTCGATCATCGGCGCTCTCGCCATGGTTTGTGTCGGAATCACATTGGTCAACCGGAAAGCCCGCTGAGCTAACGAAATCCAACCTAGCCGAACGACCTCATGAAAGATTCCATGTGGAACGTCGCCTGAGGTTTGGTGTACATATATTCCTTGCCGATTGGGCAGCCGCGACGTGCGGCACAGGCCGATTGCAGGCAGTTTGTTGTGTCGCTTGTTTTGAGATGATCGACACAGGCCGGCACGTCATATTCCATGCCGTTAAAAGCATTTACCGGGCATGAGGTCAGGCAGGGTCGGTCGGCGCATGACCTGCACGGCGAAACCTGTGGTTCAGTTATCGGAATGTCATGAGCATTAGCAAAAAACAACGCCCCGCGAAAACTGTGCCAGAGGCCATATTCGGGATGGATCGTCAGGCCAAGCGGCGATTTGAAAAACGAACCCGTCTGAACCGCCCATTGCTGAAATGGCAGGTGAGGTTTCTCAAATGGATAAAATGCCCGGGCCTGAAATTTATCCGCGATTGCGCCTATCGTCGCCTCGCACCAAGCATCCAAAGACTGGCCATGCTGGTCCGCAACCTCGCTGAAACGCTTCCACATGGCAGCTCCGGCATTGCCGAGCAGCAACAATAATATTTGTTCTGGAAACTCTATCGGCAATCCGGCCAAATCATTGCGGTCCAAGACAATCCAGCCGAACGGAACAAGCCCAGCGTCAGACACAGCTATTTCTATTTCTGCCGGATTAAACTCAACCATGACAAAATACCAAATATTTACAAAAGTCCCTCTTCCTCAAGGACTTTTCTGGCCGCACGAAAACATTCAAGGCTTTGCGGCACGCCGCAATATATCGCAACTACGTGGATGATGGCGCGGATTTCTTCCTTGGTGACGCCGTTGGTGATAGCGCCGCGACAATGAAGTTCCCATTCGTGCATTTTGCCAAGCGCGCCAATCATCGCGAGGTTCATCATCGACCTGGTTTTTACATCGATAATCTCGTCACCCCACCCAAAACCCCAACACCATGTGGTCATGGCCTCCTGGAATGGCAGGGTGAAATCATCCGCTGCCGCCAAATTTTTCTCCACATATTCTGCGCCCAACGTTGCCTTGCGCTTGGCGAGGCCTTTTTCAAACATATCGTCCATAAAAATTTCTCCTGTATCCGCCGAATCCGTTGATCCCGTCCGAACCTCATCAACATATGATTCCGATCGGGGTGCAAGTTCAATGTCGAAGCGGCCAGCTTGAAAACCACGTTTGTGGCGTTTACTTGTCAGCTCTGATTGGTCACAATCTTTCTGGGGGTACATTTGGAATGAGCCTTTATTCGGGGAGTTTAGTGGGCGTCATGGAAAAGAAAACTCAGCAACCTGAGGACCGTCACAGCGATAGTCTGGACGCCAAAGATGCCATCCTGAAATATTGCCTCAGCAAGGGAGCGTTGGTTGCAGGTGTTGCTGATCTAGACGCCATTAACCGGATCGCACCTGCCGGGCATCGCCCTGCCGATATCATGCCCAAGGTGAAATCGGTTATTTCCGTTGGTGTAGGTGGCCAAACCCAGGGCGCATGGACCGTACCTGCCAAAGCGCTTGCCTATTTCGGCAGCACCGAAACCAGAGCCTACGGCATCGCTTATGGGTGTGCCTTTTTTATTGAAAACAGATACGGCGAGCGTTCTGTCTATTGCCCGCCTGATCTGGATAATGAAAAAGGTCCGCGGGTGCCGTTGCAGAGCGTGAAGCTGCACGCTGAATTGGCAGGGCTTGGGGCCCGGTCGCTGGCTGGCGATATCCTGCTGCATCCAGAATTT
Organism: Hyphomicrobiales bacterium; assembly: GCA_021775875.1. Lineage (GTDB taxonomy): Bacteria > Pseudomonadota > Alphaproteobacteria > Rhizobiales > NORP267 > NORP267. The sequence continues at coordinate 285,149 of JAJFHA010000011.1, read as the reverse complement.
GGCTATATGTATTTTGCGTCCATCTTCACCGAGCTGGAGCTGGAGCCGGATCCAACCATGCCCGAAAATCCGTGTCCGCACCCCTCTTGCGTCGATATGTATCGCAAAATTGGTGAGACGCCCTGCATGAAATTTTGCCCGGCGCAATGTTTGAGCGGGAAAATTGACGAAGCCGGTAATCAGGCTGAAATGCGCTACGAAATGTCCAAATGCGCCGAGCTTGCGGAACAGTATGAAGCTGTACCGAAAATGATCTCTAAATCGATTGACGCTGAAACGTCGCAGGCTCGCGACGACGTGTTGTACGACCTGGATGCCACCATGTTGTGGTACAAAATGTCGGTGGGATCAGGCGGGTTGTTGGCGCAATGTTTTGAATGTATGCGGGTTTGCCCGATCGCTACGCGCGCGCCGATGGCAGACCCGATCCGCCGCCGGGATGCGCGCCAGGCCGCCAAGGAACAAGCATGACTGCCGGTCTGACGCGGGCGCAAATCGGCGTCACTGACGCGATGATTGAAACCTTTGGTGAACTGGTTTTTGATCTCAGCCACAATCTACAGGTGCGTCGCGGCGACCCTGTCCGCGAGAAGGATTTCGACGCCGTCGAGGCGCAACGGGCGGGGCTTGGTCTTTCAGACCAGGAAATATCCAAAAAAACCGGTTTGACCGGCAAACAGGTAACCCTGATCCGCAACCTCGTTGAACGTCGCCATATTCAAACTGATAAATATCACCGTCTCAACAATCTCGGTGGAAATAAGCGATTTAGAAAAGAGCGTTTTGTCGCGCCGGAGGAAATTGCCCCGATGAAACCAAATGCTCTGAAACTCAAGGCGGCGATGACCTACGACCCGGACCGGGCGCGCTATTATATCGAACAGGGATATTGGCGGGACGATACATTTACCATCTGGCTGGAACGCAACGCCCGCGAAAATCCAGACGGCAGTGCAATTGAATCCGAGAGCGGATCATACACCCATGCCACCCTTCTGGAAAAAGTACGGCAGACTGCGGCGGGACTACATAAAGTTGGCGTTGGAAAAGGCGATGTCGTCGCCGTCCAACTGCCGAATAATCCGGAATACCTGATTTGTTATTTTGCAATAGCCACTTTGGGCGCGGTGATGTCTACCGTCTACATGCCCTACCGCGCCAAGGAAACGGGAGGGCTATTGGCACACAACAAAGCTGTTGCGATCATATGTCCGGCTGTCATCAATGACTTTCATTCTGCAGAAGCCGCGTTAGCCTTGAAAAACACCCTGCCCTCGCTTGAGACCGTCATTGTCTTTGGCGGCGAGGTAGAGGGGTGTGTACCGCTTGAAGAAGTCATGACGGCAGACGCCCGGACGATGCCGGATAATAACCCCGCCGCCGCCGACCCGGTATTGTTGCTATATACTTCCGGCACAACGGACAGCCCCAAGGGAGCACCGCTCAGCTATCACAATATTCTGTCCAACGCCCGGCTCGGGGCGCCCGAGCATGAAATAACAGCGGCCGACCGGATCATATCGGCTGCGCCTTACGGGCATTTGTTCGGGGTTTATAATGTGCATCTGGCGCTCTCAGTTGGTGCTACCAACATCATGTTGCCAATTTTCTCGCCGCCGGAAATGGGCAGATTGATCGAAAAATTCAAAGCTACAGCCTTGTTCACTGCACCAGCGCATATCGCAGCGTGCCTGCAAACCAGTGTGTTTGATGCCCACGATATTTCATCATTGCGCCTTGCTGTTCTTTCAGGAAGCGCGGTTCCGCCAGACCTCGCTGCCCGTTTCGGTAAAGAAATGCCGGACGGCAAAGTGACGCAATTATGGGGCATGACCGAGACCCAGGCCGGGCTTTATACCCGCCCCTCCTCACCGCCCGATCTTGTTCAATCTACTGCTGGTCCGCCAAGTCCGGGCACCGAAGTGCGCCTGATGCGGGAAGATGAGACCCCGGCCGCCGTTGGCGAAGAAGGCGAATTGCAAGTCCGAGGAAATTTGTTGTTTCCAGGATATTTCGACAATCCGGCAGCCAATAAAAACGCTTTTACCGAGGATAAATGGTTTCGTTCCGGCGATCTCGCCACCATGAACGATAATGGCTATGTCACGATCACCGGGCGTATCAAGGATGTCATCAACCGGGGCGGGATCAAATATAATCCGCTTGATGTTGAAGAGTTGCTCATGAAGCACCCCAAGATTTCCTTGGCTGCTATCGTACCGACACCCGACCCGGTGTTGGGCGAACGGGCCTGTGTATTCGTCACGCTAGCTGGCGACCAAACGATCACACTTGACGAAATCTGCACTTATCTTGGTGACAACAACATCGTAAAGTTGAAGCATCCCGAACAGCTGGAAATTGTCGATGATATGCCGATGACGGCGACCCGCAAAATTATCAAAGGTCGCTTGGAACCATCCAATTGAGCAGACGGCAACGCCGGAATTATCTGCGCTATGACATAGATTTAATGAATGTCGCGCTGTTAAAATCGTTCACAACATGGATCAGTTCTTCGCGCACATTCATCACAATCGGATCGTGTCGGGCGAATGATTCAAGCGGTCAGTAGGCAGAATTTTGAGATAAAGAATTTTAGCAAATCGGCAGAAATTGATTTTGCCGCCCCCGAGGAGAGCAAGCCGTGAATGTGGGTCACTCTTCGCGAAAGGCGCGCGATAATTGGTCGGTGAAAGGTTTGATCAGATAGCTCCAGACAGTGCGCGCGCTGGTACGTATAAATACTTCCGCAGGCATTCCAGGAACAAGAACCTTGTTTTCAAGGCGAGAAAGTTCACCTTCTGATATTTCTATCTCGGCATTGAAATATGCTTCGCCTGTGGCGGCATCGACAATACGTTCCGGGGACACACCGATAATACTGCCTTTTAATTCCGGCGTTGTGCGGCTGTTGAAAGCAGACAGCCTGATGACAGCATCCTGGCCTATTGTTATTTCATCAATATTGTTCGGATTAACGCGTGCATCGATGATAAGAACATCATTGATGGGAATGATCTGGAGGATCGGCGTAGCAGGGGAAATGACGCCACCGATTGTGTGAAATTCAAGATTGTGCACCCGACCTGCCTGTGGTGCGCGGATATCGATATGGCGCAACTGTTCATTGAATGCAAGCAGGCGCTCTTCCAATTCTGAAATCCTGACATTGTTGTTGCGGATACTTGTCAGACCTTCCTCGTGGAACTCCTTGTCGAGCTGCGTTATCTGGAGTTCAGTTTCTTTTATCTGGCCATGGGCACGGGAAATATTAGCTGTCAGATCCCCGAATATGCCTTCAAGACGCGCTGCCTCACGTTCCAGCGACAATACCCGCTGCTGGCTGACCAGACCCCGCTCCTGCAAAGGTCTCAGAGATTCTATTTCCTGGTTGATCAGCTCAGATTGCTTGATTTGGGCCGCTCGCTGCGCTTCAACCCCACCAATTTCCTCATTAAGTTGAAAAATAGTCTGGTTGAGCAATTCGACCTGGCCGAGCCGACTTTCGCGCCGGACAATCAGCAAATCACGCTGGGCCTGCATAACCTCTTCTACATCAGGTAGATCAGACAGGCTGAGGAGGGATTCCGGAAACACCACCTCGTTACTGCCATCCAGTTCGGTCTCCAGGCGCGCATTGTCGGCGTACAATTCGTAAAGTTGGTCGTTGACGATCGCCAGGTTGATTTTCGCGACCGTATCGTCCAATCGCAATAAAATCTCGCCTTCAGATACCGTGTCGCCATTGGCAACAAGGATTTCACCAACAATGCCACCTTCAAGATGCTGCACAGTCTTGATATTTGTCTCGACAGAAACCGTACCCGGCGCGATGATTGCACCGCTGATGGAAGCATAAGCCATCCAGCCGCCAACAACGCCGATGATGCCGACCATTGATATGAATCCGAATATCACCCAACGGCGCAGGCTGGTCGATATTTCCTGATCACTCGTCATCAGACTGGTTTGTCCCTATTAATATTCTTGAACACATTATTGCTTTACGGCGCTGGCCGCCAAGCGGGCCTGTTTTTGCGAAGCAGCCTTTTGGCTGCTTTCCGCAATACTTCTTAGAACCTCATCTTTGGGGCCAAATAATTGCTGGCTTCCTGCTTCCAGATACAACAACTGATCTACCGCCTCGATCGCGCTTTTCCTGTGCGCAACAATGATCACTGTTCGCCCCCGCGCCCGCAATCCCAGAATTGTCTGGGTTAGGGCTATGTCACCTGCCACATCGAGATTAGAATTTGGTTCATCCAGCAATATCAGCGGTGGATCATGATAAAGCGCCCGCGCCAATCCTACCCGCTGGCGCTGACCTGCTGATAAATTTTCACCAAAGTCCCCGACTTCAAAATCATACCCGCCAGTCAACTGGAGAACCATCTCATGGATACCGGAATTCTGAGCTGCAGATATAACGTCTTCACCAGACGCGTCTGGATCAAATCGTGAAATATTATCTTTTACGGTGCCAGCAAACAGCTCCACGTCCTGCGGCAGATAGCCGATATGTTTTCCAAGTATCTCAGGGTCCCACTGATCCAATGTTGCATTGTCCAGACGAACTGACCCGCCCACGGGCATCCAAATGCCGGTCAACGCTCTCAAGAGACTGGATTTCCCCGAAGCGCTTGGCCCGACAACACCCAAACCACTACCGGGTTTGATGGCAAAATTAACATTGTTCAGGATCAGTTTCTGGGTGCCCGGGACAGCAATCCGCAAATGCTCCACCTTAACGGCACCCTTTGGCACCGGAAGGTCCATTTGCTGGGGAACATCCTGAGTCGCGGCCAGCAAATTGTTAAGCATCCGGTATGCTTGGCGCGCACGCACGAACCCGCGCCATTGACCGATGCCCTGTTCGACAGGTTGTAATGCTCGCCCCATAATGATTGATGCCGCAATCATGGTCCCGGGCGAGATTAATTGCTGGACCGCCAAAGCAGCACCAGCGGCTAACATCGCTGACTGAAGAAATAGCCGCAACCCTTTGGTAATAGAAGAAATTGTGCCGCCTCGGTCACTTGCTTCCACATGTTGGGACAGCGCTTTATCATGTTCATTTTTCCAGATTCCGAGAAATGATTTCTGCATCCCCATAACGGTCAACACTTCAGCGTTGCGACGTCCGGTTTCAACAAATTTGTTGCCGGTACCTGATGCCTGTGCTGCTGAGATCAATAGCTTGCGTGTTCTAAAATCATTCAGAAGTGCCAAAATAAACAGCACAATCGCACCTACCAGCGCGAGCAATCCTAAGGTCCAATGGAAGAAAAATATGACACCGATATAGAGGAACACCCAGGGTGCATCAAAAAAAACAAATGGCCCGTTGCCACTCAAAAATTGGCGTAAAGCCTCTAGTTCTGCCAATGCCCCACCGGTATTGACCTTGGTCCTGCCGATAATGCTGGTTTTGATTATTGCGCTGAACACACGACTGGATAGCCGTTCAGCCATGCGAGCTCCGACCCTAATCATCACCCGTGAGCGCACCATCTCCAAAAGTCCGAGAAACGCAAATAATATAGCAACAAGAATGAACAACGCCACGAGGGTCGGGATCGAACCACTGGACAAAACCCGGTCATAAATCTGGAGCATAAATAATGGGCCTGTGAGCATCAAAATATTGATGATCATGCTGAACAAGCCAGTGACAATGAAGGCACCCTTACTTGCATGCATTACAGCACCAAGTTCGGTTTTACCGTGATTGGAGGAGTCTGCTCCGGACTGAGAATTATTATGAGGCATCGATATCAATCTCGGAAAATCTCACAGAAATATACCATTGCGATCTATACACGCCTAATTTCCGCTGTTACCGAAAATCCGTTCTAATCACATAATACTCGTTTTGGCCAATGTTGTTATTAAAAGTACACCTCTATAAAATAGGGGCAAAGGCTTTTAAAATTACTAATTTGTACGAAAGCTTTTAGCGACATTGCACGTTGAGATTTTTAGCCTTAAATTTTACTCGTGAGCCAGTATTCCAGGTTCTTTTTCTGGCGTAAATTTCGCCAGACCACAAAACCCTCCACCTCATTTTTATCAACTTGATATCAATCAAGGACATAAAATTCATATGGGGAAATTGTCTGGATACTCTCTAAATTTTTGTGTTCAGGAATCATCGAATAGACTATGTAGGGGAATATTCGGTTGAGGTATGTCACGACAAAATAATTCAGCTAATATTTGATGAGAAACAGGCGGATCCGGGAGGAAGATATGTCAGGAAGTGACAATCAGTCGGATGATCCAGGCGTAGAGTTGAGAAAAGAAACACTCGACAAAGACCTTACCAGAATGGCCGAGGTCAATGCGGCGCTTCTCTCTTCCGCGCGTCCTGTTTTTGCCGTTGGTATTGGTATTTTATTCCTGGCTCTCGCCGGTATTGTTGCCAGTATTTCTGTCGGACCCCAACCAAATTTTGTGTTCATTATCGTCGCCGCGATGCTGGGCGGCTATATGGCCCTCAATATTGGCGCCAACGATGTGGCCAATAATGTAGGGCCCGCTGTTGGCTCGCGCGCCCTCACGCTAATGGGCGCTTTGGTGATTGCGGCTGTATTTGAAAGTGCCGGTGCGCTGATTGCCGGTGGCGATGTTGTCTCAACTATCTCTAAAGGCATTATCGATCCGTCGCTCGTCCCCGATAGCCAGATTTTTGTCTGGGCTATGATGGCGGCTCTGCTTGCCGCCGCTGTCTGGGTAAACCTCGCGACCTATGTGGGTGCGCCGGTATCAACCACCCATTCGGTTGTGGGCGGCGTTATGGGCGCAGGTATCGCCGCCGTTGGCTTCAATGCGGTTAATTGGGTAACTATGGGCAAGATCGCCGCGAGTTGGGTGATTTCGCCCTTCCTTGGCGGTTTGATTGCCGCTCTGTTTTTGGCCTTCATCAAGATCAACATCATTTATCGGGAAGACAAAATTGCTGCCGCCAGGCGCTGGGTGCCAATATTGATTGCGATCATGGCTTCGGTCTTTACGAGTTATCTGCTGGTGAAGGGGTTTAAACGGGTCTGGAAGCCGGATTCCGTGACAGTTCTTATGATCGGTGGCGCGGTTTTCGTTGGCGCTGTTGTGTTGCTCAGACCCTGGATCCGGAAGTTGTCTGATGGACTGGAGAACCGCAACGAATCTCTTCGCATCCTGTTTCGCCTGCCGCTGATTTGTTCTGCTGCCCTGCTTTCTTTTGCGCATGGTGCCAACGACGTAGCCAACGCGGTTGGCCCACTAGCGGCCATTCTACATTCAGCCCAATCGGGAGAAATTGCGGCACGCGTCGTTATTCCAATATGGGTGATGGTGATTGGTGCGGTTGGCATCAGTCTTGGATTATTTCTGTTCGGCCCCCGGATGATCCGCCTGGTGGGAGCTGAAATCACCCGCATGAACCCCATGCGGGCTTTCTGTGTTGCACTCTCTGCGGCCATCACGGTTATTTTTGCGTCCGCCCTGGGCTTGCCCGTCAGCTCAACTCATATAGCTGTCGGGGCCGTATTCGGTGTTGGGTTTTTCCGGGAATATTACACCACCCACAGCACACGCAGGCGGGATTATGTTCTCAGTAGAAAACCAAACAAGGACGCAGACAGCCCGGCAAGCCCGGCCCCGGTTGCGCGCAAAGATGCCCGCATTCGCAAGCTGGTACGCCGCGCCCATTTCACCACAATCATAGCCGCCTGGTTCATCTCGGTGCCTGCCACAGCCGTTATGGCCGCCGCCGTCTTCTGGGCCTTGTCTGCTGTTCTTTAGTGAGATTGCGGGTCACGTGAATATTGGCGACCCCGGCACGATTCGAACGTGCGACCTGCGGATTAGAAGTCCGCTGCTCTATCCAGCTGAGCTACGGGGCCAATATTGATTTTGGCTAGTGGGTCCAGTTTTCCTGGCGACCAAAGCGGAAATTATCCGCGTAGGAAGAGGGTTTTTGCTGTCTGGAATTTGCTTCACGGACCACAAAGCCAAGGCCGTTACGTTTCGCGTAAGCGACCGCTTCCTGTTGGGTAGCGAATTTCAGTTTCACCTGAACCTGCATGTCTGATGATGATGTCCAGCCCATCAATGGTTCGACATTGTTTGGTCGCTCACGCTCAAATTCCAGCACCCAGAGGGATTCACCGGCGCGTCCGGACTGCATGGCGTTTTTGGCAGGTTGATAAATTCGTGCTGACATTTAATCATCCACCTTGATGTTTCAAAAATGGTTTCTAAAAACCAATTTTGCCGGTTCTGGTCGGGGCAGTAAGATTCGAACTTACGACCCCCTGGTCCCAAACCAGGTGCGCTACCAGACTGCGCCATGCCCCGTTTACCAGATCCAACTCCGCCTATGCCAGAAAGCTGGCTCCGGCTCAAGCGATATCAGAGAAATTTCTACTTCTTGGACAAGAATTATGCACCCAAAATATCTTCCACAAGGTTAACCCAGTAGCTGGCACCAATTGGCAGCAAATCGTCGTTGAAATCATAGGCCGGGTTGTGAAGGTTCACATGGTCTTCCCCTGCCCCGATCCAGGCATAAGAGCCTGGCCTTTCTCGCAACAAAAATGCAAAATCCTCAGCGCCCATACTCGGGTTACGATCATCGACCACATTCTCAGCCCCCAGCAAACGCGAGGCAGCTGCTGTCGCAACAGCGGTTTCAGCAACACTATTCACCGTCGGCGGGTATCCGCGTTTGAACTTAACTGAAACGGTGGCACCGTGGCTGGCCACAATGCCTTCCGCGATTTTTTTGATCGCCGGTTCCAGCTTGTCCTGCACTTCCTCTTTGAAGGCCCGGACGGTGCCGCGCAATATTACTTCTTCCGGAATGACGTTCCAGGTATCGCCACCGTGAAACTGAGTGACGGAAACCACCACCGAATCTACAGGATCGAACATGCGACTGGCGATTGTTTGCAAAGCCCCCACAATCTCTGCCGCGATTACGATGGTATCGATCCCCTGATGCGGCATTGCGGCATGAGAGCCTTTACCGGTGACAACAAGCTCGAAGGTATCGGTTGAAGCCATGACGGGGCCTACACGCACCCCCATCTGGCCGACCGGCATTCCGGGCCAATTGTGCAAGCCATAAACCTGATCCATGGGAAATTGCTCGAACAGGCCGTCCTGGACCATCTTTTCGCCGCCGCCTTCATTTTCTTCCGCCGGCTGAAAAATGAAATGCACGATCCCAGAGAAATCCCGGTTTTCCGAAAGGTAACGAGCGGCGCCCAGCAACATGGTGGTGTGACCATCATGGCCGCAAGCATGCATCTTGCCTTCGTTTCTGGAGCTATATTTAAGGTTGGTCTGCTCGATAATATCGAGTGCATCCATATCTGCACGCAAGCCGATCGATTTATCTCCGCCGCCAGTTCCTTTCAGAACGCCGACAACGCCGGTTCCTGCGAGGCCACGGTGAACTTCGATGCCAAATTCTTCCAGTTTGGCCGCGACCAGATCAGACGTTCTGAATTCTTCAAATGCTGTTTCCGGATGCGCGTGGATATCCTGTCGCCAGGTTTTCATATCTTCGTGAAAGGATGCGATGCCGTCATGTACCATTTTCATTGCTCCTGTGCCCTATTGGCTAAACATTTCATGCCTGACCACATCACCAGGCTGAATATTCAACCTTTGGGTAACCCCCGCTGACACTTCCAATACGGCGGCGACATTCCCTTTTGAAGAAATGGTGGTGAGAGAATGGGGTTCGGTATCTCGCTGAATGCGATGGATAACCCCATCGGCCCGGATGAATATCATATCAAGCGAAATATATGTGTTTTTCATCCACATGGCGACCTCGTGTGGATCGCCGAAATCAAACAGCATTCCACTATCTGCCGCCAATGACTGGCGAAACATTAAACCCTGTGATCGTTGTTCTGGGGTATTGGCAAATTCGATCTGGAAGGTTTCAGTTCCAGACCGGGTTTCTATCGCGAGCGTATCCTCAGCAGCAAGTGCACCGCAATGTGCGCCAACCAGTATCAAGGCCAAAAAAATGACGTTGAAAATTGCCAGTCGTGACAACAACGAAAGTATCAGTTGGTGTTGATTGCCGACGGGATATCGCCATCTGGATAAATTTCCGCCGCCATCCGCCCCTTGCTGCCATTGCCCCATCTGACCTTTACAAACTGGCCCGGGATCAATTCTGCTATGCCGTATTGGCGCAGGGTTTCCATATGGACGAAAATATCCGAGGTTTCCGGTCCCTGTGTCAGGAAGCCGTATCCACGTACGCGATTGAACCATTTGACTTCTGCACGCTCCAACTCACTTGTTGGCGTTACGCTGACATGAGTACGGGGTGGCTGCAACTCTGAAGGGTGGAAAGCCGTCGATTCATCCATCGATAAAATCTTGAAGGCTTGGATACCGCGCGGACGCTTCAGCGCCTCGCAAACCACTCTGGCACCTTCATATGCGGTGTGAAATCCGTCCCGGCGCAGGCATGTAACATGCAACAAAACGTCCGGAATGCCGCTATCAGGGACGATAAATCCATAGCCACGAGACGCATCAAACCATTTGATGGTTCCCGAAATTTCAATAACATCGACGCTCGCTTCGTCGATATTTTCAAAATCAATCGCCAGTTCGTCCGGCTCAATTTCCCCCATACCGCATCACCTCACTCAACCAACAGGGAACCACCTTCCCAAACAGATCAAACCTGTCATTTTCTCTGTTCTTCAACATAGCACCGGACTATCGTGGGGAAAGTCCCGATTTTGGCTACCCTGTGAATGACACATCCATATTTGGCAAAATCTACAGTAAATATTTCCTACAATCTCTTGAAAACGTTTGATTTTCTTTTTTTGGATAGTGAATTGAAGAATTTTACGGGTATTGTTCTCTGACGTAAGGACAACAGGTTTGCAAGACTAATGAAGCTTGTTGCCAGCCCAAAATTCATTAAAAATATTCAATTGCTGCGAAAATTATCAAACTTGATTCGCATAGAAAAATTTGATCTTGCTCATTTTCTTTCGTGCTATTTTCGCGTTATTGATCATCAATTCACTTACATGGATCCAGGATAGAAAAGCTTTCAGTAGGTCTATGAATTCAAACCAAGGAACTCAAATGAGATATTTGCATACGATGATCCGGGTCAAAAATCTGAATACTTCGCTGGATTTTTACTGCGGCAAACTCGGCATGGTCGAAGTGAGACGAAAAGAATTTGAAGACGCCCGTTTTTCACTGATTTTCCTCGCTGCATCCGAGGATAAAGTGTCCGGGGCTGCCAACCAGGCTCCGCTTCTGGAACTCACTTATAACTGGGACGATCAGGATTACGACGAGGGGCGCAATTTCGGTCATCTGGCCTTTGAGGTCGATGATATTTACAGCCTTTGCCAAAGCCTGACGGATGCTGGCGTGATTATAAACCGGCCACCGCGCGATGGGCGCATGGCGTTTGTGCGGTCACCGGATAATATCTCGATTGAATTCCTGCAAAAAGGCGATGCTTTGGGAATAGCGGAACCATGGGCCAGCATGGAAAATATAGGGGAATGGTAGACGCAAAGCTTAGCCATGCGGGCTTGTATATATTGATTTGTGCACAATTCGTTTATGGCGAACGGAGCACCTTCAACGGACCCCGCGAGGCATCAGTTTACATTTCCGCTTCCGACCCGATGCAAACTCAATTTGTTTTGTAAAATCACCCGTATCAATGTTATTTTGCCTGATGTTGAACACGAAGCGACTCCGCAGTGTTGTCCATAGCATTGCCCACCACAGCGTGAGCGGCCTCTGCTATATCCATCCACATCTAGGGCAAGTGAGCAAAAATTTAGGTCTGGACAGAGCAGAAATCGATTTGTTGGGGGAGAATACCAAATCTCAATTTGTGGAAATTTCCAGCGAGATTGCAGGTGGGGTGAGTGAGCTTCGTGAGCTGTTCTCGACCATTCTCCAATCCGAGAAGATGGTGCCCGGCGATCTGTCTGAAGCTACCGCTTTGTTTTTCTTTGACCGGAGCGCATGGCCAAGTGTGTGTTACGTGCGAGCTGTCTCGATATCTGGCCGATTAATTGATGTAGCAGTAGACCAGACTGGAAATCCTGCAGAAATCGTCAATAGGTAATTGCGATGTCCGCTGCCGGTACTCAGGAGATGTACCGCTAAATCTCGAAGAGCAGCAGAAAGACCCTCGGTATCGGACATTCACGGACAAATATCACTGGTGCATAAGTCTTGATTTTTGGTCTGCCACTTTCGGCTTGGGCGCTGGTGTCGGCGTCTGTCTTCAATATTCCAACCTGGCTGTTTAAATTTTTCCCTGGCCGCATATTGCCTTTCTTTAATACGCTGAAAACAAATCCCAACTGGAAGCCTTGTTCAGGGCATCCACTTCTATCCGGGCAACGCCATGGTCCAGTTATTGTTGCTGCATACAGGCGCGGTGGCGAAGCATATTTATCCTGCGCGACAAAATCCTGTTACGGATGTGGCCATTTGGACAAAGGAAAAAACATGCTTGCCCAGAGGGACAGGCGCATGATTTTTATCAGCGATGATGAATTGGGAAATGCTGGTACGCCCTAGGGGAATCGAACCCCTCTTTCCAGGTTGAAAACCTGGCGTCCTAACCGATAGACGAAGGGCGCACAACGAGGCAGCTTATAAAGCTGAATCGACCCCGAACGCAATATATATATGCGAATTGTTTTACTGAGACTGAAAACTGGAAAACATATCCACAAATGTTACGCTTTGCCGGGGATTGCGGCGTCGGCAATCTGCAATTGTACCCGCTCCCGGCCCTGCCAATGATCGAGGCGAAGCCTGCCCGCGACATGTATCGGCATTGTGGGGCGCGACAACAGCAATTCGCCAAGGGGCGTATCGGCAGCGCGGAATGCGATTGCGTCCAATCGTTTACCATCGGACGCCTGCAAATTCACTTTCACATGCCCTGCACCGACTGTGTCGGCATAAGCAATTTTGTGGGCAGGGAAACAGAATACAGGTTCGGCGTTGCCCATTCCGTATGGCGCAGCTCGCGACAACATAGAGACAAGTGCTGGTGTTGCCGCTGAAGCGGTCAAGGCGCCATCGATTGAGATATGGTCGCTGGCGCGAGATTGTTCCACATTTTGTGCCAGGCGTTCGCCAAGGAAGGTGCGTAAATCACCCAGACGCGATTTCTCAATTGTCAGCCCAGCCGCCATGGCGTGTCCGCCGCCCTTGACCAAAATGCCTTCGGATACGGCTTCGCGGATCGCCTTACCCAGATCAACACCGGAAATGGAGCGACCCGAGCCGGTTCCGATGCCTGCATCGTTGAAGGCGATTGCAATTGTCGGGGCCGAGAAACGGTCTTTGACTCTTGTCGCAACAAGACCGACCACACCCGGATGCCAATTATTGCCGCTGGTCACAATGACGGAATGTTCGCCCTGTTTGCCCATACCTCTTTCGGCTTCAACAAGGGCTTCTTCCACGGTGAGGCGTTCGATTTCCTGACGCTCGCCGTTCAATCGATCAAGGGTGGCGGCGATCTCTCCTGCCTTGAATTCATCGTCGATTGTCAACAGCGTCGCGCCAAGGTCAGCGCGTCCGATCCGGCCACCGGCATTGATCCGCGGTCCGACGAGAAATCCCAGATGATAGGTGCTTGGCTGGCCCGACGCGCGTGATACCTGACGCAGCGTGCGCAGGCCCACATTGCGCCCATGGCCCATGGCAATCAAACCCTTGGCCACGAAGGCACGATTGAGCCCTGTGAGCGGCACTGAATCGCAAACGGTTCCAAGCGCCACCAGATCGAGCCATTGCAGTAAATCGGGTTCAGGACGGGTGGACGAATAATATTCAGCATCACGCAGAGCGCGATTGAGGGCCACGATTGTGAGGAATGTCACCCCGACCGCTGCCAGATGGCCAAGGCCGCTTAAATCATCCTGACGGTTGGGGTTTACCAGCGCGTGCGCTGGCGGCAGTTCCGCATCTGTCTGGTGATGATCCAGCACGATAATATCAAGCCCGGACCCAGCCATTTCGCCAAAAACCGCATGGCTCGCCGTGCCGCAATCTACCGTTACCAACAGGCTCGTGCCGTTTTTCCTGATTTCCTTGATCGCCTCAATATTGGGGCCATAACCCTCAAATATCCGGTCGGGAATATAGATATCCGGGTTTGATCCCACAGACTGCAAAAACCGGGCAAGAAGTGCGGATGACGTTGCGCCATCCACATCATAATCGCCAAAGATTGTGATTTTTTCACCAGCTTTAATGGCAGTAGCCAGTCTTTCCGCAGCCTTGTCCATATCCTGCAATGAAGACGGGTCGGGCATTTGGTCGCGGATGGATGGATCAAGGAATTTTGTTGCAATGTCCTGCGTGACGCCGCGCCCGGCGAGAACCCGGCCCAACAATTCCGGCAAGTCGAGTGTCTGGGCAATGGCCAACGCCAACCGCTCATTACCGGGTTTTAGCCGGGACCGCCAAAGACGCCCCGACACCGAATTTTCGACGCCTAGAAATGGCGGCTGATCGGGTGTCCCGGACTTGTTGTTTTCAGACGACAAGGCCATTCAATCTGTGCGACCTAACTCGTCTTGCTGGAGAATTTCTCACTATGGCTGTGTTTCGCCGAGACCCGGCGTACTGTCCCAGTTGAAGACCTCATGACAAGAGTGTCGGTGCGGATATAGTCTCTTTCAAATTTCACACCCATCAGCATATTGCCGTCGGTCACCCCGGTTGCCGAAAAAAGCACATCGCCGCTGGCCATGTCTTCCATATGATATATCCGGTTTGGGTCTTCAACGCCCATGCGGGCGGCACGGGCACGTTTCTCGTCTGTATCGAGGATCAGGCGCCCCTGCATCTGACCACCAATACAGCGCAAGGCTGCGGCTGCCAGAACACCTTCTGGCGCACCGCCAACCCCCATATAGATATCGATTCCGGTCTCTACGGGGTCGGTGGTGTGGATAACACCGGCAACATCGCCATCGCCAATCAAGCGGATTGCCGCGCCAGCTTCGCGAACGGCTGCGATGATTGCGGCATGGCGGGGCCGGTCCAGAATACAGGCGGTAATTTCACTGACCGGCACGCCTTTGGCTTTGGCCAATGCTTTGATATTGTCGGCCGGTGCCGCGTCGATATCAACAATGCCAGCCGGATATCCCGGTCCGATTGCGATTTTATCCATGTAAACATCGGGCGCATTCAGCAGGCTGCCCTTTTCCGCCATGGCGATTACGGCCAGAGAATTTGGCATATCCTTGGCGCATATCGTTGTGCCCTCAAGCGGATCAAGCGCAATATCGACTTCCTGACCGGTACCTTTGCCGACTTCCTCACCAATATACAGCATCGGCGCTTCGTCGCGCTCGCCTTCGCCAATCACGACTATTCCTTTGATCGACAGGGCGTTCAGTTCCTCGCGCATGGCATCCACGGCCACCTGATCAGCGGCGTGCTCGTCGCCGCGCCCGCTAAGTCTGGCGGCGGCAATCGCGGCGCGTTCTGTCACGCGGACAATTTCCAGTGTCAGGACACGGTCAAGCACCTGCTCCCCTGAATTTTCATTACCCATCCGATTATCTCCCTCTTATATTTATCGCTCTATTCGGATCATTTGTGGTTCGTTATCGATATGGCCGTCTTCGCGAATTGCGCTCAAAGCGACCCGCACATGCTCTTCCATGGTTTCATGGGTGATTATGGTCACAGATTGCCGTCCGCTGTCAGCATCATGATCTTCGTGGTGTTGCACAATATGCTCAAGTGAAATGTCCTGCTCGGCCATTCTGGCGGCAATTGCGGCGAATGCGCCCGGATGATCATGCACGTTGAGGCGAATGAAATAACCACCCTCATGCGCGCGCAAACGGGCTTGCACGTGCGGATTCATACTTGATCCCGGCCGCCCAAATACCGGCCGGACCTGCCCAAACCCTATACCGATCAGGTCTCCAATAACGGCTGAAGCAGTTGCATCGCCCCCTGCTCCGGCACCCACCAGCAACACTTCGCCAACTTCATCACCATCAATGGCGACAGCATTGGTGACACCGCTTACTTGCGCTATTAGCGCAGACCGAAGCACCAAAGTCGGGTGAACCCGCTGCTCGATACCGCTATCCGTTTCCAAAGCTACGCCCAGTAATTTGATTGCGTAACCAAGCCGGGCCGCGGACGCTATATCTTCCGGCGTAATGTTCTCAATACCTTCGATATAAACGGCATCCAGATTGATTTTTGTGCCGAATGCCAGACTGGTGAGAATGGCAAGCTTGTGGGCGGTATCATTTCCGGCCACATCGAAAGTCGGATCAGCTTCAGCATATCCCAAAGACTGCGCTTCTGTGAGTGCATCAGCGAAGCTGAGACGATCTTTCTCCATCCGGGTCAGAATATAATTACAGGTCCCGTTCAGGATTCCGAAAATCCGCGAGACCTTATTGCCAGCAAGGCTGTCGCGGATTGCATTGATAACGGGAATGCCACCGGCAACGGCAGATTCGTATCCAATCGCCAGGTTTTTGCTTTCAGCTTTTTTCGCCAGCATTTCGCCGTGGGTCGCGACCAAAGCCTTGTTGGCCGTTACAACATGCTTTCCATTATCCAATGCCGCATTGATGGCATCTAATGCCGGACCGTCTTCGCCGCCGATCAATTCAACAAAAATATCGATGTCAGGGCTTGCGGCAAGCGCCACCGGATCGTCGTGCCAGTTGAACTCGGATAAATCGATACCACGATCCTTTGAGCGGTCCCGCGCACAGACGCTTGTTAGCTCAAAATTGCATCCTGACCGCGCCAAAAGATGACCGGATTTTTCGATCAAAATACGCGCGGTGGCGGCACCGACAGTGCCCAATCCTGCAATTCCAACTTTGAGATTTTTTCCCATCGGGAGAGGCCCTGATTCAAATTTCAACCGGCGCAGCCGGATGAATCAGTTGTTTGATTTTCCAGCCGCGATTGGGATGATGTTGTGCATGGTTTGACTGGCGGTTGCAAGAAACCTGCGGACATTTCGCGCTGCTTGCCGGATACGCTGCTCGTTTTCCACAAGTGCGACCCTTACATAGCCTTCGCCATACTCGCCAAAACCGATTCCAGGTGAAACCGCGACGTCTGCCTTCTCGATCAACAACTTGGAAAATTCCAGCGAACCGAGTTCGCGGAACTGTTCGGGCAGCGGCACCCAGGCAAACATTGTGGCCGATGGCGCCGGCACATCCCATCCGGCACGCCCAAAAGCGTCGACCAAAACGTCGCGCCGGGTCTTGTAGATTTCACGAATATCATCGATGACGGAATCCGGTCCGTTGAGCGCCGCGGTGGCTGCGACCTGGATCGGGGTAAAGGCACCATAATCGAGATAAGATTTGACGCGAGCCAGAGCGGCAATCAACCGTTCGTTGCCTACCGCAAAGCCCATGCGCCATCCGGGCATGGCGTAGGTTTTAGACATGGACGAAAATTCTACCGTCACATCCATCGCGCCCGGGACTTCCAGCATTGAATGAGGCGGGTTGCCGTCAAAGTATATTTCGGCATAGGCAATATCTGACAATACGATCAGATCGTGCTTACGGGCAAAATCGATCACCTCGGTGTAGAAATCCAGATCAGCTGTAAACGCCGTCGGGTTGGCAGGAAAATTGATGACGACTGCAATTGGTTTCGGGATCGAATGGCGCATGGCGCTATCAAGTCGGCGCATATATTCTTCGCCCGGCTGCGCTGGCAGATGCCTGATGGCGCCACCTGACAACAAAAACCCGAACATGTGTATCGGATAAGTCGGGTTCGGGACCAACACCACATCACCCGGTGCGGTAATTGCCTGCGCCATGTTGGCAAAGCCTTCCTTGGAACCAAGGGTTGCGACAACCTGGGTCTCGGGGTCGAGCTTTACGCCAAACCGCCTGCCGTAATATCCGGCCTGGGCCTTGCGCAGGCCCTGAATTCCTCTGGAGGCCGAATAGCGATGGGTGCGCGGTTTGCGGACCGTCTCGACGAGCTTTTCGATGATATGCTCCGGCGTCGACATGTCCGGATTGCCCATACCGAAATCGATGATATCCGCGCCCTTGCCGCGTGCCGTTGCTTTGGCTTTATTGACCTCTTCAAAAATATAAGGCGGCAGACGTTTGATACGGTGAAAATGGTCAGGCATAGCATTTGTCCAATTTGGTCTTTAATTCAGTTTCGGTTGATCTGTCTTGTTCTGGTCTGTTCGTGGGTTTCTGACAAGTCTTCCAGATTCCGTTGCAGAGCGTTTTGTTGAGATATTGTCATTCCTGGTGCCGGCCGTGGGGGCACCTCACTCAATTTCGGAAATGCAGCAGGTATCGGTTGGGTTAGTAATAGCTCGTCATTTGTTGAACAAGCGGCACTTAAGCCCAAAGACAGAAACAAGACAATCCGTACTATCGTACGGGCTTTATTGTTGAAGCCGTCGTGATATTTCCAGCATAGGGTAGCTTTTTCAGACATAATATGATTTTGCAACCATCGAGATTAACTTGCGAAAATCTGTAATGAGTTTGTGTCTGAATAATGGAATAATTGGTTAAAATTACCATAAATCTCGCAGGAGAGACTGATGACGGATCAAGAACGGAATGACGACACCCCCTCTGTGGTGGAGGATTATGCCCGTAACTTGTTTCGTTTGATGGAAGAAAGCGGCAAGGTATTTTCAGAGCTCGCTGCGGCGCAGGATAATAAAGACAGCAAACAGTCGCTGGCGTCGGACGAGATGAACCTGGTTGCACAGACCCTCGGCACGGTTGCCGAGCGGTGGATGGCCGATCCGCAGAAAGCAATCGAGTCCCAGGCCAAATTAATTTCCGGTTATGCTGACCTCTGGAGCAACACGATGCGCCGGTTCATGGGGGAAGAAACGCAGGAAATTGCCGAACCAAATCCAGATGACAAACGCTTCCGGGATGAGGAATGGCGCAGCAACCAGTATTTTGATTTCGTCAAACAGGCCTATCTGTTGACGTCAAATTGGGCGGAAAATGTTGTTGAAGACACTGAAAATGTGGATGAAGACACCCGGAAAAAAGCTGCCTTTTACGTTACTCAAATCGTCAACGCCTTGTCGCCGTCGAATTTTGTACCGACAAACCCCGAGCTTGTCAGGGAAACCATGGCGACGCGTGGCGAAAATCTTGTCCGGGGCATGAAGATGCTGGGTGAAGATATCCATCGCGGCAAGGGCAGCCTTAAAATCCGGCAATCAGATTATGACGCATTCGAGGTTGGCGGCAATCTGGCAACAACGCCCGGAAAGGTCGTATTCCAAAATGACCTGATCCAGTTGATCCAGTATGAGGCGACGACAGAAAAGGTTCTGAAGCGCCCATTGCTGATCGTTCCGCCATGGATCAACAAATTTTACATTCTCGATCTCACCGAGAAGAAAAGCTTCATCAAATGGTGCGTGACGCAAGGGCATACAGTTTTTGTTGTTTCGTGGGTCAACCCGAGCCAGAAAATTGCCGATAAATCTTTTGAAGATTATATGCGCGAAGGTGTTATCGAAGCCTGCAATACGGTCGAGACGATTACCGGAGAAAAATCGCTGAACGCGATCGGCTATTGCGTTGGCGGTACGCTTCTCACCACCAGCCTTGCCTATATGGCGAAGGGCCGCAAAAAACCGATCAAGAGCGCAACGTTGTTCACAACCCAGATCGATTTCACCCATGCCGGTGATTTGATGGTGTTTGTGGATGAAGAACAAATTCAGGCCGTTGAAAAAGAGATGGCGGTTGAAGGCTATCTGGACAGCAAACACATGGCGACAGCGTTTAACATGCTGCGGGCCAATGATTTGATCTGGCCCTATATGGTGAATGTGTATGGCAAGGGCGAAGCTCCCTTCCCGTTTGATCTGCTTTACTGGAATTCTGATTCAACCCGGATGCCCGCGACCAACCATTCGTTCTATTTGCGCGAATATTATCTCAATAACAATCTCACCACTGGGCGCATGGAGATGGGCGGCAAGAAGCTTGATCTCGGCAAAGTAACGATCCCGATCTATAATCTCGCGACAAAAGAAGACCATATCGCGCCCGCAAAATCGGCGTATCATGGCAGTCGTTATTTGGGCGGCGATGTCAAATATGTGCTGGCTGGGTCCGGGCATATTGCAGGTGTTATTAATTCGCCGAATAAACCCAAATATCAATATTGGACCGGCAAACCGCCCGTAGAGGGCACACTTGAGGACTGGATGGAAACCGCGACCGAAACCCCCGGTTCATGGTGGCCGAATTGGCAGAAATGGATTGTTTCCCAAGACAATAAAATGGTTGACGCCCGCGAGATTGGCGGCGGCGGAATAACACCAATAGAAGATGCACCCGGATCATACGTGAAAATGAAGAGCTAGATTATGAGCGAGGAACAACCGGTCTCAAATATCACCAGCTATCACGCTCATATTTATTATGACGCTGAAACCAAAAACGTTGCAGAGGCCATGCGTGGTCGGCTGGAAGAGGTTTTCCCCGACCTGACCTATGGGCGATGGCACGACCGGCCTGTTGGCCCACATCCGTCATGGAGTACGCAAGTTGCTTTCCCGGCATCCGTATTTCCTGAGATCGTGCCCTGGCTGGCCCTTAATCGAGCAGGCCTCGTGGTTTTTGTACACACAAATACCGGTGATGATCTGGCGGACCACCGTGATCACACCATCTGGCTGGGCGATAGTCAGGTACTTGATCTGTCGATTTTTTGAATTCAGCTATTTCTGCAAGGCGGCACGGGCTTCTTGCAACCGTGCAAAATCTTCCCCCGCATGATGGGAAGAGCGGGTCAGCGGGCTTGATGAGACCAGCAGGAAGCCTTTGGTCCGGGCAGCAATCGCGTAACTTTCAAACTGTTCCGGGGTTATAAATTCTGAAATCGCGATATGTTTGCGAGTCGGCTGGAGATATTGACCGATGGTCAGGAAATCCACTTCGGCACTACGCAAATCATCCATCAATTGCAGCACTTCGTTGCGGCTCTCACCAAGACCAACCATGATCCCGGATTTCGTGAACATGGTGGGGTCCAGTTCCTTGACCCGCTGCAAAAGTCGGATCGAATGGAAGTAGCGCGCGCCGGGCCGCACCTTCAGATAATTGGACGGCACCGTTTCAAGATTGTGGTTGAAGACGTCGGGTCTTGCTTCGACAACGATTTCGAGCGCTCCGTCTTTACGCAAAAAATCCGGGGTCAGAACTTCAATCGTTGTCTCCGGCGTTTTATCCCGGATGGCCCGGATGACGGCGGCGATATGCTCCGCCCCGCCATCGGCCAGATCATCCCGGTCAACCGAAGTCACAACCACATGAAGCAGGGATAATTTTTGCACGGCTTCGGCGACATTTTCAGGTTCACTGGCATCCAGTGCATTGGGGATACCGGTGCGCACATTACAAAATGCACATGCCCGTGTGCAGGTATCGCCCATCACCATGAAAGTGGCGTGGCGCTTGGTCCAGCATTCGCCAATATTCGGGCAGCCTGCTTCCTCGCAAACGGTGACGAGGCCATTCTCTTTTACGATTTTTTTGGTCTCGTGATAGATTGGCGACCCAGGCGCTTTCACCCGGATCCAGTCGGGTTTTCGTCGAACAGGTTGATCCGGCCGGTGAGCCTTTTCCGGGTGGCGCGGTCGTGCGTCGTCACCAGTAATCGTGTCTATCAAGGTGGCCATGGGTCGTTACCTGTTATTTACCGCACGCCACACGTAAACAAGACCGATGGCACCAATTGCCGATACCAGCAAATTTCCCCAAAACCATCCGGCAAAATGAATACCAAGCGTACCTGCAACCGCGCCGCCAACAAACGAGCCGGCAATGCCGACTATCATGTTGGTGAGAAGGCCGTGATCGCTTTTCGTGTCCTTTTCTGCAATCCACCCGGCCAGCATGCCGATAATGAGCATGCTGAAAAATCCAGTTCCAGGCATTGCCATTATTCCCATATAATCATGCATCATCATTCTCTCCTCATGCTTATCAAATATGGATGGCGCGGCCATACGCGCTCAAAACACTCTCGTGCATCATCTCACTCAATGTAGGATGCGGGAAGACCGTATGCATCAATTCTTCTTCCGTGGTCTCCAAATTCATGGCGACAACAAAGCCCTGGATCAGTTCGGTCACTTCCGCGCCCACCAGATGCGCCCCCAGCAATTGCCCGGTTTTGGCGTCAAATATGGTTTTCACCAACCCGTCCGGTTCGCCAAGCGCAATTGCCTTGCCGTTGGCGAGAAACGGGAAACGGCCGATTTTCACGGCAATCCCGGCTTCTTTTGCCGCCTTTTCCGTCATGCCGACAGAGGCAATTTGCGGTGTGCAATAGGTGCAGCCCGGAATCTTGCTCTTGTCGACAGGGTGCGGATGACCGCCTGCGATGGCTTCAACACATACAACGCCTTCATGCTCTGCCTTATGCGCCAACATGGGAGGCCCAGCCACATCACCGATAGCGTATATGCCCGGAATGTTGGTGCGCCCGAGGCCATCGATCTGGATCGTGCCCCGGTCGGTTTTCACACCCAGCTCTTCAAGTCCAAGATTTTCGATATTGCCGACAACACCAACGGCTGAAATGACCCGGTCGACGGTGATTTTATGCGCCTTTCCGTCTTTGTCGGTAATACTCGCGACGACATTGTCTTTGCCCTTTTTTAGGTTTTCGAGCTTTGCCGAAGACATGATCTTGATGCCCTGTTTCTCGAATCTTTTCCTAGCTATTGCGGCAATTTCTTCATCTTCTACAGGAAGTATCTGCGGCAACATTTCTACGATTGTTACATCTGCTCCCAGCGTTGCGTAGAAGGACGCGAACTCGATGCCGATTGCACCTGACCCGATCACCAGCAGCGTTTTAGGCATTTTTTCGGGCACCATGGCTTCGAAATAGGTCCAGATCAGCTTTTTATCTGGTTCTATGCCCGGCACCACGCGTGGGCGGGCACCCGTTGCAACGATGATGTGTTTGGCCGATACCTCGCCGGCGTCCTTGCCGGTGACGGTGATTTTTCCAGCGGCCTTCAGTTTGGCCTCACCGTCCAAGACTGTGACCTTGTTCTTTTTCAACAAATGCCCGACGCCGCCATTCAGGCGTTTTGAAACGCCGCGCGAGCGTTCAACGATCTTTGCCAGATCGAATCCCGGTTTTCCAGCCGACAGGCCGTATTCTTCTGCGTTTTGCATATTGTGATAAATCTCGGCAGATCGCAGTAGCGCCTTGGTGGGGATGCAGCCCCAATTGAGGCATATGCCGCCGAGATGTGAGCGCTCGATCACAGCCGTCTTCAGTCCAAGTTGCGCTGCACGTATCGCCGCAACATATCCGCCTGGTCCGCCACCAATAATGGCT
Source organism: Hyphomicrobiales bacterium (assembly GCA_021775875.1). Classification (GTDB taxonomy): domain Bacteria; phylum Pseudomonadota; class Alphaproteobacteria; order Rhizobiales; family NORP267; genus NORP267. The sequence goes on along the minus strand of JAJFHA010000011.1, from coordinate 261,728 downwards.
ACATCAAACTGGTTTTCCGCCATCTATCCAACTCTGCTTCAGGGGTTAAGAATCTTGTTGTGAGACCAGGCACCGGTTGAGGTCAATACAATTGTCGCCCAACCAAACAATTCCGACCCGCCAGCAAGCGTAAATCCGCGCAACCCTGCCAGCACAAGAGCGATAAAAAATCCGGTAACAAGACCAATCAGAATAGCACGCATCGACCTCATTTCGCCCCAGCGCCGATTATGAATAATCCAGATCGGCAACCAGAGGAGCAGACCATAGATCAGTCCCATAACCGGAAACACAACCATACCAGCACCAAGGCCAAAGCCGTCACGGCCAATATTGAATATCTTTGTCAGAACGAAAACCCAAATGACGGCAACGGCAAATCCAACGACCGGGAACAGGATCAACCCGACCAGATGCCGCAAAATCGTGCCGGACGGTTTTTCTCCGGGCGTGATGTTCATACAAACAGCCTGAGCGGGGTCTCAATGAAGCCCTTGAATGCCGCGAGCAATTCCGCCCCTAATGCGCCATCCACAACCCTGTGGTCGCATGACAACGTTACCGACATGACATTGGCAATCTCGATTGCACCGTCTCTGACGACGGGTTGTTGAGACCCGGCGCCAACCGCCAGAATTGTTCCTTGCGGTGGGTTGATTACGGCGGAGAATTCTCGAATGCCGAACATGCCCAGATTGGAAATCGCGGTCGATCCGCCCTGATATTCGTGGGGAGCGAGTTTCTTGGAGCGGGCGCGGCCTGCCAGATCTTTCATTTCGTTCGAAATTGTGGAGAGGGTTTTTTCGTCGGCCTTGCGGATTACAGGTGTGAACAACCCGTCTTCGACCGCAACCGCGACGCCGATATCAGAATGTTTGTGGATCAAGCGCGCATCATCGGTCCAGGTAGCATTGGCCATCGGAACGGCGCGGAGTGCCATCGCCATGGCTTTGATAACGAAATCATTGACTGAAATCTTGTAAACCGGCTTGCCATCAACTTCAGGTGCACCGCCATTGATTTCCTTGCGCATCGCCAACAAGCGATCAATTTCGCATTCGATTGTGAGGTAAAAATGCGGGACCGTTTGTTTGGATTCCGTCAGCCGCGCCGCAACAATTTTGCGCATCGCGTTGTGCGGGATTTCCTCATACGATCCGTCTTCGTACATCGCCCTGATCGCGTCAGACGACATGCTGGACGCAGGGGCAGACGCGGACGTCGCCATCGCTGCGGACGAAGCTTTTGCACCGCCGGATTGAACCACAGCTTCAATATCACGTTTTACAATCCTGCCCTTTGGGCCGGACCCTGTAACCTTCGCCAGGTCCAAACCCTCTGAGGCCGCCAGACGTCGCGCCAACGGCGACGCAAATACCCGAGCAGCACCATTAGCAGGTGCGGCCATTGGTGTGGGCGCACCGGATGCGGCGGGTGCAGGTGCTGCATTCTCAGCTTCCTTCGCAGGCGTTTGGGCACTTGCAGGTGCTGCTGGAGCAGCAGTACCAATAGCAGATGCCTCCTCGCCGTCTTCAAGCAGAACCGCGATCAGTTGATTGACCGGAATATCGGCGGTGCCTTCAGCAACCAGGATTTTACCGACGACACCTTCATCAATCGCCTCGATTTCCATGGTCGCCTTGTCAGTCTCGATCTCCGCGATGATATCGCCGCTTGAGACCGCATCGCCTTCCTTGACGTGCCATTTGGCCAGGTTCCCTACTTCCATGGTGGGCGACAAAGCAGGCATGAGAATATCAATTGGCATGTATTTATCACCTTCAGAAGAATGTAGCACCAAGGACAATTGCAATCACGATCAGCACAATTAACCAAGACCAGCGCAACTGAGAACTTTGTGGGTATTTGAATACAGAACCCCAGCCTGGTGGTCGAGGATGTCCTTGACGATCAAGAAACGCCTCTGCCTGACTATTTGTCATACCACGTGACCCTGTGAGCATTTGCTTTTGTTCTTCTCTTATTTCATATGAAATTAGATACTCTTCAACATTTTCTTCCGTGACACCGGGGTAGGTTAAAAGTTTTTTTCGCAACTCTTCTTGTTGTAATTCTGTCATGCCATCTACTCGTCATATGTCACGGATTTCACCGCCTCGATAACATCCGCCACGGTCGGCAAAGCCAGCTTTTCGAGATTGGCGGCGTATGGCATGGGCACGTCTTTGCCGGTGACAGTGGCAGGCGGCGCGTCCAGGTAATCGAAAGCCTGCTGGGTAACACGGGCGGCGATTTCGGCGGAGACGCTGGATTGGGGCCAGCCCTCTTCGACAATAACAATCCGGCCGGTTTTGCGAACCGACGCCAGTATTGTCTCCATATCCATCGGGCGGATGGTTCTGAGATCGATCAATTCAACATCAACGCCCTCACCCACAAGTTGCTCGGTGGCTTCGATTGCATAATTCATTGCGTGCGACCACGATACCAAAGTAACAGCATCACCAGCCCTGACAATTTTCGCTTTGCCTATCGGGACAATCCAGTCCTCGACATCAGGCACTTCAAAGGTCTGGCCGTAGAGGATTTCGTTTTCCAGAAACACCACCGGATTGGGATCGCGGATCGCTGATTTCAGCAACCCCTTGGCATCGGCAGCGCTGTGGGGCGCGACAACCTTGAGGCCCGGCACCTGGGAATACCAGGCCGAATAATCCTGACTATGTTGTGCGCCAACACGGGCCGCTGCGCCATTGGCTCCACGGAAAACAATCGAACAACCCATCTGCCCACCCGACATATACAAGGTCTTGGCGGCAGAATTGATGATGTGATCAATCGCCTGCATGGCGAAATTGAAGGTCATGAATTCAACAATGGGTTTCAGGCCAGAAAGTGCAGCTCCGGTTGCGAGCCCGGTAAAGCCATGTTCGGTAATGGGCGTGTCGATCACCCGCTTTGCGCCGAATTCTTCCAGCATTCCCTGGCTGATTTTATACGCCCCCTGATATTCGGCGACCTCTTCCCCGATCAAAAAGACATCGGCGTCGGCCCGCATTTCTTCGCGCATGGCGGCGTTCAGAGCGTCGCGAACCGTCATTTCGATCATTGCGGTGCCTTCCGGCACGTCCATGTCGGGTTGCACAATTGCCACGGTGGGCGCAGCGACAGGTGTAGCATCAGGCACACTTTCAGGTGCTGGTGCTGGAGTGGGTTCCACGACAGCCGCTGGCGCAGGTGCCGCTGACGCTTCCTCCCCCTCACCAATCAATTCGGCAATCGGGGTATTCACCGGCACCTTTTCGGTGCCTTCCGCGATCAGGATACGACCGACGGTGCCTTCATCGACCGCCTCAACTTCCATGGTCGCTTTATCGGTTTCGATCTCGGCAATTATATCGCCCGACGAAATTGTGTCGCCTTCCTTGACCAGCCATTTGGCGAGAGTCCCCTCTTCCATGGTCGGGGACAAAGCAGGCATGAGAATTTGTACTGACATCTGCGCCCCCTAAACCAAAATATCCGTCCAGAGTTCAGCCGGATCCGGTTCCGGCCCGGTCTGGGCAAATTCTGCTGCTTCGTTCACAGTCGCGCGGATATCCTTGTCGATATTTTTTAGCGCGGCTTCATCTGCAATTCCCGCATCCTGAATGCGTTTCCTGATCTGCTCGATCGGGTCACGCTGTTCGCGCATTTCCTGGACCTCTTCCCGGCTGCGATATTTGGCCGGGTCGGACATGGAATGGCCTCTGTAGCGGTATGTTTTCATCTCCAGAATGTAAGGCCCGTTGCCTTCGCGGCAATGGGTGATTGCGCGGTTTCCGGCCTCGCGGACCAGGCGCACATCCATGCCGTCCACCTGCTCGCCGGGGATACCGTAGACGGAACCGCGATTATACAATTCTTCTGATTTGGCAGCTGCTCGGGTTACCGCCGTACCCATGGCATATTGATTATTCTCCAGAACATAAACGACCGGCAATTTCCATAACGAGGCCATGTTGAAGCTCTCATAAACCTGGCCCTGATTAAGCGCACCTTCGCCGAAATAGGTCATGGAGACGGTATTGTCATCGCGGTACTTATTTGCAAACGCGAGGCCGGTGCCAAGCGATACCTGTGCGCCGACGATGCCGTGTCCACCGTAGAAATTCTTTTCCCGCGAGAACATGTGCATGGAGCCACCCTTGCCTTTGGAGTATCCTGTGGCGCGGCCCGTCAGTTCTGCCATAACCCCTTTCGGGTCCATGTCGCAGGCAAGCATATGACCATGATCGCGGTACGATGTAATGACTTGATCGTCGTCACTAGCAGCCATTTCCATGCCCACCACAACGGCTTCCTGGCCAATATAGAGATGGCAAAATCCGCCGATGAAACCCATGCCGTAGAGCTGGCCGGCTTTTTCTTCAAAGCGGCGAATCAAAAGCATTCGTTTATAGGCTGCCAATTCATCTTCGCTGGAGAAATCTATGACGGTATTGGACCCCGCACTAACGTCGCTTTTTTTGCTCTGCTTTTTACTGTTTTTGACCGGGGTTTTCCTCGTTGCCGCCATACTTGTCTGCCCTGTAAATTGTAAAAATAAAGCCTAGCTGATCCCCGCACGAAATTCCAGCCAACGGCACTGGATAACCGGTGACGATATCTTGATCAGATTAATCGCCGCGTTCAGAAAATAAAATCGTGATTTCATCCGGGTGGGCAAGGTTCAATATCTGCCGCGCCCGCTCATCCAGCATATCCGGGTCAAGGCTTTCAGGCTGCATCAAAGCGACCCGCTGTTCCAGGTTCTGTCGCTCGGATTGAAGCCACTCCAACTCCAACTGCAGTGCGGCAGCCTCCTGTTGCAGGCTGTACCATGCAATCAGGCCTCGATTCCCGTTGACTACATGGTAAGCGAAATAGGCAACAACGAATGTGCACAAAGCAGGAAAGATTGCGCGCTTCATGTATCTGATGATGGAGGTCGATCTTACCATTCTGATTCCGCTTCGGTGATTCCGGATGATGGTGGCCGGGAATCGTAAACGAAACCTGAACCGCTACACCTTGATGACAGATTTTCCGGCATATATGGCTTTATCGCCAAGCTGCTCTTCGATCCTGATCAGCTGATTATATTTCGCTGTCCGCTCGGAACGCGCGAGGGATCCGGTTTTGATCTGGCCGCAATTGGTAGCGACTGCCAGGTCGGAAATCGTGGTGTCTTCGGTTTCGCCTGAGCGGTGGGACATTACTGCGGTAAATCCTGCATCCTGCGCCATTTTTACAGCCTTCAGGGTTTCGGTTAGTGAGCCGATTTGATTCACTTTCACTAATATTGAATTTCCAATTTTTTCTTCGATCCCGCGCGATAATCGTGCTGTGTTGGTAACAAAAAGATCGTCGCCAACCAATTGGCAGGTTTCGCCAATTGCGCTTGTAAGCGCGGCCCAGCCGTCCCAATCATCTTCGCTCATGCCGTCTTCGATTGAGATAATCGGATAGCGTGCCACAAGGCGCTGATAATAAGCGACCATGCCACCGGCATCGAGCACTTTGCCTTCGCCTTCAAGATTGTAGACCCCATCTGCGAAAAATTCGCTCGACGCAGCATCGAGGGCAATAAATACGTCTTCACCCGGTTTGTATCCGGCTGTTTCGATCGATTTCATGATGAATGAAAGCGCTTCGTCCGCCGAAGCAAGTCCCGGGGCAAATCCGCCCTCATCACCCACGTTGGTGTTATGACCCGCATCCATCAACCCGGCCCGCAGGGTGTGGAAAATCTCCGCACCGATCCGCACCGCGTCGGCGATATTTGCCGCACCTGCCGGCATGATCATAAATTCCTGGATATCGATGGGGTTATCGGCATGCGCCCCGCCATTGACGATATTCATCATTGGGACGGGAAGGGTCACGGCCTTATCACCGCCAAGATACGCGTACAAAGGTTGGCCGGATGACGCCGCAGCGGCGTGCGCTACAGCTAATGATGTGCCGAGAATGGCATTGGCGCCAAGCCGCCCCTTGTCGCCGGTGCCGTCCAGATCGATCAAGGCACCATCGATGTCGCTCTGGTTGCCAGCGTCGCGCCCAACCAGCGCATCAAATATTTCGCCATTTACTCCGGCAACGGCGCGGGTGACGCCCATGCCGTGCCATTGCTTGCCGCCATCGCGCAATTCAACCGCTTCATGGATGCCTGTCGACGCGCCAGAGGGGACTGCTGCGCGGCCAAACGCACCATCATCCAACATTATATCAACTTCGACGGTGGGGTTGCCCCGGCTATCCAGTATTTGCCGGGCGTGAATATCCAGAATTGCGGCCATGAAGAAAGGTTTCCTGCAACTAGAGAAAAGGGAATTTTGTTGCCATCTTCTAAACCTAGGCGCGGCAAATTTAAAGGTGTATCCACCCGCTTTGGGAAATATTGTTCTGCACTGAGAATGCATTGCGGATAACCTGGCGATTATGGGATAAGCAACGCAAACATAAACAGGCATACAGCGGCATGTTGCGGGGAATGGTATGGGTTTAAACAAGCGAGCGGCCATACGCGCCATCAAAGTAGCGGCCATTGTGGGGCCAGTACTCACCCTGATCAATCAATGGGAAGGCATTACCGGTGCCGCACCATTGGTGATCTGGAAGATTGTTCTGACCTTTATCGTACCGTTCCTGGTCTCATATTTTTCTGCAATAATGACGCATCGTGAAAGTTGAGGATTGATGGAAAATAATGAAATGCAATTGGGCGCGAATATAGACGCTCCTTCTTCACCTGAATCTGCCATCCTCGACAGGGTTCCTAATCCGCACGAAGATTCAGATTACCTGGTGCGTTTTACTTGCCCGGAATTTACTTCAATTTGCCCTGTGACGGGACAACCCGATTTCGCCCATCTGGTGATCGATTTCGTTGCCGACAAGTGGTTGGTAGAGTCCAAATCGCTCAAACTCTATCTTGCATCTTTTAGAAACCACGGCGCATTTCACGAAGATTGTACTGTTGCCATCGGAAAACGGCTGGTAACAACCCTCGACCCGCGCTTTCTCAGGATAGGTGGGTATTGGTATCCCCGCGGTGGCATCCCGATTGATGTTTTCTGGCAGCATGGCGAAGCGCCCGCAAATCTTTGGCTGCCAGATCAGGGCGTCGCGCCATACCGGGGGCGTGGCTAAAACTGAATGGCTTCCCTGATCATTACAAACGGCGATAGCGCTGCCGACCTGCTGAGTGCGGCGGGCAAGCAGGGCGTAATCGAACCGTGGCGCGATTGTCTCCATGTGGGGCCGGTTCCGGCAACGGAATCAGATGCGGAATTACGAAACATCCGTGCCACCTATCTGGCTGATATGAGTGACCGTGACAAAACGGAAATCCTGACAGGACTTGAAGCCCGGGATGGATTGCTGGAAATGCACGAGAAATTCGACACGATCGAATTGTGGTTCGAGCATGATCTATTTGATCAACTCCAGCTCATTCAAATTTTGGATATGCTCGCTAATCACAGCAGGTTGGAGAATGTTTTCCTGGTGCAAACCGACATCTATCTGGGGATGCAAACGCCGGACAATATCCTTGATCTTGCCGACCTCACCCAACCTATAAGCGAAACTATGGTCGCCGATGCCCGAAAAGTCTGGACCGCATTTCGAAAAGATAACCCGGAAGATTTCGCAGCCTGTTTCAAGCTCAAATTTCCGGAATTGCCACATCTTCGCCAGGCCATTGGCCGGATGCTGGAAGAAATGCCCGGCCTCGACGGTTTGAACCGATCAGAACGGCAAGCTTTATATTCCATTCAGCGCGGCGTCACCCGACCGGGACCGTTATTTGCCAGAACCATGGGGATGGAAGAAGCCGCATTTTGGGGAGATACGGGGTTTTTTGCCCAACTGTCCAATCTTGCGACCGGAGCCAAACCATTATTTGAGGGTTTGAGCGAGCCGTTTACCCCCTCCCTGCTTGAAGATGATGAGCGGCGCAAGGCATTCATAACGTCCGAGATTGAATTGACCGAAGCTGGCGAAGCTGTATTGGCCGGAGACAAAGACCATGCGGCCCTCAACCAGATTGATACATGGATCGGCGGCACGCACGTCACAAACGATAATTTATGGCGGTGGGACCCGGCAAAGCGCACCCTAACCGCTTAATTTGTCAAACCAAATTTCTTGACCAAATTGCTTGGTCAAATCTAATTTTCCAAATTTGATCCAGATCAAAGATGCAGCGAGCCTGATGGTACACATTCAGGTTGTACCGAGTAGAATTTCTTGCCGATTTCACTATTCCATATGCAATGGAGGCCATCGCCCGCATGGTTCAGTTGCAGGAATTTGAACTTCCCCCGGCGAGATATACCGCCGCAATCCAACAGATTGCGGCGGTTCTGCTTTAAAAAGGGCAAAATCTGAAACATTCAAACCATGGGGCATGCCAGCTTTCGTCGGTGTGGCGCACTTCCTAAACGCATCCGATGAACGGCGGCAAAATGACCCGGAGCGGAAGTTCGAACCATCGACAACAGCCCTCAGAGCCCGCTACTCTTGCCCATCAGGCATAAATTGTTAAGGCGGTGCATTTGTGACTAGCGATCCATTCTACAAGGACCATTGGATTAACATCGACAGGGACAGGCTGGACCGATATCAGCGCATGTTCCAATGGAACCCGGATTCATCCATTCTCTATGAACCAGCAGACATTGGTCCAGGGCATATTGTCGGTGATTTCGGCAGCGGGCCGGGCCATACGGCAATTGAAATCGCTACGTGGGTTGGGGCCGACGGTCATGTTCACGCACTGGATATCAATTCAGGTTTTGTCTCTCAAACAATAGACAATGCAGTAGCAGCCGGAGTCAGCAACAACGTCAGCGCACATCAATGCGATGGTTCCACACTGCCATTGCCAGATGGTTCTCTGGATCGCCTGACCACTCGCAACACACTCATCTATGTGGACAATGCAGAATATACTATCTGTGAGTTCCGGCGCGTCCTGAGAACAGGTGGCAAGGTGCATGCCATTGAAGGCGATTGGCCGATGATGATTGTAGAGCCTGTCTCCAACAAGACTTGGTCCACCCTTGTAGATGCTGCAAGCCATGCGTGTCGGACACCGGACATTGGCAGAAAGCTCTATGGCTTGATGATGTTAGCTGGGTTCTCAGACATAATGTTCAGGTCGTTACCCGACCCGATACTGATGGAAGACTGTTGCCCATGATCAAGAACATGGCAGGATACGCCCAGGGCAGTGGACAAATGAGCGCTGCCGGTATTGAAGAAATACTCTCTACAATTGAACATGCGTTATCGGAGGGGAGCTATCTCGCACTCGCGCCACAGTTCGTTGTGACTGCAACCCGCTAACCGTAAGGTACGGCGATTTATGACTCATGGCCGAAATACGGGCTAACCCTTCAGAACAACCGATGTCGATGCAATTTCGGACATTTCGTCGGTAATTCATAAAGCAACAGATTGCGACGGTTCTGCTTTGTAGGGGGTGCAATCCATGTCTTTCGATTCACTAGATGAGTTCGAATTGAGAGGATGGTCAGGGAAACGGTATTGAATCAGCGAAAGCGGTAGTCTGCCCGACAGGCCGTGTTCAGAGAATATAACGGCTTCAGCTTATACGCCGGGCATGACATAGTCCAATGTGAGGAAATCCTCGGTAAAAGGGTCGCAATAAGAAACGAACTCGCGGTGCAAGGGCGCGACCTTGTAGCTTTCGATGTCCACTTCGTTTGCAAATTTCGAAACAATTGCCCAGTTAAATCCCTTGTTTCCAGCCGCCACATTGGGAATGATTTCGTAACTTTGAACCTCTCCTATTTGTTCGCGAATTTGCGTTGCATAATCTTGCATCCTGGCGACAACCTTCTCGTTCGTTCCGCCATTCATTTTCATCAGAACAATATGCTTGATCACAGTGCTACCTCCTGTTGCGGGTTGGAAACGTCAAACCGACTCTGCCACCCTTGTAGCAATCGAAATGGGGCTCGGTTGAAACTGCATGGGTGCCATTTGATCGACGGTCACCAGGCCGGGCTGGGCAGCTACGACATCTTGTATTCGATTGACGACGCTTGAAACCGTCGCATGGCCAGTATCGAACCCGTGCAGGCGCATCTCCGCGGCGGGATTACCATCAATGGCCCAACTCATCCATTCGCCCTCCCCGCTTTGTGTAAGCCGCAGATCAACCTCAGCCATCGCCGTTACATTCTCCTCAGTCTTGACCTCAATAACCGAACGCATGCCAACACAGAACCCCGGTTCAATCTCACGCCCAAGCACCGGACAGTGGACGGGTTCGTCGAAAAAGACCGGCTCCTGATGCTCGGTCACCGACGTAACGGTCAGCCCGAGCGATGCCACTACCTGGTGAACAAAGACCCGATAGATGGATTTCTCCGGCTCTCTTGTTGAGCCCTCGTCTCTGTTAAAGGATTCCAGCGCGTCACCGATTCTTGCTACTCGCACAACTTCCGGGCCAAACCGGTTCGCATCAGTTACGCTGCGATGGTGAAGACCGTGCAGCAACGTGCAGGGGCCACACAACGTCTTGATCGACCAGACGCGATAAGTGTCCCAAAGTCCGCAGCCGGTAAATGTTACACCATTTGCTCTTGCTATCCGATCCAATGCGCCGGAAAGGTCAGGATCTACTGCTTGCGGATACGAACTCTCGCCGCCAACGCAGATAACATTCAATCCGGCCTCAAGCAGCCGTTTATGATGAGGCGCGTTGTACATCAAACGATCATTGATGGCGATGATCGCAATGTCGGCGTCAACGGCGGAGAAATCCACGACATCTGCCTCTTCCACAATAATCCCGGCGAACCCAGCGACATTGGCGAGACTTCCCAGGTCCTGACCGACTTTGGCCCCAGCGCGGTTAACTGCTGCGACCACAGGCCAGCCCCGGTCATTCAAAAGTCGCGCAATTGCCAGCCCGACCCCACCAAGACCGTAGATAAGGATGCCTTTGGGTGCGTCCAAAAGGTTGTTCATGGCAGTTTTACCTCCAGTGAAGGGTCGGTAAGACCAAAGTTCGCACCGCTAGGATAGAACATGGTCGCTGCAGTTGCACATAAAGCTTCCTGCGTGTTAGCCTCAGGAAAGCTAAGTCTGGAGAAATAAGTGAAACTACCACCACTTAATGCGCTCAGAGCGTTTGAAGCAGCAGCCAGGCATAGCAGTTTTGTACGCGCCTCTGCGGAACTGCATGTTTCACCCGGTGCCATCAGCCGCCATGTGAAACTCCTCGAAGAATATTTTGGTGTTCTGCTTTTTCAGCGGCTGCCTCAAGGCTTGAAGCTGACGGATGTCGGAAAAAATCTATTGCCCAAAATAACCTCATCGTTTGAGTTGATTGCGCAGGCTGCGGCAGACATTCCAAGTTCAAAACTCGAACTGAAAGTGATGTGTTCACCTACGCTGGCCAACCGATGGTTCACCCCCCGGCTGCAACGCCTGGCCAACGCCATGGCTCAAACAACTATTTCAGTAAGTGTCTTTCTTTCGAATATCGATGAGTTCATACAGAGTGACCTCGATTGCGCGATTGCCACGTTCCACAATCCACAATGGCCAGACGACCTTAGAGTTCAACGGGTCAAAGAAGAGCAGCTGACCCCGCTCGCGGCCCCGAGTTTGGTGCATGGAACACAGCCTCTCCTGACGCCAAAAGACCTTAAGTTCCAGACCCTGCTCCATGTAGCGGCTTGTCAGCAGGACTGGCCGAGTTGGCTCTCCGCAAACGACAGTTTGGGAGACTTTGACCATGAGAAGGGCCCTATTTTTGAAACTGGCGAGTTGGCGATCAGAGCTGCGGTGGAAGGACTTGGGGTCACGCTGATGGACCGGTTTTTGGTTGAGAACGAATTGCAAACTGGTCAGTTAGTGGATCTTTTTCCGCAGAGCCCTTTTTTGAACAACGGATATTATTTTTTCTGTAAACATGCCCGTTGGGACGAACCAAAAATCGCGCAGTTCAGAGGATGGCTCGATACAGAATTGGAAACTCAACTCAGAGAGCGATAGTCGCAATCTGATTTCCAGAATTGATTTTTTTGAATGCTCCGTCGCCTACATCACGATTTGGCTCATTTTTAGTGGTCATTGAGAAACGGTATTAGTCTGTTCTTCATACATAACGGAAGTCTGAGCGTCCGTTTAGAGCGACTGTTGTCGATGCAATTACTGATATCCCGCCAGTAATTCACGATGTAACAGATTACGGCGGTTCTGCTTTTCAGAGACAATCTAACTGATAGTTGCTGCCCTGCTTTTTGCCAAAGCATCGAACGCCATCAAATCGCTGATCAGGGCTTCAAATTCGTTCAATGGCACCATGTTGGGGCCATCTGACGGGGCGTTATCGGGGTCTTGGTGGGTCTCAACGAAGACGGCTGCGACACCAACTGCAACCGCTGCTCTTGCCAATACAGCGACAAATTCTCGCTGACCGCCGCTGGTTCCGCCCTGCCCGCCGGGCTGTTGTACGGAATGGGTTGCATCAAAAACAACCGGGCAGCCGGTATCGCGCAATATTGGCAATGCACGCATATCTGAGACAAGTGTATTATAGCCAAAGCTGGCACCGCGCTCGGTCACCAGAATATTGTTGTTGCCAGCGCCGCGCATTTTCTCGACGACGTTGACCATATCCCAGGGTGCCAGAAACTGACCCTTCTTGATATTTACGACTTTTCCTGTTGCTGCCGCTGCCAGCAAAAGGTCGGTTTGGCGGCATAAAAAAGCAGGGATTTGCAAAACGTCCACTGCGTCCGCTACTGCCTCGCATTGGTCGGAATCGTGCACATCTGTCAGGACCGGCATGTCGAAGGTTTTACGAATTTCCGCGAATATCGGCAACGCCGCTTCAATGCCGATCCCGCGCGGGCTGGTGATACTTGTGCGATTGGCTTTGTCGAAAGAAGTTTTATAGATAAGCCCGATACCAAGACGCGCTGAAATTTCTTTCAGCATCCCGGCGGTCGCAAGGGCGTGGTCCCTGCTCTCCATCTGGCACGGTCCGGCTATGATCGTCAGGGGTTTGTCGTTCCCTATCTCCAGCGGACCAACGGAAACTGTCATCGTTATTGCCTTTCGTGCAGAATGCACTTTCTGCGGTGAGATATATGGTAATTTTTAACCGGATGCGAGCCGGTATCAGGCTTGTTCGAAAATAATCGCGGCGCCCATCGCGTTGGAAGCTGAAATCAATACGTGATCGCCACGATCTTCATGAGGCACATTGCTCCCGGCAAGGATCGATTTTGCAGCATCCAAATTGGCGACGGCGATCCGAAACCCATTCAAACAGGGCTTTTGTATTGTTTTGTTGGGCTGACCCCAGATTTTTTCGCTCAGTGCCGGGGTCTGCACTGAAATTCGGCCTCTTGGTGTCTCAATCACCAATTCCTGATCGCTTATCTTGGCGACTTCCACGCCGGAATAGCCTTTGAAAAAACTTTCGTGCTCCGCCGGTTCTCCAGAAACCAGCGATACTTCCCGGATCGCCAAAGCGGAATTGGCGTGGGTCTGGTATTCTTTCTTCCAGAAATATTCGGGGGCGTGCTGCTGGCATGAGAAAAACGCGGCGTTCGGTGCCAATGGGTCTTTTGTAGCAGCGATGGAAAAAGAAACCGTAACTTCGTCCCCGTCCGGCAATTTTGCAATTCTCGAAAAGCCAAAGGGTTCAAAGGCATGAATCCCGTTGTTGCGATAGTCCTTCAGGTCGCCGGCAGCGTCCTTGCTTTCCAACACCAACATGGCGAAGCCTTCGTCTGTTTTTAAAAAATCCCTGATGATGGTGCCGAAAGAAAATGCGTTGCCTACAGGTTCGGTCAGCAATTCAGGGCGATCGACGCAAATGATTTCAAGAAAACTGCCATCCAGCTGCACCAGGCAATTGGCGGTTCCCCAGGAATGCTGGGCATCGGGCGTTACAATGAATCCCAGTTTTTCATAAAATGCGCGGGCCGCAGCAAGGTCTTGAACGGTGAGCACAAGATGATCAATTCCTCGGGCCATGACGACTGCTCCAATTAAACGAGACGAGATTGCTCAAGGGCGGCCGCAATAAACGACGCGAACAAGGGATGCGGTTCGAAGGGCTTGGATTTCAATTCCGGATGATATTGAACGCCGACGAACCAGGGATGGTCCGCTAACTCGATAGTTTCCGGCAACAAGCCATCGGGTGACAAGCCGGAGAAGTTCATTCCCGCCTCTTCCAACTTTGTCCGATAAGACATATTCACTTCGTAGCGGTGGCGATGGCGCTCGGATATTTCAGTTGAACCGTAAATGTCTGCTATCCGGCTATTATTTTTCAGCACTGCGTCATAAGCGCCGAGACGCATGGTGCCGCCCATATCGCCATCCTTGAGGCGCTGTTCGAGTTCATTGCCCTTCATCCATTCGGTCAACAAACCAACAACCGGCTCGCTTGTTTCACCAAATTCGGTGGAATTTGCGCCTTGGATTCCGGCCATATTGCGGGCGGCTTCAATGATCGCCATTTGCATACCGAAACATATTCCGAAATATGGGACATTATGTTCGCGGGCAAACCGGGCGGCGGCAATTTTACCTTCGGCACCCCGCTGTCCAAATCCGCCCGGAACCAAAATGCCGTTGACGCCTTCCAGATATTGCGTCGGGTCTTCGGCTTCGAAAACCTCGGATTCAATCCATTCCAGTTCAACCTTGACAATATTGGCAATACCGCCGTGTGTCAGGGCTTCAATCAGGGATTTGTAAGCGTCTTTCAGGCCGGTATATTTGCCGACAATGGCGATTTTTACGCTGCCTTCAGGATTGGCAACCCGATTTGAAATATCGTCCCAGATTGCAAGTTCAGGAACTTTGTCGGCATCCATACCAAACGCTTCCAGAACTTCCCGGTCAAAACCTTCCCGGTGATAAGCCACGGGAACGTCATAAATACTGGCTACATCAAGGGCCTGGATGACTGCGCTTTCGCGGACATTACAGAATAGTGCAATTTTTCTACGTTCATTCTTCGGGATTTCACGATCAGAGCGACACAGTAAAATATCAGGCTGAATCCCGATTGAGCGAAGCTCTTTGACAGAATGCTGGGTTGGTTTGGTCTTCAATTCGCCGGCGCTTGGAAGCCATGGCAGCAGCGTAAGATGGACATAAAGACAATCGCCGCGCGGTAAATCATTTCCGAGTTGGCGAATAGCTTCAAAAAACGGTAATGCCTCGATATCGCCTACCGTGCCGCCGATTTCGCACAGCACGAAATCCACGTCATCATTTCCTTCAAGAACAAAATCCTTGAGGGCGTCGGTTACGTGCGGGATGACCTGAACCGTCGCTCCCAGATAGTCGCCGCGTCGCTCCTTGGCGATAATGTTCTGATAAAGGCGGCCTGTGGTTATATTGTCCGCCTGTGACGCTGGGTTACCGGTGAAGCGTTCGTAATGACCAAGATCAAGATCGGTCTCGGCACCATCATCGGTTACATAAACCTCGCCATGCTGATACGGGCTCATCGTGCCAGGATCAACATTCAGATACGGGTCCAGCTTTCTCAATCGAACGCGAAATCCACGTGCTTGCAGCAATGCACCGAGTGCCGCTGAAGCGAGACCTTTGCCAAGTGAGGAAACCACACCGCCTGTTATAAAAATATACCGCGCCATGGGATTGCAGGATAACCGAGTCGCACGCACTTTGGAAAGCAAACTATGCACTGCACACAGAAATTTCTATTCCGGAGAACCAGCCCCGAAAAAAGCAGAAATTACTCGGATTGAGGAACCTGAGGACCAGTCGGCTGACTTTGCTGGCGCAAAATATCCAAAACGCCGCCGCTACCTGTGTCAGGCGTTTCGCCCTCACCGGATACAGGAGCTTCCTGTTCGGTATTGATATTGTTGAAAATGGCACCGGGGCCCTGGTCCGAAGTACGTGCATACAGGGTGAGGCCAATGCTGGTAGCAAAAAACGCCACCGCCAAAATCGCAGTTGTCCGGGTTAACAAATCACCTGCCCCACGGGCACTCATGAATCCACCGCCGCCACCGCCACCGCCGCCGATACCCAAAGCTCCACCTTCCGAGCGCTGCAACATGATGGCTCCAATAAGCGCAAGCACCACCATCAGGTGAATTGTAATGAGTACGGTTTCCATGGAAATCAACGTCCGCTGTTAAATTTTGGCAATATCGCCGTTTCTATATAGGTATCTTTTTGAAAACACCAGATTCACATCTGCTTTTTCTGCCTTTGAAAAAAAATTTTGCAAAAAACCGCATACTGATAAAATCTCAGGATTTATCCCGGCAAAGGCCACTCAGCACGCACTATACTGCCAGCCGGCTATTTTCCCTGTATGCCGCTGCCTTTAAGTATATTTGATGAGTAAAATAGTTTTTCCTGAGAGGGAAATATATTGTGCTCTTCCCCAAATGGGGTAACGTTGAATGATCAGACGTGTGAATTCTGGCGAGTAGCACGAAATTCACCACGTCAAAAAATGACCAAGAGGGAGAAGTTCAGTGAAATTATTGTTTAAAGGACTAGCCGCTGGCGTTGCGGCAACAATCGCAATTATGGGAGGCGCTACGCCTTCAATGTCTGAAGAAGTGACGTTGTCGGCAGCAAGCTGCTTTCCAATTGGCAGTCCACCTTCAGCACCGTTTGAGCGGGTCGTAGAAGCGTTGAACGAACGTGGCGCTGGAATTGTCCAGATTGATCTCAAGGGTGGCGCTCCAGCGATCGGCAGCCCCTTCACGCTGACCCAGAAAATGTCTTTGGGCGTTTACGATATGGTTGGCTGTACCGAAGCCTATTTCGGTAATGTATTGCCGGAAGCACCGGTTTATCGCTTTGCTGAAGTTTCATACGCAGCATTGCGTGAAAATGGTGGTTTGGAATATATGTCCAACCTGATGGAAGCAAAGGGCATCCATTATGTAGGCCGCCATCATGATTTTGGCCCCTTCTTCCTCTGGTCAAATGTTGAAATTGATGGCCCGGACCTGACCGGAATGAATCTTCGTGTTTCACCGGTTTATACCGCGTTCTTCACATCGCTTGGTGCCACCGTGCAGACCTCCAATATCGGGCAAATCTACACCTATATGGAAAATGGCACAGTGCAGGGTTACGGCTGGCCAGCTCTCGGGTGGGTTCCGACCTGGGTTGAAGTCACCAAATACCGCGTTGAGCCGGGTTTCTACTCTGCATCCCTCCACACCCTTGTCAATAATGCGACGTGGGACACTTTGACCGAAGAGCAGCAAAATTTCATCAACGAAGTTGTTCTTTAGTTCGAAGTTAATTCAGAGCCTACCAGTGAAGCCTTCCAGGCCGCACTGGCAGCCCAGAATGCCAAAACGGCAGAACAGGGTCTTAGCGCCATTACCCTTACCGGAGAAGCTGGTGAAGCCTGGGTTACGGCTGCGCGTGATGCTGGTTGGGCGGAAGTGATTGAAAGAAGCCCTGAACATGGTCCTGCCTTGATGGAATTATTCACCAAGTAGCATCTTGTCGATTGAGCGATTGGGGTGAGGCGCTGTTCTTGAAAACAGAATGGGCTCGCCCCAATCGTAATTTTACACCACGAAAATATGGCAACTGGCCTCATGGCGCATTTTCTCGATTTGCTGGAATCCGGCTTTAACCGGTTCATTACATTCCTGATTATGCTGGTAGCAGCATCGATTGGTCTGTTTGCAATCATGATCCCTCTCAATCTTCTGATTATCAAGACGGGCGTTGGGGGCATCTGGTGGCTGAATGAAGCCATTGAATATGCACTCTATGTAGGGGTCTTTATCGGGGCTCCGTGGGTTTTGCAGCAAGGGGCTCATGTGCGTGTGGATGTGCTTGTCTCGGCCTTGCCGAACCGCCTCGCGGTTCCCGTTGAAAAAATTCTGGACCTGATCGGTGCCGGGATTTGTAGCATTCTCTGTGTTTACGGATATCGCGGCATGTCGCTGGAATATATGTTTGGCACATTACCGGATAAAGTTCTGCGCATCCCCAACTGGATGATGCTGGCGGTATTCTCGATGTCATTTTTTCTGCTAGCCGTGGAGTTTTTGTTTCGCGTTCGTCGTGCAAGCACCATTGTTGAAGAAGAGACTTCCAACCCCACGAAAGCGTCGTTTTAAATTATGGAATGGTATTTTGCGCTATCATTATTGTTGGGAACCGTATGTGTCCTGATGTTCATGGGACTGCCGGTTGCGTTAGCATTTTTCGCGGCCAATGTTGTAGGCACAGCCCTTTTCATCAATGGTGATATCGGTCTCGTATTGATGCCGATGGAATTTCATAACGCTATCAAATTCACCCTTGTCCCGATCAGTCTGTTCCTCTTGATGGGGGAAATCCTGCTGCAAACAGGTGTCGCCTTCAAAGCGATTGGCGCGATTGACAATATGATCGCCCGTATACCGGGCCGGTTATCTGTGGTTTCAGTGGTTGGCGGCACGATATTTTCCTCCCTTTCAGGCTCGACAATTGCCAATACGGCCATTCTTGGCTCGGTATTGCTGCCGGACATGATGAAACGGGGCTATAAGCCAGCCATCGCCATGGGGCCAATTATGGCTGTTGGCGGTATTGCCATGCTGATCCCGCCGTCGGCCCTGGCGGTTTTGTTGGCTAGTCTGGCTGAACAATCAGTGGCGAAGCTGCTGATTGCCGGGATTGTGCCCGGAATACTTATGGCGCTTTTGTTCTTTGCCTATGTGATCGGCAGATGCATTATCGATCCGACCCTGGCACCGGCCTACGATCCAGACGAAAGCAATCTAGATGATCCAATTACGATGGAAATCAATTGGGGCGGTCGTCGGCGCTGGTACGGAAAATATGACGGGTCGATGAAGCGGCGGCTCAATCGCCTGTTGCCGTTTTTCCTCTATATTCTACCCCTGAGCATTATCTTCATTGTTGTGGTTGGCAGTATTTTCTTCAAAATCGCCGCCCCCACCGAAGCAGCCGCAATGGGAAGCGTTTCTGCCCTGGTTGCTTGCTATTTCTTTCGCCTGTTCAAAAACAAGATCAAAATTTCCGGCATCGATGGCGCTGACTTTGGTTTCAGCGCAATCTGGAAAGCGCTGTTTGAAACCGCCAAGATCAATACCATGATCCTGTTCATTATCGCCGGATCACTAGTCTTTAGTCAGGCGCTTTCAAATTCCGGTGCGACCGACGGGTTGCTGCAACAAGTATCGACCCTTGATCTGAGCCCACTCATGGTTGTGATCATGATGATCGGCGTGTTGCTGTTTCTTGGCTCCTTCATGGATCAGGTGAGTATGTTGTTGCTCACCCTGCCTTTCTTCCTGCTTGGGTCGACATCTCTGCAAGCCATGTTCGACATCGATGTAATCTGGTTGATGGTGCTGATCCTGATCACCATGGAAATCAGTCTGTTGACGCCGCCATTCGGGTTATTGCTTTACGTTATGAAAGGGGTAGCACCGTTCGACGTGTCACTCGGCGATGTGGTTCGCTCCGCCCTGCCCTTTATCGTAATTGAAATGGCTGTATTAGCTTTGTTAATCGCGGTACCGGAAGTGGCAACGTGGTTGCCCAGCCTGATCCAATAGCAATTATTAGCCAGATTTGGATGCTAATTTTCGATTGTTACTGTTTGTCAGCCAAGCCAAGAATACGCCTGATACGGTTATGATCGTCATGCCGATAATGGCCTGAACGCTCGGATATTCAGCAAATACCATGATGCCGATGAGTACACCGAAGACGACAACGGTGTAACGCATGGGGACGATGATGCTGGAGCGCGCCCGGCGCAGGGCTTCAATATTGCAGACCTGGGTCATGACCGCGACCGGTCCCAAAGGCAGCAAAAACCACAAATTTTCTGGCGTCACAGGTGTCCAGAGAAAATATGCCGGGATCGAGGCGAAAACTAACGCAGCGCAATTGACGACAAAAAGTATCCGTCGGTTATGGTCGCGCTCGGCGGTAAATTTGATGATGACGGATTCCAGTCCGTACATGATGGCTGAAAAAAACGATAGCCCGGCGCCGAGGGAGTACCAGCTGGTGGGATCGCCAAGATCGGGGTCAGCTGCCAGAAACCCACCACCAAGACACGCAGCACCAAGCCAAATGGCGGTAGCAGGCACCTTTTCGCCAAGAAAAATGGCGGCGAACAGCATCATAAAAACGCCGTTCGTCAGCATAACTGCTTGGGCGTTTGCCAGCGGTATCAGGGATACAGCGGCGAAAGCGCTTGTAATTCTGGCTGCTGCCATAACGGCACGTATAATGTGTAGCCACGTCCAGTTTTCATAGGGTTGAGAAAATCGGTTGCGCTCCCCGCTTCGGTCAACGCCCCACATGGCTTTGGCGCCATAAAAAACCAGCAATACTGTGAGACCGGTGGCATAGCGGAAAAAAGTGATCTGGATCGGGTGGATACCTGTTGCTGCATATTTTGGCAAAGTCAGCAGAATAGCTGCCAATAAAGCCGCAGCTAAGGTAAGCGCAAGCGCCAGACTTGCCTGTTCCGCCGCCTTAGCTGGTTTTTCAGGTTTTGACTGATCTGCCAATTATTTAAGGCCGATAAGCTGTGATGATGCCAAGGAAATCTTCCGCCTTCAGGCTGGCACCGCCAACAAGAGTTCCATTCACATTGGCAACGCCCATCAGTTCGACCGCATTGGCGGGTTTTACGGAGCCGCCATACAGGATTCGGACAGCAGCGCCGTCATCGCCAAATCGCGCGATAAGGTTTTCACGAATTGCTGTATGAATTTCTGCAACGTCTTCAGCTGTTGGGGTCAGACCAGTACCGATCGCCCATACCGGTTCGTATGCAACCACCGTATCTGAAGCTGTCAGTTTATCCGGCAACGATTCATCCAGTTGCCCGGATACGACTTTTACCGCGTCGCCAGCCCGGCGCTCTGCTTCTGTCTCACCAACACACACTATCGCCATTAATCCGGCTCGGTGCGCGGCTTCAGCCTTGGTTTTCACCAGTTCGCTGGTTTCACCATGATCAGCGCGGCGTTCGGAATGACCGACAATCACAGCATTCGCGCCAGCATCCGCCAGCATTGCCGCTGAAATGTCGCCTGTATGCGCACCCGCCTCAGCTTCGTGACAATCCTGCCCACCGAATAAAATACCTGACCCTGGCACCTGATTTGCGGCTGCCGCCAGAATTGTCGTGGGCGGACAAATCATGACATCGCATGTGGAGGCCGTTCCCTCTCTCAACCCGGAAGCCAACTCATCGAGCATTTCCAGCGAAGCATTGAAGCCGTTCATTTTCCAATTGCCTGCCACCAGGGCGCGGATATTTGCCATCCTGTTTTTCCTGCATTCCATTGTGAGCGTAAAAATCGTTGCTGAATTGTCTTAACCAGACTGGCACGCAAGCGCAAATGCTGGCACGGAATTAGTTGCCGCTCATAGCTAGGCACATTAAGATGCCGCCAATTCGAGAGGCCGCCGTCAACATTCCGGCGTGTTTCTGTTATCACTTCAACGTATATCTGGAATTGCTTATGCTTGATGCACTTAAACGATCTGTTGGCGGATGGGCCGCTAAAATCCTTTTCGGGATGCTGGTCCTTAGTTTTGCTGTTTGGGGGATCGCCGATATCTTTGGAGGCTATGGCCGCCGCGTTATTGCTTCTGTTGGCGACGCTGATGTTGGAGTTGAGACATTTCGGATTGCGTTCCAGGCTGAAATCCAGAATGCCGGACAGCGTGTTGGACGGCCTATCGGGCTGGAAGAAGCCCGCGCGGCTGGATTGCACAGTCAGGTGCTTGGCAACCTGGTAGCAGAAGCTGCGCTGAACAACGACGCGACAAATATGAGCCTTGGCGCCTCAACCGAAACAATTGCGCAAAATATCGTGGATGATCCGAATTTTCGTGATTCCTTTGGCAGTTTTTCGCGTAGTGCCTATGAGCAATACCTGGCGATAAGCGGGTTTAGCGAAAGCGACTATGTGGACGAGCGCCGGTTCGCCCGGCTGCGGCGTCAAATCGCGAGCGCCATGACCGCCGGGGCCGTGGCGCCGGCGCCGCTGGTGACGGCTTTCAACCAGTTTCGCAATGAAACCCGCTCGGTCAGATATTTGGTCCTCGGCAACGATGTCTTTGAACCTTTCGCCGATGCAGATGACGCAACGCTCCGGAGTTATTTCGAAGAAAACCGGTCCGGATATGTCGCGCCGGAATATCGCAAACTCGAAATGATCCTTGTGCGCGCCGAAGACCTGGTCACGATTGTCGATATCAGCGAAGAAGAGTTGCGCGAAGAATATGAATTTCGCAAAGACAGTCTGGCGACCGACGAACGCCGTGAAGTCCAGCAATTATTGTTCGATTCCGAAGAAGACGCCCGCGCTGCTTTAGTGAAAATCAGCGAAGGAACAGATCTGAACCGGATAGCTGCTGATCGAGGTTTGTTCGAGAGCGATATTACCCTCGGGCTGCTCCAGCAGGGTGAAATTCCTGATCCAGTGATTGGAGCGGCTGCATTTGCACTTGAAGCAAATGTTGTCAGCGAACCGGTCGAAGGCACATTTGGTTTTGTCTTGCTGCGGGTCTTGAATATTGAACCTGCTTCGACGCCCACATTTGAAGATGTGCAAACCACATTAAAACTGGAACTGGCAATTGGGCGTGCTGAAGAGCGCACCCTTGACCTGCTAGATATTGTTGAAGATGACCGCGCTGCCGGGCTGACTTTTGCTGAAATTGCCAGCAAAAATGATCTGCCAATGCGAACCATTACAGGCATCGATCAAACCGGATCGGACATGAATGGTGTTGCGATTGACAACATCCCGCAACAACAAGACGTTCTTCAAGTGGCGTATGAAATTGACCCAGGTGTTGAAGCTGACCCCATTCAGCTTGTTGGCTCCGGGTTTCAATGGGTCAACGTTGTAGACGTTATTCCTGCACGCGAGCGAACTTTTGAAGAGGTTCGAGAACAACTGGCAATTGATTGGCGCAATGAAGAAAATGCCAAGCGGTTGCGAGAGCGCTCGGATACATTCCTGCAAGCCGTCAATAATGGCCGTTCGCTTGAATCGGTAGCCAATCAGGTTGCAGGGACCGTCCTGGTTAGCCAGCCTATGAAACGTACTGAAACACCGAACGGGTTTTCGAGCGAATTGGTGCAGGCCATTTTCGCCACCTCTCGAATCCGGGCCGCCAGTTCGTTGCACAGCAATGGAACAGATCGGGTTCTGTTTCAAATCAGCGATGTGGCCGTTGTAGATATTGCGGATAATGCAGAAGAGGCTGAACGAATTGGCGTAGGACTGCGTACCAGCATTGCCGAGGATATTCTGGCGACTTATGTGCAGGCCCGACAAAATGAATATGGCGTCAGTGTAAACCAGCCCGCACTGAATGTTCTGATCGGACTGGCGACGCCGGACAATCAGGCTGCAGGTTACTGAGGTAGATGGAACTAGACCCGGATTTTGGAGCATTCGAAGCTCGCTACCGGTCCGGCGCAGCGCAGGTTGTATCCACCAAGCTTGTGGCCGATCTGGAAACGCCGGTATCGGCTTTCCTGAAACTCTGCGATACGCGCGACTATTGCTTCCTGCTGGAATCTGTTGAAGGCGGCGCAGTTCGTGGACGGTACTCTATTATCGGGTTTGAACCGGATCTGATTTGGCGCGCTACCGGTGATGGCGCCGAGATCAACCGCAATGCGATCGAAAACGCAGACACATTCGAAATCTCATCAGAGCCGACGCTGGCATCTCTGCGGCGATTGATCGACGAATCCCGTATTGATCTACCAGATCACCTGCCGCCCATGTCTGCCGGAGTTTTCGGCTATATGGGTTATGACACGGTTCGCCTTGTGGAAAACCTGCCAGAAAGCAAAGGCGATCCTCTTGGACTTCCGGATGCGATTTTAATCCGCCCTACCCTGATGGTAATTTTTGATGCGGTTCACGATGAGATCACGCTCGTAACGCCGGTGCGGCCCATGGCGGGGATGAATGCCAAGGCCGCTTACGCCGAAGCACAAGTCAGAATCAATTCTGTGGTTGAAGCTCTCGACTGGCCTTTGAAGCTGGAAGCCAGGACCGATGAATGGGATGTTGAAATCCCGACAGTAAAATCCAACATGCCCAGCGCCGATTATCTCGCCATGGCGGAAAAGGCCAAAAACTACATCACCGCTGGAGATATTTTTCAGGTGGTCTTGAGCCAGCGGTTTGAAGTTCCTTTTGATTTGCCGCATTTCTCCCTGTACCGCGCCTTGCGGCGGGTCAATCCAGCACCGTTTTTATATTTCTTGAAATTCGGCTCGTTTTCAGTTGCCGGTTCGAGCCCGGAAATTCTGGTACGGACGCGGGCTGGCGAAGTTACGATCCGCCCCATCGCCGGCACCCGCCCGCGCGGTGAAAATGCAGCCGAGGACCGGGCCTATGCCGAAGAATTGTTAGCTGATCCAAAAGAACGCGCAGAACATTTGATGCTGCTTGACCTAGGCCGCAATGATATCGGTCGGGTTTCAAAAATCGGCAGCGTCAAAGTCACCCAGTCATTTGATCTGGAATATTATAGCCAGGTCATGCATATCGTCTCGAATGTGGTCGGGACGCTTGATCCTTCGAACGATTATATTGACGCCTTGCTGGCAGGATTTCCGGCCGGGACCGTTTCCGGTGCGCCGAAAGTCCGCGCCATGGAAATCATCGATGAACTAGAACCGGAAGGCCGTGGCATTTATTCAGGATGCGTTGGATATTTTTCAGCGTCGGGTGACATGGACACCTGTATCGCGCTTCGGACAGCCATTCTCAAAGACGGCAAGATGTATGTTCAGGCGGGCGCTGGAATCGTCGCGGATTCGATTCCAGAAGCCGAACATCGGGAATGCGTTGCCAAGGCAAAGGCTTTGTTTCGTGCTGCGGAAGAGGCGGTGCGCTTTTCGGCCAGGTCAAATCGCTGAGAGGAGCACGTTTTAGGCTTGACGCGTCGCTGCCTCCAATCGCAAATAGCTCCAGAAAATTTTTGATGGACCGACATGATCCTGTTGATCGACAATTATGACAGTTTTACCTACAACCTCGTTCATTATCTGGGTGAACTTGGCGCGGAAACACGGGTTGTGCGCAACGACCGTATAAGTGTTGAGGACATAATGCAGGACGCCCCGGACGCTATTTTATTGTCTCCAGGACCCTGCACGCCGGATAAAGCCGGGATATGTCTCAAATTGGTCGAGACCGCAGCAGGCAAAATTCCTCTGTTCGGCGTATGCTTGGGGATGCAAGCCATGGGGCAGGTATTCGGTGGCAACGTGGTATCTGCGCCCAAACTCATGCATGGCAAGATTAGCGACATACAAAATACCGGCCTGGGTGTATTTACCGGTCTACCGCCAACATTTTCAGCGACCCGTTACCATTCTCTGGTTGTGGACCGCGCGTCATTTCCGGAAGAATTGACGATTACGGCGGAAGATAATGACGGAACAATCATGGGATTGTCGCACAAAAAACTCCCTGTACACGGGGTACAATTTCATCCAGAAAGTATCGCGTCTGAACATGGACACGATATTTTGCGGAATTTCCTTAACATTGCCGCGAACTGGCGGTAATTAGATGTTTCGTGACAATTCTGAATTGATGATGAAAGTGGCGGGATGAAATTTGTATTTTCACACGGGTTAATCGGTGCTCCATCTGATTGGACAAAGGTCATTGCTGCATTGGAACCGCTCGGTCACGAATGCGTTTCGCTAGACCTTCCTTATTTCAAGGACAGCATTACCTCTATCAAGGACTATTCCGATCAGGCCTTTGAAGCGCTTGCTCCTGAATTCAAGGACGGTACAGCTGTCGTTGTTGGGCATTCTCTCGGTGGGTTGATTGCGCTGAGTTTATCAGACTCGTTTTCAGATGTTTTTCTTGTTGGCACCTATACAGGTTTCGGATCTTATCCTTTGCCACGTCGCAAGGAGAAAGTCGTCGATTGGCTAGCCGAGCTGGTTTATGACCCGTCGGCATTCACCCAGGCCGAGATCGATTCATATCTGGATTTGTATTTTTCGGTCATGAAATCACCCGGTGTTTTGCGGAAAATGAAGACACTGAAAACGGCGACCGCAGATTTACAGCACGAAGATTATTACGAGCGATTTCAGGATAAAATCCACCTTGTCCTTGGCGAACATGACAAGCTCAGTCCGCCGGAAATATATTTTGACCTAAAACAGCGTTTCCCAGGTTTTCAATTGCATGAAATCAGCGAATGCGGCCATGCCATTCCGTTGGAAAAGCCAGAGAAGCTAGCTAAGATTCTTCACAAATTTGCAGTTGAACGTTCGTCGACCCAACAGAATATAAATCTAAAAGCTTCCTGATTGTTTGATCCAAAATCGACCTCGTGCCCGTATTAACCTTGCTTTGATCAAGCAACATCCGGGCGCAACGAAGCATGATATTTCGCTTCGAACCTGATAAGCTGGATCGCGACAGGGTAAAAATCCGGAGATCCGTTCATCATGTCAGATATGAAAGCTTTGTTGGCCATTGTCGCCGATGGTAAGTCTCTCAGTTTTGAAGATGCAAAAGCCGCTTTCGAGATTGTGATGTCGGGCGCAGCGACGCCATCACAAATTGGCGGGTTTCTGATGGCGCTCCGGGTGCGCGGCGAAACCGTTGATGAAATATCCGGCGCTGTAACAACCATGCGCTCCAAGATGCTGGAAGTTGACGCGCCAGCAGACGCTATGGATATTGTCGGCACCGGCGGGGACGGGGCTGGCACTTACAACATTTCAACCTGCACAGCATTCGTAGTTGCCGGTGGCGGTGTCCCGATCGCCAAACATGGCAACCGTGCGCTGTCGTCGAAATCCGGCGCGGCAGACGTTCTGGCTGCACTTGGTGTCAATATCGAACTTGATCCTGCTGGCATTTCGAAATGTATCCGTGAGGCAGGTCTCGGATTCATGTTTGCCCCGGCCCACCATTCCGCGATGAAACATGTAGGTCCCAGCCGCGTCGAACTTGGGACACGCACCATTTTCAACCTGCTCGGACCTTTGTCGAACCCTGCCCGTACCCGCAGCCAGTTGATCGGCGTCTTTTCCCGCCAATGGGTTGAACCAGTGGCTGAAGTTATGAGCAAGCTTGGAGCGGATCGGATCTGGGTGGTTCACGGTTCAGACGGCCTTGACGAAATCACCACCACGGGACCGACTCATGTTGCGGAAATGATCGATGGTAAAATTCGCAGCTTTGATATTTCACCGGAAGAATTCGGGATCGCAATCGCGTCTGCTGATGATCTCAAGGGTGGCGAAGCTGATTTCAACGCCGCCGCCATTCGCGACGTCCTTAACGGTGCCAAAAACCCGTTCCGCGATATCGTTTTGATGAATGCTGGCGCGGCATTCATTGTCGCTGGCAAAGCCGAAAATCTCAAAGACGGCATCACTCTGGCAATTGCCAGCATTGACGATGGTGCAGCAAAAGACCGACTCGACCGCCTTGTTGAAATCTCCAATCAGGGCGCGACATCGTGAGCGATATTCTCGCAAAAATTGCTGAATATAAACGTGAAGAAATAAGCGCCGCCATGTCCGGCATTCCGTTGGTGGAAATTGAGGCGCGCGCGCAGGACCAGGAACCTACGAGAGGTTTTGCAAAACAGTTGCAATCCAGAGTTGCTGATGGAGCCTATGGCCTGATCGCTGAGATTAAAAAGGCCAGCCCCTCTAAAGGGTTGATCCGTTCTGATTTTGATCCGGGCAACATCGCCGCCGCCTATCAGGCCGGGGGTGCTACTTGCCTGTCTGTCCTGACCGACAAACCGTCCTTTCAAGGTGACCCGGTATTTATCGCGGAAGCGCGCGCCCACTGCACATTGCCTGCGCTGCGCAAAGATTTCATGCTTGATCCGTACCAGGTTGCAGAAGCCCGATCTTGGGGTGCTGATTGCATTTTGATTATCATGGCGATGGTGGACGACGATATTGCGAAATCGCTCGAAGATGCGGCATTGAGATGGAAGCTGGATGTTATTGTTGAAGTTCACGACGAAGCCGAGATGGAACGGGCGCTCCGTTTAGATACCCCGTTGATAGGGATCAACAACCGAAATCTGAAAACCTTCGAGACTAACCTCGCGACGACCGAACGCCTCGCCCCTCTGATTCCCGGCGATAGAATGGTGATCGCGGAAAGTGGCCTCTCCGGTCCCGACGATTTGGCACGCA
This sequence comes from Hyphomicrobiales bacterium, assembly GCA_021775875.1. GTDB lineage: Bacteria > Pseudomonadota > Alphaproteobacteria > Rhizobiales > NORP267 > NORP267. The sequence goes on along the minus strand of JAJFHA010000011.1, from coordinate 233,497 downwards.
TGTCGAAAGTCGGTGTGAACATCTTCCTGATCGGCGAAAGCCTGATGCGGCAAAGCGATGTGGAAACTGCCACCCGCACCCTGCTCGCGCCGGGCCCTGCCCAGAATGCGGCTGAATAATTATGAGTGACAAGCTGACCCATATCAATGAACTTGGCGACGCCCATATGGTGGATGTCTCCTCAAAAGACGTGACCACCAGAATTGCGGTTGCCGAAGGTTTTGTCACCATGGAACCCGCGACCCTTGCTTTGGTGATTGAGGGAAATGCCAAGAAAGGCGACGTGCTCGGAACCGCCCGCCTCGCCGGCATCATGGCGGCTAAACGAACTCACGAACTGATCCCGCTTTGCCACCCACTTGGATTGACCAGCGTGACGGTTGATCTGACCCCGGATCAGGAACAGAACCGCATTCAAGTGGTTGCCACTGCCAAAGTAACCGGCCAAACCGGGGTCGAGATGGAAGCGCTGACGGCCGTATCCGTTGCGTGTCTCACGATTTATGACATGGTGAAGGCGGTGGATCGCGGTATGCGTATTGGTGATATACGGCTAATGGAAAAATCTGGCGGGAAATCCGGCAGTTTCACCGCCACCCCATAATAATAGAGATTGTAAGAACGTGAGCCTGATCCCTGTCAGTGAAGCCCTGGAACGTATCCTTGATGGCGTTGACGCCCATCACGGCGAAATGCTTCCACTCATCGACGCGCTTGAGCGCATTTCCGCCGACGATATCAAAGCGCTTCGCACCCAACCACCGTTTGAAGCCTCGGCCATGGACGGCTATGCGGTTTGCAGCAGCGATTTTTCGGAAGGCGCGGACTTGCCCATTAGCCTGCGGCTGATCGGAGAATCCGCTGCCGGTCATCCATTTGACGGCAAAATGAGCGCGGGCGAAACCGTCCGGATTTTTACCGGCGCAATCGTGCCCGAATGTGCCGACGCAATCCTCATTCAGGAAAATGCCGACGCGCAGGGATCAGAAATCCTGACCCGGGAATTGGTCGCGGCCGGGCGTTATATCCGAAAACGCGGTCTCGATTTTTTCGAAGGCGAAACACTGATCGAGCGCGGCACCAAATTGCGTCCGCGCCACCTGTCCCTCGCCGCCGCCATGAACCATCCCGAGGTGAATGTTGTCGCCCGGCCCCGGGTCGGCATTCTGGCAACCGGTGATGAATTGGTGCCACCCGGACAGGAACCCGGTCCGGGGCAAATAATTTCCTCCAACAATATCGGACTGCAAGGCTTTGTGGAGCGCCTCGGCGGGACCGCGATTGATTTGGGTATCGCTGCGGATACGAATGAGTCTCTCGCAGCTTCAATCGAAGCCGGGCGAAACGCCAATCTCGATATTCTGGTGACCATTGGCGGTGCCTCGGTCGGCGACCATGACCTGGTTCTCGGCGCACTTGAAAGTGGCGGCATGGAACTTGGTTTCTGGAAAATAGCAATGCGCCCCGGCAAACCGCTGATGTATGGCCGGATGGGCCCAATGCGCGTGCTCGGCCTTCCCGGAAACCCCGTATCCGCCATGGTCTGCGCCGAAATTTTCCTGCGCCCCCTTATCCGCACCATGCTTGGGCTCAGCACTGAACGTGTCGAGGAAACCGCCGTTCTGGAAAAAGATTTGCCGGAAAATGACCAGCGGCAAGATTATCTGCGAGCGCGGGTTACTGGCTCAAAAGACGGCCTGAATATTGTTACCGCATTTTCACGCCAGGATTCCTCCATGCTAGGCAATCTCGCCCGCGCCGATTGCCTGATCCTGCGGCCCCCCTTTTGCCCGGCGACAAAGGCCGGTGGCCAGGTGAAAATCCTCCATCTCGACGATACCTGATCTGGAATTGGGCGATTGCGGCATATATCCCATATAGATATGTATGAGGGAATCCTGATATGATTCAGGTATGCGAACACTCAAAAAGTTTTTAAAAGACTTCTAATGGAAGCTATCCCTTGTTTTGCAAGCGGTCGGTTTAATGGGGTCATTTGCAATACCAGCATGGGCTGTAAAGACTACCGAACTGTTCAAAGAATACGAACCATTTTCATGGGTCGTTGCGGGGTTTATTGGTGTTGCAATTGTAGTTTTGCTGACCTTTTTATGGCGGTTGGGATTTTGGTTTCTAACAAAAGCGCAGTTTACCAAACTATTTATCGACAAACATCCGAATGTCGACCCGATGAAGGATACCTTCGAAAACCAAAGGGTATTCTTGAATGAATTTGTGTTGCCAACCGATCCTTGGATCGAAAATAAGACATTCATAAATTGCGACATTATCGGCCCAGCCAATATGTTTTTTGTTGCGGGCGTTTCAATAACCGAAACTCGTGGGCCAAACATTGATGTCGTTTATCTACCAGCGACAACAAAGCCCACCAACGGATTTGGAGTAAGCAATTCCATATTCAGAAAATGTGCTTTCCACAGAATTACCGTTTTCGTGGGCGACGCCGATTATCAGGCAGCGCCCTATAATACTGGCCGAATAAACTGGGTAAGTTTGACACCAGGAGACATTGAACAATTGCCGCTTAATCTAAACGAACCAAAAGAAATCAGTGACGCAGATGTCAACAAGTGAAAATTTAACCACCTAGTCCACGTGATGGCGACTTAGCCTCGTTTGGACGCGGAAAAGCTGTCAAAAGAATATCTAACATCAAACGCGGCTGGCGACGAAGGCAGTGAAGATACTCAATCTCCAAAAGATAATTTTGGAGATGCGTCTTAGAGACCCAGATATAGGTGTCTTCTATGGCGCACTTGGCGTCTAACCAGAAGCCTTCGACGGTATTGGTATGGTCGTCACCGCGAACATATTTTTTTCGATTAATCATTGGTTTTATGGCGGTAGCCCCGTTCCGACAGGGATATATGCCATGATTCCACTTGCGGAACACAAGCAGAACATGTATAAATGTTCTTGATTTGTACATTGCCGTCAAAAATGATTCTGATACGGGATCGCGGCGATTAGACAGGATACAGCCAAAATGCTGACCCAAAAACAGCTTGATCTTCTGGTTTTCATCAATGAGCGGTTGCAGGAAGCCGGGGTGCCACCTTCCTTTGAAGAAATGAAAGAAGCCCTTGATTTACGATCAAAATCGGGCATTCATCGGCTTATTACAGCGCTCGAAGAGCGCGGGTTCCTTCGCCGCTTGCCACATCGTGCGCGGGCCTTGGAAATTATCAAGCTTCCCGAAGCCTTGGAAAATCACGCCCGGCGCAATCAGGGTTTTTCTCCAGCTGTTATCGAAGGAAGTCTTGGTAAAGTTAAATCGCGCGAAGCGCCTGTTGAGGACCAACGGGATGTGATTTCTGTCCCTGTTATGGGCAGGATCGCGGCTGGTACACCGATTTCAGCGATCCAGACTCAGGATAGTACGATTTCTATTCCTGCGGACATGCTACCAACGGGGGAACATTTTGCCCTTGAGGTTCGTGGCGACTCGATGGTTGAAGCCGGAATTCTGGATGGGGATACGGTTCTGATCCACAAACAAAACACAGGCGAGACCGGCGATATTGTCGTTGCCCTGATTGACCGCGAAGAAGCAACCCTGAAACGGCTCCGCCGCAAAGGCGAATCCATTGCATTAGAAGCTGCTAACCCAGCCTATGAAACCCGCATATTCGGTCCCGACCGGGTTACTGTGCAGGGCAAACTTGTGGGACTTTTTCGCAATTATTGATAATTGCGGATTGGGTTACTGTTCCTGATTTTTCAGGTCTGCGTGCCAGGCGGCGTTGGCGACGGGGTGTCTGGTGGCGCCGATGGTTGCTCCGGTCGCCGGGAGAATGTGTGCGGAATACGCTGATGTCGGCTCCAGGGACGTTGTGATATATACGGGTCTGCCTGGATAATTTCCACATTACTCTCTCTGGTCCAGATTGCCGCTGCGCCCTCACCCTCCAGATCTTCCATATCCATGACCAAGTCCGGGCCGGGGCAGATGCCTTTGCGCTCAAATGTAAAAATTACAATTTTTGCCGTCCGGCATTCTTCTGCCATCGCTGACCGATGTGTGATGATGGATATTGTTCCGCCGCCCGGTAGCGGTGAAATACAGGCTGCAAAATCGCAAGCGAAGTTTTCACCCGACACCTGATCCACAGCCCGCATGTCGCCATCTCGTTCCAACCATTGTTCGGCGGCAAAAGTCGAGCGGCTTCTGATCAGCATTTGTAATTGGCCATTATCTGCACGCACAGCAATGGCGCGGGCGCGTCCGTCAATCAGGATATCCGGCGGCGACGGATTGAGTGCGATCAACAACCCCGCAGCCAACCCGCCAATACCTGCAAATCGCCATCGTCGCCGCCACAGCATCAGCCACAATCCACCAATTACCATCAAAATTATGGCGGACGTTGGCATCGCCGCGACCGGTTGCTCGGCCCCCGGCCAGGATGCGACCCAGGTTGCGGTATGTATCACCAGATCAATCCCCTGCCCCATTAATTGCAGCGACCAGAATTCCAGCCCGAAGCCCATCGCGATAATGGACAACAATGCTAACGGCATGACCAATAACGCTATGGCAGGCATGGCAAACAGATTACCTGCCAGTGAAAACGGCACGACCCGGTGGAAATGATAGGCCGCAAATGGCGCCGTCGCAGCGGAGGCCACCAGGGTTGTGAACAGAACGCCGCCCAGATATAGCAACACAATCCTGCCTGGTATCCGCAACCATCCAGCCATTGCCGAACCGGCAAAATGCATGTCCTTGTTGGCTCTCCGCCGATTTAGAACAAATTCATAAGCTGCGATCAGCGCGGTGACCGCCGCAAACGACATTTGAAAACTGGCCGTAACCACACTTTCCGGTCGCCACAGAATTATAAAAAGAGCCGCCAATGCCACATTGCGCAATGAAATTGCAGGACGTTCGAGAAGGACCGCCACAAGCATGATAGCGACCATTATGAAAGCCCGCTGAGTCGCTACATTTGCCCCCGATAATGCCAGATAGAACGCACCCGCGAACAGGGCCGTGAAAGCGGCAATTTTTTTGATGGGATAGCGTAAAACGATACCCGGAAAAAATGCGAGCAACGCCCGTAATCCGGCAAAGAGCGCACCGGTTACCAAGGTCATGTGCAAACCGGAAATTGCAAGCACATGAGCCAGCCCGGATGCCCTTAACATTTCCACGTGATTTCGGGGAATGTAGCTTCTGTCCCCGGTGATCAATGCGATGGCGATTGATCCGGAATCGCCCGGCAAAGCGTGACGAATACGGCGCGATATTTCAGTCCGGATACTGTTGATTGCCAACCAGGCATTGTCGACTAATCCTTGATTTTGAACTTCGCCAACCCGGTGTTCAATCGAATGCACGATGCCAATGGCTCCTATCCGCTCAAACCAGGCATAACGGGAGAAATTATACCCACCGGGTGTTGCAGGGCCCGGTGGCGGACCGATCCACGCTTTGATTCTGATAGTGGCCCCCGGCGAAAATTCTGCCAAACGCGCCGGATCACGAAGCCGCAAGCGCACCCGATATGGGGTTTCATGATCGTCCAGACGGTCTATTGAAGACACCCGCACAAGGAGATTTATCCCACCGTCCCGACGCGGCCTGGTACTTTCCAGCCATCCGTCAATCGTGACGCCGGCATGCTGCCCTGCCAATACCGGGGCGCGGAGGGTTTCGCTGCGAAATTTTGCCACCGCAAGCCCTGAAACGAACGCCGCCAGCAACAGAATTATAAATCCGCCCGGCAACCAGTTACGGCCGCGATATGCCAGCAAAACCAAAACCAAAGCGCTTCCCGCCAGGACCGTCATTACAGGTTCAGACGGCAAGCCGAAATAAGCGGCAGCGCCAAGTCCCAACGCCACCGGCACCCAAAGAAACCAGCGATCACGCTCGTCATTCAACAATGTCGCCAACCAACTGGCCAAAGTGTGCCTCGCTTTTTCTAAGTCTGGTGCCCCGATTAATGTTTATTGGCAACATTGATCGGCGCGGACGCTTACCCCATTGGACAAGCTATGCTACACGGGCGCGGAACGACACCAAACACGCTTCCCTATTATTTTGTGCGCAGGATTTTCATGACCACTCAGATCGTTACCCGTTTTCCCCCGTCGCCAACCGGCTATCTGCATATTGGCGGTGCGCGTACCGCGCTTTTCAACTGGCTGTTTGCGCGTGCCAACGGTGGCAAAATGCTGCTTCGTATTGAGGATACCGACCGGGAGCGGTCCAGCGAAGATGCTGTTCAAAAAATCTACGAGGGCCTGCAATGGTTGGGCCTTGATTGGGATGGCGACCCGGTTTCACAATTTTCCAGAATGGACCGCCACCGGGAAGTTGCTGAATTGCTGCTGGCGGAAGGCAAGGCCTATCGATGCTATGCGTCAAAGGAAGAATTGACCGAGATGCGTGAAGCTGCGCGCAGTGAAGGACGAACCGCTAATTATGATGGTCGGTGGCGTGATCGCGACCCTTCCGAAGCACCAGCCGGTGTTGACCCCGTCATCCGCATCAAGACCCCGCAAGACGGAGAGACGGTTATAGACGACAAAGTTCAGGGCAATGTTTCCTGGAAAAACCATGACATGGATGATTTTATAATCATGCGCTCGGATGGTACGCCGACATATATGTTGGCGGTTGTGGTTGATGATCATGATATGGGCGTGACCCATATCATTCGTGGTGATGATCATTTGACCAATGCAGCCCGGCAAGCCCTGCTCTACAACACACTTGGATGGCCGTTGCCGGTTATGGCCCATATCCCCCTTATTCATGGATCTGACGGCGCAAAATTATCAAAACGGCATGGCGCACTTGGCGTTGGTGCTTATCGAGATATGGGGTTTCTCCCCGAAGCCATGCGTAATTATCTGGTGCGGCTCGGCTGGAGCCACGGTGACGATGAGATCATGTCGGACGAGCAGATGATTTCATGGTTTTCACTGAAAGGTATCGGCAAAAGTGCTGCGCGATTTGATTTTGCAAAACTGGAGAATCTCAACGGGCATTATATTCGACACGCTGATGATGGCCGTCTGGTTGAGGCGCTTATTGAAGCTCTGCCCGGTATTGATCCGGAACGCAGTGAAGCTTTGAACGGCAATGAAAAATCTTTATTGCTGGCAGCGATGCCCGGATTGAAGGAGCGTGCCAAGACCCTGATCGATATATGGCAAGGTGCGGCATTTCTGTTTGCCAGTCGGCCGCTGAAGATTGAAGACAAGGCACGCGGGATTATCGATAAATCCGGAAATCTTCTTTCCGAAATTTCTGATGCTTTGTCGGAAATTGATGATTGGACGGTGGAATCGATCGAGTCCGTTATTCGGGCCTACGCAGAGAGCCATGAACTCGGCCTCGGAAAAATAGCACAACCGCTTAGGGCCGTGCTAACGGGAACAAATATCTCACCAGGAATTTTTGACGTTCTCGCTGTGCTAGGGCGCGAAGAAACACTTGCAAGAATAGCCGATCAAACTGCCTAACCTTTTCCCATGACAAGCTTCTTAGGTTTGGATGCACCTTGCAGGAATCGGCCAAATCATTTATTTAATTGTACCAGACCCATATTTGTTCACAAAAATATGCTGCAGACCGAACCTGTGTTCTTACACAGAAGCGGTGCGCGGGGGCTTTTGCATATATTCAGGAGATGTCTAAATGACAGAAAAAGCGACACTTAATATCGGCGACGAAAGTTGGGACTTCCCGATTAAGACCGGCACAGTCGGACCAGACGTTGTTGATATTTCCTCTTTGTACAAAGAAACCGGTCGCTTTACGCTAGACCCTGGATTTACCTCTACCGCCAGTTGCGATTCTGAAATTACCTATATCGACGGCGACAAAGGCATACTTCAATATCGTGGTTACCCAATCGAGCAATTAGCGGAACACGGCTCGTTTCTCGAATCTTGTTATCTTCTCCTTTATGGAGATTTGCCAACCCAGACCCAAAAAGATGATTTCACAAAACGGGTGACCTATCACACCATGATCCATGAACAGATGACCCGTCTGTATTCAGGATTTCGGCGTGACGCACATCCAATGGCAATCATGGTTGGTGTCGTTGGTGCATTATCTGCATTTTACCATGATTCAACGGACATAAATGACGAGCATCAGCGAATGGTAGCGAGCCTCAGAATGATCGCAAAAATGCCAACCATTGCCGCGATGGCCTACAAATATTCGGTCGGTCAACCCTTTGTACCGCCATTGAACCATCTTGATTATTCGTCCAATTTTTTGAACATGTGTTTTGCGGTTCCATGCGAAGAATATAAGCCCAATCCTGTGCTGGCGCGCGCGATGGACCGGATTTTCATTCTACACGCGGACCACGAGCAGAATGCATCCACATCAACTGTCCGCCTTGCCGGCTCTTCGGGTGCAAATCCGTTTGCCTGTATCGCTGCCGGCATTGCGTGTCTTTGGGGTCCTGCTCATGGTGGTGCCAATGAAGCGGCGCTTGCGATGCTTGGTGAAATTGGCTCGGTTGATCGCATTCCCGAATATATTGCCCGCGCCAAGGATAAGAACGATCCGTTCCGTCTGATGGGCTTTGGCCACCGGGTTTATAAAAACTACGACCCACGCGCAAAAATCATGCAGGAAACCACCCATGAAGTTTTGAACGAATTGGGTATCAAAGATGACCCCCTGCTCGACGTTGCCTTGGAACTTGAAAGAATTGCGCTAACCGACGAATATTTTGTTGAAAAACGGCTTTACCCTAATATCGATTTCTATTCAGGGATCACACTGAATGCACTCGGATTCCCAACCACGATGTTCACGGTTCTGTTTGCTGTGGCGCGTACTGTTGGCTGGATCGCTCAATGGAAAGAAATGATCGAAGACCCACACCAGCGCATTGGTCGTCCCCGTCAGCTTTATACCGGTGCAGCGGAACGCAACTATGTGCCGATTGGTTCTAGATAGAGCGGCTCGCCTGATGGGCGGCTGAAATCACATCGATAATTTCGTTGGCGGCATGGGTGCTTGGATCCATTCCAGGCACCGACATGCGCTCGATGACCTTGGTAAATCCCTGAAACTGCTGCTGGCGGGCGTCATCGTCAGTTAGCAGAGGAATTACTTTTTCCGCCAAAATCTCAGAGGAGAAATCTTGTTGCAATAATTCTGGAACAAATTTCTCTTCAGTAATTAAATTTGGCAATAAAACCGAGTCCGCCACCACCAACCAGCGAAGCCCATTAGCCAGCCAATCTACGCGGTAACCTGCCACCATGGGAACGCGTGCAAGGGATAATTCAAGGGTTACGGTGCCAGACGCCGCGATTGCAGCGGTAGCACGCCCGAAGGCGGTCAATTTAGCCTCCTCTCCTTCAATGATTTTTGGCTTTACGGCCCAACCTGCAATATTGTCTTCAACAATCGAACGTACATGACTGACCACCGGCAATATTACTTCCAGATTTGGAACTGTTTCTGATACAAGTGCGACCGCCTCACCCAAAATGGAGCATAATCGTTTCACCTCGCTAGCTCTGCTGCCTGGCAAAACCAACAAGCACGGGTTTTCCCTATACCCGCTACGGGCCAGCTGGTCCGGTTCAAATTCCTTCATACGTGCCACTAAAGGATGCCCTACATATACGCAGGGTGGGCCTGACAAACGTTTATAAACAGCCTCTTCAAACGGTAAAATCGCCAATGCGCGATCAATATATTTGGGCATTCTCTTTGCGCGTCCCGGGCGCCACGCCCACACAGATGGCGGCGCATAATTGATAATCGGAATTTCAGGAGCGCGGCGCCGCACCCGTTTCGCAACAGCGTGGGTAAATTCCGGGCTGTCGATAAGGACCAGACAATCAGGGCGCGAATTCACAATATCGTCGACGCATTTACGAACCAGGCCCAAAAGTCGCGGAAATTGTGCAGCAATGTCCAAAGGTGACATAATTGCCAATTCGGATAAGGGAAAAAGGCTCTCCATACCGCCCTTTTCCATTTCTTCGCCACCTATGCCGGCAAAAGTTACAGTCCCGTCATACCTATCCGTGAGTGCTCTCATCAGAGGGGCGCCCAGCGCATCACCAGAAGATTCGCCTGTTATGATGTAAATACTTAAGTCAGACATCTGGTCCCGCATTCAGTCTTTTACAGGGGCGACCGTGGTTATAAAAACACCTGCTTCATTTGCGGCATTTGCGACGCCTTCCTTGTCGACGATAAGCGTGTGGCCGCGTTCAACTGCGATGCCCGCCAAACCGGCAGCCGCAATTCCCTGAATGGTTTTGATACCTATAGTCGGCATGTCAACGCGCAAGTCCTGATCTGGTTTTGGCAACTTCACAAGAACGCCGGATCGGGTTGTGCCTTTTTCTGAACGTAAATCTCCACACCGGGACAGCATCCTGTCAGTCCCCTCAACGGCTTCAACAGCCAATATGCGGCCTCTATCTACGACAACCCCCTGCCCCACATCAAATTCACCAAAAGCCCGGGCCATCCGGGTTCCAAATTCGATATCCTCAACCAAGAGCTTGTTGGGTTTGATGACTCCCAGAAACGTCTCGTTCAGGCAGAGGCTGTCTGAAATTTCGTGTGCACCACGGATGGTAATACCCTCACCTTCAAGAACCGCCACCAATTTATCCAGAACGCGGCCATCACCGCCAACCAGAACCTGGAGAATTTTTGGAACATAACGCAAGCTAGAAATGTCAATATGCAGGTCTTTAAACTGTGGCCTGCGGACATATCCAATCATGACAAGCTCTGAGCAATTATGTTCACGCAGGGTAGAAAACAAATGGCCCAAAGCGCCTAGCTTCCAATCGATGTGTGGCCAAATCCGAATTTCATTGTCAGCTTCGCCGTCTATGGCGATGACCAGAATTTTCCGCCCGGATGCAGCAACATTCTCCGCAAATCTAGCCGGAATTTCCCCGCCGCCAGCAACAATGGCAAGAGTATTATTTTCAGCTGTTTCCTGACCAGTCACGCAGTTCTCCTGAGGCGCGTTTTACCCTCCACGGGCCGCACGTGGCAAAGTCAGCGGGCGACCATTATTTGCCCGTATGAAACTGACAATTTCCTGCACCAAAACCTCGTCAGGAAAACTGTCCGCAACATCATCGACCCGCTCGCTCATGGTGCCTTCGTCAGCAAATAAAAGACGATATGCCCGGCGCAGTTTATTGATCTCTTCGCGGCTGAACCCCTGGCGCCGCAACCCGACAATATTCAGTCCGCCCAGATAAGTACGGTTGCCTAGAGCCATACCAAAAGGGATTACATCTGCTGTCACTGGGGAAAGGCCGCCGAGAAAAGCACAACGCCCAACCCGGACCCGTTGTTGTACTGCAGCCAGACCACCAATAATAACATTGTCACCAAGCTCTACATGACCGGCAAGCGGCGAATTGTTGGTTAGAACAACATGATTGCCCACCACACAGTCATGCCCTACATGGGACCCGATTAGAAACATGCAATCGTCGCCAACCTTTGTCTCCATAAGGCCGCGTTTGGTCCCCGGGCTCATAGTGACATATTCACGTATTACGTTGCGGGCACCAATTACAAGACGACTGGGCTCGCCCTGAAAAGTAGAATCTTGCGGTGCGGTTCCCAACGCAGCAAATGAAAAAACTTCGCAATTCGGACCAATTTCTGTGTAGCCATCAATGATGACATGGGAATGAAGTTTCGTACCGGCCGCTATTTCAACATTGGGGCCAATAATTGAATAAGGGCCAATTTCAACGTTGTCAGCAATCTTAGCGCCTGAATCTATCAAGGCTGTTTCATGAATATCAGCCATGAGTGTTTTTGGCCACTTCGCTCATTGCAATCAATTCAGCTTCCGCGACAAGTTCGCCGTCAACAATAGCTTTGCCAACAACTTTCCAAACAGCTCCACGGCGATGAATCTTGCGAATATGGTATTCCAGCACATCACCAGGCACCACAGGTTTCCTGAATTTGGCCTTGTCTATCGACATGAAATAGATGAGCGGGACATCGTCGCTTTCCGCTACAAAATGAATACACATGGCACCCGCTGTTTGCGCCATTCCTTCAATTATCAACACACCAGGCATTATGGGTTTACCGGGAAAATGGCCGGTAAAAAAAGGTTCGTTGATGGTGACGTTTTTTATACCGACACAAGAATCATCACGGTCAATATCCCTTATTTTGTCGACCAATAAAAAAGGATACCTATGGGGCAACAATTCCATAAGCCTCAATATATCGACTGAACCCAAGTCATTGTTTTCACTGTCTGGCATGTAAATGCGCCCTACTCCCGAACTTTCCCGATCCCAACAAACAAATCAGGAAAAACTATCCTTGAATTTTTACTTTCCGCGTTTCCCTGCGGCAAGGTTTTTTAGCGTCATCAACTCTCTGATCCATTCCCGGAAAGGCTTTGCCGGTGTCCCACCCCATCGCTCACCTGGTGGTACATTACCGGCAACATTACTTGAAGCAGCGATCATTGTACCTGCCCCAATTTCTACATGGTCCGCCACCCCGACCTGGCCACCCAGAACAACAAAATCTCCAAGTGTGGCACTCCCTGATATTCCAGTCTGAGAGACCACAAGGCAATGGCGTCCAATTACCGCATTATGCCCTATCTGCACGAGGTTATCTATGCGCGTACCTTCGCCGATTATCGTATCACGGAGCGCGCCCCGGTCGATCGTTGAATTAGCACCGATTTCCACATCGTCCTGAATTATAACCCTGCCGATTTGTGGAATTTTGCGATGGCCATCTTTGCCGCTGGCATATCCGAAACCATCCTGGCCGATACGCACACCGGGATGGACCGTTACACCATTTCCCAAAAGAGCATTGACGATTGAAGCGTTTGGCCCAATCCCGCAATTGCGACCTATGCAAACATTCTGTCCAATAACAGCGCCCGCAGAAATCACCGTATCCTGGCCAATTTCAACGCCAGCACCGATGACCGCATGCGGCTCCACAACAACACCTTTTTCAAGGCGGGCGGAAGAATGAACGGACGCCTCAGGCGAACAGCCTTCATTGCCAAAAGCGTGGACCGGGTCGCAAGACCGTGGAAAAAATCGTAACGTCATATCTGCAAAAGCTGAGCGAGGGTCTTCAACAACAATGGCCGCATTGGAATTTGGCACCAGATTTTGATGCTTTTCTGATACGAGAATTGCACCAGCTTTTGTCGCAGACAAATTTTCCTGGTATTTTGTGCTAGCAAAAAATGTCAGATCACCTGGTCCGGCATCATCCAGTGAAGCAACGTTGGAAATGGATCGGGTGGCTCTTTCATTTGTCAGAAAGTGTCCGTCGGTCCAATTTGCGATATCAGAAATCGCAAAAGGACCAGACAATTCAAAAAAACGATTTTCGGTCATAGGCCTGGAATTTCCACATGGACAATTCCGCTGTCCGAGACGATCTGCTCAAGTCGTCTTCGACAACTGGTTAGAATTGCGTTCCACCGCCGAACCGGAACGATTGCTCGTCATCAAATGCTGCGCTTGAGAGCACATGGGAAAAGTCTGCGCGAAGTGGACCGAAGGGCGAATTCCAGATAATGGAAACACCAACAGCCGACCTGATCGTGCTTGAATCCTGTAGAACAAGTGTCTCACCCGTCTGAAAACCTGCAATACCATTGCGTTCAAACTGTGTTCCGTTGACCAAATCAGTATCATAAACTGATCCAGCATCCAGGAAGACTGCAGCCTTAAATCCAAGATCTTCGGGCAACAGTGGAATTGGGAATTGCACTTCGGCTGTGGCGGCAAAATACATATTCCCGCCCAGAGCATCACCTGTGGCCCTGTCTCGTGGCCCAAGCCCTGAACGGTCAAAGCCGCGAATAGTCTCGCCGCCCTTGAAGAACCCGTCCAGTAGACGAACATTATCTCCACCGAACCCGGCAATATGACCACCCTGCACTTTAATAACGCCAACGATACCCGGCCGGAATTGATAATAGGCACGCGCTTCAGCTGTTGTCCGGAGGTAATTTACATCGCCACCAATTCCTGCAAGGTCCTGCGAGAAATTGAAGTACAATCCAGTAGTCGGATTACGCGCATTATCGAGTGTATCAAACCTGATCGAATATCCAGCGCTAGAAACATTTGTACGTCCCTGTGCAAGGAAAACCGAGATCGAAGATGTCGCTAGCACATCCGTAATATTCTCCGCAGCGAACTGATATCTTGTTGTTACCGACCAGCTTTCCGTGATCGGGAAGCCGAACCGGAGGCCAAAGCCGTGACGATCCAGGTTGAATGAAGACTCATCTTCCAGGTCAACCTGGCGGGAGAAAATATCAATCCCGGCTGACACCCGGCGATCAAGGAAATATGGGTCTGTGAAGGAGAAATCAATATCCTGACGTTTCTCTGAAACACTCAGAGCCAGGCGAACAAAATGGCCACGACCAAGGAAATTCCGCTCAGTAATGCTGATATCGCCCAGCACGCCATCGGACGAGGAAAAGCCTGCACCTATTGAGAAATTACCGGTGGACTTATCGACAACTTCGACGTTGAGAATAATTCTGTCTGGCGCACTTCCTGGGCTGCGTGTGATTTCAACTTTTTCAAAATAATCGAGCGCGTTCAAACGTCTTTCAGCACGATCAATCAGGACGCGGTTGTAAGCGTCGCCTTCGACCACGTCGAATTCACGGCGCACCACTTCATCGTGGGTACGGGTATTACCGAAAATGTTGATCCGTTCGATATAAACGCGCGCCCCCTCTTCAACCACGTAAACAATTGAAACCGTGTTGGTTTCAGCATCGCGGCGCCCTTGAGGTCGCACCTGCGCAAATGCAAAGCCCAGCTTACTGACTTCAAGAGTCAGGTCTTCCAGAGTTTTGTCGATGTCTTCGAGGCTATATTCATCACCTGGATGGGTCAGGATAAAAATCCGCAAATCATCGGGATTAAGACCAGAAATACCGGATTCCACGACAATATCGCTGAATGTATAGAGATTGCCTTCATCTACTGTAATCGTGATGAAGAAAGAATTATTCTCCCGGTCCAGATCTGCAACTGCCGAAATTACCCGGAAATCCGCGTACCCGTTATTGAGGTAAAAACGGCGCAGCAATTCCTGGTCTGCCGCCAATCGATCCGGATCATAAACATCGTCGGTCTTCAGAAAACTGAGCAACCCGGATTCGGCAGTGGTAATGACTTCTTGCAGATCGTCATCATCAAAAGCCCGATTACCGACAAAATTAATCCTGGAGACTTTTGTCTTGTCGCCTTCATCGATCTCAAAGACCAGATCTACGCGATTTTGCGGTAATTGAATAATTTTTGGTTCCACATGCGCGTCAAACCTGCCGGATCTGCGATAGATCGTCAGAATGCGCTGCACGTCAGCCGTAACCCTGGACCGGGTCAGAACAACACGAGCACCCAACCGAACTTCCGCGGTCAGGGTTTCGTCTGTGACTTTCCGATTGCCTTCAAACGCCACGCGATTGATCAGCGGGTTTTCAGACAATTCCACAAGCAGGGTAGTGCTTTGCATGGAAATCTTCACGTCGGAAAACAAGCCTGTCGCGAATAATGCCTTGAATGAATCATCTGCGCGCACCGGATCATAACGATCACCAACCGAAAGGTGCAGGTAGCCTATAACGGTCTGGTTCTCCACACGGTGATTTCCACGCACATCGATATTTTGAATTACGCTGTTGGATTGAGCATAAGCTGCAGGCGATACAGCTGTAACCGCGACCATTGCTGCGCCGGGAGCAACGGCAAAAAACGCCAAAACAGCGAGCATTTTCGCTAAAAACCGAGTGAAATTACGCATACGGTATGAATTCCCCGAAATTCAAGCTGCCAGTCAGGCCGCAAATCCTCATATACCCACGACTCACTTATACGTGCTCACAGGCCAGTTCCAAAACACTTGTAACGTTTTTTTTACACAATGAAAACACTTAACCCACGGAAACATCGTACTTTTATTATAACAGTGACAAGTTGGTCACGTCATTCCAGGTTGCAAAGATCATTAACATAAGCAACAGCGCCATTCCGACGCGAAACCCCATTTCTTTGGCGTTATCACTCAACGGCCGCCCCCTCACCGCTTCGATCAAATAATAGAGAAGATGGCCGCCGTCCAGCATGGGAACAGGAAACAGGTTAATGAGCCCGATACTGACTGACAGGACGGCAGCCAGATGGATCAGAGCAGCGACCCCCAATGTTGCAACCTGCCCGGAAATCTGGGCGATTCTGATGGGTCCACCAAGCTGGCTGGCATCTTCGCGCCCAATAATCACGTCGTACAAATAACCCATGGTTCTGGCGATAACGAACCAGGTTTCTTGCGTCCCGCGCCAAACCGCTTCATGAACAGGATACTTGACGAGGATAAAATCCTCTGGCTGGGCGCTTCTGGTTATTCCGATAAGGCCTACTTTCTGAACATTTCCAAAACGATCTGTAATTTCCCGCCGTTTTGGGGTTGCCAGAATTGAAACTTCTAAGCCGCCACGGTCAACCAGAAATTCCAGCTCCTCATCGGCACTGACACTGACGATGCGCTGCATATCGGCAAAAGATTCAATTTCGCTGCCTTCGATCACCAAAACCAGATCACCGGCCTGAAACCCGGCTTCTTCTGCAGCGCTGTCTTCAGCAATAGAATCAACCCGGGCACTTGTTGTTTGCCGACCGACAAAAGCGAACATGATCGAGAAAATAACAATTGCGAGAATGAAATTCGCGATCGGACCCGCTGCCACCACGGCAGCTCGAGCTCCCAGCGGTTTCAGGTGGAATGCCCCTTCCCGCTCTTCCTCGTTCATGGCCTCAATCATTTCCACGTCAGGCGTACTGGCCGCACCTTCATCATCGAGAAATTTTACATAGCCACCAAGTGGCAACCAGGAAATCCGCCATCTGGTGCCGTGCTTGTCGTACCAACCGAAAATTTCCTTGCCAAAACCGACGGAAAAAACGGTGACGGTTACGCCGTTCCAGCGCGCGACGAGGAAATGTCCAAGCTCATGAAAGAAAACCACGATCGTCAGAACGAACAGGAATGGCAAGATATAACCGGACAAAGAACCGGCATTTTCCAGGAGGCTAGAAATTAATTCCATTCAATTCACCTATAACTCGGGCCACCATTCACTCGGGTGCGCATATCGCGACCATTCCTAACCTATCTTGAAATCAGGCATTAAAAAGGCATACCGCAAAGCGGCATACAGTTGAAACAGGAGATCAAATCAGGAGGCCTTTGCGAGAATCTCTTCACCCGCTAAATGCCGCGTTTCCTGGTCAAGAGCAAGAAGGGAATCGATATCTGAAGAGGTATCTTCACCAAAGACAAAATCGGCCCTTGCCAACCGTTCGCCTACAAGACCGGCAATATCGAGAAACCCTATTTTTTTATCGAGAAATGCTGCAACCGCCAACTCGTTGGTGGCGTTGAGAATGGTCGCGGCCTGATCCCCTGCCGCCATGGCATCGCGAGCTAACTGGATTGCCGGAAATTTTTTTATATCCGGCTTTTCAAACGTGAGTGATTTAATTTCAGCCAGATCCAGTTTTGCAACCGGCGCTGCCATCCGTTGCGGCCAAGCGAGGGAAACCGCAATCGGAGTGCGCATGTCAGGTACGCCCATTTGCGCCATGACGGTTCCATCTGCATAAGTTGCCATGCCGTGAATTATGGATTCAGGATGAACCAACACTTCGATCCGGTCGCTATCAAGATTGAACAGATGATGTGCTTCAATTAATTCCAGACCCTTGTTCATCATGGTGGCGGAATCGATTGTGACTTTTGACCCCATGTCCCAGTTCGGATGGCGCAATGCGTCTTCAGGGCGCGCCACCGCCATCCGTTCCCGGGTCCAGGTACGGAACGGGCCACCAGATGCGGTCAATGTGATGCTTTCCAACCCTCCTTTAAGGGGTTGGTCGAGGGATTGGAAAATGGCGCTATGCTCAGAATCTACGGGCAGAATAATCGTACCGTTTTCCGCGGCACAGGCCATAAAAGCCCGGCCCGCGCAAACCAGACATTCCTTGTTGGCGAGGGCCACAATTGTGCCCTGTTCGAGCGCTGCAACTGTGGGTTTCAGGCCTGCCGCCCCGACGATAGCCGCCATTATCCAGTCAGCCGGAAGCCTGGCCGCAGCTTCAACCGCAACCGGACCGGATGCGGCGTCGATACCTGTGCCGGAAAGGGCCGACTTCAACGTCTGGTATGCGCTGTCATCTGCGACAATTGCCAACCTGGCACCAAGTTCGATAGCCTGGCTAGCGAGCAATTCAGCGTTGCGGTTTGCTACCAGAGCCTGAACTTCATAAGCGTCGCGGTTTGCCGCCAACAGCTCAACTGTATTTCGACCGATTGAACCTGTTGAGCCGAGCACACTGACACGGCGAATTTCCCCAGTCCCACTTTTGTTCATGCCCTGCATGGGCGCATTCTGTATTCCTATTGCCATTGCAAAATACCCGCTGCAACATTTTCAAATCCGGCGCGTGATACACCAATGATCGCGGCGAATACCGCCGCCGCCACTAGTCCGTCTACGCGGTCCATTATCCCGCCATGTCCCGGAATAATGTTCCCGGAATCTTTGACATTGAAACGGCGCTTTACCGAGGATTCAAACAAGTCCCCTCCCTGGGATACCAAAGCCAGAACTGCACCGAGCAGGATAAGCACCACCATACTAGCATTTCCAGTGGTCCATGCAAAAATGCCACCCGCAATTCCAGCGCCCGCCATGCCACCAAGCAACCCGGCCCAGGTCTTGTTCGGAGATACGGAAGGCCAGAGTTTTGGTCCGCCGATTGCGCGCCCGGCGAAGTAAGCAGCTGAATCCGTGACCCACACCGCGACCAGGATAAAAAGTATAGCGTGCAAAGCCTGAACTTGACTGGTTCGGATCATGATCAGGGCGAGTATCGGCAGGCAGGCATAAAATAGTCCCGATACCATCCATCTGCTATTCTTTTTGCGAACCAGATCCACCAACATGATCCCAGCAACAAAACCGGTCAGGAGGGATATAGCAATCCCGTCCAGACCCATATGGGCCAGGAAAATTGTGATAACCAGGACAAAGGCACCGAGCGCCATATCAACCGGCCTGCCTTTGGTGATTGTATTCCATTCACGTAAAATGAGAATACCGGTTATCAAAGCAAGTGCCGTGAATGGCCAACCACCCAACCAGACAATAGCTAGTACTGCCGGAACAAGAATTGCTGCCGAAACAATGCGTTGGGTTAAATTGTTCAGAGCCATGCGCTCAGATTTTCAGTATTTTGACTGGCGTACAATTTGTCAGGCCCCGGCTACATTCTCGACATTGCCAAAGCGGCGGTTCCGGCTGGAATATTCTTCGATCGCCTTATCCAGCGCCTCGCCGTCAAAATCGGGCCAGTAAATATCGGTGAAAACAAATTCGGTATAGGCGCATTGCCACAACAGGAAATTCGAAATTCGTTCCTCTCCGCTGGTGCGGATGAGAAGATCTGGTTCGGGAATACCCGCTGTGTCAAGCTGACCGGAAATCATTTCTTCGGTAATATCTCCAGCCGAAACCTCACCATTTTCCGCCGACGCGACCAAGCCCTGAACCACACGCACCATCTCGTTTCGGGCACCGTAATTAAAAGCGATAACCAGGGTCATCTTGCTGTTGTCCCTAGTCAGCGTTTCCGCTTCTTCGATCTGATTTAGAATTTCAGGCTTCAAATTGCTCCGGTTCCCGATCATTCGAACCTGGACGCCGTTCTTGTGCAATTTTTTCAGATCGCGGCGAATAAATGTCTTTAGGAGACCCATCAGGTCATCAATTTCAGATTTAGGCCGCGACCAGTTTTCACTGGAAAAAGCAAAAATTGTCAAATAGCGAATACCGCGATCACCAGCACCTTGAATGCACAGCCGCAAGGCGTCCAGCCCGGCGCGGTGGCCCTGAGTGCGCGGCAACCCGCGCTCCTGCGCCCACCGCCCATTACCGTCCATGATGACAGCGATGTGGGTTGGCAGCCGGTCGTTGCCACCAACAATATGTTTCGGTGCAACCGCGCTTTCACCAACGCCGTTTCCGGGATTGTTTACGGCCCGCGCCTTTAGCGTCGCTTCCATAATCAGACCTGCATGACCTCGGATTCCTTGGCTTCAAGCGCTCCGTCAATTTCCTTGATAACAGAATCGGTCATGCTCTGAATTTCTTCGCTCCAGAGACGATGTTCGTCTTCGCTCATATGACCATCACGCTCGAGTTTTTTGAGTTGATCCATGCCATCACGCCGCACATTGCGAACCGCGATCCTTGCTTGTTCTGCATATTTATGGGCAACTTTGGCAATTTCCTGACGGCGTTCTTCGTTTAGTTCCGGAATAGGCAGCCGCATCAACGTGCCTTCAACAATGGGATTAAGCCCAAGACTGGATTCCCGGATTGCCTTCTCCACTGCTGGAGCCAGAGTTTTATCCCAAACCTGCACCGAGATCATGCGTGCCTCAGGAACTGATATGGTCGCCACCTGACTGAGCGGAGTTGCTGCGCCATAAGCATCTATCGCCAGATTTTCGACGAGCCCCGAAGACGCACGACCAGTTCGCAAGCCTGCAAACTCTGTTTTCAGATTGGTAAATGCCCCATCCATGCGTCGCTGGATATCGTCAGATTCAAATTCTTCGTCGGCCATGTTCACATGCTCCTGCAAATGTCCGTATAAAGGATATCGCGCCCGGAGCGATGTTCCAATCGTTTGGAGAAATTATTTCCCTATTATTGTAAAACGTCCCTGTCCGCACAATACCGAAAGCATTGATGCAGGATCCTGAATTGAAGAGATAATGACCGGTAAATTATTTTCGCGCGCGATTGAAATCGCAGCTGCGTCCATGACCTGGAGATTTTTTGCCAGCACTTCGCTATAGCTGAGATTATCAAACCGGGTTGCATCCGGGTTGGTTTTCGGGTCGTCAGAATAGACGCCATCCACCTGAGTCGCTTTCAACAAAATATCACAATCCAGCTCTACTGCCCGAAGTGCTGCTGCGGTATCAGTTGTGAAAAACGGATTACCGGTGCCGCCCGCGCATATTACCGCGCGCCCTGCTGCCAGATGCGCCAATGCCGGTTTGCGCGCAAAAGGTTCGCAAACACCGTTGATCGGGACAGCCGACATGGCCCTCGTATCCAAGCCTTTTTTGGTCAGGATATCTTCGAGCGCCAAGGCATTCATGACCGTTGCCAACATTCCCATCTGATCGGCCTGCGCCCGCGCCATGCCGGAAGCTGCACCAGAGACCCCACGGAAAATATTACCCGCGCCAACAACAATCGCGACGGAAATTCCGGCTTTGGCAATGTCCACAATCGCATTGGTGATTGTTTCAACGGTTTCCTGATGCAAGCCAAAATCTGACGGACCCATCAGAGCTTCACCCGACAGTTTTAGCATTACACGGTGATATTCAGGTTTCGCGCTCACTTACCCACCCTCCGGATATTCCGTTCGAAATCACGGGGAAAAAATGCTCCGGAACACATTCAACCATCGTGATGGCAGAATCATGTCTCGGATTTGCACATTAGGACGAATTTTGGCCTGCCCTGCAAGGCATTGGCGCATATTCGCTCTGGAAACGGGTGGTAAAGAAAAGGACAGGGGTCAATGCCCCCGTCCTGAATTAATTGCCGGCAGCAGTCGCCGCGACTTCGGCCGCGAAGTCTTCTGTCTTTTTCTCAATACCTTCACCCAGGGCAAACCGTTCAAACGCTTTCACAGTGATCGGAGACCCTATCTCCTTGGCAGCCGCCTGAATGGCGTCACCAACCTGGCTTTCACCATCGATCACATAGGTCTGGGACAAAAGAACCACATCGGAAAAATATTTGCGCATGCGCCCATCGACCATCTTTTCGATGATCTCTTCAGGCTTGCCGGATTCACGCGCCTGCTCCACCTGAACTTGGCGTTCACGGGCAACAATGTCCTGATCCAGTTCTTCAACCGAAAGTGCCAATGGGCTGGCAGCTGCTATATGCATCGCGACTTGTTTACCAAGCGCCATCAGTTGCGCCGGATCACCTTCAGATTCCAGAGCAACCAAGACACCGATTTTGCCGAGGTCAGGCGATACAGCGTTGTGCATGTATGATGCGACCACGCCATTTTCGACACTCAAACCGCCGGAACGGCGCAGGTTCATGTTCTCGCCAATTGAACCGACCATTTCCCTGATATGCGCTGCAACGTCGCCGGAAGTACCAGGATAATTCGCAGCTGATAAAGCTTCGAAATTACCGTCATTGGCAAGCGCCAGGCCGGATATTTCCTTGACCATTGACTGGAATCGCTCGGTGAGTGCAACAAAATCAGTTTCGGAATTGACTTCGACCACAACGCCGCGATTGCCTTCGGTTGCAATCGCTACAAGACCCTCAGCAGCAATGCGCCCGGATTTTTTATCTGCCTTGGCAAGCCCCTTGGCACGCAACCAGTCGATTGCGGCTTCGATATCGCCATCATTTTCCGTGAGCGCGTTTTTGCAATCCATCATGCCAACGCCGGTTTTATCGCGCAGTTCTTTTACCAGCGCGCCTGTAATATTAGCCACGACAAGTGTCTCCTGTCATATTCTCAATTTTAAAACCAAATTCAGTCCAAAGCTGTTGATCGCTGATCAACCGTTCAGGTCTTTGGCCTGCTTAACCCAATCATCGCGCTCGATACGGCCCTTGAAATTCAGGCTATCATCAACCGCTGCGATATCTTCCGGCGTGAATGCGGCGATCTGCCAATAATGGTAGATGCCCATATCGTTGAGTTTTTGTTCGATCACAGGACCAACGCCGCTCACTTTTTTCAAGTCATCCTGTTCGCCGCGCGGGCCTTCGAGCTTGATAAATTTATCTTCGCTCATTGTGATTTCAGGCTGCTCGTCCGCAGCCGGAGCCGCAGGTGTTTCAACTGGAGCTTCTTCAACTGGAGCTTCCACCACTGGCGCTTCTTCAACTGGCGCTTCCACAACTGGCGCTTCCGCAACCGGTTCTGGTGCCGCAACAACCGGCTCAACAACAGGCGCTACTGCTTCGCCCATATCCACGCCACGTGAAGACTGGGACCGTTCCAGGCCATCAACGGCTGCACGGGCAAACAATTCACAATAGAAAGTAATGGCGCGTGCCGCATCGTCATTGCCGGGAATCGGATGGGTGATACCCGCCGGGTCGCTGTTTGAATCCAGAATTGCAGCAACCGGGATATTCAAACGATTGGCTTCAGCAATTGCCAAGGTTTCTTTATTGGTATCAATCACCAACATCATGTTGGGGACACCGCCCATATCTTTAATACCGCCAAGTGCACGCTCAAGCTTGTTGCGCTCGCGGGTGAGTTGGAGAATTTCCTTCTTCACCAAACCGGACGCGTCTCCATCCAGAATTTCTTCCAGCCGGCGCAGGCGCTTGATCGAATTGGAAATGGTGCGCCAATTGGTGAGTGTGCCACCGAGCCAGCGTTCATTGATATAATATTGTGCACAGCGTTTGGCAGCTTCAGCAATCGGCTGAGACGCCTGGCGCTTTGTGCCAACAAACAGAATACGACCGCCGGAAGCTACTGTGTCACTGATCGTTTTCAATGCCTGGTGAAGCAATGGTACAGTCTGGGCGAGGTCGAGAATATGAATATCGTTGCGAGCGCCAAAAATGAACGGTGCCATTTTCGGGTTCCAGCGATGTTTTTGATGTCCGAAGTGAACGCCAGCTTCGAGCAGTTGGCGCATGTTAAATTCTGGCAGAGCCATGATCCGTTTTCCTTTTTTCCGGTTCAACCTCCGCAGGATTTGTTCAGGGAGCAAATTGCTCCAAAAACACCGGACGGCACCAACGGCGTAAATCTATCCGCGAAGCCAGCTCCTGCGTGTGGAATGGCGCGGTTTATAGGGCTTTGTGAGACATAATACAACCCCCTGTATAGCCCCGCTTCGAGCCGGCAGAACAGGAAAATTTTATTCAGTTCAGAATCACATCCAGAACGCCGGGTACAGCCTTCAGCGCACCGGCTTTTTCAGGCGTTATATCGAATTTTTCAGGCAGCAATATATCCACTTCCTGACGACGCTCCTTGCTGAACACAACAAATGTAACCTCGCCGACACCTTTACCCGGAAGGCGGCTGGCGATGCTTTCAATATCGGCTGTTTCATCAAGTAGCAATTTCAGGGATTTCGGCTTGGCTGTGGGTGACTCGTCAATTTTTTCCACTCTGGTAATCTGAGCCTTCACCTCGCCACCGTCGCGCATCTCCGCTTCAACAACAACCTGCACCATACTGCCCGCTTCAAGCCGGTCGCGGTAATCGGCAAGGGATTCGGAGAATATGACCGCTTCATATTGGCCGGACGGGTCCGACAGACCGACAAAGGCGTAAGGCGTGCCTTTCTGGCTGCGGCGCTCTTTGCGGTACAATACAATTCCGGCCAGTTTTCCAGCTGTCTGGCCAGATGAAACACCCTCGCAGAATTCGCGCCACGTCTTGATATTGCGTTTTTTGAATGACGACAAATAATCCTGTAGCGGATGACCCGACAGGAATAGACCAAGGGCCGCGAATTCCCTGTTCAATTGCTCGACCGGCAACCAAGGCTCACTCATGGGAAGTGACAGGCTGACCTCGGAAATGGTTCCTGCAAACAGGTCATTCTGCCCACTTTGCTGGTTTTCCATATTCCGTGCGGCGGTCGCCAGAATAACATCTGCGCCTTTGGACACGGCAGCCCGGTTAGGCGTCAACTCGTCGAATGCTCCTGCGGCCGTCATGTTTTCCATTGCCCGGCGATTGATCTGGCGGGGGTTTATGCGGGACGCGAAATCTGCGAGGTCATTGAACGGCCCCTCCTCTTTCCGGCATGCTGCGATATGGGCAACGGCCTGTCGGCCCACATTCCGGATTGCGGCAAGTGAATAGCGGATGGCGCCATTTTCGGGCAAGAAATCCACGTCGGAAGAATTGATCGACGGTGGCAGAATTTCAATATCAAGCCGTGCTGCATCACCACGAAAGTCATTCAATTTGTCCGTATTATTGATATCCAGGGTCATGGATGCGGCCAAAAATTCAACCGGGTAATTAGCCTTCAGATACGCGGTTTGATAGGCGATCAGGGCATAACAGGCGGAATGGCTTTTGTTAAAACCGTAACCGGCAAACCGATCGACCAGTTCGAACACATATTCGGCGCGTGCCCGCTCGACACCCCGTTCAATCGCACCCTCTACAAACCGGGTACGTTGAGAATCCATCTCGGCCTGATCTTTCTTGCCCATGGCGCGGCGCAATAAATCAGCTTCGCCTAGCGTGTAGCCCGAAAATACTTGAGCAATCTGCATCACCTGTTCCTGATAGATGATGACGCCGTAGGTATCTTTGACCACAGGTTCGATGGTTTCGTGCAAAAATTCAGGCTTCTTTTCGCCCAGTTTACTGGCGCGGTATTTAGGAATATTCTGCATCGGGCCGGGCCGGAACAAAGCAACGAGTGCTATAATATCCTCAAATACGCTGGGCATGGTGCTGCGCACCAGATCCCGCATGCCACCACTTTCAAGCTGGAACACACCGACCGTTTCGCCCTCGGCGAGCATTTTGTAAGTCTTTTCATCATCCAGCGGCAAACCGGATATGTCCAAATTGATATCCCGTTTTCTGAGTGAAGTAAGTGTTTTTTGAATAACGGTCAGGGTTTTCAAGCCAAGGAAATCAAACTTCACCAGACCGGCTTGCTCCACCCATTTCATGCTGAATTGGGTTGCCGGAATATCAGATCGCGGATCCAGGTAGAGCGGCACCATTTCAACCAGCGGTCGGTCTCCGATTACCAGCCCGGCAGCGTGGGTTGAAGCGTGACGATACAGCCCTTCAAGGCGGAGCGAAATTTCCAGCAATTTCGCGACCTGAGGGTCGTTATCGCGCGCTTCCTGGATTCGTTTTTCACCGGCTATTGCCTGAAACAATGATACCGGATTGGCCGGATTGTTGGGGATCATCTTGCACAAAGCATCGATATCACCGTAACGCATTTGCAAAACGCGGCCAACGTCTCGCAGAACGATGCGTGATTGAAGCGTGCCAAAGGTGATGATTTGGGCTACCTGACTGCGCCCATATCTGTCTCTCACATAAGCAATAACTTCGTCGCGGCGATCCTGACAAAAATCGATATCAAAATCCGGCATTGAAATACGTTCAGGATTCAAGAACCGCTCGAACAGTAAATCAAATTGCATCGGGTCCAGATCGGTAATCGTCAGTGCCCAGGCCACCAGTGAACCTGCCCCTGACCCACGCCCGGGCCCTACCGGGATGCCCTGATCTTTCGCCCATTTAATAAAATCAGCAACGATCAGAAAGTAGCCCGAATAATGCATACGAACGATAACTTCGAGCTCAAACTCCAGGCGCTCGTGATACGCTTCCTGGCTGTAACCCTTGGCTAAGCCATGCGCTTTCAAACGCGCCTTGAGCCCCTCCTCCGCATTGCGCCTTAATTCTCCGTCTTCATCGCCCTCGAAAAAAGTTGGTAATACCGGGGCCGACGGCTCAGGCCAATAATTGCACCGCTTGGCAATTTCGACGCTATTTTCCAGCGCTTCCGGCAAATCAGCGAACAGCGCCTGCATTTTCGTCCGGCTCTTGAACCAATGGTCCGGAGTCAAGCGGTGCCGGTTGGGGTCTTCGACGACCTTTCCTTCGGCTATGCACATCAGAGCATCATGGGCTTCAAAATCGCTTTCGGTCGGGAAATGACAATCGTTTGTCGCAACCAGTGGTACGGACAATTCATAGGCGAGCTGGATCAATACAGGTTCCGTCTTTCGCTCGGAATCTGTGCCGTGACGCTGAATTTCAACATAAAGCCTGTCGCCAAAGGTCCTGCGCAAGTCGGACAGGATAGAGCGGGCTGCGCCTTCGTCTCCTGTCAATATATGTTTGCCCAAAAGGCCATGAGAATCACCGGTTAAAACGATAAGCCCTTCAGAAAACTGCTCCAGATCACCCTTTGTGATATGCGCCTGACCGGTTCCGTCCGATCCCAGATATGCCCGACTGGAAAGGTTCAGCAGATTTTTGTACCCGCCTTCATTGGTGGCGATGAGAATGATTTCAGGAAATGACTGATTGATCGAATGGTTATTTTGGAGAGGTCCCTGTTCGTGATCACCGGATAAATCTGTTTCTTCCGGACAATCCAGATCAATCGGCAAAGAACACCCGATGATTGGCTGAACACCGGCTTTGGCCAATTTGACCGCAATTTCCAGCGCACCGAACAAATTTCCCGAATCAGTTACCGCAAGTGCAGGCATCTGATCCGCGCTCGCCAGTTCAACCAACCGGGATACCGGCAAAGCCCCCTGGAGCAAGGAATAAGCTGATCGTACACGCAAATGCACGAAATTCGGCCCACCTCCATCAGGTAGATTGTCAGTCATAAACCACGCGCCCCATCAATATTTGATGGTGGACCAGGTGCCCTCCATTGTCACCTACAGAATGGCAACGTCCACAAGCCTTTGAAAAATTATCGCATAAAACAGGCTCCCGTAATCCGGCGTACCGATCAACAAAACACACCTAAAGCGCGAATTGCAGCAAACCAGTGAAGCTAAAAGCTCCAAAAGCGAACATAACCAATGAAACCGCTGCAAAAAATTCTCTGACAATCGATGTGGTCATTCCTCACCTGCCTCATTTTGTGAATGCAGCACATTTTATGTTCTCTTTTTGTTCTTTTGTCAAGCTTGATATTATTTCCGGCGCGGTAACAAACATCAAGAAATTGTTATCTACTTGTTTTGTATATTTTTTCCCTAAACTATCAGCATTTACACGCGCACCTTGCGAGCTTTATTTTTTTTATTCTCGTTAAAGGTGTGTTTCATTAACCTTTTTCAATGACTGTAACGCTAGGTGTTGAACACAAGTCAACATTCTATTCTTTGTACGGAACGATTGTTCCTGCGGGCACCAAAGGAGACCTAGATGAAACAGAATAACTCACTGACGGGCGTGGAGCAGTTTTTCGAGGAAAACGAACTCATTGTCAGCAAAACCGACCTCAAAGGCAAACTTACCTATTGTAACGATGTGTTTTTGCGGCTGG
The DNA here is from genome assembly GCA_021775875.1 of Hyphomicrobiales bacterium. GTDB lineage: Bacteria > Pseudomonadota > Alphaproteobacteria > Rhizobiales > NORP267 > NORP267. Next base: position 205,302 of record JAJFHA010000011.1, on the reverse strand, counting down.
CTGGATATACCGAACAGGAATGTCTGGGCCAGCCACACAGCATGATCAGGCATCCAGACATGCCACGTTGCATCTTTGGCTTGCTTTGGGAGACCATTCAGGACGGCCGTGAAATTTTTGCTTATGTGATGAATCGTTGTAAAAACGGCGATCATTATTGGGTCAATGCGCACGTCACGCCAAGCCGCGACGGGTCAGGCAATATTGTCGGGTATCATTCAAACCGTCGTGTTCCTGATCGCAACATCCTGGATTCCGCAATCATCCCTCTTTATCGTGATCTGCTGAAAGAAGAACAACGCCATTCCAACCGAAAATCCGGTCTTGAAGCCTCTACTGGAATGATCACCGGCATGCTGAGTGAGCGCAACGTCGAATATGACGAATTTGTAGCATCTCTCCACGCTTAAAATATACCGGGCAGGTCAAAACAAACCTGACAGATTCAATCCAATGGAAGCTTTGAAACATGTTTAACAATGATTACAAATCCGCGATTTTAAAGGCGGTTGAGGTATGTGAAGCCGTTGCAGACGGTGATATGGAAGCACGCATCATCAACATCACAGAAAAAGGCGACGCTGGCCGGTTATTGAACGCCATCAACAGATTGATTGACCGTTCAGACGCTTATGTACGGGAAACCCGCGCGTCTCTTGAATACGTAGCCGCAAACAAATATTTCCGACGCATTGCAGAGCGCGGCATGACTGGTGCCTTCGGTGAGGCAAGCCAGGTTGTGAATAATGCAATGGAATCGATGGAACAAAAGGTCTCCGAATTCACCAATGTGATCGGCGGCTTTGAAGGTCAGATGGGCGAGGTTGTTGAGTCTGTTGCTTCAGCAGCAACGGAGCTTCAGGCATCCGCTGAAACCCTGTCTGCATCTTCAACATCTGCAAGTGATCAGTCTACAAATGTGGCATCAGCTGCCGAACAGGCATCCGCCAATGTGGGTTCTGTTGCAGCTGCAACAGAAGAGCTGACAAACTCTGTTGATGAAATCAACCAGCAGGTTAGCCAATCTACGGAAGCTACCTTGAATGCCGTCAAGGATGTGGAGCAAACCAAGGAAGATATTACGGGTCTTTCCGATGCCTCCGAGAAAATCGGCCAGGTCGTATCGCTTATTTCTGATATTGCTGCACAGACAAACCTGCTAGCGTTGAATGCTACGATTGAAGCGGCACGCGCAGGTGAAGCTGGCAAGGGCTTTGCGGTTGTGGCGTCTGAGGTCAAAGCACTCGCAGATCAAACTGCTAAGGCAACAGAAGAAATCGAATCCCAGATTGGTGGCATCCAATCGGCCAGCAATCAGGCGGTTGGATCGATTGAAACAATCGGCGGTTCAATAGCCCGAATCAACGAGATTGCCTCCGCAATCGCTGCTGCGGTTGAAGAGCAAAGCGCTGCAACCCGTGAGATTGCCCGCAACATCGAGCAGGCGTCTGTTGGAACCAGTGAAGTCAGCACTAACATTCAGGAAATCAGTTCCGCGATCGGTCAATCCGGCGAAGCTGCGGGTCAGGTTCTGGAAGCATCCAACGAGTTGGCTGAAAAGGGCGAACATATGCGCGGTAGCATCGCCGAATTCATCCAAGAGGTTCGCAAAGTTATCTGAGCAAATATTCCTGACCGGGACCCGGCCCTTATGTGCGGCTGTCAAGAAACCCGGTCAGGAACGATTGCAAATTGTCAGCAAGGTCCCCCTGGAGATAACCCCCTTCCTGCACAATCAAGGTTGGCAATCCCAGACGGGCAATTACTTTTGCCATCTCACCAAAGCCTGCTTTGGTTACGGCCCCTCCATTGAGCGGGTCTTTTTCATAGGCGTCCAGGCCTAATGCAACAACCAGTGCGCCCGGTGCATAGGTCTGAATGGTCCCAAGAGCTTTCGTCAATGTTTCCTGCCATACGTCGTCGCCGGATTTAACGGGCATCGGGTAGTTGAAATTATAGCCTTCACCCGGCCCCTCGCCGCGCTCATGGGCATGGCCGTAGAAGAACGGATAATAATCTTTCGGTTCGGCGTGAAGAGATATGGTCAACATATCAGCCCGGTCGTAGAAAATCCCCTGGGTCCCGTTTCCGTGATGCACATCGATATCCAGAACAGCAACGCGTTCATGAGCCTGTCTTAGATGCTGGGCGGCCATCGCTACATTGTTCAAAAAACAAAAGCCACCGCAAAACCCGCTATAGGCATGATGCCCAGGCGGGCGGCACAGCGCATAAACTTCCTTATCCCCATCTAACAGAAGCGCCGCGCCTGTGACGGCAGAATTGGCAGACATAGCGACTGATTGCCAGGTATCCGCCCCCAACGGACATGATGTGTCCATCATGTGCCAGCCAACGCGGCCAATGATATGGTTCGGGTAAGTTGCCGGGCGAATTACCGGGCGAATGCTGGCTACAACTTCCTCAGACACATCGCCAAGCGCGTGCCATTCATCGTAAGCATTTTCCAGAAAAGCCAGATATCGCGGATCGTGGACAGCAGCTCTGGCACCTGAGCCAAAATCTTCCGGGGTTAATACCGTCAATTCTGCAGCGACCGCGCCTTTCAATAACATGTTGGCGCGTTCAGGTTCCTCCGCCGCAGGGCGGTTTTTACCACGTACAAGATAGAAACTGGGCCTATGGCACTTTTGGACCTTATCGAAAATGACCTTCATTGCCTCAAACCTCCGTCAGCACACCATCAGATAATTTCACGACCCGATCCATTCTTGCCGCCAGCTCCATATTATGGGTGGCAATCAAGGTTCCCAAATTGGTCTCTTTCACAATCGAAACCAGTAAACTGAACACTCGCTCCCCGGTTTCAATATCCAGATTTCCGGTTGGCTCGTCAGCTAGCAGAATTTCCGGGCCATTGGCGATAGCGCGGGCAAATGCGGTGCGCTGTTGTTCGCCCCCGGACAATTCACTTGGCCTATGATCGCCGCGTTCTTCCAGCCCCATCAACGCCAACAGCTCAGCGGCGCGGGCTTTCGCATCAGTTTTGCTGCGCCCGGCGATGCGTTGAGGCAGCATGATGTTTTCTTCTGCCGAAAATTCTGGCAACAGGCGATGCGACTGATAGATGAAACCGATCTTGTTGCGGCGGACATTGGTCCGCTCAGCATCGGACATGAAACTGCAATCTTCGCCGTCAACGAACACCTTGCCCGAGGATGGCGGTTCCAATAGCCCTGCAATTTGCAACAAAGTTGATTTGCCAGCGCCTGATGGACCAACCAGCGCTATTGTTTCACCCGCATGCAAATCAAGTATAAGTCCGCGCAGCACTTCAATGGTACGGGGGCCCTGGGTAAAAGAACGCCTTACATTATCCAGTTTGAGCGCCACTTTTAGCGCAGGGCTATTCATAACGAAGCGCTTCCACAGGATCCAGTTTAGCGGCCCGCCAGGCCGGATAAAGGGTCGCGATCAACGCCAAAACAAGCGACAGGAACACCACCATCGTCACTTCTTCCGTATCAATCACGGCTGGTAATTTGCTCAGATAATAGAGTTCTGGCGAGAAAACATTTGTATTGGTGATGAACGAAATAGCTTGTTGAATATGGTCGATGTTCCAACACACTACCATTCCCAGAAGCAATCCGGAAAATGTCCCGACCACGCCAATACTGGCTCCGGTGATAAAAAATACTCTCATGATCGCCCCGCGTGTGGCGCCCATCGTTCGTAGGATCGCAATATCCTGCCCCTTGTCCTTAACCAGCATAATGAGGCCGGAAATGATGTTCAGAGCAGCAACAAGCACGATCAGCGTCAAGATCAGGAACATGACGTTTCGTTCCACTTCGAGGGCTGTAAAAAATGTCTGATTGCGCTGTCGCCAATCGATAATGAAAATCGGTCGCGCTGCCGCTTCCTCCACCTCCAGCCTATAATGATCCATGCGATCGGGTTCATCGACCATAACTTCGAGAGCGCTGACCCCCGCCCCTTTATTGAAAAACAGTTGGGCTTCTGCGAGCGGCATAAAAACAAAAGTGGCGTCATATTCTGACATGCCAACTTCGAATATAGCGTCAACCCGGTACCGCTTTACGCGCGGCGTCACACCAAAAGGTGTGATGGCACCGCGCGGTGAGATCAAGCTGACTTCTTCACCTGTGATCAGGCCGAGCGACTGGGCCAGTCTTGAACCCAATATAACCCCGCCATTGGTATCGAACCCTTCCAGTGAGCCAGCTTTCACATTGCTTGAAATGCTGGTTAAACGGGCAAGGTCAACTTCGCGCAAGCCCCGAACCAATGCACCTGTTGATCCAAAATTGGTTGACGCCAACACTTGTCCTTCGACCAGAGGAATAGCTGCATTTACGCCCGTTATGGATTCAAGGCGGGCGGAAAGTTCTTCAAAATCTTCAAACGAAGAATCCGAAACCTGCACCACCATATGGCCATTGAGGCCAAGAATTTTGTCCAGCAACTCTATTCTAAAACCATTCATGACGGCCATAACGATAATCAGGGTCGCGACCCCGAGCACGATGCCCAGAAACGAAAACCCGGCAATGACCGAAATAAACCCTTCGCGACGGCGCGCCCGCAAATAGCGCAGCGCAAGCATCCATTCAAATCCCGCAAAGGGTGTTGTACCAGCATTCTTCATAAGATCATTTCCGGGATGTGAGCATGTTGAGGGCGGCATCCGGACTTAGGTTAAAGCGTTCGCCACTGGCGCGGTTTTTCACTTCAACTTCGCCGGATTTAATACCGCGTGGCCCGACAATCAATTGCCACGGCAACCCGATCAAATCCATGTTTTTGAACTTGCCGCCGGCGCGCTCATCGGTGTCGTCATAAAGAACATCGACACCGGCATTTTCAAGATTCTGGTAAAATGCGTTGCAGGCTTCATCGGTCTCGCTATCACCGACCTTCAAGTTGATGAGACCCACATGGAATGGCGCGACGGATTCTGGCCAGATGATTCCGGCTTCATCGTGATTGGCCTCGATAATACCAGCCACCAGGCGGGATACACCGATACCGTATGAGCCCATTTCAAACGGCGTCGCCTTGCCGTCTGCATTTTGGACAGACGCGCCCATGGCGTCAGAATATTTTGTCCCGAAATAGAAAATATGGCCGACCTCGATGCCGCGTGCGCTGACGCGGCGCTCTTCAGGAACGTCCGCCACGAACTTTGCCTCATCGTGCTTTTCATCGGTTGCGGCGTATTTCGATGTCCAAGCAGCGGCAACCGCTTCCAGATCATCGTCATAACCAATATCGTCAGCAGGCACCGGCATGTCCACCAGGTCGCGGTCACAAAAAACCGCGCTCTCACCGGTATCGGCCAGGATGACAAATTCGTGGCTCATATCGCCGCCAATCGGTCCGCTATCGGCAGCCATCGGAATCGCCTTGAGGCCCATCCGCTCGAATGTGCGAAGATAGGCAATGAATTGGCGATAATAGGAGCGGCGTGCTGCCTCTTTATCGATATCTATGGAATAGGCATCCTTCATCAGGAATTCCCGACCCCGCATGACCCCGAACCGGGGGCGCACTTCGTCGCGGAATTTCCACTGGATATGATAAAGCCGTGTCGGCAGGTCGCGGTACGAGCGCACGCCCATCTTGGATATCTCGGTGATCATCTCTTCGTTGGTTGGCCCGTACAACATTTCGCGGTCGTGGCGATCCCGGATCCGCAGCATCTCCTTGCCGTAATCTTCATAACGGCCGCTGGATTTCCAGAGATCAGCAGGCTGGATGGTCGGCATCAATATTTCAACAAAGCCTGCCCGGTTCTGTTCTTCGCGGACAATCTGCTCGATTTTTTTCATGACATTAAAGCCAAGCGGCAGCCACGAATAAATACCCGCCGTTTCCTGGCGCACCATTCCCGCCCGCAACATTAGCGTGTGCGATACGATCTCCGCCTCCTTGGGATTTTCCCTCAGGGTTGGCAAAAAATAATCAGTCAATCTCATAAGGTCTGGCTCATCAGGTCAGGTTTGCTTTCCGCTCAAGGCTTCATTCAAAAATCGGTAGCATGAATCGGCGGCACGAAGCGGCCAGAATGATCCATATCACATGGGTTTCCTGTAGTGCCATACCAGAACGCGTTACAATCGGGTAACAAAACAATACCATGTTCAGGAAAATGATGACAAATTGGTGGCGATGCTCTAGGTTCCGGCAATCGAGGGCTGACGTTCTTGAATGTCAGCTTAAAAGCATAATCAATATGCTACGGCTCAGGTTTAGGGAGGGCCGGAATTTTCAGGTAATATCCTGAAAACTGGATTTGGCGAGGCTTTCGGGTCTCGCTTTTTTTACCTAAAAATTCCGAGTAGGCATGAACGGAAACGAATCCAGCGAAACCCATCCATTGACCCGGGCTGTATAGAATATCGTGAAAATAATTGCCGCTATGATTGTGGTGGTGAAAATTTTGCGCTTCATTTGAGGGCGCGACGGGGCGCTTGGTGCTGAGCCTGGAACCACCTCACCGTCTTCTGCCTGGGTACGAACGCCCCAAGGGAGAACGGCAAACAGAACCACCCACCAGATAATGAAAAATATAGCCAGAGAGCTGGTCAGGGACATGACGCTACCTCAAACCTGTTCGAGTTCAACAAGGGTGCCGCAAAAGTCTTTTGGGTGCAAAAACAATATGAGCTTGTTGTGGGCACCCATTTTAGGATTGCCATCACCCAGAACCCGGGCGCCTTCGGCAACCAGTTTGTCACGTGCCACCAGAATATCTTCCACTTCATAACAAAGATGATGGACGCCGCCGCTGGTATTGCGCTCCAGAAATGCCGCAATTGGTGAATTTTCACCAAGCGGCTCCAGCAACTCGATCTTTGTATTGGGGAGTTCCACAAATACAGTTGTAACCCCGTGATCTGGCTGCGGCACAGGGGCTGTTACTTTTGCGCCAAGGGTACCCGAATAGATTTTAGCAGCAGCTGCTATATCAGATACCGCAATTGCCACATGGTTCAATCGACCAATCATTTTATTCTCCAGAGCTGTTATTCAGGAAACAATGCTGACCATCACTTCGCAGATGGTCTTCTTGCCCCATGCGTTTGATACCGCCGAGCGGACACCGCCCCGTATTGCTTTGGCTAACGTGTCGGGATCCTTGCGCCTCGGACGCGGCAATGTGCGCCACGTTGTATCTATCGCATCGAAAACAATATCTTCGATATAAATACCATCCCCCAATTCGTCGGGGATACCATAAATCACTGCGTCAGGGTCCGTTTTCATTTCACCTTTGGCGGATATCACGAGGGAGATTGCGATCATACCCGCATAGGAGAGTTTTCGCCGCTCACCAAGCGCATCATCACCTTCGTTGATATGGATGCGGCCATCGCGGTAAATTCGTCCCGCAGGCACCTCATCAACCAAAGTTGCCGGGCCCGGTGCCAGACGCACCATATCACCGTTGTGAACGATTTGGGTTTCCGGCACGCCGAGGGACTTAGCAAACCGGGCATGCTCATGCAGATGCCGACTTTCACCATGTACAGGGATCGCCAATTCAGGCTTCACCCAACCATACATCTGGCTCAATTCGCCGCGGCGGGGATGACCAGATACATGCACCAGATCGTCAGCGTCGGTAAGAATATTGATGCCATTGCGGACAAGGGCGTTTTGCAGGCCGGACACGGCTTTCTCGTTGCCGGGGATTGTTCGCGACGAAAAAATGATCTGATCGCCCGGCGCGAAACGAATATCGGGATGATTGTCTCTGGCGATACGCGCCAAAGCCGCCCGGGATTCGCCCTGACTGCCGGTCATCAATATCATCACCTTGTCGCGCGGCAGGCTGGCAAACTGGTCCACGGGGGTTAGCGGCGGGATATCGGCAAGGTATCCGGTTTCAACGCCGACACCGATCATCCGGAACATGGAACGTCCAGCGAGGATTGTTTTCCGCCCGGCCTTGTCGGCGGCCAGAATTGCGGCGCGGAGCCTGGCCACGTTGGACGCAAACGACGTGACCCCGACGCGCTTTGTGGCGTCACCGATCAAGCGCTCAAGAACAGTGGCGACCTCGCCTTCGGTGGGTGAGACCCCTTCTCTGAACACATTGGTAGAATCGCAAATAATTGCCCGGCACCCACGCTTGCCGAGCGCCTCAAGCATTTTCTGGTTGAATCCTTCGCCGATCAGAGGATCGCTATCGATTTTCCAGTCGCCGGTATGGAATACCGACCCTTCGGAGGTGTTTATGATCAGGCCGTTTGGCTCAGGAATCGAATGGGTCAGGGACACAAAATCGATTGTGAACGGTCCCAATTCCACTGTCCCTCCAAGCGGAACGTCTTTGATCGGGACTTCCGGTGCGCCTGGTTCATCGACCAACTTCGCCCGTAGCAGAGCCGCAGAAAACGGCGTTGCATAGACCGGAGCCTGCAAACGCGGCCATAAATCTACAATCGCCCCATAATGGTCTTCGTGAGCATGTGTGAGGAAGATGCCCAAAAGATTGTCGCGTTCTTCTTCGATGAAGCGGATATCCGGCAGGATGACATCAATTCCGGGGATGGTCGCGTCGGCAAATGCGACGCCCAGATCAACAATGATCCATTTCCGCGATCCTTTTGGCCCAAAGCCGTAAAGACCCAAATTCATCCCAATTTCGCCAGCACCACCAAGGGGGCAAAAGACCAGTTCGTTTTTTCTGGTAGCCATGTTTTAACCCGTATCTTTCTAGGTGTGGGATTGGCCGCCAGCCCCGGAAAAGAAGATATCTCCGGCGGTTACAATCGTTTTCTGGTTATTTGATTCACGTAAAATCAATTGGCCCCGCGCGTCAAGGGCTTCGAAAATGCCGCTCTTTTCATGATCTGCGAACCTGACGACAATCTGATCTCCAATTCCCGCTGCATCTGCCAGCCAAATCTCGCGAATTTCAGCAAAGCCACCGGCTTTCGACCAGATCCAGTAATATTCATCGAACCGGATCGCTAGTTGATTGAAGAGGTCCATTGCCGAAATATTTAAGCCGGAATGAGCGAGGCTGGTCGCCGGGAATTTTGCAATATCAGGAAAATCCGTGCAATTTATGCCCCATCCGACCACGATGGCGGGGTTATCGTCTCGACCACTGGTACTGCTTTCGACGAGAATTCCGGAAATCTTCTTGCCACCCAGTAAAAGATCATTGGGCCATTTGAGTTTAATGAGACCGGTTGCCTGCGGCACCAAATCAAGAATTGCACGGTGTGCGGCAATTCCGGCTACGAACGAAAGCGTTGCAGCTTCTGCCAATGATTTTTTCGGTTTTAACAGCAAGCTCGTATACAGGTTTCCGGGTTTGGAAACCCAGGCCCTGCCCCGTCTGCCGCGCCCCTCGCTTTGGCGATCTGCAACAATCCAGCTCTGATCAAAATGCCCGGCACCCGCCATTCGCAGAGCTTCGGAATTGGTCGAATCGATTTCCGCGAAATGTTGGAGCGAATATCCGGCAGGTGCCTGGAAAGACGACGCCATCGTTAGAATAGAGATGACGCCGCGTTTCCAGCGGCTGAGATCAGCGGTGACGGATAGACGATAAATAAGATGATGAAGAGTGCCGCCACCCCGAGGATCACCCGTAATTCACTTGCCATCGGCACAAACCGCTCTGCGGGTTCGTCAAAATAAATGATCTTGATGATCCTGAGATAGTAAAATGCCCCGACCACGCTGGCCAACACGCCAATGATTGCGAGCGTATAAAGCTCCGCTTCGATGGCTGCGAGGAAGACATAAAACTTGCCAAAAAACCCGGCCAGCGGCGGAATGCCCGCCAGCGAGAATAACAACATCGCCAAAAGAAATCCCATCATCGGGTTGTTTTTCCCGAGGCCCGCCAGATCGTCGATATCTTCAACCATGCCGTCGCTGCGCCGCATCGCCAGGATGCAGACAAAGGTGCCGACCGTCATGGCCACGTAAATCGCCAGATAGATGATGACACCGCGAACACCCGCCTGACTTCCAGCCGCCAGGCCAACCAGCGCAAAGCCCATATGACCGATGGACGAATAGGCCATAAGTCGCTTGATATTGCGTTGTCCGATGGCTGCAAACGCCCCAAGAACCATTGAAGCGATCGAGATGAATACAATAATCTGCTGCCAGTCATTGGCGATCGTTGGAAAGGCTGTGATCATGGTGCGGATAAAAATTGCCATCGCGGCAATTTTTGGTGCCGCAGCAAAGAATGCCGTGACCGGTGTCGGCGCACCTTCATAAACATCCGGCGTCCACATATGGAACGGCACCGCAGACACCTTGAAGGCCAAACCAGCGAGCAGGAATACAAGGCCGAATACCAGCCCGATATTGCCGTGATCGTTGGTGGCTGCATGGGCGATTTCGGTGAATTCCATGGATCCGGTGAAACCATAAATCAGGGAAATGCCGTAAAGCAGCATGCCGGATGCCAATGCGCCGAGGACAAAATATTTCAATCCGGCTTCTGTCGCGCGGGTTGAATCGCGCTGGATCGCGGCAACCACATAAAGTGCCAGACTTTGTAACTCCAGCCCCATATATAGCGACATCATGTTGCCAGCCGAAATCATCAGCATCATGCCTGCCGTCGCCAGTACGATCAGGATCGGATATTCAAACCGCGAGAATTTCTCGGCACGGAAATAGCTACGCGACATGATGATTGCGAGCGCAGACGCGCCCATGGTCAGGATTTTCATGAAGCGGGCAAATTCATCGAAAACAAACCCGCCGTCAAATGTCACTTGCGTGCCGCCCGGAATGAACAACACGACCGCACCGGCAACCAGGAGCAACAACACGCAAAGGCTGTAAATGCCTTCGCTGATATCTTTGGTCCTGAAAGCACCTAGCATCAGGAGCAGCATGGCACCGCAACCAAGAATGATTTCCGGTATAGCTGGAACGAGATTGGGCAATGTTTCAGTCATCATCTCGCCTCCCCTAATGCGCCACGACGGCATGAGCGGCATCGATTGCCGCGTGGTAATTTTCGATCAGATTTTCAACCGACATGGCAGTAACATCGAGTACCGGCCCCGGATAGACACCGAACAGGATGGTCAACACGATGAGCGGTACGAAATAAGAAATTTCGCGCCAATTCATATCCGTGATTGTCTTCAGGCTTTCTTTTTCAAGCGCCCCGAAGATCATCTTGCGGTACAGCCAGAGCGCATAGCCTGCCGACAGGATGACCCCGAAGGTCGCGAATAACGCGACCCAGCCATTGACCTGGAAGGCGCCGACAAGGGTCAGGAATTCGCCGACAAACCCGCTGGTGCCGGGCAAGCCCACATTAGCCATGGTGAAAATCATGAAGGTGAATGCATATACAGGCATGCGGTGAACCAGCCCACCATAGGCCGCTATTTCGCGGGTATGCATACGGTCATAAACCACGCCGACACAGAGGAAGAGTGCGGCCGAGACAATACCGTGTGACAACATCTGGAAGATACCGCCTTGAACACCCTGCATGGTGACTGTGAAAATACCCATCGTCACAAACCCCATATGGGCGACGGACGAATAGGCGATCAGCTTTTTCACGTCTTCCTGCATCAAGGCCACGAGGGACGCGTAAATGATCGCGATCACAGAAATCCAGAACACCATCGGCGCGAACAATTCAGACGCCAGTGGGAACATCGGGAGTGAGAACCGCAGGAACCCGTACCCACCCATTTTCAGCAGGATACCTGCCAGAATGACCGAGCCCGCCGTTGGCGCTTCCACATGGGCGTCCGGGAGCCAGGTGTGGAACGGCCACATTGGCATTTTGACGGCGAAAGAGGCGAAGAAAGCCAGCCATAACCAGAATTGCATATCGGCGGGGATGTCTGCTTTGTCGAGCAGCGTGACAATATCCATCGTACCGGTCTGCCAATAAATCGCCATGATAGCGAGCAGCATCAGCACCGAGCCAATCAGGGTATAGAGGAAGAACTTAAAGCTGGCATAGACCCGGCGCGCACCGCCCCAGATACCGATAATCAGGAACATCGGGATAAGGCCACCTTCGAAAAACAGGTAGAACAGCACCAGATCAAGCGCTGAGAATACGCCGATCATCAAGGTTTCCAGGATCAGAAACGCGATCATATATTCCTTCACCCGGTCCTGGATTGTGGTCCAGCTCGCCAGAATACAAGCCGGCATCAGGAACGTGGTCAGGATGATGAACAGCATCGAAATGCCGTCCACACCCATATGATAGGTGATGGAATCACCGAGCCATGAATATTGCTCTTCGAACTGGAACCCTGCCGTGCCGGTATCAAACTCGGTCCATAAAAGGAGCGACATACCAAAGGTGATTGTGGTGGTCCATAGAGCCACGCGGCGGGCATTTTGCGCCGCAAATTCGCTGTCTCCCCGGATCGAGAGCACAAACAAAGCCCCCAATACAGGCAGCCAGGTGACGATGGAAAGAATGGGCATTCCGCTCATTATCGGGCGCTCCCCCAGAACATGTACCAGGTGATCAGAGCGGCAACGCCGATCATCATCGCAAAGGCATAATGATAAAGAAATCCGGTTTGCAAACGCACCATATTGCGGGTGACATCAAGCACACGGGCGGAAATTCCGTCCGGACCGAAACCGTCGATCAGCCAGCCATCGCCGCGTTTCCACAAGAAATGACCCAACCGCTTCGCCGGGCGGACAAACAGGAATTCGTACAATTCGTCGAAATACCATTTATTGAGCAGGAACTGATAAAGCGGCTGATGCTGCTTCGCCAGACCGGCTGGAATAGATGGATTTCGGATATAGAACAGCCATGCGAAAAACACGCCAATTACCATCATCACAGTCGGGCTCCAGGGAACCCAGGCGGGTACATGATGCATCGCTTCAATGATATGAGCACCACCGAAATCAGCCAGAGAATCACGCCAGAAAAGTTCGATCCCATGGCCGATAAACTGATCGTGGAACAAAATTCCCGCCGCCAGCGCGCCGCCTGCCAGAATGAATAACGGCACCAACATGGAAAAAGGCGATTCATGCACATGATCAAGCACTTCAGCATCCGCACGGGAGCGGCCATGGAAGGTCATGAAGATCAGCCGCCACGAATAGAATGCGGTGAAGAGTGCTGCAATTATGGTCATGTAGAAAGCGTAAGTACCGACGCCAGAATGGGCTGCAAATGCAGATTCAATAATCGCGTCTTTCGAGAAATACCCAGCCGTGAACGGGAACCCGGTCAGCGCCAGAGTACCGATTACCATCATCAGATAGGTCACCGGGATCAGCTTTCGTAACCCGCCCATGCGCCGCATATCCTGTTCATCCGACATGGCATGGATCACCGAGCCTGAACCGAGGAACAAAAGCGCCTTGAAAAAGGCATGCGTAAAGAGATGGAACATACCAGCGCCAAATGCCCCGACGCCGAGCGCTACAAACATGTAGCCGAGCTGAGAACAAGTTGAATAGGCGATCACCCGTTTGATATCGTTCTGGACCAAGCCGACGCTGGCTGCAAAGAACGCGGTTGTTGCGCCAACCACGGTCACGAACGCCATCGCATCGGGGGCTTGTTCGAAAATCGGAGACAGCCGCGCCACCATAAAGACACCCGCCGTTACCATTGTAGCGGCGTGGATCAGCGCGGAAACCGGGGTCGGGCCTTCCATGGCGTCCGGCAACCAGGTGTGCAGCATGAATTGCGCCGATTTGCCCATCGCACCCATAAACAACAACAGGCAGATAGTGGTCAGGATATCCACCTCCCAGGAGAGGAAGGTAAAGGTCTGGCCGGATAATTCTTCGGCATTGGCGAAAATGGTTTCCAGATCGATGGAGCCGAAAATCAAGAAGACCGCGAAAATACCAATCGCAAAGCCAAAGTCACCAACCCGGTTTACAACAAACGCTTTGATCGCTGCGGCGTTGGCGGCGGGGCGCGTGTACCAGAAGCCGATCAGCAGATAGGATGCCAGGCCAACGCCTTCCCAGCCAAAGAACATCTGCAGCAGGTTGCTGGCCGTCACCAGCATCAACATGGAGAAGGTGAACAGCGACAAATAGGCAAAGAAGCGGGACCGGTGCGGGTCGTGGCTCATATAGCCAATCGAATACCAGTGAACCAGGGCGGATACGGTGTTGACGACAACCAGCATCACCACTGTGAGGGTATCGATCTTGAAAGCCCAATCGACTTGCAGATTGCCTGAATTAAACCAAGTCATCACATGCACGATGCCGGGCGCATCGCCCTGGGATACCTGGAAAAATGCAACCCATGACAGGATAGCAGAAATCGTCAATAGTCCGCAGGTTACATATTCAGACGCTTTGGCGCCAATGGCGCGGCCAAAAAACCCGGCGATCAGGGCTCCGATAAGGGGCAGGAATACGATTGCGTTATACATGGCCACCTACCCTTTCATCGACGAAATATCTTCAACCGCGATCGACCCGCGGTTTCGGAAATAAACAACAAGGATGGCAAGGCCGATGGCTGCTTCGCCAGCAGCGACCGTGAGCACGAAGAGCGCAAAAACCTGACCGGTAAGATCCCCAAGGAAGCTTGAAAAAGCGACCAGATTGATATTCACCGCCAATAGCATCAATTCAATCGACATCAGGATGACGATGACGTTCCGGCGATTGAGGAAGATGCCAAAAATTCCCAGCGTGAACAGGATCGCTGCAACAGTGAGGAAATGTCCGAGACCGATTTCCATGATCAGACCCCCTGCCCTGGTTTGACATCGCGCAGCTCCACAGCTGTCTTCGGATCGCGCGCCACCTGATCGGCGATATTCTGACGCCGAACACCGGGCTTATGATGCAGCGTCAGAACAATCGCGCCAATCATCGCCACCAGCAAAATCATGCCTGCGGTCTGGAACAGATAAACGTATTTGGTGTAGAGCAGTCGTCCGATGGCCTCGGTATTTTCCATACCCTCAACCATTGGCGTTTCAACAACCCGCACCACTTCCGGTGAAATTACCCAGCCGCCAAGCACCATCACCAGTTCTATGAAAAGCAACAGGCCGATCAGAGCGCCGATGGGCAGATATTGCAGCACGCCCTGTTTAAGCTCGGCGAAATCCACATCCAGCATCATGACGACAAACAGGAACAGAACCGCGACCGCGCCCACATAGACAATGACCAGGATCATGGCCAGGAATTCAGCCCCCAATAGCAGGAAAATTCCTGCGCCGTTGAAGAATGCAAGGATCAGGAACAATACGGCATGGACCGGGTTACGGGCTGAAATTACCATAAAGGCGGACCCGATTATGCCAGCCGAAAACATATAGAAGAACAATGCGGCGACCGTCATTGGATCATCCCTTCCGTTCCTTGCTGTTTCATATCTGACATTGTTTATATCCTGAGCGATCTTTAGCGATACGGCGCATCTAGTGCGATATTTTGTGCGATTTCACGTTCCCACCTGTCGCCATTTTCCAACAGGCGGACTTTGTCATAATAGAGCTCTTCGCGGGTCTCCACGGCAAACTCGAAATTTGGTCCTTCGACAATCGCATCAACCGGACATGCCTCCTGGCAAAAGCCGCAATAGATGCATTTGACCATGTCGATATCGTAGCGCGTGGTGCGCCTCGTATTGTCGTTGCCGCGAGGTGCTGCTTCAATCGTAATCGCTTGCGCCGGGCAAATAGCTTCGCACAATTTGCAAGCGATGCAGCGCTCTTCCCCGTTCGGGTAACGGCGCAGGGCATGTTCGCCACGAAAACGAGGGCTCAACGGCCCCTTCTCAAAGGGGTAATTCAGCGTTGCTTTCGGCGCGAAAAAATAGCGCATGGCAAGAAAAAATGCGGAAACGAACTCCTTGAGAAACAACGCATTGATTGTTTGTCCAATTCTCATCATCGCCTCCTATAAACCCAGCGCCGGCAGCAATTGCGGGCCGATCCAATAGCCCACTGCCGGGAATACAATGAAACACATCACCATCAGAATCGTTCTGATTTTCTCAATCGAATTCATCCCTGCCAATTCAGTATCGCCTTCTGCAATTTTTTTGTTCCGGGCGGCCTCGATTTTGGGAAACATGTAATGCACCACAACAGCGTAATCTACCAATCCGAGGATCAGGAAAAGCGTTCCACCAGCGAAGGCATAGCTGCCAAATAATTGTTGCATCATGGCGCCCACCCCGTGATCTGAAGCACGAAGCCAACGGCCGCGACCATGAACAGCGAGAGCGGCAGGAAGACTTTCCACCCGAGCCGCATCAATTGATCATAGCGATAGCGTGGCACCATCGCCTTCACCATCGAGATCATGAAGAAGACCATGCAAACCTTGATCACAAACCAGATCAGGCCCGGTATCCAGGTGAACGGCACCACATCCAGCGGCGGCATCCACCCGCCCATGAAGAGCGTTGTCATGAGCGCACACATGAGGATGATCGCAACATATTCCGCAAGCATGAACAGCAAATACGGGGTCGAAGAATATTCGACCATGAAGCCTGCGACCAATTCAGATTCTGCTTCAGGCAGATCAAATGGCGGACGGTTGGTCTCCGCCAGCGCCGAGATGAAGAAAACCACGAACATCGGGAATAACGGCAGCCAGAACCAGTTCAGGAAACTTGCCCAGGGGATCCCGAGCCAGTCGGCAAGGCCGCTTTCCTGCGCCGCGACAATGTCTGTCATATTCAGGGACCCAACACAGAGCAGCACGGTGATAATGACAAAGCCGATTGAGACTTCGTAGGAAATCATTTGCGCCGCCGAGCGCAGTGCGCCGAGGAACGCGTATTTGGAATTGGAGGCCCACCCACCCATGATGACGCCGTAGACACCAAGGGAGGAGATCGCAAAAATATAAAGGATGCCCACATTGATATCAGCGACAACCAATGTGGTGCCGTCGATCCATTCACCAACTGGCATTACGGCCCAGGCCGAAAGCGCCAAAATGGTAGTTATAATCGGGGCAAGCAGGAAAACGCCCTTGTTGGCGCTTGATGGAATGATTGGTTCTTTGAAAACAAATTTCAGCAAATCAGCGAAGGATTGCAGCAAGCCGAAGGGGCCGACCACGTTCGGCCCCCGGCGCATTTGCACCGCAGCCCAGATCTTGCGATCTGCGTACAGCAGGAACGCAATTATCACCAGCAACACCGCCATAAGCAGGACGCTTTGACCCGCAATGATCAAGGCCGGCCAGACGTAAATCGCGAAGAATTCAGCCATCGGTTCCGGTCGCCTCCCCGCGTTCAGCAGCCTTTGCCGCGCTTTGGCCGGCCATGATCCGGCTGGCCCGACAAATCGGGTTGGTCATGTAGAAATCCCTGACCGCACTTTCAAACAGGCTTTTGCCAAGCCTGCCACCGATTTTGGCAATGCGGCCGATATCTTCCGGTTGTCCAGGTTCGATCTGCTCGATCCTTGCAAAATGCGGCACGGCTTCGAACATCGCCGTGCGCAATTGGCTGAGGCTGTCATAAGGCAATGTTGCGTCCAGAACGTCCGAGAGCGCTCGCAATATGGCCCAATCCTCGCGAGCATCGCCCGGCGGGAATGCGCCTCGGTTAGCCATTTGGGCGCGGCCCTCTGTATTCACGTAGGTGCCGCTTTTTTCGGTGTAGGCAGCGCCCGGCAAAATTACGTCAGCGCGATGGGCTCCCTGATCGCCATGGGTGCCCTGATAGACAACAAATGCCTTGCCGAACCGGTCGCCTGGAATTTCATCTGCGCCCAGCAGATAAATGAAATCAATTTCGCCAGCCATCGCTCCTGTCACAATAGCTTCCATGTCACGGCCATTCTCGCCCGGTACGAATCCCAGATCGAGCCCGGCAACGCGCCCGGCGGCATTATGCAAGATGTTGAAACCGTTCCAATTCGGGCCAACCGCGCCGCAGGCCACAGCCAACGTGGCAACGGCGCTCAGCACCGTCGCGCCGTCTTTTCGTGCCAACGCGCCCTGACCGATAACGATCATGGGTTTCTTGGCAGATTTGAGTTTCTTGAAGAAAGAATGTTTGCCCGAGCGAACCTCAGACAATGATTCCGGTCCCGCACCTAAATATTCGAAATCATAGGTTAAATCGGTATTGGCGCCATCACTCAGGCCGCCAATCACGCCGACCGGGAAATCGCCTCGCAACCAGCGTTTTCTGATCCGCGCGTTGAGCATAGCCGCTTCAAAGCGCGGGTTGCAGCCAACCAGCAACAGGCAATCGGCGTCTTCGATGCCAGCGATTGTTGAATTGAAAATGTAGCTGCTGCGACCCAGTGCCGGGTCCAGCCTGGCGCCATCCTGACGGCAATCGATATTTGCCACGCCCAGATTGTCCATCAGGCCCTTGAGGGCGAACATATCTTCGGCTGCTGATAAATCTCCGGCAATCGCTGCCATTTTTTCGGGCTTGGTGCCTGATACCGCTTTTGCGATTGCTGCGAACGCTTCTTGCCATGAAGCCGGTTCCAGTTTCCCGCCCTTGCGGACATACGGCTGGTCGAGGCGCTGGCTGCGCAAGCCGTCCCAGATGAAGCGGCTCTTGTCGGAAATCCATTCCTCGTTGATGTCTTCGTGAAGGCGCGGCATGACCCGCATGACTTCGCGGCCCCTTGTATCAATGCGGATATTACTGCCGACCGCGTCCATTACGTCGATGGTTTCGGTCTTGTGCAATTCCCATGGACGGGCGCTGAAAGCGTATGGTTTCGACGTCAGCGCACCAACCGGGCAAAGGTCAATCACGTTGCCCTGCAATTCAGACGACATGGCTTTTTCAAGATAGGTGGTGATTTCCATATCTTCGCCGCGCCCGGTGGCACCGAGTTCCGGAACACCGGCAATTTCGGTCACGAACCGGATGCAGCGGGTACAATGGATGCAGCGGGTCATGGTGGTTTTCACCAGAGCGCCGATATCTTTTTCTTCGACCGCGCGTTTATTCTCAGCATACCGCGACGCATCTACGCCGTAAGACATGGCCTGGTCCTGCAAATCGCATTCCCCACCCTGATCGCAAATCGGGCAATCAAGCGGGTGATTGATAAGCAGAAATTCCATCACGCCTTCGCGGGCTTTTTTCACGACTTCGGAATCGGTACGGATTTCAGCCGGAGAGCCATCGCGGTTCGGGCGCAGATCATTGACCGATAGCGCACAGGATGCTTGCGGCTTTGGCGCACCCACCCATTCAACCAGGCACATGCGGCAATTGCCAGCAATCGACAAGCGTTCGTGATAGCAGAAACGCGGCACCTCGGCACCGGCCATCTCGCACGCCTGTAGCAGCGTGATGCCGTCCGGGACCTCGATTTCCGAGCCGTTAATTTTCAGTGTCGGCATCTAGCCCTCACCTCTATTGTCTGGTCGCAACTTATACATCGCCTATTCCGCCGCCTGCATAGTGACCGCGCCGTCGTGGTCCGGGTTGGCGGCATAGGCGTCGATACGGGCTTCAATCTCGTGGCGAAAATGGGTAATCAGGCCCTGAACCGGCCATGCGGCGGCGTCGCCAAGCGCACAGATCGTGTGGCCTTCCACCTGTTTGCTAACCTCCAGCAGCATATCGATTTCGCGCTTTTCAGCGCGTCCTTCGGCCATCCGGGTCAGCACCCGCCACATCCAACCGGTGCCTTCGCGGCACGGGGTGCATTGTCCGCAGCTTTCGTGCTTGTAGAAACGCGCCAGCCGCGCGATTGCTCGAACGATGTCGGTGGATTTGTCCATGACAATCACAGCCGCCGTTCCGAGGCCGGATTTCAACGCCGACAGGGAATCAAAATCCATGTGCAGGTCGTTGCAGGTATCCCCCGGCAAACAGCGCACCGAAGACCCGCCGGGGATAACTGCCAGCATATTGTCCCAGCCGCCGCGCACGCCACCGGCGTGTTTTTCAAGCAATTCGCGCAGCGTGATGCCCATTTCTTCTTCCACATTACAGCGGTTGTTGACGTGGCCGGAGATGCAGAACAACTTGGTCCCCACATTGTTGGGGCGGCCAAGGCCGGAGAACCAGCTTGGGCCACGGCGCAAAATTGTCGGTGTGACGGCGATAGATTCCACGTTGTTGACCGTGGTCGGCGCACCATAGAGGCCGACGTTAGCGGGAAACGGCGGTTTCAGGCGCGGCATACCCTTTTTGCCTTCGAGGCTTTCGAGCAAAGCGGTTTCTTCGCCGCAAATATATGCGCCAGCGCCGTGGCAGAGATAGAGGTCGAAATCCCAGCCATGCTTGTTGTTCTTGCCGATCAGGTTGGCGTCGTAGGCTTCATCGATGGCGCGTTGCAGGGCTTCGCGCTCGCGGATGAATTCACCGCGTATATAGATGTAACAGGTATGAGCACGCATCGCGAAAGACGCGATCAGGCAGCCTTCGACCAGCACATGGGGGTCGTGACGCATGATATCCCGGTCCTTGCAGGTGCCGGGTTCAGATTCGTCAGCATTGACCACCAGATAGTTTGGCCGACCGTCGGATTCTTTTGGCATGAACGACCATTTGAGACCGGTCGGGAACCCTGCTCCGCCGCGCCCACGCAAACCGGATTCCTTGACCTGGTCAACGATCCAGTCGTGGCCCTGGTCGATAAACTTTTTGGTGCCGTCCCAGGTGCCGCGCATCATAGCGGCTTTCAAGCCGACATCCTGCAACCCGTAAAGGTTTGTGAAAATGCGGTCTTTATCAGCCAGCATGTTTCCGCTCCGTATCCGCATTATCCGGGTGGTTGGGCTTTGGCCCTAAAAACTCAAACAACAAACCCATTCCGCCTACAAGGGCGACCGCAGCCGCCAGTTTCAACCCAGCACTTTCTCCGGTCCAAGCCGCAACACCAAGCGCGGCGCATAGCGCCAGTACGATTGTGATCGCGCTCATCTGGCCGCAAAGGGTCATGTTTTTGATCCGGTTCAGCATATTATTTTACCCAACCTGTTCAT
This sequence comes from Hyphomicrobiales bacterium, assembly GCA_021775875.1. Lineage (GTDB taxonomy): Bacteria > Pseudomonadota > Alphaproteobacteria > Rhizobiales > NORP267 > NORP267. The sequence goes on along the minus strand of JAJFHA010000011.1, from coordinate 184,395 downwards.
CGGGGCTTCTTACCGAAGACTTTGACATATTCCGCTTCGCCTCCCTTGGCGAGTGCCTTTGCCTGTTTGATCCAGTCTTCGCGATCAATCCGCCCCTTGAATTTCAGTTGCTCGTCGACCCAGGCCACTTCGGCGCGTTTCCACTTGGACACCTGATCAAAATGGAAAACACCGAGGCCGTTCAGAATGCCTTCGATTTTGGGACCGACACCGGCGATCATTTTTAAATCATCAGCACCGGCTTTGCGTGGTGTTTTCATTAATTTAGGTGCAGCGGTTGCGCTCGCCTTGGGGGATTTGGTTTTGGCGGTCGGTGCTTTGCGGGTCCGCGACGTAGCGCTCTTGCTGCGTCCCTTGCCATTATAGAGCGAAGGGTCCAGCAAGGTTGTCGCACCGCCCATCGGCTCCGACGCATGACGGCTATTTTGCGGGCCCGGTTTTACCTTTTTCCCGGCGCGAAGATCGGCGAGGATTTGTTCAAAATTCTCCGCCGTCAGGTCTTCATAATAATCTTTATTGACCTGCGCCATGGGCGCGTTGACGCAAGCCCCCAGGCATTCAACTTCCATCCACGACAATTTGCCGTCGGCGGTGACTGTGTTTTCAGGCCCGATGACCTTTTTGCAAACGTCGATCAGATCGCCTGACCCGCACAACATGCAGGGCGTCGTGCCGCAAAGCTGGACGAAATGCTCGCCCACCGGTGACAGATTGAACATCGTATAAAAGGTCGCAACTTCAAGCGCTCGGATATAGGGCATCCCGAGCATATCGGCGACATGGCGGATGGCCGGTTCCGGCAACCAGCCGTCATGCTGCTCCTGCGCCCGCCACAGCAGCGGAATGATGGCGCTGGCCTGCTTGCCTTTGGGATATTTTTTCAGTTGGCCCTTCGCCCATGAAAGGTTCGCGCGGGAAAACGCAAAGCTCTCTGGTTGAACAGGATCAAGACGCCGAACACTCATCGGTCCACCTCGCCAAATACGATATCTAGGGAGCCGAGGATGGCGGATACGTCCGCCAGCATGTGGCCCTTGCAAAGGAAATCCATCGCCTGAAGATGGGCAAATCCCGGCGCGCGGATGCGGCATCGATAGGGTTTGTTGCTGCCATCCGAGACCAGATAGACACCGAACTCGCCCTTGGGGGCCTCAACCGCGGCATAGACTTCACCAGCCGGCACTGAATAGCCTTCGGTATACAGTTTGAAGTGATGGATCAGGGCTTCCATCGATTGTTTCATTTCACCGCGTTTGGGCGGAACGATTTTGCCGTCGGTATTGGAAATTGCGGTTTTGCCCTCTGCCCCGTTCAGTTTTTCCAGGCATTGGCGCATGATCCGGACCGATTGGCGCATTTCTTCCATGCGGATGATGTACCGATCATAGCAATCGCCGTTTTTGCCGACCGGGATATCGAATTCCAGATCGCTGTAACATTCATACGGCTGGCTGCGGCGCAGGTCCCATGCAGCTCCCGAGCCGCGCACCATGACGCCGGAAAAGCCCCACGCCCAGGCATCGTCCAGATCAAGGATGGCGATATCCACATTGCGCTGCTTGAAAATCCGGTTGTCGGTTAGCAGACCTTCAAGGTCGTCGCAAACTTTCAGGAACGGATCGCAGAATTCACCGATGTCATCGAGCAGGTCTTGCGGCAGGTCCTGATGGACACCTCCGGGCCGCACATATGCCGAATGCATCCGCGAACCCGATGCACGTTCGTAAAAGACCATCAGCTTTTCGCGCTCTTCAAAGCCCCAGAGTGGTGGCGTCAATGCGCCCACATCCATGGCTTGCGTCGTGACATTCAACAGATGCGACAGGATGCGGCCAATTTCGGAATAAAGCACGCGGATCAATTGACCACGCATGGGCACTTTTATGTCGAGCAGTTTTTCAACGGCCAGCGCGTAGGCATGTTCCTGGTTCATCGGCGCGACATAGTCGAGCCGGTCGAAATACGGCACAGCCTGGAGATAGGTTTTTTGTTCGATCAGTTTTTCGGTGCCGCGATGCAACAACCCGATATGCGGGTCGACACGCTCGACCACCTCGCCATCGAGTTCGAGCAACAGGCGCAGCACCCCATGGGCGGCGGGATGCTGGGGCCCGAAATTGATCGAGAAATTGCGAATGTCCGTTTCAGCCACTTTATTCAATCATCCCTGCATGGCAGCAACTGCCGCCGCTTTTTCAGCTGTTTTTGCATTAAACCGGTCCCATTCGACGACAAAGCGTTCATGCTTGCCTTCGCTGATCAGGTCACGGTCATCGTACGCTTTCAGTTTGAACCCGATGCGGTTGCCATCAATACTGGCACATTCGGCTTCGACATTTACCGTCAGACCCGGCGGGGTTGCCGCCAGATGTGAAAAATCGACGTGAATGCCGAGGCTGCCCTCACCTTCATCCATATGCGGGGTCAGCAATTTGACGCAGGTCCATTCCATCAGCCCGACCAGATACCCGGTCGCGAATACTTCCGGCATTTCCTGGAATTCCGGAGCGTCCGGATAGAATGCCGGAACCGTCCGCTCCCGACCAATCGGGTACGCGAAGGAACAAGTCTCGCCGATTTTCAGCGTGGCCTTCATTCGCTCGCCTTTTCGTCGCCGGGAATAATGTAATCAGTGCCTTCCCACGGGCTGGCAAAATCAAAGCTGCGCATTTCCTGGTTCAGACGTACGGGCTCATAGACCACCCGTTTTTCGCCGTCATCGTAGCGCACCTCAACAAAGCCTGTGACCGGGAAGTCTTTGCGCAATGGGTGACCGTCAAAACCGTAATCGGTGAGGATGCGGCGCAAATCGGGGTGGTTTGAAAACAGGATGCCGTACATATCGTAGGCTTCGCGCTCGAACCATTCGGCGGCTGGGAAAACAGAAATCGCGCTGGGCACTGGCGTTGTCTCATCAGTTGAAACATGGACCCTGATGCGATGGTTCTGGCGCGGCGACAGCAAATGATAGACCACGTCAAAGCGTTTCTCGCGGCCTGGATAATCAACGCCGCAAATATCGATGATACAGACAAATCGGCATTGGCTGTCATCGCGCAAAAATTTGAGCACGCGCAAAATATGGTCGATCTGGATTTCCAGGTTCAACTCGCCATCGGCAATCTCACTGGACAGCATTTCGCTCGCGAGCGCGCCGTCCAGATAGTCTTTTAATTCCTGCAACATTTCATCCATGACTTTGCGGTCCGTGATGCCTATCGCTCGATGGTGCCGGTGCGGCGAATTTTTTTCTGCAGCAACAATATTCCATACACCAACGCTTCCGCCGTGGGCGGGCATCCGGGTACATAAATATCTACGGGCACGATCCGGTCGCAGCCGCGCACTACAGAATATGAATAATGATAATAGCCACCGCCATTGGCACAACTGCCCATGGAGATAACGTAACGCGGCTCCGGCATCTGGTCATAAACCTTGCGCAAAGCCGGTGCCATTTTGTTGGTCAACGTACCAGCAACGATCATCACGTCAGACTGGCGCGGGCTGCCGCGCGGGGCGAAGCCGAACCGTTCAACATCATAACGCGGCATCGAAGCCTGCATCATTTCAACGGCACAACAGGCGAGCCCGAAGGTCATCCACATCAGCGACCCGGTTCTGGCCCAGTTGATCAGATCGTCGCTGGCGGTAACCAGAAATCCCTTGTCAGCGAGTTCTGCGTTCACATCGGTGAAAAACGCACTGTCCTCGCCAGCAGGGCGACCGGTGCGCGGATCAATGATCCCCGTTGGTGCAGGCGCTACGACTGGGCCATCGTTTAATCCCATTCCAGTGCCCCTTTGCGCCATTCATAAGCGAACCCGATTGTCAGGATGCCCAGAAACACCATCATCGACCAGAAACCGAACCAGCCAACCTCCCGGAACGAAACCGCCCACGGGAAAAGGAATGCAACTTCCAAGTCAAAGATAATGAACAGGATCGCTACCAGATAAAACCGCACATCGAATTTCATGCGCGCATCGTCGAACGGATTAAAACCGCATTCGTAAGCCGAAAGCTTTTCGGGATCGGGGTTTTTATGAGCAATCAGAAACGAAGAAAACATCAGAGCGAGAGCAATAACCGCAGCTACCCCGATGAAAATCGAGATTGGCAGATATTGCATCAATAGTTCCTGCATGTTCCGTGCCCCTAAAACCGGTCTCTAATACCGGCATGCGTCCAAGCTTAAACCAGAAAGGCAGCCCTCTCCGGCTTAGACCAAGCGATGATTCTAGGCAAGACGAAACAAGGCTGATAATTGATACTTGAACTTGGAAACAGTGGAAGATTCACTCCACTTGCAAACGGGTCGCAATAATGAGCGAAACCAGACCCAAATCAATTCAACATTGGAAGTACCATTGTCGACAACGCGTTGTCGGTCGCGTGCAACATTCCGTAGAGTGAGGCGCCACCAACGACGATTGTCAGGCTGGACAGCAACCAGTCATGCTTGAGAAACAAATTAAATCCGTATTTTACAGACCAACGCGAGAGCCATCCGCGCAGCCGGTGAAACACATACCAGGAGAGGCGGAAAAACGAGAGAACGCTGACTGTGCCTGACGCCGCCAGGCAGATCACATAAGAGACCGACGGATAGGGTTGACGGGCATAATGGAAGAAGACCGCTGTGAAGGCGGCGAACAGGATTACGAAGCCGCAGAAATCAAAAAATTCACGGGCCTGGAAATAAAGATGTACGGCGCGAGATTCCCGCTCTTCCAGAACCCGCTGATACACGCTTACTTTTTGTGTTTGATCGGTCATGAAAACAGAATATCAGATTTATAATCACGCCCGGATCAAAAATTGCTGAACCGCATATGATCGCGCACAGTGGGCCGCAATAACATCCGGCTAATTTTGTCAGGAAATAATGGCGGGAGTGACGGGACTCGAACCCGCGGCCTCTGGCGTGACAGGCCAGCGCTCTAACCAACTGAGCTACACCCCCGAATGCGTCGAAACGCGGAAGGTCGCGATCACTTAGGGCAGCAAACCTGCCAAGTCAAGTTTGCATCGGCGTCCGGTCTCGATTTCCCGGATTTATTTCTGACCGATTGAATTTCAAAGGCCTTTCGGGGCCAAAATGCAGCGCATGGAAACGACATTTTGTCGGGACAAAATTATGTTGCCCACCTCACGTCTTGTCGGATTTCCTTTCAATGGGAGGCAGCTTTTGTAGCGCTTCAAGCAAAGCGATATTGAAAGCATCCTTCGGCGCACCCTGCTCCTCCAGAGTTTCCAGAGCGCAGTTCACATCTTTTTCGAGAATGGCGATTGTATTCCCATCCTCATAGCCCTGACGCGCCCAATCGATAGCCTCAAAATTATCTCCAAACCAGGTCGCGCCCGAACTTGCCTTCATGACGTCCAGCATCATCGTCTGGTCCAATCCGTGCGTCAGGGCTGCGCCAAGCACCTTGCGCACAGCCACCGCGCTACAGGCAGCCACGTAATTGTTCAGCACCTTGATCGCCATGCCGCTGGCTGCGGGACCTGTATGGGTGATTTGTTTGCCCATGGCCTGGAATAACGGCAGCAGATACTCGAACGGCTCTGGCGCACAACCAACCATAAAAGTGAGATCGCCGTTGATCGCCCCAATCGGCGCACCGGACATAGGGGCGTCCAGCACAATGACATCTGGAGGAAGGTTCGCAGCGAGATCAGAAAACTGATCCGGCGACAGGGTGGAGCTTATGATCACGATGCGGGGATATGTTTTGTGGGTAAAAATTTTCTGCTCTTTGAAAAATAAATCTTCGGTTTGTGCCCGGTCACGAACCACAGAAACCAGAATATCAATCTGCTCGCCAAACGCCTTGGCGTCAGGTTCCATATGTTGCTCAAAACCAACATAGTCGTTTGCAGGGCGGATATCGTATCCACGCCCGTTGAATCCCGCCTGGAGGAGCTGTTTGAGCATAGGAAGCCCCATGGCGCCGCATCCGGCGACACCGATTGTGCAATCCTCAATCGGGCGTTTCAAAAAATCAGTCATACCTGGCCAATTGTTCTGCGCGGATCAGCAGCCGCTTCGCACCCAGATAGGTAGGCATCTCAACCAACGACCCCTGAACCTCGATCCGGTCCCTGCCCTGTTCGCGGGCGGAGTCGAACGCTTCTACAATCTGCTGTGCTGCTTCGATCTGTTCCGGGCCCGGCGACAAAATCTCATTGATGAGCGCGGCATGGGGAATATGGACGCAACTCTTCGCCGTATAGCCAAGCCGCCGGGCGTATCTGGTTTCATCAATCAGAAATTGTTCGCCGCTCTGCCACGTATAGGGGCAATCTACCGGGACCACGTTGGCGGCGCGGCATTCCACAATGAAGCGCTGCCGACAATATTGAAGTTCCGTGCCGTCCTGCCCGCGCTCAGCGCCAAGATCGATGGCCAAATCTTCAGCGGCCAGAAGGCAGGCTTTTACCCGGGGAGATGATTCCGCGATATCGATTGTGTTCACCAGCCCACGGGCATATTCGATGTTTGGCAGGATTTCGGTGGAGCCGGGAATAATCCCAAGCACACTCTCCAGTCGCGTTATCTCTTTATCGAGATCGCGGATATGTTGTGCTTCGCTTACCTTTGGCAGCGCCACAATATCCGGGCGCGACGGCATAACCTGTTCCAGATCAACCAACCCGCCATCATCGAGGGGATTGACCCGAACAGCAGCTATCTTGCCCGCTGCATTCCAGACGCCATGAATCTCACCCGCAATGGCGTGGGCCCGGGGGCGTAATTGGGGCGGTGTGAAATCTTCCAGTTCCTGGATCAACACGTCAGCTGCGCTCGTCGCCGCACCCAACAAGACTTCGCGTTCAGCACCGGGCAGGAAAAGCCAGGACCGGCGCAAGGCAGATGGCCGGATCAAGGTTTTAGATACATCACTTGACTGCTCAGACATATTTTTGTCGCCATGAATAAGCGCTGCATAAAATTACCAGCAACAATCATACACGCCTTCGGCGCTGGTAGAAGTCGATATAGATGGAAAATGTTCTGAAGTTCGTGGGAGGAATGGTGGGCGGTGAGAGGCTCGAACTCCCGACATCCACGGTGTAAACGTGGCGCTCTACCAACTGAGCTAACCGCCCTGCCCCGAACCAAAACGTCTTCCCGGTTCGGAATATTTGTCAGGCCCCGGTGGATGTACGTTTTCTCGACGCCGAATGCAAGTCATTCGAAGCGCCAGACGCTCAAAATTTGAAGCAGGCGGACGGCAAACGACCAAAAGAAAAGGGCCCCGCAATGCGAGGCCCTGGTCCCGGTCGCCGAAGCAGCCAAATTTGAGTTTTCAGGTTAACTGTTAACAGCTTCCTTGAGGGCTTTGCCGGCTTTGAATTTTGGGATCTTTGAAGCTGGGATCTGGAGTGGCTCACCGGTGCGCGGGTTACGGCCTGTAGAGGCTGCACGGTTAGTTACGGCGAAATTGCCGAAGCCGATGATGCGCACATCATCGCCGCCGCTGAGCGTGTCTTGAATTACGCTAAAGGTCGCCTCGACAGCGTCTTGCGCGGCTGACTTCGAAATATCTGCCTTTTCGGCAACACTGGCAATCAGGTCATTCTTGTTCACGAGGTTCACCCCTTGTCTGGTTTGTTGTGAAATGATTCGTACGCGGTACATCTAAATCACATGCTCACTAAAAAAACGGCGGAAAAGCAACACTTTTTTCCAAAGCTTTTCCAGAATTTATCAACAGCTTGTCCACAAAGACAAAAGGCAGCCCACTTGAGCTGCCCTTCGCAAGTCCGTAATTTCAGGTTTCTAGTGCGCCGTTACGGCAGATTTGTCGCCATCCTTGGAAATAGCTGCGTCTTTCTGTGCTTCCGGGTTCCACTCAATCGCAACCGGTACGCTTTCCAACGCATGTTCGAACACTTCACCGACCATAGCGATTGGCACGATTTCCAGAGAATTCTTAATCTCTTCAGGTATTTCCGCCAAATCCTTCACGTTTTCCTCCGGGATCAAAACCTTTTTGATCCCGCCACGTAAAGCCGCCAGGAGCTTTTCTTTAAGGCCACCAATTGGCAGCACCCGGCCGCGCAACGTGACCTCTCCGGTCATCGCCACGTCGCGACGAACCGCAATTCCGGCCATCACCGATACAATCGCGGTGACCATGGCTACACCGGCCGATGGACCATCTTTCGGGGTCGCGCCTTCAGGTACATGGACATGGAAATCCGTGCGCTCAAAAAGCGGTGGTTCGATGCCAAAATCAACGGCTCTGGAGCGAACATAGGCATTTGCCGCAGATATTGATTCTTTCATCACGTCCCGCAAATTGCCAGTAACCGTCATTTTGCCCTTGCCGGGCATCATCACGCCTTCGATTGTCAGCAACTCGCCACCAAATTCTGTCCAGGCCAAACCGGTCACAACGCCGACCTGGTTTTCCTTTTCCATCTCGCCATGACGGAATTTCGGAACTCCGAGAAAATTTTCGAGGATTTCCTGATCCAGAATAATTTCTTCTTTCTTGGAGGTCAGCAATTCCTTGACCGACTTGCGGCACAGGCGCGCCAATTCCCGCTCAAGACTCCGCACCCCAGCTTCCCGGGTATAGCGCCGGATGACTGTCAACAGAGCATCATCAGGGATCGTAAGCTCTTTGGATTTGAGACCGTGCTCCTTGATCGTTTTAGGGATCAGATGACGGCGTGCAATCTGTACTTTTTCAAGTTCGGTATAGCCGGACAACCTGATGATTTCCATACGATCCATAAGGGGTGCAGGAATGTTCAGGGTATTGGCTGTTGTCACGAACATGACGTTGGACAGGTCGTAATCAACTTCGAGATAATGATCGTTGAAATTGGAATTCTGTTCCGGGTCAAGCACTTCAAGCAAAGCCGAAGACGGATCGCCTCTGAAATCAGCACCCATCTTGTCAATTTCGTCAAGCAGGAACAGAGGATTGACCGATTTGGTCTTCTTCATGGATTGGATAATTTTGCCCGGCATTGAGCCGATATAGGTGCGGCGATGGCCGCGAATCTCGGCTTCGTCACGCACGCCACCAAGGGACATACGGACAAAATCGCGCCCTGTCGCATTGGCAATGGACTTGCCAAGCGAGGTCTTACCGACGCCCGGAGGGCCAACGAGGCACAGAATTGGGCCTTTCAACTTGTTTGTGCGGGCCTGCACAGCAAGATATTCAAGGATACGTTCCTTGACCTTCTCCAGCCCATAATGATCGGCATCAAGTATCTGTTCAGCGGCAACCAGATCTTTACGCACCCGGCCCTTCTTGCCCCACGGAATAGACAGCATCCAGTCGAGATAATTGCGCACAACCGTTGCCTCAGCGGACATCGGGCTCATCTGGCGCAGTTTCTTCAACTCGGCTTCGGCCTTTTCGCGGGCTTCTTTGGAAAGTTTCGTTTTGGCGATTTTCTCCACAAGTTCGCTCATTTCGTCGCCACCCTCTTCGGTGTCGCCGAGCTCCTTCTGGATCGCCTTCATTTGTTCGTTCAAATAATATTCGCGCTGGGTCTTTTCCATCTGGCGCTTGACCCGAGAGCGGATGCGCTTTTCGACCTGCAAAACACTGACTTCGCTTTCCATCAATACGAGGATGCGCTCAAGGCGTTTGGTCACGCTGGTATATTCAAGGATTTCCTGTTTCTCGGAAATCTTGATCGCCAGATGTGATGCAATGGTATCTGCGAGTTTTGAATAATCTTCGATCTGGGTTACGGAACCCAATACTTCCGGCGACACCTTTTTGTTGAGTTTCACATATCCCTCAAATTCGGCAATCACCGAGCGGGACATGGCCTCAACTTCAATTTCGTCCAGATCATCGTCATCGATGGTCTCGGCGCTGGCTTCGAAATAATCCGCGCGATCCGTGTAGGACAGGATACGGGCGCGGCTCTGGCCTTCCACCAGCACTTTCACGGTGCCGTCGGGTAGTTTCAACAATTGTAACACCGTTGCAAGTGCGCCGACTTCATAAATCTGATCGATTTCAGGATCATCATCGCTGGCGTTTTTCTGGGTGGCCAGAACAATCTGCTTATCGTTTCGCATCACCTCTTCGAGCGCCAGGATCGATTTTTCCCGGCCCACAAACAAAGGTACAATCATATGCGGAAATACGACGATATCCCTTAACGGCAATACCGGAAATACTCCACGTCCGCCGGGAATTTCAACCAGGTCTGGTTTGTTCTCGCTCATATTTTTCTTTCTTCCAGTTTTGCAACAATTGGCAGTTTCGCAACAATTGGTCTGGCAGTTTTGCGTGATTCCAGAATTATCTGCCAGTCATTCCTGAACACTTATCCCCGACTACACCCAAACTACAATTAAATTAAGGCTCTAAACGTCGGTTAAGGGGGTTTCCGGCATAGAAATCCAGTACCGGACGGGCGGGGTCATTGTTTCAGATACATATCTGGTATGAACAGGAGACAATTTCAACCCTTCTGGGCGACTGTTCAACGACACCGTACGCTTAACGCTATTGCAATACAAAGCCCCTGACCTTGATCAGGATTATCAGGTTCAAGAAAACCTGTGTCAGGCGCTGGTTTCGATCTCGTCGGTCCGATCAGCATAAATCTGCAACGGACGCGCACCACCATCAACAACCTCGTTGGAAATCACGATTTCCTCGACCCCTTCCATATTCGGGAGGTCGAACATGGTATCCAGCAAGATACCTTCCATGATCGAGCGCAGGCCACGGGCACCAGTTTTCCGGTCAATCGCTTTGAGGGAAATTGCCCGCAACGCTTCTTCTGCAAATGTAAGATGAACATCTTCCATCTCGAACAAACGCTGATACTGCTTCACAAGCGCATTTTTCGGCTCAGTCAGAATGCGGATCAATGCTTCTTCGTCCAGGTCTTCCAGGGTTGCAAGGACAGGTACCCGTCCGACAAATTCAGGGATCAGACCGAAACGGAGCAAATCTTCAGGCTCCACTTCCTTGAAAATTTCGCCGGTACGGCGATCATCGGTTGATTGCACCTTGGCACCAAACCCGATGGAGGTCCCTTTATGGCGCTGGGCGATAATTTTTTCGAGGCCGGCAAACGCACCACCACAGATAAACAGGATGTTGGTTGTATCCACCTGCAGGAATTCCTGCTGGGGATGCTTGCGACCCCCTTGTGGCGGCACACTTGCGACAGTGCCTTCCATGATCTTGAGCAAAGCCTGCTGAACGCCCTCGCCCGAAACATCGCGGGTAATTGACGGGTTGTCAGACTTGCGACTGATCTTGTCGACTTCATCGATATAAACAATGCCGCGCTGGGCCCGCTCCACATTATAGTCGGCGGACTGCAACAGCTTCAAAATAATATTTTCAACGTCTTCACCCACGTAACCAGCTTCGGTGAGCGTGGTGGCATCAGCCATGGTGAAAGGCACATCGAGAATGCGCGCGAGGGTTTGGGCCAACAAGGTCTTGCCACAGCCGGTAGGGCCGATCAGAAGAATATTGGACTTTGCAAGTTCCACATCGTCATTCTTGGCGGCGTGATTGAGGCGCTTGTAATGGTTGTGAACGGCAACGGCCAAAACGCGCTTTGCGGTTGCCTGACCAATGACATAGTCGTTCAAAACATCGCAGATATCAGTTGGGGTCGGAACGCCATCCTGGGATTTCACGTTGGCGTTCTTGTTTTCCTCACGGATGATATCCATGCACAATTCAACGCATTCATCACAGATGAATACTGTTGGGCCCGCAATAAGTTTGCGCACCTCGTGCTGGCTCTTTCCACAAAAAGAACAATAGAGAGTGTTTTTAGATTCGCTTCCGCTGGATTTGCTCATACTTTACCAAAACCCGACCTGGCGGCCCTTTCAATATATTCTCAAAAAAAATTCCAGATCCGCCCACTGGGCAATTCCAGGATCATTCAACAAAGAGCATACTAGATAAGTGTTAAAGCTCTTTCCTCAACCCCTGAAATAAATGTGACTTCAATCTGGACCATTCTTCAACGCGTGTGAACCACAAACATGACATTTGACCATGCTAGGGATTGATTGTTCAAGATTTGATTAATGACAATTGATGTGCGTCTGCGACAAGGAACGCCACTTATTCAGTTTCTTCCTCTGAATCATCCCGCTTGGAAATTACCTCGTCGATCAGACCGAACTCTTTTGATTCGTCTGCGGTCATAAAATGATCCCGGTCGAGCGTATTCTCGATCACTTCATATTTTTGTCCGGTATGCTCAACATACATCTCGTTGAGACGACGTTTCATTTTGACTATATCTTCCGCATGGCGCTGGATATCGGAGGCTTGGCCCTGGAACCCGCCTGAAGGTTGGTGAACCATGATGCGGGCGTTGGGCAAGGCAAAACGCTTTCCCTTTTGCCCGGCGCATAGCAGCAGCGAGCCCATGGACGCTGCCTGACCAATACAAAGGGTGGAAATTTCCGGCTTGATGAATTGCATCGTATCGTAAATCGCCAGACCGGATGTCACGACACCGCCCGGTGAATTGATATACATGGCGATATCGCGCTTCGGGTTTTCCGCTTCAAGAAACAATAGCTGGGCCGCAATGATTGCCGCCATATTATCTTCAATCGGACCAGTGATGAAAATGATCCGCTCTTTCAGCAAACGGGAATAAATGTCGTAAGCGCGTTCGCCGCGGCTGGATTGCTCCACCACCATGGGGACGAGGACATTTGTATATTGGTCAATTGGATCTTGCATAATTATTCCTGATAAAGATTGGCTGTTCGAATCGCCAGAATAAGCGGCAACTCCTGCATAAGCTGGCTTTGCGGTCCTGCGCAAGCGAGAGGATGCGGACCCGGCTCGTTTGGTTCAGTTTCGTTCCATATTGCGCGCCCTTCATATCGGGACCGGAATGTATAATACAATAAGGAATCTTAAGAAAGGGCAATACAAAATGGGCTTATGATGAAGAGCTGAGAAACCGGTTTCGTGATGTGCTTGAAGGCCATGTGGCATTTCCGAAAAGCGCATGATGGGCGGGATGATATTCGTTGAAGGAAAAGCCTGCGATGAAACCGCTTTGAAGAACTGTGTTGCTCTGGCTCTCAGCTTTGTATCTACATTACCGCCAAAATAGTCAGAAACATAAATTACGCTGGAGACCATGATGCATAATGTCATCCCGGATGAAAAAATCGAAGCCGCCCGTTGCGACATGGCAGTGGTGCTTCGCCTGACAGCCCGGTTCGATCTTCATGAAGGGATCGACAATCATTTTTCATATGCATGCGGCGATGGCACATTTCTGCTCAACCGCTGGGGTGTGCATTGGTCGAAGATGAAACGCAGCGACATTCTGCGCGTCGATGGCAATGGCGATATTGTGACAGGAAAAGGCGAAATTGAAACAACTTCATTCATGATCCACGAAGCCTTCCACCGGCTTTGCCCGAACGCGACTGCTGTCTACCATACCCATATGCCCTATGCGACCGCGATCGCCTGCACCAACCCAGGCCGCCTTGAACCGATCAGCCAGAATGCTCTGCGTTATTACGGCAAAATTGCCTATGAGGATTTGTATGAAGGCCTGGCCAACGACCGCGCCGAGGGCGAGCGTCTGGCCGGCGCCGCAGGCGACAATATAATTGTAATGCTGAAAAATCACGGCGTGATGGTGAGCGGGCCGAGCATCGGCATTGCCTTCAATGATTTGTATTTCCTTGAACGGGCGGCGAAGGTTCAAATCCTGGCCCAGCAATCCGGAGCCGAACTGGCAATGGTTCCCCATGAAGTTGCAGCACGCACTGCTGAGCAGATTGCAGAAATTGATGACGACAAGGAAACCCATTACCAGGTTTTAAAAGAGATACTTCTGGCGGAAGAGCCGGACACCACAGAATAAAGCTCCCAAAATCTGTGCCGCGGCCAAGCTATCAGCGACTTCCAGAAAAACGTAGAACACAAATGAAATTCCGATCTATATCACTACTTCTGTTAGCCGAGGTTGCGGCAATGAGTCTGTGGTTTGTGTCGGCTGCGATCCTGCCGGATATGTTGCGTGAAACAGAAATTTCTCCTTTCCGGCAAGCGGCTCTGTCCAGTAGCGTTCAGATCGGGTTTGTCATTGGTGCGCTCACCTCAGCCATGCTCGGTCTGGCAGATCGGTTTGACCCGCGCCGTGTATTTGCCGTTTCAGCAATCGGCGCGGGCTTGATCAATATTATTCTCCTGTTTGCCAGCCCAGGCGGCTTCCTGGCCCTCAGCGCCCGTGTTGCGACCGGAGCTCTGTTGGCAGGGGTTTATCCTGTTGGAATGAAAATCGTCGTTGGATGGGGTGATAAAGATCGCGGCTTTCTTGTCGGCATACTTGTTGGAGCCCTCACCCTTGGCTCGGCCTCACCACATTTGATTGCACTTGCGGGCGGCTCCGACTGGCGTTTCACCGTAACCGTCGCATCTGTAGCCGCAATTCTGGCCGGAATAAGTTGCCTGTTTATTTCACTTGGACCACTTCACAGCATTGCACCCAGATTTAGTCCAAAAGTGATTATTAGCGCCTGGACCAACAAGCGCATACGCCTTGCTTATGCCGGATATCTTGGTCACATGTGGGAGCTATATGCGATGTGGGCATGGATTGCAGCAGCAACCGCTGTATCCTATTCCTCTTCGTTACCGTTGCCGGAAGCTGAATGGCTCTCGAAAATCACGGCTTTTGTTGCCATTGGTGCGGGAGGTATCGCCTGCATTTTCGCAGGCAAAGCCGCCGACCGGATTGGCAAAGCTGACGTAACAATCATAGCCATGGCTTTGAGCGGAACTGCCGCTATCGCCACCGCGATGACATTTGGCGGGCCGGTCTGGCTTACATTTGTCATCGTGGTGATTTGGGGAATCGCAATTATCCCGGATTCAGCGCAATTCTCGGCCATCGTTGCAGATGCCTCGCCCGCAGATCAGGTTGGCAGTCTGATGACTTTGCAAACTGCCCTGGGTTTTGCCCTGACATTTGTTACCGTTCAGGCAACCCCGTATCTGGCGTCGGTTTTCGGCTGGCCAACAATCATTGCCGGATTAGCGATCGGTCCCGCATTCGGGATCGTTGCCATGGCCAGGCTGCGTTCAATGGCATGAAGGTCGGCTTGTCCAGGGTCAGGACCCCAGGTCAATTCAAAGCCACCGCGTGCTCTGAAAAACTATCGACTATGTGCGCTGCCAAGGTATCCAGCACAGAGTCTTTTTTACCAGGGGCACGCAATAGCCTCACCTCATAGTCTTCCAACGCGGGCAAGCCTTCACCATCCTCAACAATCCTTAGCGGGGATTCAACAAGGCTCTGCGGCATCGGTGCCAAGGCTAGGTCAGCAACGATGGCAGCCTGTTGGCCAGCATAATGCGTGCTCGTATAGGCGATATGATATTCGATGTCGGTTTCGTCCAACACCCTCAAAGCACTGGCACGCCAGGCGCATTTTCTTGGGCTCAATGCAAGTGGAAGTGGCCGACGGGTGGCGGCCTGACCATCTTCATGAACAGCCCAGACCAATGATTCCCGCCAGATCGGGATGCCACGGGTTACATGGGTTAGCGTATTGGTTTGCGACACAAGGGTCATGTCCATGGTGCCGCGTTCAACCTGGGGAATCAGGTTGACGCTGAGATCGCAGACAACTTCCACCTGGACCTTGGGATAGGCGCGGGCAAATTTACCCAATGCCACCGGTAAAAACCGCGTTGCAAAATCATCAGGTGTTCCGATCCGAACCGCGCCTTCCAGATGAGGCTGGGTGAAATGAGCCACTGCCTCTTCGTTGATATGCAGAATACGCCGCGCATAAGACACCATCTCTTCGCCGTCGGGAGAGAGCACAACACCCCTGCCCTGACGGATGAACAGATCGCGCTGAAGTTGCTGCTCCAGTTTCTTCATTTGCATACTGACAGCGGACGGTGTCCGACCAACAGACAAGGCAGCTGATGAGAAACTTCCGGTCTCGGCAATGGACAAAAAGGTGCGCAACACGTCTGTCTCAAGAAGAATTTGCATGGCCGTTAACCTCAAATGGAACAAGAAAACCCGGAAATCCAGGTTAAAATGAATGATCAATTATTTTGTCTTAATATATTAATACTTTTCGTTTGGCTTATCAATAAAAATCCCCATATTGCATTGCAGCAACGACGTTCTGGAATCATTAGGCTCCTTGACGCATGCCAAGCGGCGCAAGCCAATTTCAAACACACATGACCAGGCAGATGCCTGGCCGAGAAGGAGAATTGCCATGAACAATGCAACCCTTTCCGGGCGCAACTTTGGTTACACCCTTTGGGTCCAGAGCGGGACATATCACGCGATCGAAAAAATCGAATCCGGGATCAATTCCGTCAAAAACCTGTTTCACAACATCCGTCGGCGGCGCAAGCTCACATCGCTGCTTCGCTATGACGAACGCATGCTCCACGATATGGGCCTGACCCGCACAGCGATTGAGCGTGCTGTGGAATTGCCTCTGAGCGTCAATGGCCTTACCGCTGCAAAAGAAATTGCTGTGGGCGAACGCCTTGGCAACGACACCTATTGGAACGGCATCGGATCCGGCCCTGCAGGTCAGCCCCACAAATATTTCGCGATTGCCGGGATCATTCGCTAGTCCCACCGCGAACATGACCTGAAATTCAGGTCTGAAAATTCAAATGCCGCGCGATCTTTAATTTGATCGCGCGGCATTTTTCATTTCGATAATCTCAGGACTTGTCAGCGGTCTTTTTAGCCGCAGGCTTTTTCTTGGCGGGTGTCTTCTTTTCCGCCGTCTTTTTTGGCGCTGCCTTTTTGGTTGTTTTCTTGGCAGGCTTTTCCTTGGCCGTTTTCTCGTCTTCAGGATCAAGCAACAATTCTTCGCGAGACACAACTTTCTCGGTTACGTCAACTTGTTCGAGGATATGATCGACGACTTTTTCTTCAAAGATCGGTGCACGCAGGCTGGCAATCGCCTGCGGGTTTTCTTTGTAATATTCGTAAATCTGCTGTTCCTGTCCTGGGAACTGGCGAACCTGCTCCTGAAGTGCGCGGGTCACTTCTTCTTCGCTCACCTGGACCTCGCTCTTCTCGCCAAATTCAGCAAGTACCAGACCAAGACGAACACGACGTTCTGCGATGGTGCGATATTCAGCGCGGGCCTCGTCCTCACTGGTTCCTTCATCTTCGAATGACTTTTCTGAGCTTTCCATATCGTTGGTCAGCTGACTCCAGATAGAATCGAATTCCTGTTCGATCAGGGTCGGCGGCAATTCCAGCTCATGCTGCTTGTCGAGTTCATCAAGCAGAATGCGCTTGATCTTGCGCCGCGATAGCGAAGCATGCTCATTCTCGATTTGCGCACGCACAGCGTCTTTCAGGCTATCAAGCGATTCAAGTCCCAGGGTCTGGGCAAACGCATCATCAAGTTCGCCTTCCGCCGGTTCGGCAACGTCATGGACAGTGACCTTGAACTCAGCTTTCTTGCCGGCAAGTGCTTCGGCCGGGTAATCATCCGGGAACGTCACATTGACTGTTTGGTCGCTTCTGGCTTTGGCACCTTTCAGCTGCTCTTCAAATCCGGGAATGAACTGGTTTGACCCGAGCACCAGATAAACGTTTTCATCTTTGCCACCTTCAAACGGCGTGCCGTCGACTGAGCCATCATAATCGATAGTCACCCGGTCACCCTCTTGGGCTTTGTCGCCTTCCTTGCGGGACGTGTAAGAGCGGTTTTGCTCAGCAAGACGTTTCACCGCCTCAACCACATCTTCGTCCGGAATTTCAGTAACTTCACGGGTCAATTTTATTTTGGATAGATCCGCAAGCTCGATGTCGGGCATCACCTCCAGGGCCACCGTATAGGTGAGATCTGATTTACCCTGCATCACCTCTTCAAGCTCTTGCTCGCTTTCGGCAAAGCTGATGTCGGGTTGGAAGGCCGGGCGAATTTCACGCTCGGTCAACGCCGTCTGGCTGGTCTCTGAAACAACCTGCTGGACGATTTCGGCCATGACCGAACGGCCATAGGTTTTCCGCAAATGGTCCAGCGGCACTTTGCCCGGGCGAAATCCGTTGATCCGGACCTGATCTTTCAACTCCACCAGACGGGCCATCAGCCGCGATTCCAGATCGGTTGCAGGTATCACGACTTTGAATTCTCGCTTCAATCCCTCGGAAAGGGTCTCAGTGACTTCCATGTCAAACTGCCTTCTACAATATCTTTGCTACTGATCCTTGGGTCGGCCAGCGCTTCCTGAAACTTTCTGTCTGGTGCGGGCGGAGGGACTTGAACCCCCACGACTTGCGCCACAAGAACCTAAATCTTGCGTGTCTACCAATTCCACCACGCCCGCCGACAGTATGCCAACCGATGATGATCGGTCCGGGCGCGTTTCTATAGCATGCAGGGTTTGAATTTTACCAGCCGAATCCGCGCTTAATTTTACCTTTTTTACAAGTGCCCGATTGGGGTTACTTTTCGGGTGCCCAAATCGGCTAATCCTGATCAATATCCCTGAATATATGGGGAACGATTTCGCTCAGGTCTTCTGCGATCAGCCCGCGCCCGATACGGGTCCCGGCTTCGCCGTGTATCCAGCAAGCGCCACAGGCCGCGTCGAAGGCTGACATGCCTTGCGCCAGCATTCCCGCAACAAAGCCGGCTAGTACATCTCCAGACCCGGCGGTGGCCAGCCAAGGTGGCGCGTTTGCATTTATCGCCACCTGCCCGCCCGGTGTCGCAACAACAGTATCCGCACCCTTGTAAATAAGTGTCGCGCCACTTGCACTGGCCGCTGCTAGAGCAGCGCCTACTTTGCCACCCATGGCTTCAGCAGATGATTCAATAACCGTGTCTATACCTTTGAACAAGCGTCGAAATTCACCTTCATGAGGTGTCATGATGACTGGACCAAATTTATGAGTGGCAATGGCTTCGAACAATGTTTCGGGATCATCTTCAAAAACTGTCAGGGCGTCGGCGTCGAGTATAATTGCTGCGTTTGACTTTAAGGCCCGCAACACGTTTGCGCGGGTCGCAGGACCAATTCCGTTACCCGGACCGATCAGCACCGCATTGATACGCTGATCGGCGAGTATATCCGCTAAAGTTGCCTCTTCATCCATCCGGCGCAGCATGATGGCTGTCAGGTGCGCAGCGTGGACCGCAAGCGCAGACGGTGGGCTGGCAATAGTGACCACCCCTGCCCCGATCCTCAATGCAGCCCGTGCACCCAGCCGTGCGGCACCGGTCGACATCATGCCACCACTCACGACAACTGCGTGTCCACGGGTATATTTGTGGTCACCAGCATCTGGCGCTTTCAGGCGTGGCCACCAGTTTTCCATCGCGTTCTCACGAATATTGGGCTGGATTTCATTTAGGACGGTGGATGGTATTCCGATATCGACTACTTTGACCTCGCCACAATGATCCCGGCCCGGCAATAACAAATGACCCGGTTTTTTCCGGAAAAACGTAACCGTTAGGTTTGCCTTGAATGCAACCCCGGCAATCGCTCCTGTATCGCCGTTGATACCTGACGGGAGATCAACCGCCACAACCGGCAAACCTGATTTATTGATTTGCTCGACAATCTCTGCAGCGACGCCTTCAAGGCCGCGCGTGAGACCAGCGCCAAACATGCAATCAACGATCAGGTCAAATTCAGGTATCAAGCCTGCGTGCAGTCCTGACGAGATATCGACGACTTCGCCTAGCCAACGCATTGCCATTGTCGCCGCGTCGCCTGTTAACTGGTCTGTTTTAACCAGACTTGCGACGCGGACCTGACAGCCCGTCGCGTCCAGCAGACGCGCGGCGACATATCCGTCGCCGCCATTGTTACCGGGACCGCAAAGAACGAGAACGCGCTTTTCAGAATTCCAACGTGTGGAAATTTCATCCGCGACAGCAGTTCCCGCCGCCTCCATCAGCGTTTCGCCTGATATGCCGGACGCGACCGCCAGGCCATCGGCGCGGTACATTTGAGCGATAGTCAGAAGGCTTGTCATATCAAGCGATATTTAGCACCAAAATCAGGAATTTGTGCAATTGAATGCCGACATTGTGAAAACAAAATTGAGGCGAAGGCTGCACAATAAACATGCAATCTGCCTATAATTTAGGCGTAAGAAAGGTGCAGCAGATTTCTGCGCAACTAAATATACCTCTAATACCTTGATTTATATTCATTTTATCCATCGTAGCAGACTTGGCACGAGATGTGCTAACTCACATGTGCGCGATGAGATATTAAATACAGGCCGGACACGGTGAACTGCGTAGAAAACAGGTATAAAAAATGAAAAAAATCGAGGCGATCATCAAACCCTTCAAGCTTGATGAGGTCAAAGAAGCTCTACAGGCCGTAGGTCTGCAAGGCATAACGGTTGTCGAAGCAAAGGGTTTTGGGCGCCAAAAAGGCCATACCGAACTCTATCGGGGCGCGGAATATGTGGTTGATTTCCTGCCCAAGGTGAAGATAGAAATCGTCCTTGCCGACAATCTGGTCGAGCAGGCAGTTGAAGCTATCCAGGCATCTTCGAAAACAGGACGCATTGGAGACGGCAAGATTTTCATCTCGGAAATTCTGGAAGCCATCCGGATCAGGACCGGCGAACGCGGCGACGACGCGGTCTGATCACGTTCTGAAAAATCAGGTGAAGACGGGATTGTCCTCACCTCTCAAAGTTCACAGTTAAACAAGCCAGGGAAAAACAGTAATGAGCGACGCACAATCAGTTCTCAAGACAATCAAGGATGACGACGTAAAATTTGTCGATCTCCGTTTCACCGACCCACGCGGCAAGATGCAGCATCTGACCATGGATATCAGCCAGATCGACGAAGACGCCTTCGCTGATGGCATCATGTTTGACGGTTCTTCGATTGCTGGCTGGAAGGCCATCAACGAATCCGACATGACCCTGATGATGGACCCGACTTCGGTCCATATGGACCCGTTTTTTGCGCAATCCACCATGGCGGTATTTTGCGATATTCTCGACCCAACAACCGGCGAAGCCTATAACCGCGACCCGCGCATGACTGCGAAAAAGGCTGAAGCCTATGTTAAATCATCCGGCGTTGGCGACACGGTTTATTGCGGCCCGGAAGCTGAATTTTTCATGTTTGACGATGTGCGCTTTTCCGCTGAACCCTATCAGACCGGATTTGCACTTGATTGCACCGAGCTGCCGATCAACAGTCCGACCGAATATGAAACCGGCAACCTTGGCCATCGCCCGCGCGTCAAAGGTGGCTATTTCCCGGTGCCGCCGGTTGATTCAGCCCAGGATATTCGCTCGGAAATGCTCTCAGTCATGGGTGAAATGGGTGTCAGCGTTGAAAAGCAGCACCATGAAGTGGGAGCCGCCCAGCATGAATTGGGCATTCGCTTCCAGACCCTGACCCAGATTGCTGACCATCAGCAGATTTACAAATATGTGGTCCACAATGTGGCGCAAGCCTATGGTAAGACCGCAACCTTTATGCCGAAGCCTGTATTTGGCGATAATGGCACGGGCATGCATGTCCATCAGTCGATCTGGAGAGACGGCAAGCCGCTGTTTGCCGGCAACCAATATGCCGACCTTTCTGAAATGTGCCTGCATTATATTGGCGGCATCCTGAAACATGCCAAGGCGCTGAACGCGTTCACCAACCCATCCACCAATTCCTACAAGCGTCTGGTGCCGGGTTATGAAGCGCCCGTATTGCTGGCTTATTCCGCCCGCAACCGGTCTGCATCCTGTCGTATTCCTTATTCCCCGTCGCCAAACGGCAAGCGTGTTGAAATTCGCTTCCCCGACCCATCAGCTAACCCTTACCTCTGCTTCACGGCATTGTTGATGGCAGGCCTTGACGGGATCAAGAACAAGATCCATCCGGGCGATGCCATGGACAAGGATCTTTACGATCTGCCACCAGCGGAATTGAAAAATATCCCAACAGTTTGCGGATCTCTTCGTGAAGCTCTTGCATCGCTGAAAGATGATCATGAATTCCTGACCGCCGGTGGCGTCATGGATATTGATCAAATCGAAGCCTATGTGGAACTGAAGGAAGAGGAAAATATACGCTACGAAATGACCCCTCATCCGGTCGAATTCGATATGTATTACAGCGTCTGATTTTACTTTTCAGTTGATCTAGACAGTTTCAGAAGGCGGAGCCAGAGATGGTTCCGCCTTTTTCGTTTTTTGATTTCTAAAGTTATGAATCAGTGTTTATGGCGACAAGGCTTCTTGCAACGGACTCTGATAAACATTCGTTAGGCGAGCTGCTTTTGAGCCGAAACAGTCATTATCAATTCGATTTGACGGAATAAGTTTGTTATAGGCGAACAGCAGAAACGATTGCTGCCGGAATGGGAATTTTCCAAGGCCCCTGCGACCCGAATTCCTCCTTTACCGCTTCACCGACCGCAGACCGAATTGCCTCAGCATTATCCTTCGGTTGAGATCTCAGCAGCAGCGCTCCTCTCACGGTACCTTCGAAAAAGTAGTCGTACGGCTTGGCCGGATCATCAATTTCCCAGTAACTGTCTGATGTATCAATTCTTGCATCTGAAAAACCTGCTGCCTCTAATGCCGGATATGTAATATCCGGGTTCGCGTATGCATGGATTTCAGGTCCAGGCGGCAAAGAGATGTCTTTGCTTCCCAGCGACCCAATTGCACCAAACACGATTCGAAAAGCTGCCGATAACTCCGGCGAATGCCAGACTGAATAGACAAACTTTCCGCTGGGCTTCAATACTCGGTATGCTTCCCTAATCGCTGCCTCGGAATTGGGGATATGCAGAATACCAAAACCCATCGTCACTGCATTAAAACTCCGATCTTCGAAAGGCAGAGACGTTGCATCACCTTCAACGAACTCGACGCCAGGAACCCGGGCACGGGCGAGCTCCAGCATCGCCGGGGAAAAATCAAGTCCGATAACACTGGCGCCAGTAGCAGACAGACCTTGGGCCACAATCCCTTGGCCACAGCATACATCGAGGGTTTTAGATTCGTTACCAGCGCCCGATGCTTGTACAATGTCTGGAACACACTGCACGGCGGCCGAAGCAAATCCATCTGCATAGGCTGCGGCCGTCTCTGGTTCTGACCAACCTTTAAGTTCGGCTTCTCCAAACTTGGAAAAATCGTTCATGATTATTCCTTTCAAAAAGCATCAGTGTAATCAATCACAATTCATCCTGTTCGTTTTTCTGCGTCAGCCATTTTGCAGCGTTCTCCCGAACATCATCCGAGATTTCAGTAGCGCGTCGGTCCGCGAGGCTCAGAAGTACACATTTGAATATCGTTTCAAAAGCCAACTGCCGATGTTCGGCCCGAAAAAGTTGATGCCGAAAAGTCATTGATTTAGAACCGATAGCGAGGATGTCGGTTTCCAAGTAGATAGAATCGCCCGCAGTTAATTCCGCCTTGAAATCAGATTCAGCATGAACAACCGCGAACGAAAGCCGTCTACCTTCACGCATATCCTTTGCGGTAAGCCCCATTTCGGATTGGATTGCTAACACTCCATCTGAGCATGCTGCAAAATACCTTGAGACGTTCATGTGGCCGAGAAAATCGCAATCTGATGGATCAACTACGGACCGGAATGATAAAAACTTACCCATTTTCGGAAGTCCTTCAGACACTGATGCGTTAACTTAGAATTCCGAGAATGGCAGAGAAGCAATCACCGGGCAAGGTTCAACCCAGGAACTCCTGAGGACTGCCTCACGACTAAAAGGACTACTTTGAGTCAAAAATGCATGTGGTACTTGGCGACTACCATCCCATCTGCGATATGAAACCAATTACGTAAAAAGGCTCATTATGGAAATTGGGACAATTCATTGAATGTCTGCTGTTGGCACTTAGCGGAAATACGGCTGAGGCTTGAAGAGCGGCAGGAAGCCCATCGGCTTCAAACGTTCATGATCAAATATCACCGGTAGGTCATCCTTGATATTGCGCGTTAACATTAACAGTTTGCCAATTAAGCAGGATTGGCGGTTTTGCTGCTATTTCTGGCCGGTCTGGATATTGTAAGCCACCACTAATTTGAGGTGCGCGTTAACAATATGCCGAAAGTTCGTGTTGAAATTCTGGATTTGCTGCGGTTTGCCGCGGCTGCTGCCGTCCTCATGTTCCATTTTACATTCAGGGGATATGCCGCTGACGATATGTCCGGTCTGGCCTTCCCCATCCTTGGGGACTGGTTCAAATATGGCTATCTCGGCGTGGATTTGTTTTTCATCATATCGGGCTTCGTGATTGCCTTTTCGGCGGAAAACCGATCGGCGACGCGGTTCCTGTCGGCGCGTGCCAGCAGGATTTATCCGGCATTTGTATTGTGCGCCTCAATTACGGCCTTGGCTGCGTATTTTATCGGAACCGCGCAATATGCGGTTTCCCTGAATCAATATCTTGCGAACCTGTTGATCGCGGCACCCATGCTCGGGCAGCCCTTTGTCGACAGCGCATATTGGTCGATCATGTTCGAACTGATTTTTTATGGCTGGATGTTCGTGCTTATCCTGCTCAACCAGATGCCGCGCGTTCGCGAGATTATGATGGGCTGGCTCGCCATTGCCATGCTGAACCAGTTCTCCCTGCATTCGAACGTGCTCGGATTTCTGTTTGTGACCGAATATGCCGGTCATTTCATTCTCGGTATTTTCAGCTACCTGGTGTATCGCGGCCGGGCCACCCGCTCCGACTATATGATGATCGCTGCCGCATTTGTCTTTTGCCTTGCGACAGCCCTGAAAGGCAGCGCGGAAAATGGCCTCTATTACCAGACATTCCTGTCGCCGCTCGTTATTGGAGCCTGGATCACCGCTTTTACGACGTTTTTCCTGCTGTTGAAATATGTGCCGGCACCGCGTCTGGCATCCCGCACTTATATGGTGATTGGCGCGATCACCTATCCACTTTACCTGCTACACCAGAATATTGGCTTCATGCTGATCAACCAGTTGGAAGGCAGTATGGACCGCTATCTGGTTCTGGGCATTGTGATCACGATGGTTGTGATGCTGGCCTATCTGGTATGGCGCTTTCTGGAACGCCCGCTGGCGCTTGGAATGAGAAACGGACTGAACCGGCTTTTTGCACGGCTTTCGCCAGGATTTCCGCAACGCCCCGCGCAGGAAATGTAGCCACACAATTCTGAGCGCAGATCTTTAGGCGATCAAAAATACGGATCCAAGCAGGCTAATAACCAATAACAAGGTGATGTTACGGCGCAGACGCTGTAGCCGGGCTCTGAAAATATTCGGAATTCCACTGGCTGCCTGCTTCACGAGGGTAAAAATTACCAGCGCGGCAAACAGGTGCAGCAATACAGATTTGCTGATCTGGCCCTCGCCTTCCCCGACATAGGAAGAAAGATTACCTGGCAAAAAACTTGCGGAAGGCAAAAATACGAGGGCGGCCACCAGACCGATTGCCGTTAAAAACACATACCGCCGGACGGTCTGCATGGCGCCCCCGAAAATACTCAACACAACAAAATGCAACTTGTACTCAACTTCAACGACACTAACGGCTTGGGGTAAACGATCCGTAATAAGAAGGTAAACAGAGCCTTTCAGGCAAGCATTTTTGCTACAAAAATTTGCCTGAATTTCTACTATTTCGTAAAATCCTGTTTCACATTGAAACAAAGTCAGATTTTGGTTCTAAAATAAATTGAGATTTCCGATCCCAGCCTGTTGAACCAAATCAGAGTGGGCAACGCGGTTCCACTCGACGCGGGGCGCAGGTCTGTGCGACAAAAATCGCACCTGTTTTGATGATTCGAAACTTCATTATTCTAGCAATAAATCCGGTACCACTTATCGCAATGGCCAAAACTCAAGATCTTTTTGATACCCTAGGAGACAGAGCCTCTAACGCGAAGCGTCCTAATACCAAGGGCCTTGATGCCAAGGGGGGTGGCTATACCGCGGCCGATATCGAGGTGCTGGAAGGTTTGGAGCCTGTGCGCCGTCGGCCCGGTATGTATATTGGCGGCACCGACGAAAAGGCCATGCATCACCTCTTCGCCGAGGTGATCGACAATTCAATGGATGAAGCCGTTGCAGGTCATGCCACATGGATTGAAGTTTCGCTGGAGCCGGACGGGTGGCTTTCGGTTGCCGACAATGGCCGCGGAATTCCGGTTGACCCACATCCCAAATACAAGGACAAGACAGCGCTTGAAGTGATCATGACGACGCTTCACGCAGGCGGTAAATTCGATTCAAAGGTTTATGAAACGTCTGGCGGACTGCACGGGGTTGGTGTTTCAGTTGTCAACGCCCTCTCTGAAATTCTCGAAGTTGAAGTTGCCCGCGACCGCCAGCTTTATCGCCAATCATTCAAGCGCGGAATACCGGTTGGCGGGTTGGAGCAATTAGGTGCCATCAACAACAGGCGCGGCACCAAAGTCCGGTTTCTTCCGGATACAGAAGTTTTCGGCAAATCGGCCAAGTTTAATCCCGCCACCCTGTTTCGCATGGCGAAAGCCAAAGCCTACCTTTTTGGCGGCGTTGAAATTCGCTGGAGCGCCGATCCAGGCCTGCTGCCTGAAGATGGCAAAGTCCCTGAGAAAGCAGTCTTTCATTTCCCAGGTGGGCTGAAAGATTATCTGGAAACCGAGATTGCCGGCAAAACCCGTGTCACCCCGGACATGTTCTATGGCATCTCAAAAAAACCGGGCGGCCATGGCTCTGTTGAATGGGCGCTCGCATGGTTCAACGATGACGGCTTTTGTCATTCCTATTGCAACACGGTCCCGACCGTTGATGGCGGCACCCACGAAGCCGGGATGCGGTCTGCAATATTACGTGGCTTGAAAGCCTACGGCGAATTGGCCGGGAACAAGAAAGCCGCCCAGATCACCTCTGATGATGTGATGGGCGAAGCAGGGATCATGCTCTCGGTCTTTATACGCGAGCCGGAATTTCAGGGCCAGACAAAAGAAAAACTGGCTTCCAACGCCGCGACAAAAATTGTCGAACAAGCGATCCGCGATCCGTTTGATCACTGGCTGGCGCAAAACCCGCAACAGGCCACCAAGCTTCTCGAATGGGTTATCCAGCGCGCCGACGACCGGTTGCGCCGCCGACAAGAAAAAGAAGTTAGCCGCAAGGCCGCGACCCGCAAATTGCGCCTTCCCGGAAAACTGGCTGATTGCACCAAAAAATCATCCGAAGGTACTGAGATTTTCATCGTCGAAGGCGATTCCGCCGGCGGTTCCGCTAAGCAAGCCCGAAACAGGTCCAACCAGGCAATTCTCCCCTTGCGCGGCAAAATCCTCAATGTGGCCAGCGCGGGTGCCGAAAAGCAGCGCCAGAACCAGCAGATCGCCGATCTGGTTCAGGCGTTGGGATGCGGAACACGGGAACGCTATAAAACAAATGATCTTCGCTACGAAAAGATCATCATCATGACCGATGCTGATGTGGACGGCGCCCACATTGCTTCCCTGCTGATAACGTTTTTCTATCTGGAAATGCAGCAACTGGTGCGCGACGGGCATCTATATCTGGCGGTCCCGCCGCTCTATCGGATTTCCCAGGGGGGCAAGACACTTTATGCCCGCGATGACGCCCATAAAGACGTCCTGATGGGGACGGAATTTTCAGGGCGCGGCAAAATCGATATCGGACGCTTCAAAGGCCTCGGCGAAATGCTTCCCAAGCAACTGCGCGATACCACCATGGACCCGGCCAAGCGGACGCTTTTACGGGTTGAGCTTGATGACGGGGATGATGCGGTTGCGAAATCGGTCGATCATTTAATGGGGACTAAACCGGAACTCCGCTTCAAATTCATCCAGGAACGTGCTGAATTTGCAGATGACACAGATCTTGATATTTGAATTTTTTGTCTAGGAGACCTACAGCATGAAAAACTATAAAGCCCTCGCCTTTGATGTTGGCGGCACGGTTTTTGATTGGCAAACCCCGATCCGCGCGGCCATTCAAACCCGCGCCGACAGCCTTGGCGTCACCATGGATACCCGCGCGTTTGCGTTTGACTGGCGAACACGAATGTTTGTGCTGCTGGCCAAGATGCGCAACGGCGATATTCCGTGGATGAATGTGGATGGCATTCACCGGCTTGCTTTGGAAGAAATGAACCCAAGCTATCCAGATTTGAAATTCACCAGCGATGATCTGGACGAATTAAACCGGGTCTGGCATCGCCTGCCGGTTTGGCCAGACTTTCCAGATGCGATCGAACGGCTCCGGGAAAAATATACCTGCATCGTTTTAACGGTCCTTAGCTGGTCAATTGTGGTTGATTGCTCACGCCTCTCCAATACTCACTGGCACGGCATTCTGAGCTGTGAATTCCTGGGCCACTACAAACCGGATCAAGGCGTTTATCACGATGCCGGACGGCTGCTTGGCATTGACCCGGGTGACGTGATGATGGTCGCAGCGCACGGCGCTGATCTGCGCGCTGCCAAGGACGCTGGCCTCGGCACAGCCTATGTGATGCCGAAACTTGCAGAACCGGATTTCCCTGGCTTCACCGAAGCGTCACCGGACGAGTTTGAAGTGGTCGCCAAAGACTTTACGGAACTTGCTGACAAACTGTGCAACGGGTAAGATAGGCCGTCCACTGATTAACGGAGGCGCCCCATGTCATCGATAAAATTTCTGTACCGGATGCTGTTTGGGATTTTGCTTTGCTTTTCAACAAGCGTTGCGGCCCATGACCGGCAGCCATTCATGCACGAATTTGGCGAACTTCGCGCTTATTTTAGCGATTGGCTGGTGGTCTGCGATGATTGGGGCGATGGTCCCTGCCGGGCGGTCTATTATGTACTTGGCGATGATGGTGCGACATTCTTCGGCGAATCTGTTCTTCGTTTACATCAGACAAGCGCCGGTGGCCCGATCGAATTTGAATTTTATGACCAGGGGTCTCCGGAACCCATGGCTCTGATGTTCATGGACGTAGATGGCCATCAGGCTGCATCACTTTCGCCGCGCACCGATTACAGCGCCTATATGGCGAATGGCCAGACCCAAATATTGGAGACGATCCAGATCAATGGCCAACGCAACGTGGAGCGGATTGTATCTGAAATGAAAGCCGGGCGCTGGCTCACGATCAATTACCAGCGAACCCCGGACGAGCGCAAAGATGTTGCGATATCACTGCGTGGTATCAGCGCAGCACTTCGTTTCATGGAACGCCAACTTGCCAAGTAATGAACGAAGCAAGACAGGTTTTTCCGGCCTGAACAGGCCAATGTATGTTCTGAAAATACGGCAAGTCTTTAATGATTAACTGACCTGTTCCATTGACTTTATTGATGCGCGGTTTATATCGCGGGTAAGCAGCTAAAGTTTCGATTCCCGATTTTTCCCCATTGCTGCAAAATTTATTGGACGCACGGGAATTCAATACAGGCAAATTACGCTTATATGAGCTTTGATACACTTGGACTGAGTGACAAAATCCTGTCTGCGATTTCCGCAGCCGGGTTCGACAAACCCACCCCTATTCAGGAGCAGGCCATACCGCATGCCCTCAAGGGACGAGATATCCTTGGGATTGCGCAAACCGGTACAGGCAAAACGGCAGCTTTTACATTGCCGATGCTAAATCGGCTGGAAAAAGGCCGCGCCCGTGCCCGTATGCCACGCACGCTTATTTTGGAACCGACCCGTGAACTGGCGGCACAGGTCGAAGAATCATTTGAGGTTCTTGGTGCCAACCACAAATTGAATGTGGCGCTGTTGATTGGTGGCGTTTCGTTTGCGGATCAAAACAAAATTCTTGACCGTGGTGCCGATGTTCTGATCGCGACGCCAGGTCGACTGCTTGATCATTTTGAACGCGGCAAGCTCCTGCTAACCGGCGTTGAAATTCTGGTTGTTGATGAAGCCGACCGTATGCTCGACATGGGTTTTATCCCCGATGTTGAGCGGATCTGCAAATTGATTCCATTCACCCGCCAGACCCTGTTTTTCTCGGCAACCATGCCGTCTGAAATCCAGAAACTGGTTGATACATTTCTCCACAACCCTGTAAGCGTTGAAGTTGCGCCGCCGGCGACTGCGGCTTCAACCGTTGAGCAAAAACTTGTATCCGCGCCGCGCGAATCCTCTGAAAAACGCGCTGTATTGCGCGAAGTGATCAGAAACGAAAAAACTCTTACAAATGCAATCGTGTTCTGCAACCGCAAGCGCGATGTAGATATTGTCAATCGTTCGCTCCGCAAACACGGTTTCAATGCCGGATGTCTGCATGGCGATATGGACCAGCGTTCGCGTATGGCGACGTTGGACAATTTCAAAAATGGCGAAATTACACTATTGGTCGCCAGCGATGTTGCTGCACGTGGTCTCGATATCCCGAATGTGAGCCACGTCCTGAATTTCGATGTGCCGATCCACGCTGAAGATTATATCCATCGGATTGGACGCACAGGACGCGCCGGGCGCAGCGGTACTGCAATAATGCTCGCTGGTAGAGCAGACAAAAAATATGTGGACGCCATTGAGGCGATGACCGGGTTCAATATCCCGCAGCTTCAGTCCGCATCTGAGGATAAAGGCAAAAGTCACTCAGAAACTGAATCCGGGAATTCTCATAAAGAGCACTCAAATAACAGGAAAAGACGTGGCGGCGGAACCTCTAGAGCTGCGTCCAAAGCGTCGTCTGGTCAGACTGCTCCTTCAGATGCTGTACGACCAAGCAGCACTAAAGCTCCTGCCCCCAAATCTGAAGATACGCCAAAAGTCAGCGAAAACACCTCAAACCAGAAGCAAAAACAAAAGGTTGTTGGTTTGGGCGATCACATGCCTGCTTTTCTCACTCGTCCAGTCAGACCTGACTCAAAATAGTCAAAAAAGTTTCCCTAACGGCATATCTCTTAACCCATGATTAAGTGCCTATTCAGTATCCTGTCTATTGCAACAGGTGATTGTAATGCCACTTGTTTGTTTATGGGTGCAGGGCCATTAGCCGGATTAAGACCAAAGAGGGACAAAGAGCTTGACAGGCCACAGCGATTTTGAGCGTACAATTCAATTTGGTGAAAAAGCGATAAAGCATCTTCGCGTCCATAAAGCGTCCGCTTATCCCAAGAATTATGAACTTTGGTACACCTATGTTGCCGGGTATAACCGCCAACTAAATCAGGCGCTTAACGCACTTATCCATGATCATGGTACGATTTCGCCTGAAGTCATGGATCAGATTTACGAAGATTTTTTGTCACCCAATCGAATGGGTGATCGGGTTGAAGAAGTAAATTCCAAATTCGTCAAGGAATTTAAAGTTCTGATGGGCGCGTTGGAAAGCGCGTCTGATTCTACATCCGATTTTGGGAATTCTCTCTCCAGCGCCAACGAAGAGTTGACGACCGCTACGGGTAGCGAGCAAATCAAGCTCGTTGTTCAAAAGCTGGTTTCTGCTACAAAGGATATGGAGAGCAAAACCACTTCGCTTGAAAACAGCCTCGCGGCATCGCGCCAACAAATCGATACGCTCCACGAAACCCTGGAGGCGGTTCGTACCGAGTCCATGACCGATGCCCTTACGGGAATTTCCAATCGCAAGCAGTTTGATCAGACCATCGAAAAGGAAATTACCAATGCGCAAGAAACTGGTGAACCTCTAGCGCTCGTATTTGGCGATATTGATCACTTCAAAATATTCAATGATACCTACGGTCATCAGACTGGTGATCAGGTTCTGCGTCTCGTCGCCTTCTCCATTCGCGAAACTGTAAAGGGTCGCGATTTGGCGACTCGATATGGTGGTGAGGAATTTGCAGTGATCCTGCCCCAGACAAAGCTGGATGCTGCAATGATTGTAACCGATCAAATGCGCAAAGCCATTATGGCCAAGGAATTAGTAAAAAAATCTTCTGGTGAAAGCCTGGGAACAATTACAATGTCCTTTGGTGTATCGCTTTTTCGGCCTGGTGAAACAGCTGAAAACCTGATCGCGCGTGCGGATGCTGCTCTATATTCAGCCAAAGCAGCTGGCCGCAATCGGGCGTTTTCAGAAAATGACGTTGATGAAAGTGTCTTGGACTCAGGATCGGAAATTTCCGATGTGGTTGAAAACGTCGCCTGAGCATTCTGGGCTTAATTTACAACCCAAGATTCAATTCATTTTCTCTTTTTGGTGGCTTTCGCCACCGAATACGCTTTGGTCGCCCATTTCGCCAATTCATCCACGTCTTCATAGAGCCGCTCCGGCACTTGCCAATATGGCATATTGGCCTGCTTGCCGTTTTTTGAGGCAGATATGAAGGGCGTAGAACCTTCCTGCTCAAAATCAGGTGAGGTTTTGTCATCGGCCTTCAGATAGAGTACATCGTCAGCGATCAACCCGAACATCACACCGTCATGATAAACTCCGCCGCCGCCAAACATGGGTTTGATGGAGACGGAGCCAAATGACCCCAAAATATCTTCAACGAAAGTGCTAATTTCCCGACTAAGCGGCAAGGATCAAACCTTGTTCAACATCGTCGGATCCAGATCCTGGACGGGCGTCAGAATTACGGATTCTCCGCAGCCACAGGCTCCAGTCTGGTTTGGGTTATTGAAGACAAATCCGGAGGTGAATTTCTCTTCCGCATAATCCATTTCGGTTCCAAGTAGGAACAGCACCGCTTTTGGGTCGATCAGAACTTTGACGCCCTTGTCTTCGACGATTTCGTCAAGGGGCGTCTGCTCGTCGGTATAATCCATTGTGTAGGCCATGCCAGCACAACCGCCATTCTTGACGCCGACTCGCAGAGATCCGCCAGGATGTTGTTTTTCCAAAATTGCCCGAACACGTTCTGCCGCAACGTCGGTCAAAGTCATGACCTTGGGACGCGGCCTTGAAGTGGTGTTTGCAGTTGTAGACATTCTCAACTCCTGATCAAACGCTGTTGGAACAGATATGGTATCACGCGTCTCTTAAGCAAATAGGCCATTCTAAAACATATTTAATTCAATGCGCGCTAATTCGGACAGACGGCTCATGTCCCATGGCGGATCGAATACCATGTTCACCATCACGCTCTGAACGCCTTCGACGCCTGAGACAGCATTCTCCACCCAGATCGGCATTTCGCCTGCGACAGGGCAACCTGGCGCTGTCAGGGTCATGTCAACGGTGACATTGCTGCCATCGTCAATATCAACGCGGTAAATCAAACCAAGCTCGTAAATATCTACCGGAATTTCCGGGTCGTGAACGGTTTTGATGGCCGCCACAATGTCAGCCGTCATCTGCTCAAGACGTTCATCGGACAAGGCCGATGATGAGCTTTCGCGAATGCTCTCGATGGTTTCAACACAGGCTGCCGGCTGTTCAGAACCTGTTTCCGTACCATTTTCTGCCGCGACATCCGTGTCAGGGGCTTTTTCTAGATTAATGTCTTCAGTCATATTTCTGTTCCTTACCAGATTTCCCGTCAGGCAAAAAAGCCCTGAGCCTTGATCAATGCTTCCGCCAGCTTATCAACTTCTTCGAGCGTATTGTACATTCCAAATGAAGCGCGGCAGGTGGAGGTGACGCCGAACCGCGCCAACAGGGGTTGTGCACAATGGGTTCCTGCCCTGACGGCCACGCCGTAGCGGTCAATCACCGTACTGATATCATGGGCGTGGGTGCCTTCAAGCTCGAACGATACAATCGCGCCTTTTTCGGGCGTTGTCCCGAAAATCCGCAGCGAATTGATTCTGGACAATCGCTCATGGGCATAATCTCGCAATCCGGCCTCGTGCGCTGCAATCTGCTCCATCCCTATAGACATCATATAGTCAAGCGAAGCGGCCAATCCAATAGCCTGCACGATGGGCGGGGTTCCGGCTTCAAACCGGTGCGGTGGCTCGCCGTAGGTGACCTTGTCTTCGGTCACATCCAGGATCATTTCGCCGCCGCCATTAAAGGGTCGCATGCCGCTAAGTAGATCCCGCTTGCCATACAGAACGCCAATTCCGGACGGGCCATAGGTTTTGTGCCCGGTAAAGGCAAAGAAGTCGCAATCAATATCCTGCACATCAATTGGCATATGAACTGCTGCCTGGCTGCCATCAACCATAACCGGGACACCGCGATCATGGGCGATGCGCACAACGTCCTTGATCGGCACGATAGTACCAAGCGCGTTCGACATGGCGGTGATCGCGACGATCTTGGTGCGGGACGTGAAAAGTTTCTCGAACGCCTCCATATCAAAGGTACCGTCGTCTGTCACCGGGGCCCATTTGATCACGGCACCCTGACGTTCCCTCAGGAAATGCCAGGGCACGATGTTTGAGTGATGTTCCATGATGGACAGGATGATTTCATCACCCTCGACAATATTATCCGCACCCCATGATTGCGCCACAAGGTTGAGCGCTTCGGTCGCGTTACGGGTAAAAATAATTTCGTCCGTTGAACCGGCATTCACAAATTTGCGGACAGTTTCGCGCGCATCTTCATAATTCTGGGTCGCAGTATTGGATAGATAATGCAGCCCCCGATGGACATTGGCATATTCATGCTCATAGGCGTTTCGCACTGCGTCCAGCATCGCTTGCGGCTTTTGCGCCGACGCGCCATTATCCAGATAGACCAGCGGTTTGTCGTAGACGGTACGCGCGAGGATTGGGAAGTCCGCACGGATTTTTTCTACGTCATAGCCGGTTTTTGAAATGAGGCTGGCTTCATTCATGACGACGCCCTCCTCGTCAACCAGCGCGCGGCCAAACCCGTCATGGCATTTTTCACATCTTCGTTCTGGATAGATTCCAAGGCGCCACCGACATGCGCCTGGACCAGCAGAGATTCTGCCTCTTTCAGAGGAATCCCTCGTGCCCGCAGATAAAACAACAAGTCTTCGTCGATCTCGCCAACGGTCGCGCCATGGGCGCATTGGACATCATCGTTATAGATTTCAAGCTCGGGCTTGGAATCCATTTCGGCCTGATCCGAGAGCAACAACGCGTCACTGGCCTGTCGACCATCGGTTCCGTGTGCGCCAGGGCGCACGATCACCTTGCCCTGGAAAATACCGCGGGCTTTATCTTCGAGGACAGACTTTATGATCTCGTTGCTGTCGCATTCAGGCACCGCATGGTCCACTATAATGGTGGTGTCGCCATGTTGTTCGCCGCGCAACAATTTCGCTACGCTGATATGTGCGTCTGCGGCTGGCGCTGTAAACCGGATCGCCATTTCATTGCGCGAAACCCGGGCACCTTCGGTCAGTGTGAAACCCTGCCATTTAGACGCCTCACCAAGAGTCAATCTCATTAGCGCCAAATGAACCGCTGCAACATCTTCATTCTGCCAGCGAACAAAATTCAAATTCGCCTTGTCACTGAGCGACACATCCAGAAGATTGCTGGACTGATAATCCCCCTCGCCTTCAAGGCTTTCAATTATGGTTGCGGACGCGCCTTCGCCCATTTTAACGATCGTATGTGCATAAGCTGCCACCGGCACAGAGCCATTGGTAAAATTTGCCAGCAGAATTGGTTGCTCGACATTCGCGCCCGGCGCTACTTCGAGAACAAGGCTATTGCTGGCAAATGCTGTCACCATATCCGCGATGAAATGATGTTCGTCGACCTCAACTCCGGCTGTGATATCCTGAACCTTTAGCGATACACCATCGGGGAGCGCGTCGAGGTCAGACAAATCATCCTGCAAAAACCCGTTCACGCGCACAATCTTGCATACGCCAAGTGCAGCGAGTGCCGGGTCAATTTTGAAATCACCAGCACCGCGATCTGCTTCTGTTGCTGGGCGATAGGTGTCACGCACCAGATTGCGCAGATCGGTATAGACCCACGGCTCCAGCTTGCGGTGCGGCATGCCGTTATGGCGCAAACTCTCCAAAGCCTGCGCCTGACCACCGCTGGCATTTTCAAGCAACACCTCAACCTGCGCTTCGAGCGCAAGTTCGGCGGCACTCTTTTTGATATTCACGTTCATGCGGCGGTCTCTTCAAATTCGGCGTAACCCTTGTCTTCAAGTTCAAGCGCCAGATCTTTGTCACCGGTGCGAACAATGCGGCCCTTGGAGAGCACGTGCACTTTATCCGGAACGATATAATCCAGAAGACGCTGGTAATGGGTGATGATTACAAAAGCACGATCCGGGCTACGCAGGGCGTTGACGCCATCAGATACGATCCTGAGAGCATCGATATCAAGACCTGAATCGGTTTCGTCCAGCACACACAATTTGGGCTGCAACACTGCCATCTGAAGCACTTCGTTGCGCTTTTTCTCGCCGCCCGAAAAACCTACATTGACAGCGCGTTTCAGCATGTCCTGCTCGATCTTCAACTCGGCGCTTTTCTCGCGAATAAGGCGCATGAAATCCGGCGTCGACATTTCATCCTCACCCCGGGTCCGGAGTTGGGAATTCAAGGCCTGGCGAAGAAATGTCAGGGTTGGAACACCTGGAATTTCCATCGGATATTGAAACGCCAGAAATACCCCCGCGGACGCCCGCTCATCGGGTTGCATTTCGAGGATATTTTCACCGTTCAAGGTCACGCTGCCTTTGGTTACTTCGTAACCAGCTTTGCCCGCCAATACATATGACAGGGTAGATTTGCCAGCGCCGTTCGGCCCCATAATGGCATGGACTTCGCCGGCTGGTACTTCGAGGTTCAGCCCGCGCAGAATTTCCTGGCCATCAACGACCGCGTGGAGATTTTTTATTGAAAGCATTTCTATTAAATTCCGTTCTCGTAACTAAAAATCGCAGTAATCATCCGACACTTCCCTCTAAGGAAATCCCGACCAGCTTTTGTGCTTCAACCGCGAATTCCATCGGCAATTGCTGCAGCACTTCGCGGCAAAAACCGTTGACGATCAGGGCGACGGCCTCTTCTTCGTTGAGGCCACGTTGCTGGCAGTAAAACAATTGATCCTCGGAAATTTTCGACGTGGTGGCTTCGTGTTCAAACGTCACCGAGCGGTTTTTGGCATCCATATAGGGAATTGTATGGGCGGAACATTGGTCGCCGATCAGCAGGGAATCGCATTGGGTGAAATTCCGCGTGCCGGTTGCCTTGCGATGGGCCGATACTTTGCCGCGATAGGTGTTGGATGATTTGCCCGCCGAAATGCCCTTTGAGATGATCCTGCTTGTGGTGTTCTTGCCCAGATGGATCATCTTGGTGCCTGAATCCACCTGCTGGTAGCCGTTGGAAATGGCGATTGAATAAAATTCGCCCTGGCTGTTATCGCCGCGCAAAATACAGCTTGGATATTTCCAGGTGACCGCCGACCCGGTTTCTACCTGGGTCCATGAAATTTTTGAATTATCGCCCCGGCAATCGCCGCGCTTGGTGACAAAATTATAAATCCCGCCCTTGCCGTCCTTGTCGCCCGGATACCAGTTCTGGACGGTGGAATATTTGATCTCGGCGTCTTCGTGGGCGATCAGTTCAACGATTGCCGCGTGCAACTGGTTTTCGTCGCGCATGGGCGCGGTGCATCCTTCCAAATACGAGACGTAAGACCCTTTCTCCGCGATGATCAGGGTGCGTTCAAACTGGCCGGTATTGGGCTCGTTGATCCGGAAATAGGTCGACAATTCCATGGGGCATCGCACGCCCTCGGGAATGTAGACAAAAGACCCGTCAGAGAAAACGGCTGAATTTAGCGTGGCGTAAAAATTATCGGATACCGGAACAACCGAGCCAAGGTATTTCCGCACCAATTCCGGGTGGTCCCGTAAGGCTTCTGAAATCGGGCAGAAAATCACGCCGGATTTAGCCAACTCTTCCTTGAAGGTGGTGACTACAGACACGGAATCGAAGATCGCATCAACCGCAATCTTAGACGTTTTGACACCGGCCAGGATTTCCTGCTCGCGCAATGGGATGCCGAGCTTCTCGTATGTCCGCAAGAGTTCCGGATCCACATCATCAATGGATTCCGGGCCCTCTTTGGTTTTGGGAGCCGAGAAATAATAGAGGTCGTCAAAATCTATGTCGTGATAATCGACCTTGGCCCATGTGGGCTCGGTCATGGTGCGCCAACGGCGGTAGGCGTCCAGACGGGATTCAAGCATCCAGTCCGGCTCACCTTTTTTCTCCGATATGAAACGGATGATGTCTTCGTTTAAGCCTTTGGGGGCTTTTTCGGATTCAATATCCGTGACGAAGCCATACTTGTATTCTTCAACGTCGAGACCTTTGACCTGGTCGACGGTCTCTTTAATCGCTACCATTTTTCTCTCCATCCCATGCGGCTTCAAGGGCCGCCGGCCGGTATTTCAGTATTTACTAGGCTGCGCCGCGACGCCGTTCTTCAAGGGAACAGGTTATTTCGCGCCACGCTTCTAAAAACCTCTCAACTTCGTCTTCACTCGTCTCCTTGCCAAGGCTTACCCGGATCGCGCTGGACGCCAAATCGGCCTCCAGTCCCATGGCTTCAAGGACATGGGACGCGCCAACTTTGCCTGATGAACAGGCAGACCCGGCGCTTACCGCAAATCCTCTAAGGTCAAAACCGATCACACTGGTCTCGGCATGTAAGCCTGAGATAGCAATACAGGCGGTATTCTGCAAGCGGGGAACCGATCCACCAACAATGACGGCATCTGGCGTTATCGCCAAAATGCCTGCTTCCAGAGTGTTCCGTAATCCACAGATACGCGACTGCACAATCTCGCGATCATGAATAGCGGCTTCAAGCGCGGCTGCAAAGCCAACAATTGCAGTCGGATTTTCAGTACCAGCACGTTGGTTACGCTCCTGCCCGCCGCCGCGCATCATCGGGTCAATCTCGATGCCTTCACGGCGCAGTACGATCGCACCTGACCCTTTGGGGCCACCAAATTTATGCGCCGACATGAAAAGCACATCGCCCGGAAGGCTTTCCCGGTCAAGCGCGGTGCGGCCCACACATTGAACGGCATCAACCACAAGCAAAGCGCCGGACGCTTCAAGCACGTCGCGAACGTCTGACAAAGGTTGCAAGATACCGGTTTCATTATTGGCCGCTTGTAACGCCACCATGGTGGATTCCGGACCATGAGCTTCGCACAGATATTCAATGCGCTGGGCCAAATGTTCGATATCCAGTAAGCCGTCCCGGCCTACTTTGAGAATTTCGACCATTTCTGTCGCGAACCGGTGTCCGCGCAGAACGCAATCATGCTCGGTGGCGCCAACAAGAAACTTGCTTACGGGATCGCGATTTTCGCGGCGTCCCGTTCCTGGCGACAAAATCGTTGCAGCAGCTTCCGATCCGCCTGATGTGAAAATGACATCCCCAGCAGAAACCTGAAAAATTTCAGCGATCCGTTCCCGCGCATCTTCGATCAGGGCTCTGGCGGCACGTCCCTCGGCATGGACCGAAGACGGGTTGCCAAACGTGCGCTCGACGGCTGCCATCGCAGCACGCGCCTCAACGCACAATGGCGCCGTTGCGTTGTAATCAAGATATGTTCGTTTCGACGTCATTTGATTCCGGTCAGGCCTTTTATTTTCGCTTCATTTTCTTATTTCAATTTTGCCCACAGGACACACACTTATAATTCCACAATGATATCATATATATAACGAAGAATTTGCACATAGACCCATTTCACGTGCTATGTACGTGCACATCTTTCATAAAAGGATGATCCAGGCACAAACCGCGCTTCGTTTGCAGACACTGAAAAGTACCTGCAAATTCTTGAATTGATCTAAGGTAGGCCAGTTTTTAATGGCCTGCAAGCCTTCAAAATGCGCGATTGAGACAGGGTTATTCGATCATGAGCCGACCCATTTTGGTAGTTTGTACTATCACAGCGTAAACAGGATATTTTATGCCAGAAGTAATTTTTAATGGCCCCTCCGGACGTCTGGAAGGGCGATACCAGCCCGGTAAAAACGAAACCTCACCGATTGCCATCATTCTGCACCCGCACCCGGCATTTGGCGGAACGATGAATAACCAGATCATTCATCAGCTTTATTACATGTTCGCAAAGCGCGGGTTTACGGTTTTGCGGTTTAATTTTCGCGGTGTCGGGCGCAGTCAGGGATATTTTGATCACGGGATTGGCGAATTATCCGATTCAGCTTCTGCGCTGGACTGGATTCAATCTTTCAACCCGGAATCACGCGCCTGCTGGATCGCCGGTTTTTCGTTCGGATCATGGATTTCGATGCAATTGCTGATGCGCCGTCCCGAAGTTGAAGGCTTCATCACAATCGCACCACCTGCCAATCTTTATGATTTCAGCTTCCTTGCCCCTTGCCCGTCTTCCGGGCTGATCATCAACGGTGCCAAGGATGCCGTCGCGCCGCCAGACGCCGTTGAGACATTGGTTGAAAAACTCAAAACTCAAAAGGGCATCGTCATTGATCATCAGATCATGCCGGATACCAACCATTTCTTTGAAGGCAAAGTCGAAGAACTGATCGATCGGTGCGGCGATTATGTAGATATGCGGATCACTGAGATCGAAGCCGACATCAACGCTTGACGGATTTTGCCAGTACGCCCCCGGTTAACGGGCGGTCAATGCCAGTTGTACCGGGGAATGTCAGAGGCAAGCCGTTAATCGAGCGTACCGCCATATAGCCAAATGCCTGGGCTTCAATGAATGTGTCTGACCAGCCAAAGTCAGACGCGGTGGCGACGTTGCCCGGTAGATTTTTTGATAAAGTGGCCATTAAAACCGGATTTAAGGCACCGCCACCTGTCACGATCCAATCGTTGGTCGGGGCGGGAAAATGATCTGTTGATTGCGCGATTGAAGCGGCGGTGAACGCTGTTAGGGTCGCAGCGCCATCTTCCAGCGACAGGCCTGCAACTGGTTTTGAAGAAAAATCCAGCCGATCCAGAGATTTTGGCGGCACCGTCTGAAAAAACAGATTGTCCAATAACTCAGCCAGTATTTCAGTGTCCACCTGCCCCCTGGCGGCGGCCATACCGCCCTCATCCATAGCCACGCCAGTTTTCGCCAGCATCCATTCATCCAGCAAAACGTTACCGGGGCCGGTATCGAACGCGATCATATTATCGCCTTCTCCGATCCATGTAACATTGGCAATCCCGCCAATGTTCAGCACCGCCACCGGTATTCTGTGCGAGGACATTTCCACCAACGCCCGGTGATATACCGGAGCTAACGGTGCGCCCTGCCCTCCGCCGGCGATATCGGCAGCGCGCAAATCAAACACCACATCGATGCCGGTTTGATCGGCCAATGCCTGCCCGTCACCTAATTGAATGGTCAGGGATAATTCAGGACGGTGAAGAATTGTCTGGCCGTGAAAGCCGATTACGTCGATATCTAAATCGCTTAACCCGGATTCTTTGAGGATTGATTCAATTGTTTCCTGATGCGCCACCGTCACAATTTTAGTTGCGATCCGGATGACTGGATTTTCCAGCCAGCTTTTATCTGATAAATCCGCCTCGGCAGCATGTCCAATAGCCGCCGCGATTGCCGCACGCTCTGTCGCCGAGTATTCACGAAAAAAGGTCGGCCCGAGTGATTGAATGACCTCGCCACTGGTCTCGATAATGGCGGCATCCACACCATCCATCGATGTTCCGCTCATCATTCCGATTGCGTGCAGGGTTCTGGGCATGTATCAGCCTCGTGCATTGATATCTTCATGCTGCTACAAACAGACAAATACGTTATTCCGGCTCCGCCACAGACAGACCGCAGGAACTAGTCCCGATGACCAAATATAGGTCCGATTTCCTTAATATTCTGAGTGAACGAGGTTTCATTCACCAATGTTCCAATGCGGACGGCCTTGATGCTGCGTTGATGAAGGGCCAGGTCACGGCCTATATCGGGTTTGATTGCACAGCCCCCAGCCTTCACGCCGGTAGCCTGGTGCAGATCATGATGCTGTATTGGTTCCAGCAAACCGGCCATCGCCCACTGGCGCTTATGGGAAGCGGCACCACCCGCGTTGGCGACCCGTCAGGCAAAGATGAATCCCGCAAAATGCTGACCGCTGATGACATCAAAGCCAACATGGAAGGTATTCGAAAAGTCTTTTCCCGCTTTTTGAAATTTGGCGATGGTCCGAATACCAAAGACGCGCTGATGCCGGATAATGCGGACTGGCTGCTCTCGATTGCCTATGTGGATTTCCTGCGCGATGTGGGCAGGCATGTTTCGATCAACGAAATGATCCACCGCGATTCAATTCGTTTGCGGCTGGAGCGCGAACAACATCTCTCGTTTCTCGAATTCAACTACATGATCCTTCAGGCCTATGACTTTGTTGAATTGTACCGGCGCTATGGCTGCACACTACAAATGGGCGGGTCAGACCAATGGGGCAATATACTATCGGGCATCGACCTTGGTCGCCGGATCGAAGGTGCTGACATGTTCGCCCTGACATCACCCCTGCTCGCCACATCATCCGGTGCCAAGATGGGCAAGACCGCAGACGGTGCTGTATGGCTCAACGACGATATGCTGTCGGCCTATGATTATTGGCAATATTGGCGCAATACCGAAGACGCCGATGTGGGGCGTTTCCTGCGACTCTTTACGGAGCTACCACTGGATGAAATTGGCCGTTTGGAAAAACTTGAGGGCGCTGAAATAAACGAAGCCAAAAAGATTTTAGCACATCACGCCACCCGCATGGTGCATGGCGACACGGCTGCAGAAAATTCAGCCGAAACCGCGCGTAAAACCTTTGAAGAAGGAGGCCTTGCCGAGGGCCTTCCGACCGTCACCCTGTCCGGTAAAGATATTACAGAGGGTCTAGGCATCGTGCGCGCATTGAATTTAGCTGGCCTGGCTTCTTCAAATGGTGAAGCCCGGCGACATATTCGCGGACGCGCTGTGCGGGTTAACGACACCCTTGTCGAAGATGAAAAATTGTCGCTGACGGAGAATCATCAGACCGGCGATGGCGTCATCAAATTGTCTGTTGGCAAGAAACGCCACGTGCTTCTGAAATCCAGTTAAGTCATGTTCCGGTTGCAATCAGCGAGCCACTTAACGAGTTTCTTCGACTACAACCGGTTGGCGTGGTTGTTGACCTGAGCCGCCACTACCGAAATCAAATAATTTGCGGAACACTCCTGGCGCCATCGCTGACACCGGATTCACAATCATCTGTGCATCGGATAAAGGACCGGCGACAGCGAATGTAACAGCCAGAACACCTTCATTGCGCCCACCTGTCAAAATTTGTCCGAAAACCGGCACATTACTCAACAGATTGTTGAGGGCATATAGAGGCACATATGTGCCTGCCAGATTTATGGTCTCGCGGTTGAAATCAACTTGGCCTTTAAATGTTGCACCGACAGTTGGGCCGTTGATAAATGACTCGCCGATTTGTAACACGCCGTTTGTCCTCACAAATGGCATGCTGAGGCGCTCAAAATAATTGCCCGGACCAAGCGGCTGCGATGATTGCTGAGCTCCTGTCTGTTGAATAACATCGTTGTCGGTATTTTCAGCCAATGGAACAAAAATCCGATCGTCAACCATACGAAACCGGCTCGCGACGAGTTGACCGTGAATCCCGCCAGCAGAATTGTTCGGCAAGACAGCATTCAGCACCATGGTACCGCCTTGAACTAACGAATAAAGGCCTGCAAACCGCAAGGTTGCCCCCGCATTGGCTGAACTAATCCTCATATTTCTCCCATTACCATTGGGACTGATATCGATGGTCATCACCCCCCCTTCGGCGCGGGCTTCTAACGATAAACGTGAGGTTTCTTGGCCTGTTAATTTCGCCTGTGCATTCACGTCCGTAATTTCAGAACCACCTTCGCCAGTTACACGGGCAATTACCGCATCCAGATTGATGGTCCCTCTGGAATTAGACCGCCGCCCTGGAGAGTTGCCTGTAAACATTCCCTGCAAAACACCGCCCGCGTTGAATGATTGACCGCGCGCTGTCACGTTCAGGGTATTGTCATCAGACCGGTGCACGGAAACTGAAAGCTGATCACCCTGATTCAGTGAGAATTCGGGAAAATCCGCTCTCAGAATGCGTGACTCGCTATCAATGATAATGGCGCCGGAAACAGCCGTTTCCAAGGCAGCCAATTTAAAATCATTGAGCTGGAAATTGCCATCCGGCTCACGAACCAACGAGAACTGAACCTCGCCAACAACACCAACAGATTTTTCCCAACCTAACTCCGAATAGCGGAGACTTGCTTCAGTGAGGTCAACAAGAATGGATAGGTCCGAACCAGGCACAGATATATTTTCAGGAACAATTTCAACTTCCACGGGACCGTGTAAAAAATCCAGATCCAAACCTAAACGTGAGCGATCTTCTTCGTTGAGTCTCATCCGCAAAGCGAGATTGCCACTCCCTGGAACGCCAAACGGTCGCCGCCAATTCAAATGGGTTGCAACACCGGACAAATCCATTTCGCCAGCTGCTTCCATCCGCGTTGGCAGAACCCTGAGAATTAATTCACCATTCTCTACATCTTGATCACCGAAAAGGTCAGGAACGGCAAATTCGTGAATTTCTGCGCGCGCCGCAATATTTACATCTTCGTAGGTAACGTTTGTCAGCAACGGCACCGACAAATCCAACTCCAAGGTCGAATTGCCTCCTATTTCAGCAGGATCCAATCCAATATCATCGGCATATTCAAGCGGGGCATAATTCATCAACTCTAGCAAAGCGGTG
This sequence comes from Hyphomicrobiales bacterium, assembly GCA_021775875.1. Lineage (GTDB taxonomy): Bacteria > Pseudomonadota > Alphaproteobacteria > Rhizobiales > NORP267 > NORP267. The sequence continues at coordinate 139,778 of JAJFHA010000011.1, read as the reverse complement.
GTCGAACCAGCCCCGGTCGTTCTGATATACGCAATCGCAGGATCTTCGGTGGCATTTGGTATTTCTATGGTGCCGGTAACTTCTTCAACAACGGCACCGGACCCCACTGTTATTGCGCCGTGCAACACATCAACCGTGAAATGCCCGCCTTTCATCCTGCCCCGACCAGCAGCTCCGGCCAAATCCGGCAATGCCGAAAAATACCGGGCCGTAATGTCTGTAAATCCGAAGGCCAAATCGAGAGCTTCCTGAGGAATCGGAGCACCCACATCGAGATCAGCGATCATGCCAGCAGGGAAATCCGCGACAACTGCAAAATCTGTAATGAAACCGTCATGGATATTTTCAAAAAACCAGCGCCGCGCACCAGGTGCCAACATTGTTGGCCAAATCTGCTTGAAGACATCAACTCCCATCGGCAGGAACCTTGCCGACAATTCAATTTCCGGAGACCGTGCGGCTGCCTTGATACGACCTGACAGTCCGATGCCAGTTCCACCTGCCGACATCGCGGCGCGGTCTATCCATATCTCACCGTTTCGAGGATCATAACGACCCAATATTTTCGCCTCTTCCATCTCCAAAGGTGTATCCACGCCTTCGGCAGTGAACAGTCCTTCGCTGGCGACAAGAAGAAAATTCCAAAACCGGTTTTCTGGCACACCCTCCGTGGCCGCAACCGGCGGTATGATTGAGCCATTCAATGTTACGCGGTCGTCGCCAAATTCGAAGGAGGACGAGGTGACCCGAATTAAATTATCCTGAACATCATAGCTGACGTTGATCAGCCCTTCGTCAACCAGAAATCCACGGTCAGTATCATCGCCCAGACGTAAAAACCCTGCGTCCAGGCGCGCAGTTAAATCATAATGACGAACGGTAGCATTATCATCCAACAGAATTTCACCGACTGCTGCAATGGGCAAATCAAGCATAGCCAACCCGCCCAGCCCTTCGACTATGGTAGCAGCCTGGCGCGGGATAAAATCGGTAATGCCGACAGTTATTTTCAGCCCGTCGCCTGGATCTGAAACAATCCCGGTGACCTGCAAAGGCCATCCTCCGGCACTATCGGACAGGTCTGCGGAAGCTTCGTATCGAATCCCTCCCTCATCCCGGAACAGGGCCAGGTCTCCTTGCTTGATGCCCCAACGGAGGCCTAGTTTTTCATGGACAAAAACCAGATCAGCATCGAGAATGCCGACCCTGTCCAGGTTTCCGAAAAAACTGCCCACAGACGCATTCTCGCCGATCCCCAAAATCTGTTTTAGTTCAGCAGCTGTTGGCAAGCCCGGAGACGCGCCATCGGCGATCCTTTCCACTTCGTTTCCATCAGCCAAGCTGGTACTTTGGGTCGGCGTAAGTGGGCCATAGCCAGGTTCCCGGCCTTCCCGCTCAACATCAATTTTCAACCGGCCATCATCGCGAAGAATAACCACAAGACGTGGCCCGATCAGATCTATGGAGGTTGGCGTGACATCGCCCGTTAATAATTTCAACGGAGAAAGGCTGACAGCCGCACGCGGCACCTCAGCCAGCAGCACGCCGTCATCGTTAAGCAGCGCCAAGTCCCGCAATCGGAAAGAGATGCCCGCTTCTCCGTCAGCCCGCTCCAGAATCGCGCCGCCAACCTGAACATTATATCCGTCCAATTCGCTGTTGATGGCTCGCTCAACAGGTCCTGCCAAAAAATCGAGGGAAATTTCTCCGTCAGAAATGCGCCACGCGACCAATCCAGCAAGGATAGCAAGCGCGACGGTAATACCAGCGACAAACTCCACGCCCAAAAGAAGCCATCGCCGCCGTCTTTTGCCCGGGTTGCCCGAACCAAGTTTCAGTATCGCGGGTATCCCGGACAATCTGATTTTACTCAGCGCCCTGCTTCTGCGACCCGCAGCGTTGCCGTCTTTTGGTTCAATGGTACCAGACAACCGATTGTCCGTAATTTGCGTGAATTGAATTGCAGTTTTGACCGCCAATCGGCCAAGGCGCAACCCACTATCCGAGAGGTTTTCCGTGCCGCCTTGCAATGGCAGCATTGTCGGCTAATTTGAACTATGAGAGTTAGACCGGGAAAGTGACTAAAGGAAGGCAAAATATGGGAAATACTGATAGTCCAGGTAACGTGGTTGAAGGCAATAAAGCTCCCCCATTCACGTTGCCACGTGATGGCGGCGCAACCATTTCACTTAAAGAGTTTACCGGGAAAAATATCGTTGTCTATTTTTACCCCAAAGATGACACCAGTGGATGCACCAAAGAATCGATTGGTTTCAGCGAGGCGCAAGATGCGTTTCGGGCCAACAATACGGAAATTATCGGCGTATCGGCGGATTCCGTTGCGTCCCATGACAAATTCAAGGCGAAGCATTCACTGGACCTGATTCTTGTTTCTGACGAAGAGAAAAAGATGGTCGAGGATTATGGCGTCTGGGTTGAGAAAAACATGTATGGCCGGAAATATATGGGGATTGAGAGGGCAACTTTCCTGATCGATCCCAAGGGTAAGATCGCAAACATCTGGCGCAAAGTGAAGGTTACCGGCCATGTGGACGCCGTCCTGAAAGCGGCTCAGGAACTGAGATAAACCACATTTTCAAGTCCGGCAAAGCCAATTCGTTAGCGAGAAATTAACCTTAGCAAAGGATGAATAGGGCAATCTTTGTTTTGATGTAGAGCGTATAGAACAAACATGAAGCCCTTACACACGCCCGGTTGGCATGCGGAAGAATTTCGCAAGCCTAATTCTTTGCTTGAGCCTGATTATTATGAGTTGGAACTTCGTGGCGGAATTTCTCGCCTCAAGGATGCGACCATGGCAAAGATGTTCGGGTTTGGCGCTTTGTTCATATTGGCCGGCTGGGCTGCGCTTACAAGCATATACATCCTGTTGCATGATGACCTGTTGACGGCCGCATTAAAAGAAAGGCGGCATTTGCAAGCTGGTTATGAAGAGCGCATTGCCGGATTGCGTGGCGAAATCGGGGTCATTACCGGTCAGCTGATGCTCAACGAGGACGAGTTTGACATCAAGGTTGGCCGAATTCGCGAACGTCAGGCCCTGCTGGAAACACGTCATAACCAGATTTCCGCCCTAGCAGCACACCCGCATCAAATTCAGGCGGCATCCTTAGCCGACCGAGCCGAGGAAAATATAACGGGAAGCACCGCAGCGGCCCACCAGAACCACGACGCCGCAACAGACGCCAGGGGTGGTCCTTTGAGCGCTGGCATCATACGACTGATATTTCCTGCTGATGAATATCCGCGCACTGTTTCAAGGCTCCCCTTCACAAGTCTGGCTGAAACCGGGCTCCCGGCCCGCTCCACAAACAGAGCAGACCGCGAATTGATGCATTTGGCGAACCGGCAAAATCTCATGGAAACAGAGCAATTTGCAACATTGCAACGCATGGAGACCAACGCCAAGATTGCTGTTCAAATGATGACAAGGGCGACCGTGCAGATCGGGATCACGCCTCGTGATGTGCTCGAAAACCACATAGTTGAAACAGGGCTTTCGGAAGATGGCTCGCGGATCGGCATCGGCCCTACGCCGATTGCGATCCGCAATGATTTCGATCTCCAGATGCAGCGCATCCGCATGCGTCTTGGTCAGGCAGATTCGCTTTATAATGTCTTGCTGGAATTTCCGGTACATCGCCCTCTGCCCACGTCCCAAGTAATTACCAGTCGGTACGGCTCACGGCTTGACCCGATCCATCGTCGACCCGCGTTTCATGGCGGCATCGATTTCCGCGCTGGCACAGGCACCCCAATCCTGGCGACAGCGGACGGTGAAGTTACAAATGCTGGTCGCTCAGGTGGCTATGGCAAAATTGTAGAAATCAGGCACAGTTCCGGACTATCGACCCGTTACGCCCATATGAGTGCGATTGATGTGCGTGTCGGTCAGCATGTCTCTACAGGTGATGTGATCGGAAAAGTCGGTTCTACAGGCCGCAGTACCGGGCCGCATTTGCATTATGAAGTACGCCGCAACGGCAGCACAATTGACCCTATGCGGTTTTTGCAAACCGGCGACGATTATCTGATCAATTAAAGCTTTTAAAAATCACACTGCAGTTCTGATTATTCGAGGTCTTCAACTTCGATCCCGTCGCTGCCATCGACACGTTGAGCCAAAGCTGCGGCCATGAATTCATCAAGCCCCCCATCAAGGACAAATGAGGGGTTGGTATGCTCAACGCCTGTGCGCAAGTCTTTCACCAATTGATAGGGCTGCAGCACGTAGGAGCGGATTTGGTGACCCCACCCGATTTCAGTTTTAGAAGCGGCAGCATCCTGAGCCGCGGATTCGCGTTCCTGCAATTCTTTCTCATATAACCGCGCTCGCAACATCGACCAGGCGGTTGCCTTGTTTTTATGTTGAGAGCGCTGGTTCTGACATTGAACAACAATACCGGTAGCTAAATGCGTGATCCGAACGGCGCTGTCGGTGGTGTTCACATGCTGTCCCCCTGCACCGCTGGCGCGGTAGGTATCGATCCGCACATCGCTTTCGGATACTTCAATCTCGATGGCGTCATCCACAACCGGGTACACCCAGGCGCTGGCAAAACTTGTGTGTCGCCGGGCGTTTGAATCGTAAGGTGAAATGCGAACCAGACGATGCACGCCGGATTCTGTTTTCAGCCAACCATAGGCGTTTGTGCCTTTGATCAACAAAGTGGCAGATTTGATCCCGGCTTCTTCACCAGGCGTCGATTGAATAATTTCAGATTTGTTACCCTTAGACTCAGCCCAGCGCGCATACATGCGCAACAGCATTTCGGCCCAGTCCTGGCTTTCGGTTCCGCCAGCGCCAGCATGAATTTCAATATAAGCGTCATTGCCATCAGCTTCGCCTGAGAGCAACGTTTCCAACTGGGCCTTTGCTGCTTCTTTGGACAAAGTGCGCAACCCGGCAATGGCTTCGTCAACCACGGCTTCGTCGCCTTCTTCCTCTGCCATTTCTATCAGTTCGCAGGCGTCGCTCAGGCCGGTTTGCATATTGGTGACAGCATTGATACCGGCATCCAGTTGTTGGCGTTCACGCATCAATCGCTGGGCGTTTGCAGTATCGTTCCACAGATCAGGGTCTTCGGCAGCCTTGTTCAATTCTTCAAGACGGCCATTGGCGACATCCCAGTCAAAGATGCCTCCTCAGAAGGCTTATGGCCTCCTTGATATCATCGGCAAGGGATTGAGCTTCTGCGCGCATGGACACTTCTCTTGAATCGTTTGTTGACTGGGGTGACTAGGCCATGAAGTCGCGAACAGGGTCAATATGGAGAATGCGGATTTATACAAGCAGACGGCTCAAATAAATCAGTAAAGACCACCGGTACCTGAGCGAATGGCAATATCGGACTGGGGGTCAACGGTGAGCGGACGACCCAATTCATCAGTAAAACCGATGATCGAATAGCTATCAGGCGGGCTCTCGCCCGGCTTGAAGGCTTCATTGATAACCAGTTCATCGCCCGGTTGTGCCCGAAGGCCAGTCTTGGCGTTAATGCGGAAAAGCTGGATACCTGGCGGTGTCCGGAAAGGAATAGCCGAGGTGTCAGCAAGCGCCATCGCCATAAAATCCCTGAAAATTGGCGCCGCTACGCTACCACCGGTCGCCCGCCGTCCCATCGGACGTGGATTGTCATAGCCGATAAAAACACCAACCACCAAATCTGGCGAATAGCCAACAAACCACGCATCACGCACTTCGTTGGTGGTGCCGGTCTTACCTGCCAAAGGATGGCCAACCGAGCGAACCGTAGTTGCCGTACCACGCTGCACGACACCTTCCAGCATTGAAGTTATCTGATAGGCCGTATGAGGGTTGATGATCTGGGTGCCAATTTCCGACAGAACAGGTTCATCCTGATTGTTCCAGGATTCCACCGCACAGCCGAGACACGCACGTTCGTCGTGGCGGAAAATTGTATGGCCCCAGCGATCCTGAATTCTGTCGATCAGAGTTGGAACAATTTGGCGTCCGCCGTTTGCGAGCATCCCATAGGCATTGGCCAACCGTAATACGGTTGTTTCACCAGCACCGAGCGACATTGCCAGAACCGGCGACAGATCGTCATAAATGCCAAAGCGCCGCGCATATTCGACGACAAGCGGCATGCCCATATCTTGCGCCAAACGCACAGTCATCACATTTCGCGAACGTTCAATTCCCAAACGCAGCGTCGATGGTCCGTAGAATTCACGACCATAATTTTGCGGACGCCAGATGTCCTGCCCGTTGCCCTGGTCGATCTCAACCGGCGCGTCCATGACAACGCTGGAAGGGGTATAGCCGTTATCAAGCGCTGTGGCGTAGACGAACGGTTTGAATGCAGACCCCGGTTGGCGCAACGCCTGGGTCGCCCGATTGAATTCGCTTTCGGCATAGGAAAACCCGCCCACTAAGGCGTGCACCCGGCCGGTATGAGGGTCTAGCACTGTAATCGCACCATCCACTTCCGGGTTCTGCATCAATTCCCAGATTTCGCTGCCGTCAGATGGCCCTATATAAACCACGTCACCGACTTCAAGCACATCGTCGACGCCCTTGATTTCCGAGCCCAGATTATTGCCTTCAAGGGTTTCACGCGCCCATTCGGCACCGGCCAATGGCAGTTCAGCGCTTTCACGGGCAGGTGATAATTCTCCGGTTGGCAAAAGGCCCGGGCGCAAGCCCATAATGGCACGTGGTCCGGACACTTCCAGCACCACCGCCATCCGCCACGGGGTCACGTCGCTCAATATATCGATCTCACCGAGGGCCGCGCCCCAGTCGCCGTCAATATCGATATGGGCTTCAGCGCCGCGCCACCCTCTGGTCCTGTCAAATCGGACAAGGCCATTAACAAGGGCGCGACGCGCCATCACCTGAAATGCAGGATCGAGCGTTGTGCGGACAGAAAGGCCGCCTTCGTACAATCTGCTCTCGCCATAAATCCGGTAGAGCTCACGGCGCACTTCTTCGGCAAAATATTCGGCCGCGAAAATCTGTGCTCCGGGTGGGCGAAACTGGACTGTCAGCGGTGTAGACTTGGCTGATTCATATTCTTCTGATGTCAAATAGCCATTCAGATACATACGCTCCAATACCCAGTTGCGCCGCTCGATGGCATTTTCCGGATGGCGAATGGGGTGATAATTATTCGGTGCTTTTGGCAACGCCGCCAAAAACGCAACTTCGGCAATGCTCAATTCACTCACAGACTTGGAGAAATAATTCAATGATGCGGCTGCAACACCGTAGGAGCCAATACCAAGGTATATCTCGTTCAGATAAAGTTCGAGAATTTCGGCCTTTGAAAAAGTCCCCTCGATCCTGATGGCAAGCAGGGCTTCTTTGAGCTTTCGCTCATAGGATTGTTCGCTGGTGAGCAAGAAGTTTTTAGCCACCTGTTGGGTGATGGTCGAAGCACCCACCGGGCGGCGTCCGGAGCCGAGATTTCGGATATTCACGATAATCGCGCGGGCGATACCTGAATAATCAAGCCCGGAATGGCTGTAGAAATTTTTATCTTCGGCGGAAAGGAATGCATGGATCATCCGGTCCGGGATTGTATTGATAGGTAAATAAAGCCGTCGCTCGCGGGCATATTCTGCGACAAGGCTTCCGTCGGCTGCATGAATGCGGGTTGTTACCGGCGGTTCATACTGGGCCAACACTTCGTAATCGGGCAGGTCCTGAGAAGCGCCCCAAACAATATATGCAACAGCAGCAGCGGCGACGATGCCAAGGACTGTACCAATTGTGAAAAGAAAGCCAAAAAACCTCAAAAACATATCAGATCGCTTCCGGCAAGTTTAGTCCCGACCGGTTTGCCTTTCTTGTGCATGCATTTCTCGAACAGATATTCTCTTATGCTATCAATAACAAGAGTTGGGGCATTTTGTGACTGTTTCGAGGCACAATCGCAATTGTTTCGCAAAATTGCGTTGGTTCTAACCTTGCTGCTAGCGTCCATTGAAATATGCCGAGATAGCGGCAACCAACGAGGTAGTCGTTTTGTCGCGCCATGCCTGAGATTGCAATTCTTGGACATCACTTCGATTGCTCAGGTACCCCAATTCTATCAGAACCGAGGGTATATCTGGTGCTTTCAATACCCGGAAACCGGCAAATCGGTGGGGGTTGCGGTTCAGGCGAATATTACCGCGCATGGCGGAAATCGCAGCTTCCGCGAATTGAATCGAAAAATTCTTGGTCTCGCGCATGGCAAGATCAATCAAGATGCCGGAAACATCTTCGGTCTCATTCCTCAAATCCAAGCCAGCGATAATATCGGATTTATTTTCAGTTGAGGCCAGCGCGGCAGCTTCTTGATCGGAGGCGTCTTCCGAAACCGTATAAACCGTAGCGCCGCGCACTGACGCCTCCCGAAAACTGTCGGCGTGCAGTGAAATGAATAATGCGGCCTGACGCTCGCGGGCAAATTCAACCCGTTCCGCCAACGGTATATAAATGTCGGTATCCCTGGTTAAAACGACACTGAATTGACCGTCCGATTCGATTCGCTGTTTTAGCGCACGGGCAAAGGTCAGAACAATATCTTTCTCCCGCACCCCGTTCGCAGCAACCGTGCCGCCATCAATACCACCATGGCCAGGGTCAATAACGATCAGCGGCTTACCAATATCCTGGCGCATTTCCGGCGCTGGTGGGACCGCCATGGTTTGCGGCAAGGGCTGTGCTGGAGGGGTTGCGTTCAGGCGGCGCATAAATGTTTCGCGATCAGTCGGAATCAAGTCAACCACCAGCCGGCCTGGCTCGCCATCCTGAGGCGGCAATACAAATGATCGCTCGATAAAGACCGGTCCAGGTACATCGAGGACAATGCGGGATTGCCCGACGGCCAACAATCCGTACCTGTAAGCGCCGATCAGCCCCCTGCCCTGCTGACCGCTATTCGCAGGTAGGTTGAAATTTATCTGGGGCATATCAATGATCACCCGGTAAGGATCAGCGAGAATAAAAACCCGAAAATCAACCGGGCGATCGATATCCACCACAAATCTTGTCCGCATTTCATCGCCACCAATTCTGGCGGCAAGCGCGGTCGGCATGGAATTATCGGCCTGCTGGGCCAGTGATGACGGGATAGCGAGAAGAGTGACTGTGAAAAACAGCGCAACCGGAAATACCAAACGCAATCCTGAAAAATGTCTACAAATTATCCGCCAGATGGCACCAACGCAGCTAAATAAAGAAACAGCAGGAAGCATAATAATGCGCTTTGCTCCGGTACCTGGACCCATCTGATCACCGAGATCATTGTCCGTAATAATATGTAAATAATACCCGTTAACACTTTGTTATGAGTAAATCACGGGGCAGTGTATATAAGTGTGGGCATTCAGCATATTCGGACGATCACTCTTGTAATACGCCCCTAAAATACCTAGTAAGTCTAAGTGACATAAAATTCTCGAGTCGGGCAAAGACGGAAAAAATTGTTTTTTGTCAAATTGCCTGCCCCTTGCGCGAGAATCACATAATTTATTTGTGTAATAGCGTAGTGGGCTTTTAAAAGAAATTTGAAAAGCTACCGGGAATTAAGTCGTAGCTGCGAATTTGCAGATGTAATTTTGCAGGCGAAACAAGAATTGGACGCTCTGTCCGGCGATGGCGAATTTGCCAATTTCGAGGCAGGCGGCAAGAGTTGGCCCGAAAAAAGGAATGAAATCGTTCGAATGATTTTATTCTTGGGGCTGCGAGTTTGACTTCTCTTTAATCGGGACAATCTCCCTGAAGAGAAATCGGAAGTACAGATGTGATGCACAAGGTCGATTATCTATCGCAAGAAATTTCCCGGAAGGGAGCAGATAGATCTGCTCTGGCGGCTTTCGCTCCGGTTGATCCTGCGGCATTTGGATCCAAACGATTGGGCGGCACAAATTTTTATCAAGATAACAATGGCGCACCTGCCGGTACGCGCGTTTTGACGCGCGAAGCCTGTCCACCGCAAGCAATTGCTTTGAGGAGACAGAATGGCATGTTGCGCGATGGAGATAGCTTAAAATGGCAAACAAAATGCTTATCGACGCGAGCCACCCGGAGGAAACCCGCGTTGTCGTCGTAAAAGGCGATGTGATTGAAGATTTCGATTTTGAATCCGCGTCGAAGAAACAGCTCAGGGGTAATATTTACCTCGCAAAGGTGACCAGGGTTGAACCTTCCCTGCAGGCTGCCTTTGTGGATTATGGCGGCAACCGCCACGGCTTTTTGGCGTTCAGCGAAATTCACCCTGATTATTACCAAATCCCGGTCGCCGACCGTCAGGCTTTGATGGATGAGGAAGCCGAGGAAAATCGGGAGCAAGCCCAGTCTGACGAAGAGGAACTGGAGGCCGCGCCCAAGAAACGCAGACGTCGCCGGCGCTCCGCCGCCAAGGCCAACAATGACGAAACCGTAAGCGAAGACGCCGGCACCGAAGACGCACGTTCTGAAGATACAAAATCTGATGATGCGGAAAACGCATCGTCCGATGATGACGAGAACTCCGACACTACCGACAAAAATTCAGACAGTGATGCTCCCGCTTCAGAAGAAGCTGCAAGTGACGAGGTAGAAGCAGCAGGCGAAGATGAACAGACGACCAGCGTCGAATCTGATGAGAAAGCCGAAGCGGTTGAAGCCGACACTGATGCGGACGAAGACGATGCCGACGAAGACGATGTTGAATCAATTGAATCCGAAGATGCGCTCGAAGAAATTCCTGCCCGCACGCGTGCACGCACCAAACGCTATAAAATTCAGGAAGTCATCAAGCGCAACCAGATTATTTTGATCCAGGTAGTCAAAGAAGAGCGCGGCACAAAGGGTGCTGCCCTGACCACCTATCTCTCTGTCGCTGGACGTTACTGTGTCTTGATGCCAAATACTGCCAGAGGCGGAGGCATTTCGCGCAAGATTACCAACTCATCTGATCGCAAAAGGTTGCGAGCAATTGTGGAAAATTTCGATCTTCCAATCGGCATGGGTGTCATTTTACGTACCGCCGGAGCCAGTCGTACCAAGGCAGAGATCAAACGCGATTTTGAATATCTGATTCGCACTTGGGAAACCGTGCGCGATACAACCCTTGAATCAAGTGCGCCGAACCTGGTTTACGAAGAAGGCAGCCTGGTCAAACGCTCGATCCGCGATCTTTATTCCAAAGATATCGACGAAGTGCTGGTGGCTGGCGACGATGCTTATAAAGACGCTAAGTCGTTTATGCGCATGCTAACACCCAGCCACGCCAAGAATGTGCAGCCATATAAAGAGACCATCCCGATCTTTGCGCGGTTTGGAATTGAACACCAGCTGAGTGCCATGTTCAGCCCACGGGTGTCTCTGCCCTCAGGTGGCTACATCATTATTGACCAGACCGAAGCTCTGGTGGCGATCGATGTCAATTCGGGTCGGGCAACTCGCGCGCACAATATTGAAGCGACCGCCCTCTCGACCAATATGGAAGCTGCGGCGGAAGTGTCTCGTCAATTCCGGCTTCGCGACCTGGCCGGGCTGATCGTCATCGATTTCATTGATATGGACGAGAAGCGCAACAACCGGTCGGTTGAGCGCAAACTGAAAGAATGCCTGAAACGCGACAGGGCGCGGATCCAGATTGGCCATATCAGCCATTTCGGCCTTCTCGAAATGTCACGGCAACGGATGCGCTCGGGCGTACTCGAAGGCTCCACCGACGCTTGCGCCCATTGCCAGGGCACCGGCGTGATCCGCTCAACCGAATCTGTGGCGCTCCATTTGCTACGCATGGTTGAAGAAGCGCTGATGAAAGATTCAAGTGAAGATCTGGTGGTCAAAACCAATAGCCAGGCCGCGCTTTATATTCTGAATTCCAAGCGCGAACATCTTGCCGAGATCGAAACAAGGTTTGGTGTTTCAGTATCAATTGCTGCTGACGCAGATTTAGCCGGAATCGATCATGTGATTGTTCGCGGTGACGTGGAAATTCGCCAGGAAGGTGTTCAGAACAATTCTCAAGGTGGCGATAGCCGCAACGATCAGGGACGCAAACGTCGGCGCGGCGGCAAGCGGCGCAATTTTGAAGCCAAAGAGGGCGATGACCCGTCAGAAGAGTCCCAGGCTACTCCCACTGAAGGCAGTGAGGATAGCGAAGAGGGTCAGTCCGAACGCAAACGCGGCCGCAGACGCGGTCGGCGTGGCGGACGCGGTCGCAGACCGTCCGGCGAGCGTACGGCGCAGGTCAATGGTGAAGACCAGGCACCAAACGAACAGGGCGAAACGGATCAGGAAAACTCTGATCCGGTAGCTGCAGACGCCAATGGCAGCAGCGAAGAAGAGCCTAAAAGGGCACGTCGTCCCCGCCGTAGGCGTCGGCGCAAGGAGGGTGACGAAGATAATGCCGTTCAGCCCGAAGTAAATGGTGAGGATCAAGTAGCCAGCGAAGCAGCTGGCGAAGAAGCGGTGAACGAGGCCCCTGCCCCCGCAGAGACGGCCTCAACCGAAGACACTTCGGATGAAAAGCCAAAGCGCAAACGCGCCCCGCGCCGCCGGAAGAAAGCAGACGCGGAAACAGATGCATCGGAGGAATCCACACCGGTAGAGGCAGCGACTGAAGCTACCCCTGAACCGGAAGCCGCACCAAAACGAGGACGTCGGAAAAAGGCTGAATCCAAAAGCGCTGATGAAACGCCAGCGCCTGAGGCCCCGGCTCCCAAAGCGCCGGTATCGAGTGAACCTTCAGGCCCACCCAAAACCGGATGGTGGCGTAGATAGAATTCAGAATAGAAATTGAAAAGGGTCGCTTCATTCGCGGCCCTTTTTATTCTTGCCTGCTCAACCAGTCACCTATTCTGTCGGTAGCAGCGACGATATTTTCGTAAGTCCCCGCAAATGAAAGGCGGACATATCTGTGGCCGTTGACCCGGTCAAAATCCGCTCCGGGGGTGACTGCTACATGGGCTTCTTTCAAGAGCCTTGCTGCAAAATCTTTTGAATCGTTGGTGTGGGCGCTGACATCGATATAGGCGTAGAACGCGCCGTCCATGGGCAGGAAATTGCCAAGACCGATTTCGGGCAACCGCTTTATGAGCAAATCACGGTTCCGCGCATAAACCGCCTTGTTGGCCTCTAGTTCTTCCGTCGCATCGAATGCGCCGATCGCCGCATATTGCGATACAGCAGGCACCGAAATGAACAAGCTTTGCGCTAGTCGTTCCACGGTACGCACAAGATTTTCCGGCAATACAAGCCATCCGACGCGCCACCCGGTCATGGAAAAATATTTAGAAAAGCTGTTCACCACAATCGCATCGTCGGTATATTTTAGAACCGTTTCTGCCGGGGCATCATAGGTGAGCCCGTGATATATTTCATCCGAAATCAACTGGATATTGTTGTCCCTCGTTACATCAACCAAAGCCGTGAGGTCATCCGGCATCAGCATAGTGCCGGTCGGGTTGCCGGGGCTGGCCAGCAGCACTCCTGCAAGCGGATTTGTGCTGTGAGCCTCCAGAACCTGATCAGGCGTCATCGCCCACCGGGTCGCAGCTCCGGTATCCAGCGTCACCACCTCAAGGCCAAGGGCTTCAAGCGTATTGAAATAAGCGGGATAGCCGGGTACTGACAATGCCACCCGATCGCCAGTATCAAAGACCCCGAGAAACGACAGAATGAACCCGCCGGACGAGCCTGCTGTAACGGCGATCCGTTCGGGTGAAATATCCAGTCCGTAGGTATCGGAATAGTGCCGGGAAATCCTTTCCCGCAACGGCAAGATGCCAAGGGCGTCGGTATATCCCAATGGCTCCTGGTCTATGGCGCGTTTGGCAGCCTCTCTAGCGGTTTTGGGTGCCTGTGTTCCCGGCTGCCCAACTTCGAGATGCAACACATGAGCACCACCGGCTTCCAACCGGTTTGCTTCGCGCAACACTTCCATCGCGATAAACGGCTCGACCTGTCCCCGCGCAGAAACCAGCGAAGACGTATCTGGCGGATTGGTTTTATTCGTTTTGTCGCTCATATTTACTTTTCCATCGCCGCCAATTTGCCGCAATCCTGCTTGATCTTTCAGTTTTAATTACCAGATCAGCATCAGGATGACATCTGCTCACAGTTTCGAGAGATTATAGTCTCTTTGTTGACCCAAAAGTGACGAGGCACTATTTTTAACTATGTTCCAACAGGGTATTCCATACATGATTGCCTCACGAACCAACAGGAAAACGACGGCCCGCCCCAATCTGGCATTGCGGGTTTGGATATGGTTTGTGCTTGTATCATTTGTTTCCGGCTCCACCCTGGGTACAGCATTTGCACAATCAGGATTAAGAGCGCTTCGGGATTCTGAAATCGAATCCCTGGTCCGTGACTATTCAGTTCCGATTTTCCAAGCTGCGAGGGTCAATTATCGCTCGGTCAGGGTTCACATAATCAACGACACCAGGTTCAACGCATTTGTTGCCAACGGGCAGCGTATTTTTATTAATGCAGGCGCGTTGATGAATTCTGAAACACCCAACGAAATCATCGGCGTGATAGCGCATGAAACAGCACATATTGCCGGCGGCCATCTGGCGCGGCAGCGCGAAGCTCTAGAGCGGGCCCAGTCAGCTTCCATTATTGCAATGTTGATTGGTATTGGTGCGATGGCAGCAGGTGGTGCGGCGGGTAACAGCAACGCTGGTCAGGCTGGCGCGGCTGTTCTGTCTGGTGGCCAGAACGCCGTTTTGCTCGCCTTGCAATCCTATCGGCGTTCAGAAGAAGCCGCCGCCGACCAGGGCGCGGTGCGCTATCTCACAGCAACCGGACAATCTTCGAAAGGCATGCTGATAACGTTCAGCCGGTTTGCCGATCAGCAATTATTTTCCAGCCGCAATATTGACCCCTATTTTCAAAGCCATCCGATGGCCCGGGATCGGGTTAGTGCTTTGCAAGGCCTTGCCGAAACCAGTCAGTTTTTCGATCGGGTCGACCCGCCAGCGCTTCAGTTGCGCCATGACCTGATGCGTGCAAAATTGTTCGGGTTTCTCGAACATCAAGATTCAGTTTTCCGGCGCTACCCCCGCTCTGACAACGGTCTGCCAGCGCGGTACGCACGGGCTATTGCCACGTATCTGCATGTAGATGTGAATAATGCACTTACCCAGATCGATAGCTTGATCCAATCTCAACCCAATAATCCGTATTTTTGGGAATTGCGTGGCCAGGCTTTACTGGAATCAGGCCGTCCGTTGCAGGCCCTTGAGCCTTTGCGCAAATCTGTTGCATTGGCACCTGATGCTGGTCTGATCCGTATGCTTCTTGGTCAAGCTTTGGTTGCGATTGATGAGTCTCGCTATCTTGATGAAGCTATTCGTGAACTGACACGGGCCATATCTTACGAGCCCAATGCTTCTGTCGGTTTGCGCCAATTGGCAATCGCCTATGGGCGCAAGGGCGATATTGCGCGCGCTGAAATGATGACCGCACGTGCTTATCTTGCCGAAGGTGATTTGAACCAGGCGAAGCAACATGCGGCCCGCGTTCAGCGACGGGTTTCACGCGGTGCTCCGCTTTGGATTCAAGCAGACGATATTATAAATTACCAACCACCATCATAAGCTCACCGCGTTAATGGTGTGGCGAAATGCAGGTTGGCAATCCTGAGATTTTAGGGCAAAACCCTGATCAATATGACAACACCAACGCGATTGAACAATTATGTCCAATAAGCTGATGCTCGGTCTGAATTTTGCGCTTGCCGCAGTGCTGGCGGTCATAGCGGTGATTTACATTGCCGACAGACAAAATTTGCCAGTTGCTTCCGCCTCCCCTCCGGAGCAGGATTTCGGGGAACAGGTGCATGAATATATCCTGGCGAACCCGGAGATAGTTCGCGAAGCCTTGTTAGAGTTGGAAGCACGCGATGTTGCGGCACAGGCTGCCCAGCAACAAATGGCGATCGCGCAATATTCCCAATTGATTTTCAATTCCGGGACAGATTTTGTAACCGGCAATCCGAATGGCGATATCACGCTGGTCGAGTTTTTTGATTATAATTGCAGCTTCTGCCGTCGTGCTCTGTCCGACCTTGACCGGCTTCTAGAAGAAGACCCAGATTTGCGGGTCGTGTTGAAAGAATTTCCGGTGCTTGGACCAGCTTCAATTGCAGCCGCAAAATTTTCTGTCGCCGCGATTGGTGAAGAGGAATTTTACGAATTTCATCGCCAGCTTTTGACCAGGCCTGGTGGTGTTGATGGCAACGCCGCCATGGAAGTTGCCCAGGCAGCCGGCATGGACGCCACCCGCATCCTGACAGATTCCGAAAACCAGTCTATCATCAACACCTTGTCAGAAACGCTTCAAATGGCACAGGCACTCGGAATCAACGGCACGCCAAGTTATGTTATTGGCAGTCAACTTGTTATCGGCGCTGTCGGCTATGAAGAACTCAAGCAGCGTATCGCCGATGAGCGGGCGCGGCTTGTGTCCGCAACCAATTAACCCCACTGGAGTAAATTTATGTCCAGCCCGGTCTTCATCCTGAATGGCCCCAACCTCAATCTGCTTGGCACCCGCGAAACCGATATTTACGGGCAAGCCAGCCTGGAAGATATCGAGGCGCTTTGCCGCGATACCGCCGGGACTTTGGGTCTGGATATTGAATTTCGACAATCCAACCACGAGGGCATGTTGGTTGACTGGATCCAGGAAGCAGGACGCGACGGCGCGGCGCTTATCATCAATGCAGCCGCCTATACCCACACTTCGGTGGCGCTACTGGATGCACTTAAAGCGCTCTCCGTCCCCGTTATAGAAGTGCATTTATCAAACATATTTGCCCGTGATGAATTCCGGCACCATTCCTATGTATCCCCAGCAGCGATGGGAATCATTTGCGGTTTTGGGCCGAAAGGGTATCAATTGGCACTGGATGCGGTATACGACTCGCTGATGCAGTTGTGAAATTCCTTTAGCTGGGAAACGCACCAGAGCAAGAATAGAGTATTGTAATCAAATGGCCCAAGGCAGCCGACCTATGGCGAAATCACCAAATCCAGTCAACACAAAACTGATCCGCGAAATGGCGGAGATGCTGAATGAGTCTGATCTATCTGAAATCGAGGTAGAGCTGTCTGGCATGCGTATTCGGGTAGCGCGCGAACGAAGTGCTCCAGTTACCGTTGCAGCCGTTCCTGCCGCACCCCTGGCGGCACCAGCGCCCATTGCGGCCGCACCGGTAGCGACAGAGGCTTCCATCGCCGAACCCAGCGGCAATGTGGTTAAATCTCCAATGGTCGGCACTGTTTATCTATCAGCTGAGCCAGGCGCTCCGGCTTTTGTCGAAGTGGGATCAGAGGTTAAGGCCGGTCAGACAATCATGATTGTCGAAGCCATGAAAACCATGAATGCCATTACAGCAACGTGCAGCGGCAAGGTTACGGAAATTCTGGTTGAGAATGCCCAACCGGTTGAGTTTGGCGAACCACTCGTTGTTATTGAATAAGGTGTTCAGGGCGCATGTTTGAAAAAGTCCTGATTGCCAATCGCGGGGAAATCGCTCTCAGAGTTTTGCGAGCCTGCAAGGAATTAGGCATCCAGACGGTGGCCGTTCATTCAACGGCAGATGCCGAAGCCATGCATGTGCGCCTTGCGGATGAAAGCGTCTGTATTGGTCCGCCGCAGGTGCGCGATTCATATCTGAATATCCCGGCGCTCCTCTCGGCTTGCGAAATTACCGGTGCCGATGCTGTGCATCCGGGTTACGGTTTTCTCTCGGAAAATGCCCGGTTTGCGGAAATCCTCGAAGAGCACAAACTTGTTTTTATCGGACCCACCGCTGAGCATATTCGGTTGATGGGCGACAAAATCACCGCCAAGCAAACGGTGGCTGATTTGGGAATTCCGACAGTGCCGGGTTCAGAGGGCGAAGTCCCCACAATTGAAGACGCCCGGAAAATTGCCCAGGAGATCGGGTATCCCATACTGATCAAGGCCGCGTCCGGCGGCGGTGGCCGTGGCATGAGAGTGGCTGAAAATGCCGAAGTGCTGGGCGAGGCATTTTCCGCAGCCCGATCGGAAGCCGCTGCCAATTTCGGTGACGACACCGTTTATCTGGAAAAATATCTCGATACCCCGCGCCATATCGAATTCCAGATTCTAGGTGATGGCAAGGGCAATGCGATTCATCTGGGCGAGCGTGATTGCTCACTGCAACGCCGTCACCAGAAAATATGGGAAGAAGCCCCCTCACCGGCGCTCAATTCAGAAACCCGCGAACGCATGGGTAAAATCGTTGCTGACGGCATGGCCAATCTTGGCTATCGCGGCGTCGGTACAATCGAATTTCTGTATGAGAATGGTGAATTTTATTTCATCGAAATGAATACCCGCATCCAGGTCGAACATCCGGTGACCGAGATGATTACCCGGATCGATCTGATCAATGAGCAAATCAAGGTTGCCAGCGGTCGGGCCCTGACCCTGAAACAGGAAGATATCAAATTTACCGGCCATGCGATTGAATGCCGGATCAATGCCGAGCATCCGGAAACATTTCGCCCTTCACCTGGCAAAATCGAATATTTTCACCAACCAGGCGGTCTTGGCGTCCGGGTCGATTCCAGTGTTTATCAGGGTTATGAAATTCCGCCCTATTATGACAGCCTGATCGGAAAGCTGATTGTGCATGGCCAAACCCGCAACGAATGTCTGATGCGGTTGCGGCGTGCGCTGTCTGAGCTGGTCATCAACGGTGTAGATACGACCGTGCCGTTATTCGAGCGATTGATATCAAATCAGGACATCCTCGACGGCCAGTATGATATCCACTGGCTTGAGACTTTTTTAGCTGACAATTCTGCTGAATAATTATTGGAGTGCGCATTTTCGATGGACCTATCGTCAAACTCTCTGTTCGAGATTACGCCACAAGTTCTGTTGAAAGCCTATGCCTGCGGGATTTTCCCGATGGCCGAAAATGCCGACGACCCTGCCCTTTACTGGATCGAGCCTGAAGAACGCGGCATTTTGCCCCTCGACAATATCCATGTATCGCGGCGATTGGCGCGGACCATTCGAAACGCGCCATTTGAGATAAAAATCGACACGGATTTTGAAGCCGTCATCGCAGGATGCGCCGAAGCCGCATCAGGGCGCATGAAAACCTGGATCAATGATAGAATCAGAAGTCTGTATGGTGCCCTTTTTGAGCAGGGCCATTGCCATACCGTCGAAGCATGGCTGGATGGCCGCCTTGTTGGCGGATTGTATGGAGTTCACCTGGGAGCTGCGTTTTTTGGCGAAAGCATGTTTTTTCGCGAACGCGATGCCAGCAAGGTCGCACTTATTCATCTGGTGGCCCGGCTCCGGGCTGGCGGGTTCCGGCTTCTCGACAGTCAATTTGTGACCGAGCATTTACGAAGTCTCGGCGCAATAGAACTTGACCGTCCCGAATATCACGATGTGCTGGAAGCAGCGCTGGCGCTTGAAGGGGATTTTTATTCGCTGGAGACATCGGTTTCGCCGGACTCAGTTTTGCAACTGGTGAGCCAAACGTCAAAAACCGGATGCTCGACCGCGTGAAGGCCCGGGCTTGAAGCAAACATCCAGCCGGTGAAAATCCGCTTCAATTCGTTATTTAACAAAACCTCTTCAACTTCGACAAACCCGCTTGTTAGCGGACGTTCATTGATTGGGCGGTTATAGCAGACCCGAGGCGTTACCTGGAGGGCGCCAAATTGCACAGTTTCATTGATGCGAACCTCAAACGAGGTGATACGTGCGGTGATTTTATCGAGGCCGGCAAAGACGGCGACGTTGTTGGATATTTTCTCTGCCCCCGCCTGCCCGACTAGAATCGGAAGCAAGAGGAAACCTGCCAGAGTTAGTGAAAGGCACCGGTTCATAATTTTGTGCTGCATTGATCAGCTGTCCAAATTTCATGTCTGTGCCCACCCGCTCCCCTAATGGTGCGGGAAAATGGTGATATTCTGGCGGCTTGGCAATTTTCAATCATGATCATGGGTTTTTTCGCTGTCCATCATTTCCCGAGCCGCGCTTCAAATCGCAAACGCACATAATCCGCCGTCCAGTTATCACTTTTGTCGCGAAGCGTATGCGCCAGCAAGCTCTCAACTTCATCCAATATCGCAGGCTGAACCGATTCGTCATATTGTTCAAAGAACGGTTTGCGAAACGTCATCAGCCACCCCCGAATTCCTGTTCGCAACGGCGTTGGTCGCGGAATCAGGGAAATCCGCCTGACATCAAACCCGCGTCCCGTCAGCAAATCCCGATATTCTTCTGTAGTCGGGTAAAACCAGGGGCCCGCCAATTCCTCATTACCGCCATGGATGCGAGCGGCGGCACGCATGGCCGTGATGATCGTGGATACATTTCCGTGACCACCAAATTCTCCAATAAACCGACCGCCGGGTTTCAAAGCCTGACGCACGCCGTCTACGACCTCACCGGGTTTCAGCATCCAGTGCAGGGCGGCGTTGGAAAATACGGCGTCAAATTCGTGATCAAACGAAAGATTGTGGCCATCCATCCAGCGGACATCCAGCCCCTGGGCTCTGGCGGCGCTTAATAGTTCATCGCTGGTATCAACACCTGTTACATCGACGCCAGCTTGAGCAATGCGTTTTGTCAGCGCCCCATCGCCGCAGCCAAGATCAAGAATGCGCTCACCCGCCTGGGGCGACAGCCAGTTGAGAACCGCATTGCCAAGATCGGATACAAATCTGGCATTCTCCTGATAGGTATCAGGAGACCAGGATTGACGTTGATCAGGGTTGTTCATGAAGGGAACAAAATTCCGATTTTTTACTCTGGCTTCCAGGCTTCATAATCGCCTGTGGCTCGGGGTCTGCTACCTGCTGCCAATATGGAGCCGCGCGGACGATACGCTTCGGCGGACCCGGTTTTATTGGAGCGGTGCGGACGATGCCAGCTTTGCGGTTGATAATCAGACTGTTCAGGCGTCTCATCCACGGTTTTGTGCAGCCAGCCATGCCACGATGCAGGCACGGTTGTAGGATCAGTCTCATTTTTATAGATTACCCAGCGCCTGGACCCGTCCGCGGTCTGGTAATAAATGTTACCAATTTCGTCTTCACCGACCCGCTTGCCTTTTCGCCAGGTGTAAAACCATGTGCCAACGGTTTGACCGTTCCACCAGGTGAAAATCCTCAAGAAAAATAGTTTCATGGAATCAAAAAAGCTCTCTTTTCAAGACAGGGCGACTATGCCGCCTTGTGCTGAATGTGTCCAGACTATCCGCACATGCGATTTATGGGGGTTTTACAAAAAAAATTAAAAAATATTTTGCTGATATCTACAGAAATTACCTATTTGGGGAAAACCGGAAGCAAAATCGAACATCCTTCCAAGTTGATTGGAGACGTCGTTAAAGTCCAATTGGGGTTGAAACAAGAAACCATTCAGATTCGGCCACAGTATCAGCGGTCGTCAAGCCTTGAACAACCCACCTACCCGGATAGATATCTGATTGGGTTATACTTTTTGAGGACCTCATAATGATGCGCAATGCTTTCCGTTTTCCACGCTTCATCAACACTTCATCCCCAGTTTTTACACATTATAATCAATATTTAGGGGTTTGTTCATCCGGACCTACTAGTTCTTGACGGACAAACGCGAGTCAGCGTAATCTCGAATTCGGTTGATGGTTATGAGTCTTTCGCCAACAACACCAGTTAAAATCCGTAAAATCGGCGATGCCAGAACGGTATCGGCGGGGTCTGAAATCACCGAAAATCGATTTGATTTTGGTGCGGGATATTTGCGTCGCGTATTTTTGCTGATTTGTGACAATAAACTGCGTAATTTCAAGGAGTTACGTCAAAAAAATAGGGCGCTCGTTTCCGGATTAAGGCCAAACGGGCTTTCGGGAATGCGAGGGGCGGTGTTGAAGGAATTCAGGAGTTGGATATCAGCGTGCTGTATGGCAGCACCCTGGCGGTATTGTATCTGCCAGGTGAACGGGGGATACTTTAGAAATGCAAATTAGGCGGCATTATACCAACGGGGATCAATCTCCGTATCAGACAATCGAATTCCGGACCACGAACAGTGAGATCCGGAACCCGGACGGGTCTGTCGTATTCAAGCTTGAAGATATTGCCGTCCCTGCTGCTTGGTCGCAGGTTGCGGCTGATATCATTGCTCAGAAATATTTCCGCAAAGCCGGTGTTCCTGCCTGCCTGAAAAAAATTGAAGAGAACACCATTCCTTCATGGCTGTGGCGCTCGGAAGCTGATTTGGAGGCACTTGCCGAACTTCCCGAAAGCGAACGTTACGGTCCTGAAATGGATGCCCGGCAGGTTTTTGACCGCCTTGCTGGCACCTGGACCTATTGGGGCTGGAAGGGCGATTATTTCAGCTCGGAAGATGATGCCCGCGCGTTTTATGATGAATTGCGGTTTATGCTAGCAACCCAGCAATGTGCGCCGAATTCTCCGCAATGGTTCAATACCGGCATTCATTGGGCCTATGGCATTGATGGTCCCAGCCAGGGGCATCATTATGTGGATTATAAAAGCGGCCGGCTGACAAAATCCAAATCATCTTACGAGCATCCCCAGCCCCATGCCTGTTTCATCCAGTCAATTAGCGATGACCTGGTCAATGAAGGCGGGATCATGGACCTTTGGGTCCGGGAAGCGCGCCTATTCAAATATGGCTCGGGCACGGGATCGAATTTTTCGCATTTGCGCAGCGAGGGCGAATCCCTGTCGGGCGGTGGCAAATCCTCCGGCCTGATGTCATTCCTGAAAATCGGTGACCGGGCAGCAGGCGCGATCAAATCCGGTGGCACGACGCGGCGCGCGGCCAAGATGGTTGTGATTGATATCGACCATCCCGATATCGAGACCTATATCAACTGGAAAGTGAAAGAAGAGCAGAAAGTAGCGGCGCTCGTAACAGGCTCCAAAATCAGTGCTCACCATTTGAAACTGATTTTCAAGGCATGCGTTAATTGCGAAGCCCCCGGCGACGATTGCTTCGATCCTTCTTGCAACCCGGCCCTGAAGCGCGAAATCCGTGCCGCCCGAAAAATGTATATCCCGGACAATTATATCCAGAGGATTATCCAGTTTGCCCGCCAGGGATATAAAGAACTGGAAATCGATACCTATAATACCGATTGGGATTCAGATGCCTATCTGACGGTATCGGGACAGAATTCAAACAATTCAGTCCGTGTAACGGATGATTTCCTGCGCGCCGTTGAAAATGATGGCCAATGGGACCTGATCCGCCGCACCGATGGCAAGATTGCCAATACAGTCAATGCACGCGATCTATGGGAACAGGTTGGAACCGCAGCATGGACATGTGCGGATCCAGGGATCCAGTATCACACCACCATCAACGATTGGCATACCTGCCCTGAATCCGGTCCGATCCGGGCATCTAATCCTTGTTCGGAATATATGTTCCTGGATGATACGGCGTGTAATCTTGCGTCTCTGAACCTGATCAAGTTCCGCAACGAAGACCGTAGCTTCAACGTGGATTCTTTTGAGCATGCCACACGGCTCTGGACCATCGTTCTGGAAATCTCGGTGATGATGGCGCAATTCCCTTCCAAGGAAATTGCCAAGCTGTCTTACGAATACCGCACCCTCGGGCTTGGTTACGCCAATATTGGCGGCCTGCTGATGTCGGCTGGTATCTCTTATGATTCAGACGAAGGCCGGGCGCTTTGTGGTGCCATTACCGCACTTATGACCGGCGTCGCCTATGCTACATCGGCTGAGATGGCCAAAGAGATTGGTACTTTCAAAGGCTTCGACAAGAATCGGGACGGAATGCTGCGGGTGATCCGTAATCATCGCAACGCTGCCCATGGTAACAGTGACGGCTATAGCGCCCTGAACATAAACCCCGTTCCTCTTGATCATCATAATGCGTCTGACAAGACGCTGGTCCAGCATGCTGTCAAAGCCTGGGACCGGGCGCTTGAGCTTGGCGAAAAACACGGCTACCGCAACGCCCAGACCAGCGTGATCGCGCCAACAGGCACAATCGGCCTGGTGATGGATTGCGACACGACGGGGATTGAACCTGATTTTGCGTTGGTGAAATTCAAGAAGCTTGCCGGTGGCGGGTATTTCAAGATCATCAACCAGTCGGTGCCGGAAGCACTTGCAACGCTTGGATATGATGAAGATGGGATTGGCAAAATCATCCGTTACGCAGTTGGCAATGGAACGCTGGCCGATGGGCCGGGCGTCAACCATGACAGCCTCGCCGCAAACGGATTTACCGCAGAAAGAATCGCTAATATTGAGAGCGGATTAGCCACAGCATTTGATATCAAATTCGCGTTCAACAAATGGACGCTCGGTGAAGAATTCTGTGTTGATGTTCTTGGCATCGATGCCGCCCGCCTCGAAGATCCTGAATTTGATCTGCTGGCGGAAATTGGCTTTTCTAAAAAAGACATCGAACAAGCCAACATTTATTGTTGCGGCGCCATGACCCTTGAGGGAGCTCCCGGCCTCAGGCAAGAACATCTGGAAGTCTTTGATTGCGCCAATCCTTGTGGACGGATCGGCAAGCGGTATCTCTCGGTAGATAGCCACATCCACATGATGGCGGCAGCGCAGCCGTTTATCTCCGGGGCTATTTCCAAAACCGTCAACATGCCCGGAACGGCAACGATTGAGGAATGTAAAGAAGCTTACATGTTGTCATGGCGGCTTGGCCTCAAGGCAAACGCGCTTTACCGGGATGGATCGAAACTGTCGCAACCTCTCAACGCCCAGATTTTGAGCGATGATGAGGATGAAGACGATATTGCGGAAACGATTGCCAGCGATCAACCAGCTACCCAGCGGGCAGCGGTTGCGGCGGAGCGGATTGTTGAAAAAATCGTCGAGAAGGTCGGGCGCGACCGCCTCCCCGATCGCCGCAAAGGCTATACCCAGAAGGCCGTTGTTGGCGGCCACAAGGTTTATCTCAGAAGCGGCGAATATGAAGACGGCCGGATCGGCGAGATTTTCATCGACATGCATAAAGAAGGCGCAGCCTTCCGCAGCCTGATGAATAATTTTGCCATCGCCATCTCGCTCGGTCTGCAATATGGCGTCCCGCTTGAAGAATATGTGGAAGCCTTTACATTTACCCGGTTTGAACCGGCTGGCATGGTGCAGGGCAACGAAGCGATCAAGAACGCAACATCCATCCTCGATTATGTCTTCCGCGAATTGGCTATCTCTTACCTTGGCCGCCACGATCTGGCCCATGTCAATCCAGAAGATATCGGTGCCACCGCAATGGGGACCGGGGTCAGTGAAGGCAAGCCAAGCAGCTTCCAGGGCCATGTTTCCAAAGGCCTGGTGCGCGGCAGGGTTAGCGATGGATTGACTGTTATTTCAAGCGCGGAATCTGGCACCGCAAGCGACTCCGGAACCGTTGGGTCCCTGCAAGCCCGCGCTCGCGCGCTGGCCGATAGCGGCGCTGCAACGGGCGAAGCAGCAACCGCCCGCAAGGTCGAGCCGGAAACAGAGGCCGAGAAAGCAACGGCTCCCAGCGAAGCCATGCAGCTCGCTCAAGCCCGTGCCAGAGGTTATGAAGGCGAAGCCTGCGTCGAATGCGGCAACTTCACCATGGTCCGCAACGGCACCTGCCTGAAATGCGACACCTGCGGCGGCACTAGCGGGTGTAGTTGATCAAAAAACCAAACCACATACGTCCGTTTGGCGAAAACAAGAATCCAGCACAGATAGGAATTGGATGACACCTGTAGAGATAATTCAGATTATTTGTGCATCCGTCATACCAATAGCTGTGGTGGGGTATATTTTCAATCGCTACACTTCAACGCGAGAGAACGGTACAAAAGGCTTGGGAATCGGTGTTCGCGGAATTCAGTTTATTGCCGTTGCATCGTTTATACCCGGAATTATTATTCTTGCCCTGGCGAACAAAGTAGACTCTTCAACCATAGCAGCCTTGATTGGTGCAATGATTGGCTACTTATTCTCAAATATCTCAAATTTTGACAACAAATAATCTGAGCATTTTAAAATAGTTGAATTGAGAAATTATATCGCTAGCTACCCGCTGGACCCCGGAACTAGTCCGGGGTAACGAAATTGTGACGCGCCTTTTCGTCATTCCGGCGAAAGCCGGAATCCAGTCTGCCTGATAAGAAAATAGACACATCCAGCTGGACCCCGGCTTTCGCCGGGGTAACGCATTGCGGAACTACCCCAGAACCGAGAAACTGCTGTCCTGATTGATTTCGCGAAGCCTGGAAAAGGCTGATACGTCAAGGTTGTGCTGCACTCTTTTCAACTCGAACGTCATCGGATCGGTATCGTGATCCCGGCCTCCTTCGCAATAACCGATCAGTTCGGCCATGATGGCACCGGCTTGGGAAGCATTCTTGAACTGGTTGCCGCTGCTGCCAATTGCCATGTAATAGCCGCCAACCGAAGATTTGTCATAGATCGGGATCCAGTCGTCACTGACATCATAGAGATCAACGACGCCGCGCATCTTGCTCGGGATACCGAGGCTCGGGATGCGCTGAGCCATGCGATGGGCCTGGGTGGTCCATTGGTCGGAAAAATCGCGGTTGAAGTCATCGGGATTTACAAAAGTGTGACCGTCGCAATCAGGGTCTTCGCTGCCGACAAGAATATGGTTGCCGGATTCGGGGCGGCAATAACAAGCGATGTCGCTGTCGGAAATCACAAACCCGTTGTCTTCGAAATCCATGCCGGGCGCTGCCGGTACATGCACCACCTCCTGGCGCAGCGCTTTGGTTTTGATATTCATATCCCCCAGCGCATCCGCCATTTCGTTGATAATCG
The DNA here is from genome assembly GCA_021775875.1 of Hyphomicrobiales bacterium. Lineage (GTDB taxonomy): Bacteria > Pseudomonadota > Alphaproteobacteria > Rhizobiales > NORP267 > NORP267. The sequence goes on along the minus strand of JAJFHA010000011.1, from coordinate 112,964 downwards.
CGGAATGGGGTCCCGCAACATTGACCACGACGGGAGCCGAGATCATGGTGCCATCGTCAAGTTCGACGCCTGATACCCGTCCGTTCGATTGCGGAATTGCGACAACGGACTTGTTGAACAGAAAAGTCCCGCCTTTTGCTTCAGCAGCGCGCTGCAAATTATGCGTAGCCAGTTGAGGGTCAGAAATGTAACCCGCATTGGGAAACATCACCGCCCCATCAACTTCGCCGCCGGTTGGTTCAGCAAAGCCTTCGTCTTCCATGCGCTTTGGCGGCCAGTATTTTTTCATGTCGTAAGCAGGTATCGCCTCAACAATTTGGGCCGCGTCCCAATGCTCGAACGGAATATCGAGCGCTGCCACATTAGCGCAAATATTTTCAAGATATCCGTTCTGTTTGGTCTTCATGACCAGGCAACCGGTCTCATGAAATGCCGCCATGCCACGCTCATCTTCTGCGTCCAGATATCCGGCCCAGTTTTTCCAGTCGTAATAGCTCTCATAGGCCAGAGCGGTTCCGGGGATGGTTGAATAATGCACCCGGATAATAGCGCATGAACTTGATGTGGAGCCGTACCCGGAGGCGGGGTTTTTATCGACATTGAGAGTTTTATAGCCGCGTTTTGATAGTTCAAACCCGACCGCCGCGCCGATGATACCGGCACCAATTATGACGACATCAAACGAGTTGTTTTCCTCGGACAAAACTGCCTCCCAAATCAATTATGATTTTATTGTTTTTTCGTTCAAAAACTGAACTAGAAACATATCAAGGATGGAATTTATTGCTAGGCCGCGCTGCGCAGAATGCACAAACGGTCAATCTGTAAAGCCTGCAGCTTTCAACTTCTCGCGAAACTCATTAGGGATTGCTGCACTTTTTTCAGTATCGAATTTCACAAATACAATCGTACATTTTCCTGTGAAACAAAGCCTTCGCCCCAATGTTTTTGAGTTGCCATAGGACAAAATATCAAAACTGATTGTTGTCCGGGTGACCCTGGTAATCCGCAACTCCGTCTCAACAATATCGCGCGGCGTTAGTTTGTCCCGGAATTCCAGTTCCACATGACGAAACGGTGTGCCGAACCCCATATTTTCATTGAGATCGTACCAATCAAGTCCGAAAAATTCGTCAAACCAATGTTCAACCGCTTCGACGACAAAATCGAGAAAGCGGCCTGTATAGGCCATCCGCGCTGAGTCTGTGTCGCCCCAATTGAGTTTACGTTTGTCGATGAAATCAGGTGCGCGGTCAGTAGGTTTCGACATGATATCGGCCCGATTCAAGCATTGCCTTGCGGCGCGTTTCCCAATCGTCTCCGCCACGCCGACAAATATCGTTCAGCGCTTCGCCGACGCCGGCTTCCATTTCCTTGAGGCCGCAAATGTAGATGTAGGTTGCGTCACTTTCGATCAGCTCCAGAATTTCTTCCGATTTCTGGCGCATCCGGTCCTGGACATATTCTTTTTCTTGCCCGTCAAGCCGCGAAAATACCAGTTCCTGTTCAAGCACCTTGGTTGGCACTTTTTTGAGAGGCCCAAAATAAGGTAATTCTTCAGGACGCCGGGCGCCAAAGAACATGATCATTTTTCCCGCTGCATTTGGCTGGGAACGGCGACGGCGTTCGGTAAAGGCGCGGAATGGCGCTGATCCGGTTCCAGTGCAAATCATAATGATATTGGCGTCAGGATCATTCGGCATCAGGAAGGTGCTGCCATAGGGACCGGTTACCGTGACCTCGGCACCGCGCTCCAGATCGCAAAGGTAATTCGATGCCACCCCGTTATGCATCTTGCCGTCGACTTCGGTGATATGTCGTTTCACTGTCAGAGCAAGATTATTGAAATTCGGGCGTTCGCCATCGCGGGGGCTGGAAATGGAATATAGCCGCAAGCGATGCGGTTTGCCGCGTTCATCTTTGCCGGGCGGGATGATGCCGATGCTTTGCCCTTCAAGAACCGGGAAAGCGGCATTCTCAAAATCGAGCACAATATGGCGGATATCGTTTTCAGCGCCCGCATCAGTAATCGGCAAATTACCGGCTACCCTGGCGATTGCGGGCTTGGCTATTGTATAGAGATTGACCGATGGAGTGGCGGCTGAATCAGGCGCTCTGGCACCGCCATCAACAGCAGAATGCGCCGTCTTGAGCAAGGCAACCACATCTTCATCAAGGGTTTCAAACGCATCTTCATCTTCTGGCGAAGTTTCCGCCTGCTCCGGCAACTCGTCCCATGAAAACTGCTCCTCAAGAGAATACGGCGTCTTGACGATCCGCCAATGATCGATCGATCCTGTGGGACACGGCAAAATACAATTCATGCAGAGTTCGCAGATTTTCGCATCAACAACGTAATTATCGTCGTTGTGAGAGACAGCGCTAATCGGGCAGGTCTCTTCACAGGTCCCGCACCGAATACACATTTCCGGGTCAATCAGATGCTGACGCAGCGGTGAATTCATTTTTGTCTTTCCCGCATTTTCAAAGTATAGGCCGGAACCGGATCCCCTCCGGTCCCGGCCGAACTCTGGGTTTTAGTATCTAGCTTTGATCAAGGCGAACATATTCAAAATCGCCAGGCTTGTTGTCGATGCCGACCTTCGGAGCGGCGATCCAGTTGGCATATTCACCAATACCATAAACAGGTTTCATCAAAGAAGTGATGTAATCCATGTCGCTGGGATTTGGCAGGAATTCATCCTTGCGGGCTTCCCATTCGTCAGCAGTCAGAATATCGCCATCCGGAGTTGCTTCGATTTCAGAAAATTCCCCGATCTTGCGATTGAACGCCGAATGGGAAAGTTTCAATTTGAAATCCACACCGGCTTTTTCAATGATCTTGTTCCAACGGCCAACACCTTTTTCACAATCACCTGAATAATCATCCCGCAACCGGCCATTTAGCGCCGAAAGGGCTGGGGTATCGACAAATTCGAATTTGTCGCCAACCTTTTTCAGAACAGGATAGGTGTCGTTCAGCAATTGATGATCGTCATCAATCTTGGTTTCCTGGAACCGCCCCTTGATGCCTGAATTGAAAGCGTTGGCAGCATTGGTCGAGACTTCCGCACCAAACAAATCCATGCTCAGGGAATAATGCAACCAGGCCTTTTTCTGGAGGGTCGGCAGGTCGATCAGGCCGAGTTTACGGATAGCTTCAATATCGTATGGATCATCGATACCAGCTTCTTTCATCCCTTCACAAGTACGCTGGATAACGCGGCCAACGCCGGTTTCACCAACAAACATATGATGCGCTTCTTCGGTCAGCATGAACCGGCAGGTGCGCGACAAGGGATCGAAGCCGGATTGTGCCAATGAATCCAGTTGCATCTTGCCGTCACGGTCGGTGAAGAACGTGAACATAAAGAAAGACAGCCAATCCGGGGTTTTCTCGTTGAATGCACCAAGCATTCTTGGATTGTCATCATGACCTGAGCGGCGTTCCAGCAATGCGGCGGCTTCTTCGCGGCCATCACGACCGAAATATTTCTGCAACAGGTAGACCATGGCCCAGAGATGACGGCCCTCTTCCACGTTAACCTGGAACAGATTGCGCAGATCGTAGAGCGAAGGTGCGGTCGCGCCGAGTGCGCGTTGTTGCTCAACGGATGCCGGTTCCGTATCGCCCTGAATAACGATCAGGCGACGCATGAGTGAGCGGTATTCGCCCGGCACTTCCTGCCATGCTGGCTCGCCCTTATGTTCGCCGAAGGGAATTGTACGCCCTTCAATGGCTGGAGACAGCAGCACGCCCCACCGATATTCCGGCATTTTTACGTAACCGAATTTTGCCCAGCCCTTGGGGTCAACGCTAACAGCAGTACGCAGATAAACTTCATCTTCCTGATACCCATCAGGTCCGGCGGTTTTCCACCAATCGATGTATCCGGGATGCCATTGCTCAAGCGCCCGCTTCAGCTTGGGGTCGCCCGACAGGTCCACGTTATTCGGGATGAGGTCGTCGTAACTAACTTCAATATTCATCGTCAAACCCTTTTCTTGTCATATGACGCGCGCACGCCAGTGCCGTATTTCAACAATGCTCCATCTTCACCAACAGCATTTGGCCGCTGGAAAATCCAGTTCTGCCATGCTGTGAGACGGCCAAAGATTTTTGTCTCCATGGTTTCAGGACCAGGAAAACGAAGATTGGCTTCCATTCCCGTCAGACCGTCGGGAGAAAAACTGATCCGCTCTTCGAGCATGATCCTCACTTCGTCGTCCCAATCAATATCGTCAAAGGCATCAGTCACCAAACCCAGTTCAGCGGCGCGAACGGCGCTTAGTGTCTGGGAGGTTGCTGCTTTGGCACTCTCGAAAGATTCCATCTCACCGAGGAACCTGGTTTCAAGGCGGGACAAACCGTTAGCCATTGGCAACGGACCGAAGTTGGCCGCTGATAATGTTAGTTCGGCTTCATGGCGGTTGTCGCCTTCTTCGGTGCCTTCAAACATGAAGCTGCGGTCGGCAGCAAACATGATTTCGGCCAGAAATCCGGCGAAACATGATCCGGGCTCCGCAAGTGCGATCAATGTCCGCGACGTAACATCAAGCCGCTTCACGGTGCGTTTCCAATAGCTGAATACTTCATGCAGGAACCAATTTTCCTGGCCCTTTTCAAGCAAAGCGTCATAGGCCAGGACCCTGGCCGGGTCGCCTTCTGTTTTGAGACTCCAAATTCCAGCAGTCAGTTCGTTGGCGCGAAGATGCAAAATAGCGTCATCGAGTTCACGACATAACCGCAGCGGCCAGAATTCTGCGCCTTCGGCTGCAGCCGCATCACCATCCGCAGGGGCGTCCTGCGTCGGGCCCTTGACGGTCAGTGTCGCAACACCAGTTTCCTTACTCACTTCAACTTCGAGGGTGGAATAGCGTACACCGTCATCAGTAAATTCGCGATCCAGAGGTGGCAGCTTGACGCCAGCGGCGTTATCAGGCCGGTTCGATTTGCCAGCAAATTCTGCGGTCAATTCGCCAAGCCGTTCTTCAAGAGCAGAGCCTTTCACGGTTTCATCAACCAGACGCCAATCAACGGCACGCGATCCGCGAATGCCTTCTTCGAGGGTGCAGAAAATATCCGCCCGGTCACGGCGCACTTTGCGCTTGTCTGTAACGCGGGTAAGGCCGCCAGTGCCTGGCAACACTGCCAGTAGCGGCACTTCAGGGAGGGAGACAGACGAAGCGTTATCATCGATTAGAACAATATAGTCAGTCGCTAAAGCCAACTCGTAGCCGCCGCCAGCTGCAGTGCCATTGACCACACAAACCCAGGTCTGGTCGGAATCATCTTGGGCGACTTCAATTGTGTTCCGGGTTTCATTCGTGAATTTACAAAAATTCACCTTATGATTATGGCTCGACTGGCTGAGCATTCGGATATTGGCGCCCGCGCAAAATACCTTGTCTTTACCAGAACGAAGCAAAACAACTTTCACTTCAGGATGCTCGAATTTGAGCCGCATGACCGCGTCATAAAGTTCAATATCGACGCCAAGATCATAAGAGTTCAACTTCAATTCGTAACCAGGAACCAACCCGGATTCCGGATCGACATCCATGGTGACGGTTGCAACAGGACCGTCGAAATCGAGTTTCCAGTGGTTATATAATTCCGGCGATGTTTGAAAATCGATCCGCACCATCTTCCCCTTCTCTATAAAAACCCACCATTTCAGCGGATTGCCCAAAAAATAAATATTACAGATAAACCAATTTCACAATCAATGTATGATTTATACTTCCTATTTTAGAAAATACCGTCTATAAGCTGCAAGCATTCTAGACTGTGGGCACCGAAATATGAACAAAATTGACGAAAGTCTCGCAAAGACCAGCGGAAAATCAAACCGTGACGGCAGGAGTGACGATGAGCTGATGCTCATGCTCACGGTTGGGCGCAATGTGCGATTGCTGCGCACCCGGCACGGAATGACGCGCAGGCGTTTGGGTACCAAAACCAATATTTCTGAACGCTACCTTGGCGAAGTTGAGCGCGGACGGGCCAATGTCACGTTAGGGCTGCTGCTGCGCATTGCCGATGTACTGGGCGAACCGTTGCAGACATTTATCCCTGCAACTAAAGAGGACCCGGAGATCAGCCCTCCCCTTGCCGGCCTTATCAGCCGGATGGACCAGCACGAACAGGCCAACACCTACCGCACCTTATTGCGCCAGAAAAAGCCAACCGAGAAGCGAAATCGCGGCGTCGCATTGATTGGTCTGCGCGGCGCGGGCAAATCTACTCTTGGAACAAAACTTGCTGAGCTTCACGGTGTCAGTTTTTTAAAACTCTCCGATATCATCGAAGATATTTCAGGAATGGCGGTTGGTGAAATCATCGAGCTTATGGGGCAGAAGACATATCGTCGTATTGAGCGCCAGGCCCTGGACCGGATCAACGAAAGCCATTCCATTGCGGTCATTGAGGCTGGCGGCAGCCTGGTTCAATCGCGGGGCTCATTTGATACCCTACTCAGTCGCTATCTCACAATATGGATCAAAGCGACACCTGAAGAACATATGCAGCGGGTTATAGACCAAGGCGATTTGCGCCCAATGGCAGGTAACGATCTGGCGATGGATGAATTGCGGCTGATCCTGAACGAGCGTGAGCTTTATTATTCCCAGGCCGACTACACGATAGATACCAGTCAGACTGCGATCGAAGATTCGTTCGCGTTATTGCGAAAATTCAGCAAGGATGGTTTTAAACCAGGCCGGCGATAAATTTCACGCATGCTTCAAGGGTCATTTTCGGGTTTTCCCTGAACGGCAAATGCTGGCAATCCGGCAAAGCGGCGACGGTGACCGGCACCACGCATTTGTCCTCTGCCGCTTCCCATTGTTTTGGCGTGCCATAAGCGTCATCAAGTCCCTGGATGATCAACACAGGCACCTTCAACTTTGGCAGAAATTCTTCGATATTCCAGTCGCGGAAATCGTTCTCCAGCCAAACCCGGTTCCAGCCCCAAAAGGCGCAATCCACGTTGTCGCCGTGATAACGCTTCAGCTTTTCGCGAAAACCCGTTGTCTCCCAAGCCTCTTTCGCCACTTTGATAGCGGCTAGAGATTCTTCCTCGACGAAGAAATGCGGCGCGATGAGCACCAGCCCCTTGATCCTCGGGTCATCGAATTGACCAGCATAAATAGTTGCAATTGAAGCACCATCGCTATGGCCGACCAGAATACAGCTTTTGATATTCCAATGATCCAGCACAGCGCCGAGAATTTCTTCGGCCTCAAGGTGCATATAATTCAAATGGCGAGGTAGTTCGACATGGACCGAACTGCCATATCCCTTGCGGGAATAAACCAGAGTTCCAAGCCCGGTGGCTTCGGTCAATATGGCCGGGAAATCCTGCCATTTCGTAACGCTCCCCAGCCCCTCGTGAAGAAGCACAAGGGTTGGCGCTTCATCCGGCGGCGGCCCCAGCCACAAATATTCAAGCTTTTCCGGATCGCCACCATTGCGCGGCGCGATGTCCATGTGCCCGTTCAATTCCCGCATCCAGGCCACTCTCAGTCGCGCAACATGAAGCGCTGGATTTTTCCGGTCGCTGTTTTTGGCAATTCTTCAACCTGATCAATCCAGCGCGGATATTTCCACGCCCCCGCCAACGCTTTAACGTGGGCCTTCAAGTCTTCGCGCAGCGCATCGTCGAGCGTAACGCCATCTGCCAGAATTAAAAATGCCTTGGGCTTGATCAGGGTATCGTCATCTTCAAATGGGATGACGGCCGCTTCCACCACCGCATCATGGCTGATTAGCGCACCTTCAACTTCAAACGGCGACACCCAGATGCCCGATACCTTGAACATGTCATCGGAGCGACCGCATATATGGTAAATCCCGTCATCGTCCTGATAATATTTATCGCCGGTCCAGGTCCAGCGTCCCTGAAATGTGTTGATGGTCTTTTCACGCTGGTTCCAATATTCATTGCCGGCAGAAGGTCCATCGACGATCATCTCCCCGATATCTCCTTTCGTCACGTCGTTGCCCTCTTCATCGACCAAACGAATTTTGTAACCCGGATTTGCAACACCGGACGTGCCATAGCGAACTTCGCCAGGGCGGTTCGACAAAAACATATGCAGGAATTCGGTTGAGCCGACGCCATCCAGAATTTCAACCCCAAAGAGTTTTTCAAAACGATTTCCGATATTCTCCGGGAGCGCTTCGCCAGCTGACGCGCAAATTCGCAAATTCGAAGATCCGTTTTCGGGGACGCAATTCTCGTCGGCCAGCATCGCCACATACAAAGTTGGCACGCCGTGAAAAATTGTCGGGTTGGTGCGCCTCATGGTGCGCATGCAGGATTCCGGCGTGGGCCGTTCAGCCATCAAAACCGCAGTTGCACCGGCACCCAGAGGGAACATGGACCCGTTCCCCAAGCCGTAGGCAAAAAACAGCTTGGCCGCCGAGAACACCACATCATCTTCGCGGATACCTAATATCTGCTTGCCGTAACTATCGTAAATTGCGCGCGGTGAAGAATGGCGATGCAACACACCTTTTGGCATGCCGGTGGAGCCTGATGAAAACAGCCAGAATGCAACTTCATCTCTGGTTGTATCGACGGCTTCAAAGGTATCCTCAGCTGCGTCCAGCAACGCTGTCAGGTCTTCATGTGGCCCGGCATCGCCATCAGATATTACGACATGTTGCAGGAACGGCAAAGAATCGAGAATTGGCTCAACTTGCGGAAGCAAGGCAGCGGATATGAATAAAATCCGGGCGCGGCAATCTTCGAGAATATATTTATATTGTTCGGTGGTGAGGAGGGTATTGAGCGGGACCGGTATAATTCCGGCTTTGATGGCGCCCCAGAAAACAGAAGGGAAATCAAACGTATCGAGCATGATCATGGCAGCGCGGGCTTCGCGCTGATAGCCAAGGTCGGCGAGCATATTGGCGCCCTGATTGACCCGCTTGGCCAACGCTTCGTAGGTGTATTCACCCTTATCATCGATGATCGCGATCTTGCCACCACGGCCCTCGGCCAAGTGGCGGTCCACCATATCGCTGGTGCTGTTATAAAACTCTTTGCTCATTATACTCTCCCGTTCCTGAAGCGCATTGTGGCTAAGTACGGACCTGTGTCCAGAGAAACGGGAACTATACCCCCAAATAGCGAGCGTGGAGCTCGGAATTCGCCATTAATTGCTTGGACGTGCCTTCCCAAACAACCACACCTTTCTCGATGATATAGTGGCGATCGGCAATACGGCAGAGATCAGAAATATTTTTATCGACAACGAGGATCGACTGGCGCTCGTCCTTGAGGCGACCGATACAAGTCCAGATGATCTGCCTGACTAATGGAGCCAGCCCCTCTGTAGCTTCATCAAAAATCAAAAGATCCGGATTGGTCATCAGAGCGCGGCCGATGGCCAGCATCTGTTGCTCACCGCCAGACAACAGGTTCCCCATCTGGGAGCCACGATCAGACAATTCCGGAAACATCGCAAATATCTTCTCGATTTTCCACGGATCTGCCCGCCCGGACCGGTTGGAAGCGGTGGCGATCAGATTTTCCCTGACTGTGAGATTTGGAAAAATCTGCCGTCCCTCGGGGACAATGGCGATGCCATATTGGGCAACGCGAAAGGACGGGCTTTCGGTAATATCTGTATCGTTGAAAACGATCCGACCCGACCGTGACGGGATTATTCCCATGATCGTATTCAGGGTGGTAGTTTTTCCCATCCCATTGCGCCCGATCAAGGTAACGACTTCACCGGTTTTCACGGTGAGATTCATCCCGAACAAAGCCTGGCTCTGGCCGTAGAATGTTTTGATGTCTTTAACTTCAAGCATTGCCGGTCTCTTCGCCCAGGTAAGCGTGGCGTACATCTTCATTATTGCGAATTTCATCAGGCGTGCCGGACGCAATGACACGCCCATAGACAAGCACCGTGACACGGTCAGCGAGGGCAAATACGGCGTCCATATCATGCTCGATCAGCAGAATAGTCATGTCACCCTTGAGCTGTTTGAGGGTGTCAATCATACGATGGGATTCCTCCGGCCCCATCCCCGCCATCGGCTCGTCCAGCAACAACATGGTTGGCTCGGTCGCCAGCGCCATCGCGATCTCTAGCTGGCGGTGTTCGCCGTGTGACAATTCACGGCAGATTGCGTCGTGGCGACCTGACAGATTTACTTTTTCCAGCATAGCTTTGGCAGGTTCTGTTAAAGCCGGATCATTCAAGGACGATTTCCAGAACCGGTAGGAATGCCCCTGCCGGGATTGAACCGCCAACGAAACATTGGTCAGCACCGGCATATTGAGAAACACCGAAGTAATCTGGAACGAACGAGCCAGACCCAGTTGCGAGCGCTTGTGCGGCGAAAGGCGCGTTATATCGCTTCCGGCAAACGCTATATGACCCTCATCACACATCAGGGCACCCGCCAACTGGGAAATCAGCGTTGTCTTGCCAGCGCCATTTGGTCCGATAATGGCATGAATTTCGTTTTTATGAACGTCCAAATCAACATTGTCGGTGGCATGGACACCGCCAAAACTTTTCTCCAGAGCTTCAACCTTTAGAACAATCTCAGTCATCGTCGTTGCCCCGCTCCACCACCCGCGTTGCGGCCAGATCATCATGCAACGCCAACCGTTTTGGGTCCATAAGACAGCCAATATAGCCAACCAGCAACGTGCCGATATTCAGCAATTGGCCAAAGTTGCGCTGGACCGCCTGCCCCGCCGTCATTGTGCGGCCATCAGCCGACACGACACGGAGGCCCGTCATAATTTTGCCGACCGAACCTTGTCGTGCTGTCGAGGGCAAAATGAAATGATTGTAAAAAACCCAGCCCATTACAAGGTAGCTACAAATAATCATGATCAGATGTCTGTGATGGCTCTGGTCCGGCAGCTCCATCAGCGCTGGGGCGATCAGCACAATCAACAACCAGGACAAGAATACCAGAATTGCGACATCGATCAGCGTGGCAAGAAACCGTTTTTTGCCCGACGCCCTGATCATATCGTGGCGGATGGCTTCCGGAGGCACGATGAAACGACCGAGCCAGCCATCAATGCCGCTTCGGGCAAACAGCACCACAAGCACCAGGAACGGTCCGAAATAGATGCGCCAGTAAACCCCTATTTCAGGAAGATCGCCAACATATTCCGCGATGATAAAAAACGTTGCGGCTCCCAATACGGGGCCGAAAACAGACCCCATGCCACCAAGAACAACCATGAAAATCAGCTCGCCCGAAGTGGTCCAGGAGGTATCGCCCGGGTTCACAAAATTTGCGTAATTGACGTAGAGCACTCCAGCCATAGCGCACATAACACCGGCAATCACATAACAGACAATACGATATTGATAGGTGGCGTAACCAAGCGCCTGCATGCGCGGCTCGTTTGACATGGTGCCCTGGATGACAGCTCCGAACCGGCTGTTTACGATTTTGTAGACCAGATACACCATCCCGATAAGTACGGCGAGGATCAGATAATAGAGGATGTTGTCATTCTCGATATTCAAAAAGGGCGAGAAATCACTGCGATTATCAACGATCAGACCGTCATCACCACCAAATTCCTCGAGACTGATAAAGGCGAAATACATCATCTGCGCAAAGGCGAGCGTGATCATGATGAAATACACGCCCTTGGTTTTAAGGCTGATGGCTCCGGTAACCAGCGCGAACGCTGCAGCGAACAATGCCGCCAGCAACAAATGCAGGAACCCGTTATTGTAACCGTAATAGACGCTGATCCCGACGGTATATCCGCCAATTGCCAGGTAAGCCGCATGGCCAAAGCTGACCATGCCGCCAAATCCCAAAATCAGGTTCAGGCTGACCGCTGCCATGGCGAAACACATGATCAGGGAGCCAAAGGAAATCAGATTATGCTGACCGGACGCAGATGCATAAACCGGAAGTAAAATAACGCATATCAACCCGACCCCGTAGAACCAGGCCCGATAGGAGAAATTTTTTGAAAACAGACTGTCCATAAATTAAGGGACCCTATCGCGTCTTGGGTGGGAACAGTCCTTGAGGACTGAAAAACAGGATTGCCGCCATCATGATGTAAATCAGCATGGCCGCGACCGCAGGAGCCGCCGTTTCGGCATTCTGATCCGAAATGAAAATCTTGAACAATTGATCCAGGTAGGAGCGGCCAAGAGTATCCACCAGACCAACGACAATTGCGGCCACAAAGGCGCCACGAATTGAGCCGATGCCGCCGATAACGATCACAACGAAGGCCTGAATGATAATATCATTGCCCATGCCGATAGTTGCTTCGGTGGTAATTGAAGTTGCCATCAAACCGGCAAGGCCAGCCAACGCGGCACCCATACCAAATACGAGCGTGAATAGCCGCTGGATATCCACACCCAACGCACCGGCCATTGTGCGGTTCGAGGCCCCCGCCCTGATCAGCATTCCCATTCGGGTACGCGCCACCAGAAAATACAGAAAGGCCGCCACAAGCAACCCAACCCCAATAATGAACAGTCTGATGGTCGGGACAATGATGTCGCCCGGCAAACGGATCGATGTATCAAGATAGTCCGGCAAGGTAATCGCCACGCCGACCGGTCCCCAGACCAGATGAACCAGGGTATCGAAAAACAGGATGAGCCCGAAAGTCGCCAGAACCTGATCCAGATGGTTGCGCGCATACAGGGTTCGCAGGGTTGAAATTTCAACCAGCGACCCGACAAGAAAAGCGAGCGGTATTCCCAGCACCAATCCAACCATGAAGGATCCGGTAATGGCTGCGATGGTGGCGCTCAGAAAAGCGCCGATCATGTAAAATGATCCGTGTGCCAGATTGACCAGGTCCATGATGCCAAAAACCAGCGTCAGGCCAGCGGCCAGCAAGAACAGAAGAATGCCCAATTGCAGGCCATTCAGCAGCTGCGTAACCAGAAGAATATAATCCATATTTGACACTTCCCCCAGGAGCGGCTGCGCTATCTGAATGTCTATGTAACTTAGGTAGGTGTGAAACGGGGGCGCAAGAATGCGCCCCCGAGATAGGCTTTAAAATATAGTCAGATTACATTGGGCAATCTGCGATATAAGGATTTTCCATGTTTTCATAAACCGTGGAAACAATCTGAGTTGCCCAACGGCCTTCTGAATCTTCTACCACTTCCCGCAGATAGAAATTCTGGATCGGGAAATGATTGGAACCATATTCAAAATCACCACGCACTGAATCGAAGTTTGCAGATTCAAGAGCTTCACGGATACCATCCATATCGTCCAGATCACCATCAACAGCTTCAACAGCGGCTTTGATCATGAAGACCAGGTCGTAGGCCTGTGAAGAATAATGTGACGGAATCTGACCATATTTTTCGATATAGTCAGCTACGAAACGCTGGTTCTGTGCATTGTCCAGATCAGGCGACCAGTAATTGGTGTTGAAAGTGCCCAACACACCGCTCAATTCAGCTTCCTGGAACCGCGGCAGAGAAATGCCATCAACCGTAAATACGGTATACAGGTCCATAACCTCTTCCAGACCAGCCTGCATGTATTGCTTGATGAAAGCACCACCGGCGCGGCCAGGATAGAAGATGAAGATAGCTTCTGCACCAGATGCCCGCGCTTTGGCGAGTTCGGCGGAGAAGTCGAGTTGCGCGTCAGCACCCCAACGGGTCATGTCACGGCCAAGGATTTCACCAGTGAAAGTTGCTTCAACACCTTCAACCATGTTTTTACCGGCTGCGTAGTTTGGTGCCATCACATAAAGCGACTTGACGCCACGCTGGTTCAGCACTTCACCCATCGCACGCGGGTTCTGGCTGTTTTCCCAGGATGTGGAAAAGAAGTTTTCGTGACAATCAGCACCTGCCATTTGGGAAGCCCCGGCATTTGTGCTGATCATGAATTTGCCAGCATCAAGAACGGCTTTGCTGGAAGCAAGCAAAACATGCGACCAGATGTAACCGCCAATGAAGTGAACATCAGGATCGGCGGCGAGGCGCTCGGAAGCGACGCGACCGGTCTGGGGGTTGAAAGCATCATCTTCGAAGATGATTTCAATATCCATGCCTGCAATCTGTCCGCCGGCATGTTCGACTGCCAACTCAACAGCGTTTCTCTGGTTTTGACCCAGAATGGCTGCTGGTGTTGAAAGGGTTGTGATGAACCCGATCTTGACTGTATCTGCCGACCAAGCGGGCGCTGCAAGCATTGTTGCACCCGCTATTGTGGCAATTGCTAGTTTCTTGATCATTGGATAGGTCCTCCCTAAAAGGCAGCCGGGCGATCATGCCGACCTTGAAAATGTCCGGCACACGACCGGACCAATAGGAGCTTGCTCAACGTGAACAATCCCCTGAAACCACTTAATTCCCTTCAACTATAGTCCCGCACCGGTTGGTTCTCAAGTTACCAAACCGCCCACGTTGCCAGGTTTCCGCCGAACCGCATCCAAACATTCCTGCACGCCGGAATTCCAGACATTTGCATGGGCGTTGCCACCATTCCAGCCCACAGGGCATTATTTTGCCTGTCAAGGTTACCTCTGGCTGATAGCGACGGCACATTCATTCCTTGGCGGAGCGCATTCATTTTTCCTGTATCTGACTGACACTATTGGCGCACAATTGAATATAAAAGCCCGACGTGACGTTTTTTCTTTCTATATAAATATTATTGTTATAATCTTTTCGTATATAAAGCAATATCTAAGGCAACATCATGTGGAAACCTCCAGCCAAAATCAAATATGAAACTGTGGCCGGGCAATGGCCGGATCAGGATACGGCCCGTAACTCGAAGCTTTTCTCATCAATTGATATTGGGCAATGCACCCTCACCTCGCGCACATGGATACCCGCTATGGTGCCGTGGCGAGCGTCACCTGACGGTTTTGTCACCGATGATGTACTTGCCTGGTATGGGCGTTTTGCCGCTGGGCGACCGGGTGCAATCGTCGTCGAAGCCACTGGAATACGCGACGTTCCAAGTGGGCCGTTGCTACGCATCGGTGATGACCGATTCATTCCGGGCCTGCGCGATCTGGTCGAAACGGTAAAGCAGGCAAGTGGCGGCAAAACCCGCCTTTTCATCCAGTTGATCGATTTTCTCGGTGTCAGGCGCAGGCCAACGCCAGAAGCTTATTTCGGCAAGCATTTAAAAATCACCGATCACCATCGCAGTAATTTAGGAATGCAGGATGCCAGTGAACAGGATATTCGCGCAAAGTTACTGACCCTTGATCAGGACGCCCTGCAAAATGTTCTGAATGAGCGCGAAATGGAATCTTTCCTGAAGGGACACAGGGAACGGGTCACCGACACACATCTGGATCATATCCGCGATTTGCCTAAGGTCCTTCCCGATCTCTTTGCTGACGCCGCCGCGCGCGCCAAAGAGGCCGGCTTTGATGGTGTCGAATTACATTATGCACACGCCTATACGATGGCATCTTTTCTGTCCGAGCTAAATGATCGCGACGACGGTTACGGCCAAAACCTGGAAGGGCGCGTACGGTTGCCACTGGAAGTATTTGCAGCGACGCGCGAGCGGGTCGGTTCCAACTATCCGGTCGGGTGCAGGTTTTTGTCTGACGAATGCATCCAAGGCGGCTCAAATGTCGAAGACGCCGCATGGTTCGCAACCCGGTTCGCGGATGCCGGCATGGACTTCCTGTCGCTTTCCAGAGGTGGCAAATTTGAAGACGCCAAAACACCCAAAGTAGGCGGCGCGATTTACCCCTATACCGGCCCAAGCGGATATGAGTGCATGCCCGGTCATATTTCTGATGAGCAAGGCCCATTCGGCAGAAATGTCGCGCCGGTCGCCAAGATACGGCAAGCGGTGCGTGATGGCGGCCATACCATTCCGGTTATTGTCGCTGGCGGCATGCACGGATTTGAACAAGCAGAAGCCGTGCTCGAAAACGACGAGGCTGATATTGTCGGGTTTGCCCGCCAGTCCCTGGCTGACCCGGACTGGTTCAAAAAAGTTGCTTCCGGCTGCGGGTCTGAAGTCCGGTTATGCGAATATACCAATTATTGTGAAGGGCTGGACCAGAAACACAAACAGGTCACGTGTCAGCTCTGGGACCGAAAAGCCCTTGAAGAGCCGGATTGCAGGCCAAGCTCAGATGGCCGGCGACGGCTCGAAGCCCCTGAATGGTCGCGAAACACCTGAACAGAAATAAAACCGGAAATACACGGTTGAATATTTGAATTTGCCGTCAATTCTGTTCACTAAATTCAAACCATAGATCACAAATATCAGCGACATTCTTGTCATTATATCGACATTGCGCCGTGAACATGCTCCGATAACAAGAATTTCTTGGTTCCCGGAATTTCAAACAGGGTGGAAACAGTTCGATGCACACGACACGTATTTTGCGAAATGCCTTTTCAGCTTTAGCGATCGCCTTTCTTGCAATCGTCACGATGCAGGCTCCGGCGATTGCGAACAGTGAAGGCGAAGCTATCGCAGATCAGTTTATCAGGCTTTTGACTGAATATGGCGCCTCGGACGTTGGCTATGACGATGCCGAACGTGATTCCGGCACGGACGTTACCACGATTTATAATTTCAGGTTGGTAAACCCGAAAGAAGAAACCGAGATGACCATCAAGGCGCTGGAATTGCGGTCCGTAAACCTTCATGACGATGGCTCTCTTTCTGCTGAATCCATGGTCGCCAATATTCTGCATCTCGTCGAAATTGATGATGACACCCTGATTTCTATTACTCGAATGACCATCCAGGACCCTCTGTTTCCGCTAGAAGAGGAAATCGACAAAGACAACAACAACTTTATTTACCGCCTCGCCAGCGAAGTCCTGATTGAAGACATGGTTGTTGAAGCTGAAATCACAGTCCCGGTGGCACGCATTCTTATCAGCCGCGGCCAGCTTGATGGTGATATCCCGAATAATATCTCATTCGTACTTGATAATCTGGTGGTCCAGACAAAAGACATCGAAGACCCGGACAGCCGAGAGCAACTGGATAAATTCGGATATGAAGAGGTGGATTTCAGTTTCTCCACCGACTGGACATGGGACAGCAACAACGAGATTGCTACGGCTGGACCTGTGCGTTTTACCGTCGCGGATATGGGTACGGCAACGTTTGAAATGACCGCTGGCAACGTGACACGGGAATTGCTCACGTCGCTTGAGGACGAAGACAAGCTCATGGAGCTGGCGCAACTTCTGACGCTGGTTTCGGCTCATTACTGGGTTGAAGACGATACCATAACCGACCGCATAATTTCGATCATGTCGGACGAGTCTGATTTGTCGCCAAGTACCCTGATCGGGATCTGGGTTGATTTGTCCCGGCGTCAATTGATGGATCAGGGCATGCCGGAAGATTTCATCAAGATGGTTGTCAAAGCGACCGAATATTTTCTGAATAACCCCGGTCGGA
The DNA here is from genome assembly GCA_021775875.1 of Hyphomicrobiales bacterium. Taxonomy (GTDB): domain Bacteria; phylum Pseudomonadota; class Alphaproteobacteria; order Rhizobiales; family NORP267; genus NORP267. Next base: position 95,557 of record JAJFHA010000011.1, on the reverse strand, counting down.
TTGATTTTTCAGCTAATCCGGAAACGCCAATCCCGGCCACCCAGCTTATGGGCTCGATCATGTTTGGTCCGGCAGCTCTGGTGCCCTTGCTGAATATTTCCGTCACTGCGGAATGAACAGGCTCAGCTAGCTGGTGTCTTTGGCAAATTCAGCCGGATATGCAGATCGCGCAGTTGACGGGCGGAAACCTCTGACGGGGCACCCATCAGCGAATCTTCGGCCTGCTGGTTCATGGGGAACATGACCACTTCGCGCAGATTTTCTTCGCCGCACAGCAACATCACGATCCGGTCGATACCAGGGGCGATACCACCATGGGGCGGTGCGCCGTAGGTCAATGCCCGCAGCATACCACCGAATTTTTCTTCCAGTACGCTCTCTTCGTAACCGGCAATCTCGAATGCCTTCTTCATGATTTCGGGACGATGGTTCCGAATGGCGCCAGAGGACAATTCTATGCCGTTACAGACAATGTCATATTGCCAGGCATTGATGGTGAGCGGGTCCTGATTTTCCAGAGCGTCAAGCCCGCCCTGAGGCATGGAGAACGGGTTATGTGAGAAATCAACTTTCTCTTCCTGTTCGTCCCATTCAAACATCGGGAAATCAACAATCCAGCAAAAGTCGAATCGGTCTTTGGCAACAAGGTCCAGTGTTTCACCAGCCCTTGTGCGAGCATCACCTGCAAAGGACGCGAATTTTTTCGGGTCGCCACAAACGAAGAAAACCGCGTCGCCATCCTCCAGACCAAGCTGGCTGCGGATGGCGCTGGTACGCTCTTCACCGATATTCTTGGCAATCGGCCCGGCCCCTTCGCCGTCGCGGAAAAAGATATAGCCGAGGCCGGGCTGGCCTTCGCCCTGGGCCCATGAATTCATCCGGTCGCAAAATGCGCGTGACCCACCGGTCTTGGCGGGAATTGCCCAGACGCGAACCTTGTCGTCATTTTCAATCTGGCCCGCGAAAATCTTGAAGCCCGATCCACGGAAATGATCGGTCGCATCTTCCATGATGATCGGGTTGCGCAGGTCCGGTTTGTCGTTGCCGTATTTCTGAATGGCCTCGGCGTATGGAATACGCGGGAATTTCTGAGTGACGGGCTGGCCGTCTCCGAATTCTTCAAACAGGCCGCGTAGTACCGGCTCGACCGCCTGGAACACGTCTTCCTGCTCGACGAAACTCATTTCGATATCGAGTTGGTAGAATTCTCCGGGTGAGCGGTCTGCGCGTGCATCTTCATCGCGGAAACACGGTGCGATCTGGAAATAGCGATCAAAACCCGCAATCATGGTCAATTGCTTGAATTGCTGCGGCGCTTGCGGCAGGGCGTAAAATTTGCCCGGATGCATCCGGCTTGGGACCAGAAAATCGCGCGCGCCTTCCGGGCTTGATGCTGTCAGGATCGGGGTCTGGAATTCAAAGAAACCTTCTTCAACCATGCGCTGGCGAATGGATGACATGATCCGTCCACGCTTGAGAATATTGTTGTGGATGCGCTCGCGGCGCAAATCCAAGAACCTGTATTTGAGGCGGATATCTTCAGGGTAATCCTGCTCGCCAAATACCGGCAGCGGCAATTCAGGACATTCAGCAAGCACTTCGAGCTTTTCCAGAAAAATCTCAATCTCGCCGGTTGGCAGGTTTTTGTTGACCGCATCATCAGCCCGTTCCCTGACCGCGCCTTCGATACACAGCACCCATTCCGACCGGACGGTTTCCGCCAGATTGAAGACGGGAGAATCCGGGTCAATCACGCACTGGGTAATGCCGTAATGGTCGCGCAGATCGATGAATAAAAGCCCGCCATGGTCGCGGACCCTGTGGACCCAGCCTGAGAGCCTGGTTTCATTGCCGACATCGGATTTGCGGAGCGCGCCGCAATTATGGCTTCGGTAGCGATGCATCGCCTAATTACCTCGGGAAATTCGTTGTTGTCGTTTGTGTGTTACCCGATTCAATGAGGATCAGGCAGCACATTCTTTGCGGCGGAAAAGCGCATGCAGGCCCCGGTTTGTCAAGGCAGATCGGGAATTTTCGGCAGACTGCTTTCCTGACCGCCTAGATCGATAGGCCATAACCCTCCCAACAGAGATACGCACCAAGGGCAATCTGGATAACACTCACGCTCCTGAGCAACAGGTTATTGTTGATCATTGTGTTTCCGATGGAGACCACTTGGGCCGGGAACGTGGTTCTCATAATCCCGGAAATCAGCGACAACCAGCCAAATACTGTGATGATGACCGGCCAGTCCGCGACCCAGATATTGTGGGTATTGACGAGCACCAATCCGAGCAGGAGCGTCATAAAGCCAACCACGAGCAGTAGCGCCGGGCTTTCCATAATTTCCCGACCCATCGCTTTGAGACGATCAATGTTCAACAAATATGCAAACCCGGCGACCAACATGATCGGGCCCATGAGTTTTGCGATGAAAATTGAATTCGACATGATCAATTCCTCGATTGCCTTCCAGACATTGAACTCGGAACGCTTCTCACAAATTCAAGACTACCATACGCTGGCGGGTTTGTGATTGAGGAAATTTGCGCCAGCGAGATAGGTTGCTGCAAACGAATGTTGAAAAAAACACTCATTCACAGCGTCGCCTATGTTGCGAATGTTAAGGTCGGGAAATGAATAGCAAATCGCGACAAACAGAATTTTGTCCGCTATAGCAACGCCATGGAACCAATTACAGATACAGAATCACTCCAGGCTGCGGTCGATTCATTTGCGAACGCCGCTTATGTCACCGTCGATACCGAGTTTCAGCGGGAATCCACCTTCTGGTCAAAGCTCTGTTTGATCCAGATGGCTTCGACCGACGGCTATTTTCTGGTGGATGCACTCGCCAAAGACCTGGACCTGCGCCCGTTTTATGACCTCATGGCCAATGAGAGCATTGTAAAAGTGTTTCACGCTGCCCGTCAGGATGTGGAAATCATCCACCACCAGGCAGGGATTATCCCAACGCCGTTATTCGATTCTCAAGTTGCGGCGATGGTTCTGGGATACGGAGATTCTGTCAGTTACGACGCACTGGTCCGTAAAACCATTGGTGTGGAAATCGACAAGGCCCACCGGTTCACCGACTGGACCCGGCGTCCGCTCACCGACGCACAACTGGAATATGCAATTGGTGACGTCACACATTTGCGCGGGGTTTACGAAAAACTTTCCGGTGAGATGGAAACCGCAGGTCGCGCCGAATGGGTAACGGAAGAAATGGCCATCCTGATCAACCCGGCAACCTACGAAGCGCATCCGGAAGATGCCTGGAAACGACTAAAGTTTCGTGTAAAAAAGTCCATGCAAATCGCTGTAATGATGGAAGTCGCGGCATGGCGAGAAACCGAAGCACAGCGCCGCGATATGCCCCGCCGCCGGGTTTTGAAAGACGAAGCAATTTATGAACTCGCGGCCCAAATGCCAAAAAGTCCCGACGACCTGGAGAAACTCCGCTCGGTTAGTCGCGGCCTGGCCCGCTCTGATCAGGGCCGCTCGCTGCTGAAAGCTGTTGCGAAAGGCAAAGAGCGCGACCCGAATACCGTTGCCCGTCCGCCTCGTCCGCCACGCCCTGTCGAAGGCGTATCCGCGACAACTGATCTTTTGAAGGTGCTTTGCAAAAAAATTGCCGAAGACAATAGCGTCGCTCAACGGGTGATCGCCAATGTGGATGATCTTGAAAAAATCGCGTTTGATGATGATGCAGATGTGCCGGCACTTCTTGGATGGCGGCGAGAATTATTTGGCAAAGTGGCTCTTGCCTTGAAACGCGGCGAAGTGGGACTTGCTGTCAAAAAAGGCAGGGTGATTGTTGTAGATGCCGCCGACAATGCCGATTAGTCGACACTGCCGGTTACACGAGCTTGATTTCCGCACCCTTGCCGAGTAATCGGGCCAAAGTATTGAGGCGATTTTGAAGCCGCTCCCCGACCAGCGCACCATAATTTTCCGGCAATTCCAGGATGATATTGTTACGCTGTGCATAAATTGGCGTCTTGCTGATTATCCCCGGGGCGGATGCTGAAATCATATAAGCCACCCGCAGTGCAGCCCCGACAAATCGGGCCTGTTGGAGTTGGCGCACACTTGCCAGTTCGCGAATGCGTGGGCTTAAATTCTCGTCGATCAGTCCCACATGGCGGTAAAATACAGCCAGCGACAAGAAAGCCCGACCCGGATGATCAAGACCGACAAAAGCCGCATTTGCTATAATGCTCAGGCTCTGCTCGCCCCGATAATCCGGATGCGCTCGCCAGCCAATATCAGCCAGATAACAGGCGGCGTGGCGGAGGCGGCGCTCTTCCGTGCTTTCTTCAAACAATCGGGAGCCAAATAGTCTGTCTGTCCAGACACATAGCTCGGCGGCATGGACCGGGTTCCGTGACCGTAATATGGCCAGTTCCTCACACGCTTCAAGCAGTGGGTCGCGCCTTTGATCTTTTTTGTCGAGCAGGTCGTAGAGCAACCCTTCTCGAATGCCGAGGGCCGAGAGGATAATTTCGCGTGGGCGCCCTGCCCTGATGATTTGCTCCAGCACCAATGCCCCGTAACCCAAAAGCGGACGACGGGCATTGGAGACCCAATCAATTCCCGGCAAAGTTGCCGGGTCAGACTTTCGCACCAGCCTGGCAAATTCCAGGGCTTCACGCGCCTTGATGCGATAATTATGCATGACATGAAGCGGGTAACCCTTTTGCGCCATATGCACCGCCGCAAGCGCCCGGAACGTACCGCCAATGGCGTAGAAAGGCTGACCGCGCATTTCTTCGATGCAGAGACTTTGACGAATTGTAGCCCGCACGGATTTCCCCGCCGCCGCGACTGAAGAGGTGCTATCAGCAAGCCGCAAAACACCTAGTGGGAAACTTTCTGCCCGGTCGACCTTGCGGCCACACACACGTACCAATTCAAGGCTGCCACCGCCAAGGTCGCCCGCAATACCATCCGGTTTTTCAAACCCCGATACAATGCCAAGCGCGGTCAGTTTGGCTTCCTTGCGCCCGTTGAGCACCTGAACCGGAACGCCGAGAATGGCCTCTGCCCTGGCAACAAATTCCTTACCGTTTTTTGCTTCGCGCACGGCAGCCGTTGCCAACACATGGAGCGAGCTGGCCTCAAGTTGATCAGATATCGCGCGGAACCTTGTTAGTGCACGCAGCGCCCGCTTGACAGAATTTTCGTCAAGGCGGCCGGTCGAAGCAACAGCGCGGCCAAGCCCGGCGAGTATTTTTTCGTTGAACAAGGGTGTCGGGCTACGGCGCAAACCTTCATAGACCAGAAGGCGCACCGAGTTTGAGCCGATATCTATAATAGACACCGGTTTCAGTTTGTTAATCCGGCCCTGAGGTTGAATTTTTGGCACATCGCCCCCGACTTGGCTTCAATCAGGTTCCGGAGAATCTGGCGGTAAAGGATGGCGGGAAATGCTCAGCCAATGATTTGCCTCGCCCCGAAAGGCTTGGATTATTCATGAAATAATGATGGGCATTAAATACTTCTTCGCCCTTACCCGGCGCGAGCCGCTCGGAGCTTCCGTCGCCAAGAACCCGCCAGCTCTGCTGGTTGTCCTTGAGATTTGCCACCATGATCTGGTCCAGAATCTGCTCATGCACAGTCGGGTTGAGGATCGGCATCATAACTTCCACGCGCCTGTCGAGGTTGCGCGGCATCCAGTCCGCCGATCCAATATAGACAAGTGCCTCGCGGGATGGCAAATCGTGGCCGTTGCCAAAGCAATAGATGCGGGAATGTTCAAGAAACCGTCCGACAATGCTTTTTACGTAGATATTTTCTGATAGCCTAGGCACGCCCGGACGCAAGCAACAAATTCCGCGCACCACCAGATCAATTTCGACACCCGCCGCGCTCGCGCAATAGAGCAAGTCGATGATATGGGGATCGACCAGAGAGTTCATTTTCGCCCAAATGCGCGCTGGTTTTCCGGCCTTCGCGTGGGCAATCTCATTGCGAATATGGTTCTCAATTCTTGCCCGCAATGTAACCGGGGAAATTGCCAGCGCTTCCAGCTCAGGAGGTTCCGCATATCCCGTGACCAAATTGAATATCCGGGCGATATCGCGTCCGACCATCGGGTTCGCGGTAAAGTATGACAGGTCCGCATATACCCGCGCCGTAACGGGGTGATAATTACCAGTGCCGATATGGGCATAGGTGACGAGCTTGCCGTCTTCGCGGCGCACGATTTGCGATAATTTTGCGTGGGTCTTTAATTCTATAAAGCCGTAGACAACCTGAACCCCGGCACGTTCCAGATCCCGTGCCCATTTGATATTGGCGGCTTCATCAAACCTGGCTTTGAGCTCAACGACAGCGGTAACTGATTTTCCGGCTTCAGCTGCTTCTACGAGCGCTGCTACAATCGGAGAATTATTTGAGGTCCGGTACAAAGTCTGCTTGATTGCAACCACGTCCGGATCGCGGGCAGCCTGGCGCAGATATTGGAGCACCACGTCGAAAGATTCGTATGGGTGATGGACCACCAGGTCTTTTTCACGGATTGCAGAAAAGCAATCACCGCCATGCTCCCTGATCCGCTCCGGGAAACGGGCATTGTAGCGGGCGAATTTTAGCTTAGGGCGATCCACGCCGACTAATTGAGACAAATCGCCGATGCCAACCATATTGTCGATCAGCGCGATATCACCGCTTGCAAAATCGAGCGATGACACCACCAGATTACGCAATTTTTCCGGCATACTCTTCTCGATTTCGAGGCGGATTACCAACCCGCGCCGCCTGCGCTTGAGCGCGGTTTCAAAGACCCGTACCAAATCTTCCGCTTCTTCTTCGACTTCAATATCGCTGTCGCGGATGAGCCGGAAAGCACCTTTTCCCTGGATGCTATAGCCCGGGAACAATTGTTCGATAAACAATCCGACCATGTCTTCAAGACTGATGAACCTGTCTGGTTCTTTGCTGTTCCCACCAGGTGTCTCAATCTTGAGAAACCTCTCCATGGATAACGGCACGCGCAGCAGGGCCGTCATGTTACGGCCATCATCAATACGGGAAAGCTGGAAGGCGATGGTAAACCCCAAATTGGGGATAAACGGAAACGGGTGCGCAGGATCAAGAGCTAACGGTGTCAGGACCGGGAAAATATGTTCGAGAAAATGTGCTTCCAGCCATTTCTTCTCTGGCTCCGCAACTTCATCAGCGCCAATGATAACAACACCCGAATTCGCCAGTTCGCCGCGCAGAATGCGCCATGACGCCTGCTGCTCTTCGGTCAGGCGCCCGGCAACCTCAAGCACTTTTTTCAATTGGCCTGTCGGGTTCAATCCGTCCTGGCTTATTGTTTCCACGTCAGCGCGGATCATGCCGCGCAAACCTGCGACCCGGACCATATAAAATTCATCCAGATTTGTGCCGGAGATCGACAGAAATCTCAAACGTTCAAGAATAGGATGGTTTAGATTTTCAGATTCTTCCAACACCCGGTGATTGAATTCCAGCCAGGAAACTTCGCGGTTTATAAACCGTTCAGGGCCAAATGATTCCGGCAAAAATTCAGATATGACTTCCTGGATTTCAGGCGTTGAAGCATCAGACCGTTCCAGTGGGGACACGGTACTTTCCAGGCTTTCAGAGCCAGATTTTCTCTTTGCATTTCCGGAATTTGCCATCGTTTTATTTGGCCTCTCAGCGATTCATATCGGGCTACGTGCCTCAACTCAGAATCTGCATCAATATTGTAGCCCAAAACTGCCCATACTTTGTGTCATTTCAATAACAAGGTTACTCAGGCTGTTCCGCTGTCTCCAGACATTGCCGAGCTATATCCTTTGTTATGGCGCGTCCGCTCGCAAGTGCCGTATCATCCAGCTCCGACACGAGCCTGATTGCCGCCTGCATCGACCGCGGCATCCGCAGGACAATATAATCTATCACCGCCCCATTCACCTTGAGTTGGCGGTCAGCAAAAAGCTTCGCCAGAACCGCTTTGAACAAGGCTTCATCAGGTTCGCCAATTTCCTCAACGGGCATGGCACGCAATCTGGAACTCAGATCGGGAAGCGTTATTTTCCACGTCACCGGCAATGTCCGCCCTGTCAATAATATGGCGTTCTTCTGCTCACGAACAAGGTTGATCAGATGAAACAGGGCCGTTTCGCTTTTTAATCCTCTGTCAGCATTCTCAAGAAGAACCGTTTTGTGGGCAGCGATTTCAGGCACATGCGCTTCGCGAAGCGTGTCAGCAGAAATAATAACGCCGCCCGTTTCGCGCACCCATGCGCCCGCCAGATGGCTTTTACCAACACCTTGCGGGCCGACCAGAACAAGGCAATTGCTCGCCCAATCGGGCCAGGTGTCCACCATCGCGACCGCGTCGGTGTTGGTGGTGGAAATCAGGAAATCTTCACGCTCACAAGACGCGGCATGTTCGAGCGGGATTTTCAATTGGCGCGGCGCGGTCCCTTTGTGACTGCTAGTCGCCATTTTGACCACCTGAATAGATGTCACTTGCCATATATTGAGCAATGCTAAAGCGCGCCAAAACACCAATGGCTGCCGCCAGCGGCACCGCCAGCAACATGCCGACAAATCCAAACAGATAGGCAAAAGCAAATAGCGCGAACATCAACCAGACCGGGTGCAGGCCGACGCTGTCGCCGACAAGTTTAGGGGACAGGAAATTTCCTTCGATAATCTGGCCGACGATGAAAATTCCAAGCACTGCTCCGATTGCCCCCCACTCCGGCCAGAATTGGACCACCGCAACGATGCCGGCCACAACCAGACCAAGCGTACTTCCCACATAAGGGATGAAACTGATTAGACCAGCAACCAAGCCAATGAGCAGGCCGAAATTCAATCCTACAATTGTGAGCCCAATTGCGTAAAAACCGCCCAATATGAGGCATACAGTGCCCTGCCCCCGAACAAACCCCGCAATCGCGGTATCCATTTCGGACGCGAGCAACCGCACGGTTTTTACGTGATCACGCGGCAACCAGCTATCGACCTTCGCAACCATCCGGTCCCAATCGTAGAGCATATAAAAAGCAACAACCGGGGTAACAACAAATAGAGCAAGGAAGCTGGCCAGTGCAACGCCGCCTGACCAGAGCGAAGACGCCAGGCCCGTGAGCCATTCGGTGGCTTTTTGCACCAGATTTTGAACCGCGCCGGAAAATTGTTCCGATCCAAACCCGAATGTATCGGACACCCAGCCTTCTGCGCGCTCAGCAATCATTTGCTGCACCGAAGAGATATAACCCGGCAAATTAGCGGCGAGACCGCTCAATTGCTGAACCAATATTGGCACCAGAACGATGATAAAAACAACAAAAAGGATTACGAAGGCCATGACGATAACCAGGGTCGCCCAGAGTCGGTTCAGGCCCATAGCTTCAAACCAGTCGGCGACCGGATCAAGGAAATAGGCAATCGCCATTCCAGCAACGAAAGGAAGCAATACGTCCCGGAATGTAAACAGGAACATGAGCAGAACCAGCAACAACCCGGCCCAGAAAATCACTTGCCTGTTCATAGTCATGAAGACGTCTCCTCATCATCTTCGTATTGGGCCATGTGTCGCAGCCAGGTGACGAGATAGACGCCCAACGATATAATGGTCAAACCCGCGACACTCGCCACCGCGATATACCTGAATTCCAGTATTTCCAATTCAAAGCCAAGGCCGCCAAGCACCAAAGCAGCTAACATAATCTGCGCTGTCGTGTTGATCTTGCTGACCATATGCGGCTGCATTGTAACGGCCATATCCATCATCCAGGACAGCACAACGCCTGTAACAATTAAAATATCCCGGCTTGCCACCAGAATAACCAGCCAGACTGGCAGTTCACCCTTAATGCCAAGCGCTACATAGATGCTGACCAACAGGGCCTTGTCCGCCAATGGATCCAGGTAGGCGCCAAGTTCGGTTTGTTGGTTAAATTGTTTTGCGATGAAACCATCGACGCCATCGCTGATCCCGGCAGCGAGGAAAAACCAGAACGCGGCCAGAAAATTTCCGTTGAATATCAACCAGACCACTACGGGCACAATAACCACCCGGCCGATTGTTATCAGGTTAGGAATGTTCAATTTCTTGTCCCAACAAATTACACCAACCAGGTTAGAAAGGTCTGATAACCCATGTGCCGCCAGCGTCCGCCAATTCGTAGCCATATTGTGACAGGGCATTTCCGAGAGCTGCAATTCCACCTGTAACATGAAGAAGAAGGATAGCGCCACGCGGGTTAAGCGCTTTGACATCGACATTGCTGACTTCCGGAATCGACGCCAGTCGCGCTCGCATTTCCTGCCATTCACGCAAACCTGAAAAAGAAACTGCAGCCTGAATAGGCTCTCCCAATTGTGAGCCCGGCATCAAAACAAGATTACTGGATTTCCACTGGTTTTCGATATCAGTAATGAACGCCCGCGCTGCTGCTGTGTGGACCGCAAGTACATCATCTCCCGAATAGGATTGGCGCAACGACACGGGGCCTGCCGGGCCACCGCCCTCGATTTCGCAATCGTATCTGGTGCCGTCAATATCTGTCCGACAGAGTGCAACCAAAATGTTCTGGATCCGGTAGCGAAATCTGAGGCCGCTCATTGTATCGATATCGCGGGCCAGCAACGCGTTTGGATCAATTTCAATATCGCCAATATCGCCAGTCGGCAATATGAAAGGCGTCAGTTGATTTTCCGGGCGGATTGCCCGCCAGGCTTCCAGATGGGGGTTGTCCGTGAACAGGAAAAATTGTTCGCCCCGCTGAAACACCGGAATCAGAAGAGAGGGCGGTGCTTCCCGGTCAGAAAAGGAAATATTCGCCCGCAACAAGGCATCATGAACCGCTTGGGGGACAAAGTGAAATGTAAGGGTGGCGGAATAGGATGTCGGCCCGGATTGTTCCCGGTCGATGCCGAAACCATTGACCATCAGATCAAGTTCTTCAGGCGCAATTTCCGGTAAAAATGGATGATCGCGCGACGTGGTAATCCGCTCCATAATCAGGCGTGCGGCGCGAGCCCGGCCATCTGCTATGGCCTCCTCTTTCGCAATGACGGCATCGCTGGCTGTTGCTTCAACTTCGATGCCGGATATTTCATACGGTCCAGCCCGACCGGCCGACACGTTTACTAGCAGGGCAAAAACAAAGATTGCCGCGAATTGCAAAAAAAATCTGTACATAATCCTGGTGCGATTCCAAAACCGAACTTGTTACATTTCGACGTGTCTAGTTTAAGATCGCTCAGCTCACAAGGTAAAGCCTGATTTTCTGCTTGCGTCGCTCGAAAATATTGACGATTGACGAAATTTACTGACTTGGCCTTGCCTATTTTGGATTATCTGTACAAATCAGATATTCCGGTGCCGCGATTGTGGAACAACATGACTGAACAGACCCCAGATAAAAAAAACCTGACCTATCGCGAAGCGGGTGTTGATATTGACGCTGGCAATAATCTTGTTACCGAGATCGCGCCCCTCGCCCGTTCTACGGCCCGGCCCGGCGCTGGCGCCGAACTTGGCGGGTTTGGCGGATTATTTGATCTCAAAGCAGCCGGCTTTACGGACCCTGTCCTTGTCGCCGCCAATGACGGCGTTGGCACCAAAGTGAAGATCGCGATTGAAACCGGGCTCCACGAAACCATCGGTATCGATCTGGTGGCGATGTGCGTCAACGACCTTATTGTCCAGGGAGCTGAGCCTCTGTTTTTTCTGGATTATTTCGCGTCGTCAAAACTCGACCAAGAGGTTGCGGTTGGCGTGGTGCGCGGCATTGCGGACGGTTGTGTGCAAGCACATTGTGCGCTGATTGGCGGGGAAACTGCAGAGATGCCCGGCCTTTATGCGGCGGGGGATTATGACCTTGCCGGTTTTTCTGTCGGGGCGGCGGAGCGTGGTACTTTATTGCCGCGCGATGATATTCAACCGGGTGACCAGTTGTTGGGACTGGCCTCAGCCGGGGTACATTCAAATGGCTATTCGCTGGTTCGCAAAGTAGTTGAGACGAGTGGATTGTCCTGGAGTGACCCGGCGCCGTTTGATCCGTCTACCTCGCTTGGTGAAGCATTGCTGACACCAACGAAAATTTATGTCCGCTCAATATTGAAAACGCTTAAAGCCGGGCTACCAGTTAAAGCGCTCGCCCATATTACCGGTGGCGGGATGACCGAAAATTTACCGCGGGTTTTGCCCGACACGCTCGGCGCAGAGATAAATCTGGATACGGTGCCTGTACCACCAGTCTTTGGCTGGCTGGCCAAGGAAGGCGGCATTGAAGAAACTGAAATGCTGCGCACCTTCAATTGCGGTATCGGTATGGTTTTGGTGGTTGCAAATAATAGCGTTAGCAAGATTATCACCAGGCTTGAAACCGAGGGCGAGACCGTGGTCGAACTTGGCGCGATTACGGAACGAAGCGGTGATCAAGCCGTGTCTTTCTCCGGGCGGTTGGCGATCTGATTATGGCAAAATGCAGAATCGTCATTTTGATATCCGGGCGCGGCAGCAACATGGAAGCGTTGATTGAAGCCTGTACCCGTTCTGATTTTCCAGCAGAAATTGTCGGGGTCATTTCCAACCGGAAGGATGCCGGTGGTCTCATTTACGCCGCTGACCGGAAAATCCCTGTCGAAGTGCTTGATCACCGGGCATTTGAAAATCGGGAAGATTTCGAGGCATCGCTTACCAGCCTGCTCGAAAATATGAAAGTTGATCTTGTTTGCCTTGCCGGGTTCATGCGGCTCCTGACCGATAGTTTTGTATCGCGCTGGCTGGACAAACTGATCAATATCCACCCTTCATTGCTGCCCTCATTCAAAGGGTTGGACACCCATGCGCGGGCGCTTGCGTCTGGCGTCAGGATAGCTGGATGCAGCGTGCATTTTGTCCGCGCTGATATGGATTCCGGACCGATCATCGCCCAGGCTGCGGTCCCTGTATTCACCAACGATACGCAAGAAAGCCTCGCCGCCCGCGTGTTGGCGGCAGAGCATAAACTCTATCCCCACGCGCTTGAACTTGTCGCCTCCGGTCAGGCCCGCGCCGTCGGCGAGCGGGTAATCATTGATAATGACGATCCCGTCGATACGCAGTTATTTGCACCAGCTACGCGGTCTTATACGACCTGATCCAGACCCGGTTATCGTGAAACGCCGCGCCACCATAGGGTGCTGCGGCATCAGCACCGGTCAGTGCGTTGATGCCGATCCCGTCTTCATGAGCATCGTTGGGAAAAATTCCTTCGACAATCAGAACGCCCCGGCGCACACCTTCAAAGATGACGGCATGGAGGATTACTTTTCCCCGCTCGTTACCAAGCTGTACCCTGTCGCCTTCTTCGATGCTCAATTCAGCAGCATCATCAGGGTGGATCATCACTTCGGGCCGCCCTTCCCGCTTCAAGGACGACGGAGTTTCGTTGAAGGAAGAATTGAGGAATGATCTTGCTGGTGACGTTGCCATTCTGAACGGATGCTCTTTGGTTTCCAGTTCGATCACATCCCAAAAATCTGGCAAGCGAGGAATGGAACCGATTGGGCCAACTGTCCCCATGTTCGGTAACGGTAACTTGCTCCATTCGGGCCGGAAGCGGAATTTACCGTCAGGCCAACCAAAGCCATTTATATAATGCGCCTCGTCGAAATCAGGCTGGCAATCCAGCCACTTGATTTCTTCAAGCTCGTCCCAGGTGCCTTTGCCGGAGTCTTGAAGCGTTGTGTCCAGAATTTCCCGCTCATTCATCTCAAAGCCCGGATGCTGCGCCCCAACGCGCTTGGCGAGATCGCAGATTACATCGTGATTGGAGCGGCATTCACCCGGCGCGTCGATTACTTTTGGGCCGGGTTGCAAGAATTGATGTCCGCCGCCCTGATAGATATCGTCATGTTCGAGAAACATGGTGGCAGGCAAAACAATATCTGCATATTTAGCGGTCTCGGTCATGAATTGTTCGTGGACGCAGACGAACAAGTCTTCCCTCACAAACCCTTCAAGCACCCGCATCTGGTCCGGCGCGACGGATACCGGGTTGGTATTCTGTATGAACAATACATCCACCGGTGGGCCGTCGCCGATATCACTTTTGTCGCCGTTCAGAACCGCACCGATCCGGGACATGTCCAGAATTCTGACCGACGGATCACGCACGTCATTGCCTTCGATCAGGGTTTTTTTAGTCCGGAAAATTCCGCCATTAGTGTGAAATGCGCCGCCGCCTTCATGAAGCCATGCGCCGGTTACCGCCGGAACACAGGAAGCTGCGTGCATCGAGATTGCGCCGTTGCGGGAACGAGTAAAGCCATAACCAAGCCGGAAAAATGATTTCGGCGTCTCGCCGATCCAGCGCGCCAGGGTTTCGATATCTTCAACCGGCAGGCCGGTAATTTCAGACGCCCATTCAGGCCCTCTGCTCGCTACGTGGGCTTCGAGGTCTTTCGGGCAATCGGTATATTTTTCCAGATAATCGTGGTCGGCATGGCCGTCGCGGAAAAGGATATGCATCAGTGCGCAGGCTAATGCGGCATCGGTGCCGGGTTTCAGGCACAGCGCCATATCGGCCTGTTTCATGGTGGCATTCTGGTAAACGTCGATCACCACCAGACGGGCACCGCGTTCCTTGCGGGCGCGGGCGACATGGGTCATGACATTGACCTGGGTATGAACCGGATTGGTGCCCCAGATAATCACCAGATCAGATTTTGCCATTTCGCGCGGATCAGGCCCTGCCAATTTACCGGCCCCGGCCATGAAACCCGCCGACGACAAGGCGGAGCAGAAAGTTGCATGCATGCCGGAATAATTTTTTGCGTGTCGCAACCGGTTTATGCCATCGCGCTGCAATAGCCCCATAGTACCTGCATAATAGTATGGCCAAACCGCTTCCGGGCCGTGGCGGGCTTCCGCTTCAAGCATTTTTGCAGCAACAATATCCAGAGCTTCATCCCAGGAAATGCGCTCAAATTCACCAGCGCCTTTGGGACCAACACGACGCAGGGGATATTTGAGGCGGTCGGGATGATGAACCCGCTCGGCATATCTGCCAACCTTGGCGCAAACAACACCTGCGGTGTAATTCTGATCTTTCGCTCCGCGAACCCGGCCAATGGTTTTGCTGTCGAGCCGCTCAATTTCAAGTGCGCAAGTTGATGGGCAATCATGAGGACATGCCGAAAAGACGATATCCAGTTTGATTTGTTCGTTCATTTTCCCGCATCCCTTCAGGCTTTAGACCCAGGCATTTTTAGTTTCTGGCAAAACCGCCGATAGGTGCCATGTAAACCGGCCCCAAAGCTTCCATCGCGCCTCTCACCGTATCGTCCGGATTGCCGTAAACCGTAACCCCGGTAACGCTGGCCAGCGACATGAACTTCTTGGCGAAATTTTTCCCGAATGAGGCCATATGCACCATGGTCGCGGCGCTATCGACATAGCGCTCATAGATATGACAAGTGGCACCATCTTCGCTGATGCTCCATTCATAGTTCAGCGTTCCAGGTTCATTGTCTCTGGTCACCTGAACCATCTCGGTCATCATGTTTTTGAAATTTGCTAATTCGCCGTTGTTGATTTTTGCTTCAAGTATCCAGTGGACGTGGTCGCTCATATGTCTTCCCCTTTTTGAATTGAACAGAAACCTACAAGGAATTCAGGCATAAAAAAAGGGAGAGGCGGTTATTCAACCTGCCTCCCCCCGGTTCGTCGGTTGTGCCCCTCAGCTAGCCGACGATATCTTTATCTTCAAAGCAGAGCGCGATTTCAGCGGCTGCATTCTCCACGCTGTCGGAACCATGTACTGAATTGCGTTCAATATTTTCAGCAAATTCTGCGCGGACCGTGCCTTTGTCAGCATCAGCCGGGTTGGTTGCGCCCATGATTTCACGATTCTTTGCAACAGCTCCTTCGCCTTCAAGAACCTGCATGACAATCGGACCAGAGGTCATGAATGCCACCAGATCTCCATAGAAAGGGCGTTCTTTGTGAACCGCGTAAAAGGCTTCCGCCTGATCCTGGGTCCAGCGTGTGCGCTTCTGGGCGACGATTTTCAGCCCGGCACTTTCGAATTTGTCGATGATTTTACCGGTAAGATTACGGGCCGTCGCATCAGGTTTGATGATAGACAGAGTGCGTTCATTAGCCATTTTTGTTTCCTGGAAAAAACTGTGATTTTGCCCCGGAAAAAAACAGGGACAAATTTTGTCGCGCTTATAGCTGCGAAGAGCAGTCGGTGCAAGGTGTCAGCGAAAATCTGTTTGATCACGGGCTGCAATCATCGACCTGCCGAGACCATTGTGAAGATCGAGACAACGCTCGAACCATTGGGTAACAGGATCATCGGCTGGCGGCATCAGATCAAATGCACTTGCTATGCGGGGCCATTGCAGGGAGCCAAAGACGATATAATCGGAAAATTGTGGGCTATCTCCGCCAATGAAAGGTTGCTTTGCCAGCATCGCTCGCAGCGGCTGCATGGCTTGAAGAAAGGGCTGCAAACGCTCCTCGCGCCCTGCCTGAACTACCTCCAGCGGCGTGCCCAGCATTTTCTCCCGGCTTTCACGAAAATAATTACGGTCGGCCGGGTTCAGGCAATCATGAACATCGACGATGATCATCTTCACTATATGGGGATGCAGGGCAGCGAAGGTCCAGGCTTCCACAAAGCGTGCGGCAGATTGTCCGCCCTGCCCACCAAACAGGCCGGGGCCTTGCGAATAGGTTTCTTCCAGATAAAGCGCGATTTCAAAACTGTCCTGGATGCAAACTTCATCATCCTCGATCACCGGCACGCTGGTGCGGTTATTATCGGCAAGGTTACCGATCTCGACGAACATTGTGGGAAGCGTTTCAAATTCCAGCCCCTTGTGGGCCAGCGCCATTTTGGTCCGCCAACAATAGGGGCTGAACCGGCGTCCATCGTCACCGCTGAGATCATATAACTTGATTGTCATGCCACCCTCGATCCAAAATCCACTGAGGGCTGAATATAAAGCAGAAATCGCGCAATGGGAAAAATCTGACAATTGACCACTTGCGGGATTGCTTTTTTGACGCGGCAACGCCATAGCTCCTGCCCATGCTGCATATTAATGATCTTACATTCCGAATTGAAGGGCGTAGCCTGTTTGATGGCGCGACAATCGCCATTCCAACCAAGGGCGCAACCGGCTTTGTCGGGCGCAACGGGACTGGCAAAACCAGCCTGTTCCGCATCATCCTCGGCGAGTGGCAGGCGGAATCCGGGACCATATCCTTGCCAAAGCGTGCGCGGATCGGTGCTGTGGCCCAGGAAGCCCCGTCAAGTGAATTATCGTTGCTTGATGTGGTGCTCGAAGCGGACCTTGAACGCACCGCCCTCTTCAAGGAAGCCGACACGGCAACGGACCCGCACCGGATTGCTGAAATCCACTTGCGGCTTGCCGATATTGATGCCTATTCGGCAGAAGGTCGGGCCAGCAGCATTTTGACCGGATTGGGGTTCGATTTCGAGACCCAGAATGGCCCCTGTTCAGCACTTTCCGGCGGGTGGCGGATGCGGGTTGCGCTGGCCGCAACCCTGTTTTCGGCACCCGATCTGTTGCTGCTTGATGAACCAACCAATTATCTCGACCTTGAAGGCACAATGTGGCTGGAAAATTATCTGGCACGCTACCCTTATGCTGCTCTTGTGATCAGCCATGACAGAGAACTTCTGAACCGGTCTGTACAAAATATCATGCATCTGGAAGGCGGGAAGTTGACGCTTTATGCCGGTGGTTATGACCGGTTCGAGCGCCAACGTTCAGAAAATCAGGCCTTGCAACTCAAGCTGAAAAAGAAACAGGATCATGCCCGCCGCCACATGGAAGAATTTGTCGCGCGGTTCCGGGCGCAAGCCAACAAGGCACGTCAGGCCCAATCGCGCCTGAAAGCGCTTGAAAAAATGCAACCAATCTCATCAATGATAGAAGAGCGGACAGTCCCGATCGAATTACCGTCGCCTGAAAAAATCCTGGCACCGCCCCTGATCAATCTGGAAAATGTTGATGTAGGTTATAATGGCGTTCCGGTATTGCGGGATATCACGCTCCATATCGGCACCGATGACCGGATCGCCCTGCTTGGCCAAAACGGCAACGGCAAGAGCACATTGGCGAAGTTGCTATCCGGCAGGCTTGACGCCATGAGCGGGCGCTGCAAACGCCATCGCAAAATGACGATTGCTTATTTTGCCCAGCATCAGCTTGATGAATTGAAGCCTGAAGAAACGGCGAAAGAGCATGTGCGTGCCTTAATGGAAAAAGCGACCGAAGCGCAGGTTCGCGCACGCACCGCGCGGATCGGCCTTGGTACCGACAAAATGGATACCAAAGTCGGTGATTTGTCAGGTGGTGAAAAAGCCCGGCTTTTGTTGGCACTCGCCACCTTTAGCGGCCCTGACCTGTTGATCCTTGATGAACCGACCAACCATCTGGACGTGGATGCCCGTCAGGCTTTGGTCCAGGCTTTGCTGGAATATCAGGGTGCGGTGGTTCTGATCAGCCATGACCAGCATTTTGTCGAGACCTGCGCCGACCGTCTCTGGCTGGTTGCAGACGGCGGGATCGTTCCGTTTGAAGGCGACATGCAAGAATATCGCCGCAAGGTGCTTGATAAAACCGGGCGCAAGAAAAAATCTGGTTCAAATGCTTCGGCAAATGGCGCGCAGGGCAAGGATAAAGCGGCGGAACGCCGCGACGGCGCGGTGGGACGCGAAAAGCTGGCGCCGCTGCGCAAAAATGTACGCAGCATCGAAATGCAGGTCGGCAAGTTGGAAAAGGATTTAGAGAAAATCGATGCCGCGCTCGCCGACCCAAAACTCTATGAAAAAGACCCGGTCGCGCTGATTGATCTGGGCAAGCAACGCAGCGACAATAAGAAAACCACCAAAGAGCTGCTGGAAAAATGGCTGACTTTGTCGGCTGAGCTAGAAGAAGCCGCAGCGCCGAAAGGGTAAAATCATGACCTGGATAAAAACAATTTCCGCAGCCGATGCGACCGGTCGGTTGGCAAAAATCTACCAGCGGATTGCCGGACCGGGCGGACAGATTGACAATATCCTCTCCTCTCACTCGCTTCGCCCCCACACCCTTGATGGCCATATGGGCCTCTACAAGGCGGTGTTACATCACCCGCGCAATGCAAATCCGAAGTCGCTGCTGGAAACCCTCGGCGTTATCACAAGCTATCTGAATGGTTGCAGCTATTGTGTGGAGCATCATTTTGCCGGACTGAAACGGCTTCTGGATGACGATGCCCGGGCCGACGCCATCCGGGCAGCGATTGAGACGGATAATTTTGAATCCACCCTTTCCGGCAAGGAACTGGCCGCTGCAATTTATGCCCGCAAACTCACAATTGATTCACCAAACATGGCGGAAACCGATATTGCCGCGCTCAGGGAAGTCGGATTTGATGATGGCGATATTCTCGAAATCAATCAGGTGGTTGCCTATTTCGCCTATGCCAACCGGACCGTTCTGGGACTTGGCGTCAATCACGCCGACGAACCACTTGGACTATCGCCCAATGACAATGATGATCCGGATAATTGGTCTCACGGCTAGTCAGGACTTACGCACAATCCGATCAAGGCGCAGCCTCTGGCGATCATCCGACAATCTGTAGCTGGCAATCAATACAGCGATCAGAGCACCCAGCGCCGTTGCCCCGGCGATCAGGAACATGATTGCAATTTGATATTTAACCGCTTCAACCGGCTCGACGCCTGCCAGTATCTGACCGGTCATCATACCCGGTAGCGCGACAATTCCGCTTGCTGCCATGGCGTTTATGATCGGCGTCATGGCAGTCAACAGCGCATCGCGCACGATACCGTTTGATGCCTGTTGCCAGCTTTGACCAAGAGCCAGCCGGGCTTCAATTCCCGCCCTCTCCCGTCTGGCTGAGACCAAAAGTGTATTCAGGCCCAAGGCGACAGCGGTCAGGATATTCCCTAATATCATGCCAAGCACGGGTAGCGCATAGCGGGGCAGATACCAGGGTTCAGGACGCACTACCAAAATCATCGCAAACAGCAATGTCATGAACCCGGCCGAGAACAGCGCTGATGCCCCAATTCCATAGCCCCAAAACCCGCTAAACCGGAATTTCTGACGGGACATTATTTCGAAGCCGGCAATCGTCGCCATCGCAATTGCGATGAGCGCGGTTAACCAGAATGCCGATTGCGCAAAAACATACCGCAACACAAAACCGACAGCGGCCAGTTGCACGCACATGCGCAAAGCGGAAACAGCGAGTGTGCGTGCAATTCCCAAGCTAAAAAAGAGGGAGATAACGCCGTTGATCAGGATCAGCGTGGCGGCAGCAGCCAGATCAAATATACCAAGGGATACGTAATTCATGACCCGCTTCCACCATCAGACTTGCGCCCAAGTTTCAGTTGCGAGGTACCAAATGCTTTTGCCTGCTTGCTGGAATGGGTCACAAGGATCAACATTCCCCCGGCTTTCAGGTATTGCCGAAGCAGCTTTTCCGATTTTTTAATCGAGACATCATCAAGTGCGGCGGTCGGCTCATCTGCCAGCAACAAAACCGGGTTATCCTCCAGCGCACGTAGCAGCGCCACGCGCTGGCGCTCACCAGTCGATAATTCTGATACCGGCCTTATCGCCAATTCAGGCGCAAGATCCAGCAAGGCAAAACTCGCGGCTATCCGGTCCGGGTGTTTGAAATGCTCTTTCGGCGTCTCAGCCCACCATCCAGGCTCCGCTGACAGATACCGGACCATGCGCCGCCATTCAGGGCCAGACACAATTTCCCGCGCAACATCGTCAAGCATTACCGTCCCGCTTGAAATATTCAGATCGGCCAACGCCCGGAGCAGAACCGATTTTCCCGATCCCGACGGACCGGCAACCACCAGACACTCACCCGGGTTGAGGGAAATTTCATAGGGCCCAAAATCCAAAACGCGTAATTCTGCGACTTTTAACATAAATTCATACCGCTATTTGTCTGTCAGGACCGCGTAAATTCCGCAAGAAAATGGCGGATCGGGCGGTCGCGGGTTTCTTCGAAATCGTCCAAACGAATTAGTTCCAGGCCGTAGTTCTCAAATGTGCCAATTTCGGTGCGGTCGAGCGGCCATGGCGGGCCTTCGACTTTCTCGCCGTTGTCGCGTGACCGGGTGATGACCAGAAGTCGGCCACGCGGCGCGACCAGGCTGGCAATCGCCCGGATAGCTTTGCGGCGCATATTCCCCTGAAGGGCTTGGATTGTATAAGTTTCGTGGACCAGATTGAACGCGCTAAGCCAGTCGCGCGGCATATCGAACAAGTCCGCAACTTTGTAATTCACTTTGGTTTCCGGGAAACGCTGCTGCGCCCAGGTGATCGCATTTCCTGAAAAATCAAACGCGGTTGTATCGAACCCGGCGCCACTCAAAGCTTCAGCATTATCGCCAAGGCCGCTGGCCACATCGATTGCATAGCCCTTGAGTTGCTCCGGCGTTTGTTCCTTTAACCAGCGGACCAGCGGCGCACGCGGTTCCGTATCGGCCCAGGGGATGCCAGCCGGATCACCGTCGGCCAATTCATAAACGCCCTCAAACCAGGTTTGACGCTCGTCCGGCTCAATTCCAAGGCCCAGCTCTTGCTTGATCCGGTCGCGTGCTTTGCCGCGACGGGCCATGAATTTTTCATCTTTCCAGACCGGCATATTTTGTCCTGTCGTCGTTTCAGGCCTTCTTGATCCATTGTCCGGAATTGTCCTGCTGCCAATAGGTGACCTCGTTAGCTTCCCGGTCGAGCACCTTCCAGGCATCACGGGCGGCTTCAACAGCGGCTTCCTGTCGACCATCAAAAAGATGGACTATCCGGTTGAATATACTTGTTTTATCGGTCTTGGCCCCGTCGACCAAAAAACACACTTCGGCTTTGTTCACCGGGTCATCGGATGTTGAAAGCAGAACCGGTTGTTCGGCATCGTCACCATCACCAACCTTGCCGTGCGCCAGAAATGACTGCTCGGCATAGGTCCAAAGCTGGCTGTCCAAAGCATCCAGACGTTCATCCGAAGATGTCACAATCAAGGTGCGCCAATCTCGTTCAACGCATTTGGAGACAAGCTGGGGCAATACCTGCTCAAGGGACTGCCGCTCCATATGGTAGAACAGGATTTCGGTCATGCCGAACTTATGAGCCGCCTATTTCTCGTAATTATCCGCGACCAGGCGATCAAGCAGGCGCACGCCGTAACCTGATCCCCAGCTTCGGTTGATTTTGGTGTCCGGTGAATTCATCGCCGTTCCTGCAATATCCAGATGCGCCCAAGGGGTTTCGTTCACATAGCGCAGTAGAAATTGCGCGGCGGTGGTTGAACCGGCAAACCGCCCACCGATATTTTTCATGTCGGCAAACTTTGAATCGATCATCTTGTCGTAGGCTTTGCCGAGCGGCATCCGCCATACTTTTTCGCCGGTGGCCTCACCAGCCGCTGACAATTGCTCGCTCAATTCATCGTCGTTTGAAAACAAGCCTGCACGTTCCTGCCCCAACGCCACTAGAATAGCGCCGGTCAAGGTTGCCAGATCGATGGTAATTTTTGGTTTGAATTTCTTCTGGGTGTACCAAAGTGCGTCCGCCAAAACGAGACGACCCTCGGCGTCGGTATTCAAAATCTCGATTGTTTGCCCTGACATCGAGGTCACGATATCGCCAGGCCGGGTGGCATCGCCGTCGGGCATATTCTCAACAAGGCCAATAACGCCGACCGCATTGACTTTGGCTTTGCGGGCGGCAAGTGCGTGCATCAGGCCGGTGACCGCTGCAGCGCCGCCCATATCGCCCTTCATGTCACCCATGCCGGCGCCGGGTTTCAGCGAGATACCGCCGGTATCAAAGACCACACCCTTGCCAACGAAGGCGACGGGAGCTGCGGTTTTTGATTTGGCACCGTTCCAGCGCATGATCGCCATGCGCGCAGGTTTCACGCTGCCCTGAGATACGCTGAGCAGCGATCCCATTTTCAGCTTTTTCATTTCTTTTTCGGTCAGAATTTGGACATCGACACCGATTTTACTCAGCTCTTTTGCTTTGTTTGCAAATTCCACCGGACCCAGAATATTAGCTGGTTCGTTGACCAGATCACGAGCGATATTGACGCCTTCCCCAACCGCTGAAAGCGCTGAAAAACGCCGTTTTGCGGCAGTTGAATTGGCGGTGGCGACGGTGATTTTCGGCAAGGTTTTTGCTTTGGCCTTACGTGCCTTTTCGCTGGTTTTATATTGTTCAAACTTATAGGCGCGAAGCAACATGCCCATGGCAACCAGCGCCGCCTGATCGCCTGAAATCTCTCCGCCCGCCGGGTCCTCTAGCAGAATGGTGGCCGATTTGGCAGAGGAAGATGCCGCCGCCGCTAATATGGTTCCGCCCAGATCAAGCCAGGAGGTTTCAGCGCGGTCATCGTCACCACCAATGCCCAGCAAGACGCAACGCTCAGCCTGATTTTTGCTCTGGGTCCAAACATCCATGGTTGCATTGGCGGTGCCCTTGAAATCAGCGGATTTGGCGGCGCTGGCTAGCAACCCGTCATGTTGTTTGTCCAGTTCTGCGCCAAGCTTGCCAAATACTCCTTTGTCTCCAACAACGATTATTATGTCGCCGGAGGCTGGAATTTTCGCCGACCCAAATCCGATTGTGAGTTTTTTCGCCATCACCATTTCCCGCTCAATATTTTTCAATGTCCCCGGCTGTGGCACAAGATAAGGGTGATCGCAAGTCTGACCACAAATCAAACAATAGTGCAGAAGCCGAATTGTCCTATTTTTGCCATCTATTTACAGGCATAATTGGCAAACAGAATCGATGCTTCACGGGCTCACATGATTATTCCGGACAGCAGACGCAGCGCACAGGATTCTACTACATGAGCCTGATCAGCCGATACATATTTCGCCAGGCTCTGTTCGGCTTTCTTGTGGCACTCGGAACCCTGACAACCCTCGTCTGGTTGACGCAGGTTCTCCGGCGTTTCGATCTAATGACGTCGCAGAGCCAGACTATCTGGGTGTTTTTTCTGATCACGATTTTGATCCTGCCGAAATTTATTTCAATTCTGGCTCCGATCGCGCTGTTCATTGCCACAAATTTCACGCTCAACAGGCTGAATTCCGATAACGAACTCGTTGTTATCAACGCCGCGGGTGCCTCACGTTGGCGGGTTATTGCGCCTTTCATGGTGCTGGCAGCTTTGGTCAGTTTCGGGATCGGGGTGATAAATCTGGAAGTTGTGCCGCGCGTAACCGGGCAAATGCGTGGACTTTTGGCCGAAATTCAGACCGATGTTTTGAACATGATGCTGCGCGAAGGGCAATTTTCAGGGCCGGAACAAAACCTCATTTTTCATGTGCGCGAACGTAACCCGGACGGGGAATTGTTGGGTTTGCTGGTCAGCGATGAACGAGATCCGGAAGCCAAGGTGGTTTATTTCGCCGAGCGTGGGCGGATGATCAGTGACAATGGCCAGAATTATCTTCTGATGGAAAATGGCTCGTTTCAGCGACATTCCGACGATGTTACGAAAATGCAATCGGTGGTCTTTAGCCGCTATGCCTTTAATCTGTCCCAGTTTGAGCAGGAAATAACAATTACTTTTCGTCATCCCCGTGAGCGTTCCACTTTGTATCTCATGAACCCGGACCCGGACGACAGGTATTTTATAAATGCCCCCGGCAAATTCCGGAGCGAATTGCATTATCGGCTTTCCAGTCCGTTGTACCCCTTCATGATGGTAATGATTGCGCTTGCCGCAGTCGGCTTTGCCCGTACCACACGGCAAAACCGCTATTGGGGCATTATTCTGGCAACCGCGATCGCGTTTTCTGCCCGCATAGCCGGGTTTGCCTTTGGTAATATGTCGGCATCCTCGACCGCTGCTGTCTATCTTCTCTATTTGACGCCGATTGTTGTATTCATTCTGACAGCATTGTTCGCCTTCGGATTTATCTCCTCAAAACAATTCCCCCGGCTGGAGAGGTTCGCTCAACGAGCCCTTGAAACCCAGAACAAAATATATTCCTATTTCGCAAGATATGGTTGGAAATGGCTGTTCAGCTTTGGTCGCAAAAACCAGGCAGATAGCGGAGTTGTGCGCTGATGGGGACACGTCCGCTCACACTCGGTTGGTACATTTCGCGTCGGTTTATGATTACCGTCGCGGTAATTTTTCTGTCCTGCCTGATGCTGATATTCCTTGTTGATTTCATAGACTTGTTGCGCCGCGGTTCGTCAGTGGATGAGGCTTCTGTGTTCCGATTGGCAGAATTAGCAATTTTCCGAGTCCCCTCCAGGTCGGAACAAGTTTTGCCATTTGCGGTTTTGATAGCTACCATCGCCACCTATTTGGGCCTGAGCAGCAAAAGCGAATTGGTTGTGGCGCGCTCGGTGGGCCTCTCGGTCTGGCAATTTCTCATGCCATCCCTGATCTCAGCATTTCTCATCGGGGTCATCGCCATCACCCTCTTCAATCCGTTCTCCGCCTACCTCAAAGAGCAGTTTTTGCGCATGGAAGCAGAAGTTTTTGGAGGGTCAAGCATGGTATTTTCTTCTTCCGGTTCAGGAGTTTGGCTTCGCCAGGACGGGATAGACGGGCAGACCGTTTTTCATGCACGTCATGCGGTTGACAAGGGTACAGAGCTTAGAAACCTGACGATTTTTGCCTTCAATCATGACGGCGCCTATGTGGAACGACTTGAATCAGAATCTGCAATTTTGCGGAATAATTACTGGGAATTGAGCGATGTCTGGATTTTGTCCGGTGACCGCGAGCCGCAACATCATGATAGTTATTCCGTGAGCACCTATTTGACGGCAACCCAGGTGCAGGAAAGCTTTTCCGACCCGGAAACCGTATCCTTCTGGGATTTACCCAAATTTGTCGAATTGGCGTCACGAGCGGGCCTGTCTGCGACCGGATACCAAATGCAATATCAGCAATTGCTCGCCAGACCGTTCTATTTATGCGCCATGGTGCTGATCGCAGCAACCACATCCTTGCGCGTTTTCAGGTTCGGAAATGTGGGTAGAATGGTCCTTGGCGGGGTCCTTGTTGGCTTTCTGCTTTTCATTATTTCCAAGCTTCTCGGTGATCTCGGAAAAGCAGGTCTTCTTAACCCTGTTTTCGCTGCGTGGTCTCCAGGGATTGTTGGTGCCCTTGCAGGACTTAGCATCTTGCTCTACCAAGAGGATGGTTAAGTTGAAACGTCGATCGGGAGTTGCGATGCGGCGACCTAGAACCGGTGAATTCCAAGACTGGATTTACCGGAAATGTATGGTCATGTGGAAGGCGTGTTCGCGCCTTCGCAATTTTGCTTTGCCTGCTGCCCGATTATCCGCGTTACCGGCAGCCCTGTTTATGATGTTTGCAATATGCCTCATCGCCTCTGCTCCGACCCGGGCGCAGAACGCTAATCTTCTCAACAATCTGCCCGGCGTTGAAAACGGTGTTCCCATGCTCGTCCAGGCCGACGAGATGTTTTACGATTATGAGAATGATGAGATAACGGCTCTTGGCTCCGTTGAAATTTACTACAATAATTTTGCACTGTTCGCAGACAAGGTTGTTTACGATCAGGGCGAAGATCGCATGACGGCGGAAGGTAATGCGAAACTGACCGAGCCGGATGGCAACGTGATTTTTGCCGAGTTCCTTGTTGTGACCGGAGATTTCCGGGAAGGCTTTGCCCGATCAATCTCGGTTTTGACGCCGGACAATGCTCGCGTCGTCGCAGCTTCAGCGGAGCGCGTCGAGGGCAATATCCTGGTCTTCAACAAAGCCATTTACACAGCCTGTGAAATTCGCGCGGAAGATCCTGATGGATCTCCCATCTGGCAAATCAATGCAGTTCGGGTTGTCCATAACCAGGAAGAACAGATCATTGAATTCGAAGATGCGACATTCGAATTTCTCGGTGTTCCGATTGCTTATTTCCCATATTTTTTCCATCCAGACCCTTCCGTAAAACGGAAGTCAGGTTTTCTGGTCCCGGCAATTGATTATTCCAGCGATCTGGGCGCGAGTTTTGAACTACCCTATTTCTGGGCCATCGCGCCGAACGCTGATTTGACGCTGACGCCGCGCGTTCTGACCGAACAGGGCTTCATGATGCAGGCCGAATTCAGGCATCGGGTGGAAAACGGCACCTACACAATCGAAGGCGCAGGTCTGCGCCAAGCAAACCCAGGCCAATTTGGAGCAACCCTCGGCAACCGGGACTGGCGCGGCATGGTGCGCACGACGGGTGAATTTGATCTGGGCGATCAATGGCAGTTTGGGTGGGATGGCACGGCCTTTAGTGAAGATACATTCATGAATGTCTATGACCTGGACGGGCGTTCGCAAGTCACGTCGCAGGCGCATTTGACCGGTCTTGGAGAGCGCAACCATTTCGACATGCGGGTGATGCATTTCGACGACCTTGTGATCGTGGGAGAAGGTCCGCGTCTGCCGCTGGTTCATCCTGTCGTCGATTATAACTTGGTATTCGCACAGCCGGTTATGCAGGGCCAGTTGAGCATGAATTTCAATATGGTTAGCCTGACCCGGGATTTGGGAATTGATCAAACCCGTCTTACCGGCGAAATGGAATGGAAACGCACATTTACCGACCGGCTCGGCCAGCAATTCACGCCGTTCTTCCAGGCCCGCGGCGATGCCTATTTCGTCAACAATGTGATGCCCGGCGTGAACAACACGGTAACCCGAGGCATGGTGGCGGCTGGGATTGAATATAATTACCCTTTCATCAGTGTTCATGATTGGGGTCAGCAGATCATCGAACCGGTAGCCCAGATCATCGTCAGGCCAAACGAGCAGAATGTAGCCAACATTTCGAATGAAGATGCCGTCAGCCTGGTGTTTGACGACACCACCCTGTTCGACACCGATAAATTCTCCGGCTTCGACCGGGACGAAGGCGGTAGTCGCGCAAATGTAGGTGTTCGCTATACCGTGCAGACCAATAACGGCGGCCATGGCAGCCTCCTGGTCGGGCAATCATTCCATCTGGGCGGGACCAACCCGTTTGGAATTAATTCCGGCCTGATGCGCGATAGTTCCGATATTATCGGATCGCTCTATTTTGAGCCAAACAGCTATTTTGGAATCAGTTCGCAAATCCGGGTTGACCCCAGCAGCTTCCAGATCAACCGTCATGAATTGAATACCTGGCTGCGATACGAAGGTGCCTCGGCTGCAGTCACCTATATGCGTGTCCAGAACCAGACGATCGCTGCGGCCGACCCGATTGTAAACCGGGAAGAAGTGACCGGAAATGCCAGAATACCGATTTCGTCGGAATGGGCTGCATTGGGTGGCTATCGCTATGACCTGGCAGGCAACCAGAATATCAGCCGTTCAATCGGTCTTGGCTATTATTGCGATTGCTTTACAGCCAGTCTTGAATTCCAGGAAGTATTTTTCCGCAACCAGGACATCGCTCCTGACCGCAGAATATTATTCCGTTTTTACTTCAAGTCGCTTGGTGGATCAGCTACTTCGACAAATTCATTAACGGGTCAATAGTCCAAAAATGATGCCTGCCCGTGGCTGCGCCCAAATTAGGTCAAGATTTAAAGCTGATATAGTTCAGTAGAATGCCAACGAAAACTCTCTAATGTTAAGCCGATATTGATTTATGAAACAGATTCCAAAATTAGCACGTATCCTTGTCGCTTCGGCCTTTTTGTTCGCGGCCCAATGGGCTGCCCTGAATAACGCCCATGCGCAAGCCGTTCAGCAAGTAGCGGTTCTGGTCAACGATGAGCCCATATCGACTTTTGATATTCAGCAGCGTACCAAACTTATTCAGGTGTCCACGCGCCGCTCCCTCAACGACGCATTGCGTGAAGAAGCGGCCGATCAACTCATTGATGAAATGCTGAAAATGCAGGCATCCAGGGCAATGAATATCAGCATTCCCGAAGACCAAATTGTCAACGCGCTTAGCCAAATGGCAAGCAACAGCAATATGAGCGTTGAACAATTTTCACGCGCCTTGGGTCAAATTGGAATAAGTGTACGCACGCTGCGCTCACGGATTGAGTCTGAAATGGCTTGGCGCGAAGTGGTGACGCGCCGGTTCCGCGGAACAGTTCGTGTGAGTGAGCAACAAGTTGAATCCGCAATCAGCAATGCACCTACTTTGGAAACTGCTACACGGACTGAGTATGAATTGAAACAGGTTTTGTTCCTTGTCCGGCCGGGCGCTAACGATGCAACAGTTCGCGCTCGGATCAACGAGGCCACCATTGTCCGTAACAGTATTTCATCATGCGGCTCTGCCAGATCCCTTATAGCGGGCATTCGTGACGTTGTAATCCAGGATGTAGGGAAGAGAAATTCGACCCAGTTACCAGCTGACATCAACACTGCCCTTTCAACATTGCAAATTGGCCAGGCTACAGAACCACATCGGACAGACCGTGGTGTGGAACTGTTGATCGTATGTGCCCGGGAAGACGTCACTGATACTGAAGCGGCGCGACTTGAAGTTCAGAATCAACTGGTAAATGAAGAATTCTCGGTTGTCGCCAGGCGCCACTTGCGGGACCTGCGCCAGGATGCTGTGATCGAACGGCGTTGAACAATAAACCTGCATTGCAGATATCATGACTGACCGCCTTCCGTTATTGCTCACAATGGGTGAACCCGCCGGTATTGGCCCGGAATTGGCGCTCATGACATGGTTGAGACGCAAGGATTTCCAATTGCCTCCCTTCGCCATTGTGGGCGACCCGGCGTATTTGGGACAAGTATCAAAGCATCTCAATCTTGACGTGGCGGTCACTGTGGTTGAACCGCACAACATCATTTCAACATTTGATCAGACACTGCCGGTTGTCCCGGTGGAGCTTGGAGGGCCAGTAACTTTTGGGTTGCCGGACACGATTAATGCTCAGGCTGTTATCAAATCAATCGAAACAACCGTAGATATAGTGCGGCAAGGAATCGCAAAAGCGATCGTCACATGCCCGATCCAGAAATCGGTCCTTGCCGATGCCGGGTTTGCTTATCCCGGCCATACTGAATTTTTGGCGAGCCTTGCAGTTTCTTGGCCTGACGTCGATGCCCCGCCACACCCTGTCATGATGCTTGCGAGCGAGGATTTGAGAATTGTCCCTGCGACTATCCATATCCCGTTGTCCATGGTGGCTGATGCGCTCACAACCGAAATGCTGCTAGAGACAGGGCAAATTATAGCTCGTGCGCTTGAAGATTGCTTTGGTGTCCCCATGCCGCGCCTTCGGTTTTGTGGCCTGAACCCTCATGCGGGGGAAGACGGCAAAATGGGTAATGAGGAAAAAGATATTATCGCACCGGCTATCTCGTTGTTGCAACAAGAAGGCATCAGCGCAGAGGGGCCATTTGCGGCGGATACGATGTTCCATGAAAGCGCCCGAGACAAGTATGATGTGGCGATTGCCATGTATCATGACCAGGCGTTGATCCCGATCAAGACGCTAGCCTTTGATCAGGCGGTCAATGTTACGCTCGGGCTGCCGTTTATTCGCACCTCGCCCGACCATGGCACGGCGCTTGACATTGCCGGTACAGGTAAAGCTTCCTGCGCCAGTCTTGTTGCTGCAATCCGGATGGCAGATACAATGATGCCACCAAAAACCACATGACTAACGGCGACACCCTTCCCCCGCTTCGGGATGTCATTCAAAAATACGGCTTGCGTCCGCGCAAATCTCTTGGACAAAATTTTCTTCACGATTTGAATCTGACCGAGCGTATTGCCCGGTCTGGTGGTGACTTGAAGGACGCCCACATCATTGAAGTGGGCCCCGGACCCGGTGGCCTGACCCGGTCTTTGCTTGCAGCCGGCGCTAAAAAAGTCACCGCGATTGAACGCGATGCCAGATGTCTTGATGCTTTACAGGAAATTGCGGAGGCTTGGCCGGGTCAACTTGAGGTCATCGAAGGCGATGCGCTGGAAACGGATTTTTCGGCGCTTGCCAGCGACAATACCCGTATCATCGCAAACTTGCCCTACAATATCGCGACGCCCTTATTAATCGGATGGCTTCAAGCCGATCCCTGGCCGCCCTGGTTCAGGCGTCTGACGCTGATGTTTCAGCTGGAGGTGGCGCAGCGCATCACGGCATCACCCGGAGACAATGCGTTCGGTAGATTGTCGGTAATGGCCGGATGGCGGTGCGACACCGCTATCTTATTCAAAATCCCTCCTGAAGCATTTACGCCGTCGCCAAAAGTCGTATCAGCCATCGTTGACTTGGTTCCCCGGCAATCTCCGGAACCGTGCAATACGAAAAGCCTTGAAATGATTACACGCGTCGCATTTGGCCAGCGCCGGAAAATGTTACGGGCGAGTTTAAAAAGCCTTTGGCCCGATCCTGTCCCCGTATTGGAGCGGTTGAATATTTCACCAACCGCGCGACCAGAAATACTGGGGATTTCTGATTTCGTGGCGCTTGCCAATGAGATCATAGATTGAGAAACTACAACCAGAATTCAGCTTTATGTCAGGAATCGGAAACATTATGCAGCGCCAATCCATTATAGCGTATGGGGAACCTCTTCAGGCCACGACTGCCGATACCCCTTCACCCACGGGCAAAGAAATTGTAATCAAGGTGCATCATTGTGGCGTCTGCCACAGCGACATTCACATGCAGGACGGGTATTTCGATCTTGGCCGGGACAAGCAGCTGGACGTAAGAGCAGGTCGCGAACTGCCATTCACCTTGGGGCACGAAATAGAAGGTGAAGTCGCCGCAATTGGCCCTGATGTAGATCAGATCAAGGTTGGCGACCATTATGCGGTCTATCCATGGATCGGGTGCGGTGCCTGCGACCTTTGCCTGGGGGATGAAGAAATTTATTGTGCTCGTGCCCGGCATTTGGGCATCACAATTGATGGCGGTTTCGCGAGCCATGTTGTGGTTCCCGATGCAAAATACCTGCTTGATGCAAGTGGCATTGACCCGGCCTTTGCTGGCACCTGCATGTGTTCAGGATTGACCGCGCTGAGCGCACTCAAAAAGCTGGTGGATCAATCCGGCAAATTACTCAAAGGACCGATCATGATTGTCGGGCTTGGGGGCGTTGGCATGATCGCCGTTGAAATCGCCAAGGCTATTTTTGATACGCCACCATTTGTTGCCGATATCGATGCGTCCAAACGCCAGGCCGCTTTGGAGCTTGGAGCCAGCGAAGCTTTTGATTCCGCCGATCGGGATGCGGTTAAAGCTGCGATCAAGAAATCCGGCGGTGGCGTTTCTGGTTCGGTGGATTTTGCTGGTGCCGAAGGATCAGTCCGGTTCGGGCATTCTGTTTTGCGCAAAGGTGGCAAGCTCGTCATTGCCGGGTTGATCGGTGGTCATTTCGAAATTGCCATCCCGATGTTTCCGCTCCGCTCGATCGGCATCCAGGGCAGCTTTGTTGGCACTCTTGATGAAGCGAAGGAATTGCTGGACATGGTGCGGGCCCGGAAGGTCAATCCTATTGCGATTGAAAAACGGACGCTTGATACTGCCAACCAATCGCTTGATGATCTGCGCAATGGCAAGGTTATCGGTCGCGTTGTTTTGACGCCCTGATTGACAGCAATTATTTTGTTAGCAGGTCTTCATCTTCAGCGTCTCGGGTGAATAAATCATCTAGTTCATCTGCGGACGCCTTGATCCTGGTAAGCATTTTTTCAGCATCCGTATAAT
This sequence comes from Hyphomicrobiales bacterium, assembly GCA_021775875.1. Lineage (GTDB taxonomy): Bacteria > Pseudomonadota > Alphaproteobacteria > Rhizobiales > NORP267 > NORP267. The sequence continues at coordinate 62,842 of JAJFHA010000011.1, read as the reverse complement.
GAGCGTAATCTTCATAGAGATGGTGTTGGTCGTGCTCCTTAAAGGTCTGGATGGCGTGTTCAACTTCGCCTTCACGCATACCCAGACCGCGCAACAGATCGGCTGTCAGATCGAGAGACGACAACAGGGTTTCCCGCAAAATCGTCTCTACACCAACATCCATCAACCGATGAACATGCATTCTGTCTCGGGCGCGGGCATAAACTGGCACATGAGGATAATGGGTTTTGAGCAGCATAGCGATGTGAACGGATTTCTCCACATCATCGATTGCCAGCATAAATGCACGCGCCTTTCCGGTTTGTGCTGCTCGTAAGATATCTAGCCGGCCCGGATCACCGTAATAAACCTGGCCGCCAAACTTTCGAACAATGTCTACTTGCTGGGAACTGTCATCCAGCGCGATAACCGGTATTTTCTTCGCCGTCAAAATACGCGCTACGATCTGTCCGAAACGCCCTAGTCCGGCAATGATAACCGGCGCCTCTTCGTCCGGCATTGTGTCAAATTCCGAGGCGTCCTGGTCCCCTGTCTTTCTGAAAAACAGATCATCGGCCACAAGAAGCAATGGTGTCGCCATCATGGAAATGGTGACAACGACCAATGCCAGATCAACGATCGATGCCTCTAACGCGTTGCTGGCCAGAGCGGCACTGAATATAATGAAGGCGAACTCGCCACCTTGAGAAATCGCGATGGCAAACCGCCGGGCACTTTTGATTTCCAATCCATGCCAGCGTCCGAGACTGAAAAGTACAATCGCCTTGATCGACACCAATCCAGCCGTCAGCATCAAAATAAGTAAAGGCTGTTCATAGAAAACATGAAGGTTGAGCGACATGCCGACGGCCACGAAGAAGAGCCCGAGCAACAACCCTTCAAAGGGTGCAATGGCAGCGTGCATTTCGTGGCGATATTCGGATTCAGCCAACAGCGCACCAGCAATAAATGCACCAAGCCCCGCTGATAACCCAGCCAATTCCATCAAAAGCGCGACACCCGTCACGATCAAAAGCCCGCACGCGGTCATCGCTTCGTTGAGTTTTGTCGACGCCACGAAACGGAACAAATACTGGATCACATAGCGGCCTACCAGAACCACAACACTGATTATACCGAGGGCCTGAAACGCGCCCCAGAAATTCATCCCCTCGCCTATCCCACTATCAATGGCAAAGAGCGGCACCAGTGCGATCAGCGGGATCGCCGCCAGATCCTGAAATAAAAGCACGGAAAAAGCGGCCCGCCCGTGGCGCATGGTGAGTTCGGATTTTTCTTCCAGAACCTGGAGTGCAAAGGCGGTAGATGACAAGGCCAGGGCGAGCCCGAGCAAAATGGCAGTCTTGAATTGTATCCCCATCATCGCAACGGCCACACCGAGCACCAGGCCGGTCAACAATAATTGCGCGCCACCAAGACCAAATATCGAGGATCGCATGACCCATAACCGGCGTGGACGCAGTTCCAGGCCGATCAGGAACAGCAGCATGACCACGCCGAATTCCGCAAAATGCTGAATTCTACCAACCTGATACACGGAATAGATCAACCCTAGCCCGTACGGTCCTATCAAAATGCCAGCAAACAAATAACCCAGCACGGACCCTATGCCGAGCCGTTTGGCGAGGGGTGCCGCGAACACCGCTGCCGTCAAGAGTAGAGTTAACTGCGCCAGAAATGAGCTGAATAAAAGCATGTGTCCCAATCAAATGACGGAAGAATCAACACTCGAACAAATTAGAGATACACAAGATTTGTGACATTTTTCGTATCACAACCAAACCAAAAACAGGATCAAGTCTCAGTCAATGATTTGATAATGCCGCGAACAAAATCCGATAACCCAACCTGGCGATCCAACCGGAGCCGCTCCGCCGTCAAGATGGCCTCCAGTTCGGCAAGGCTTTCCTCTACATCATGATTGATGAGGATATATTCATATCCGTCGTAATGGCGAATTTCGGTTGCGGCACCTGCCATTCGGGTAGCAAGCACATCTGCCGAATCTAATGCCCTGCGATGTAACCGTGCTTCAAGCTCTGCACCAGAGGGTGGCAAAACAAATACACGAACCTGATCACTGCCGAACTTTTCGTGGAGTTGCTGAGCACCCTGCCAATCAATGTCAAAAAGCACATCACGACCGGCTTCAAGCTCAAATTCAACCGCCGCGCGCGGTGTTGCGTAAAGGTTGCCGAATACCTCTGCCCATTCGAGAAATTCATCCGCATCGCGCTGGCGGGAAAATTCTTCCTTCGAGATAAAATGATAATGAACGCCGTCAATTTCGCCCGGACGGCTGGGCCGCGTGGTCACTGATACGGACATGGTAATGTCGTCGTCTAGTTTCAGCAAACGCTGTGCAAGCGTGGTCTTGCCCGCTCCCGAGGGCGAAGACAGCACCAGCATCAAACCGCGGCGCGGTACAATCCGGTTATCATTCGGCTTATTCAATATTCTGCACCTGTTCACGCATTTGGTCGACTACGACCTTCAATTCGAGGCCAATGGAGGTCAAATCCACGTGGTTTGATTTCGAGCAAAGTGTGTTGCTTTCCCGGTTAAATTCCTGAGTCAGGAAATCCAGTTTACGTCCCGCCGGACCATCTGAAGATAGCAAATCGCGCCCGGCTTCCACATGGGCTTTCAAACGATCAATTTCTTCCTGAATGTCTGCCTTGGCAGCTATTATCACAGCTTCCTGATGAAGCCGGTCCGGATCCATCTCGCTGGTAGCAGCCGCTACCCTTTCGATCTGCTGGAGAATACGGGCGCGGATGGTTTCAGGGCTACGTGATGGTGCTTCAGCCGCCTCACCTGTTAGCTCTGAAATGCGTTGCAACTGCCCTTCAAGAATTGTGACCAGGCGGTCGCCTTCCTCTTCCCGGGCGCTGGCCAAATCATCCAGTGCTTGCGAAAACCCTTTCTTGAGGGCATCGATCCGCGCATTCAATTCGTCTTCGCTCTCTTCCGGGTCGTTGGCTTCAACAACGCCGCGCACGTTGAGCAAAGCGTCCAGACCGGGCGGTTCCAGGCCAAATTTTTCTGCGACCGTTTTTGATGATTTCAATAGGTCGCTCAGAGCTTGTTCGTTGATTTGAATTTGTGATTCGGTACGGGCGCTTTTGACATTCAAGGAGATTTGAATGCTGCCTCGCGAAAATTTCTTACGCACGGCCTCGCGCACGAAAGGTTCCAGCTGATCATGGCCCGGTGCCAACCGCATACGCACATCAAGCCCGCGCCCATTGACGCTGCGAAGCTCCCAATACCATTGGTCGCTTCCGAGCGCGCCTTCGTGGCGGGCAAAACCGGTCATGCTTTTCGCTGCCATTAGTGAACGCTGCTCCGGTTTGAAATTAGTGATTCTGCCGTCTCACGACAAGCCTAGTGCATGACGAGACTATATTGAACTGTTTGCTTTTTTCTACTGGGCGGGTGGCGGCACCAGCGGCACGGTCAAATTCAATTTGAGTTCTGGCAGGGGTGGCACAATTGCGGGGCTGCTCTCCGAAGACGATGTCGTGTCAGGACTAGACAATTGTGCTGAAATCGCTGGATCCGGGGTTGTCGGAGCCGCTGCAGCCTGCGCCTGAAATTGGCGCCACCGTCTCACATTTTGCTGATGCCCAGCTAGAGTTTCCGAAAATGCATGACCGCCGGTCCCGTCAGCTACAAAAAACAGGTCTTTGGTTTGAGACGGATTGGCGGTCGCCTCCAAAGCTGCAATGCCAGGATTAGCGATCGGTGTCGGCGGCAGGCCGTCTATCTGATAGGTGTTGTAGGGCGTGGTGGCATCAATTTCGCTACGCCGGATCGGGCGGCCCAATGTGCCCTGTCCGCCCACAATTCCATAAATGATTGTCGGGTCAGATTGCAAACGCATCCCTCGGCGCAAACGATTGGCGAAGACAGCTGCAACTTGAGGACGTTCGTCGGCACGCCCGGTCTCTTTTTCGACGATCGACGCCAAAATCACCAGATCTCCCGGCGACTGGATGGGAATGCTGGCATCGCGATTTGACCAAATCCGTGCCAGCGCCCGGTCCCGTGCCTGGCGCATTCGAGTGATGATTGCCTGGCGCTCATCACCACGGGTGAATTTATAGGTTTCCGGCAGCAAACTTCCTTCTGGTGGAATATCTGCTATTTCGCCGACCAAAATCGGATCGGCGCGCAGAATTTCAACAATTTGAAGACTGGTGCGGCCTTCGGGCAAAGTAACGCCGTGCAGGATCGACTTGCCTTCGATCAGCATCTGCATAACATCTCGCATGCTCATATTTTCGCGGAACAGATATTCGCCAGCTTTTAGCTGATTGCTGGCGCGGGCGACGGATACACTTGCCAGGAACATATAAGCGTCGGCAATTATACCCTCACGTTCCAACCGGGTCGCAATGCTGGTCAGACTACCGCCCTGTGGAATGACAATATTCCGGGTTTCAGTCAGAGGCCCGTCGGCGACGAATTGTCTGAAACCGACAAACATAATTCCGGCGCCGATCAATAAAAAGAAAATGATCGCGGCAATGATACCGTTCAGGGCGCGGACGATGCGGTTTTGCTTGCGCTTAACACTTGGGGGTAGTGGCGCTGCTTCCGGCTGGATCGCCTCTGCCGGACTTCTTGGATAAATCCGGTCGTAACCTGCCTGGCTATTATAATTTTCAGAAGGCCCGAAATCGTCCGGGGCCTGCCCGGTATCGGGCTCAACATATGGCTCGCTATAGTCTTGGTCATATTCCGGATCAGGGGCGTAGGCTTGCTCTGAAACAGAACTGAAATCCTGGTCCTGGAATTCTGCCGGCAGGACCGGAACATCTTCCATCATGTCCGAATCCGGGTCTTCGGCTACATCGCCATCACCCGATTTGTCCCGGCGTCTTTTCCAAAATCCGCCAATCATTTCCGGTATCCTGTTTTCCCGCGCCTTGAGGTCACCGATTATCAGACGGACTCAAAATGGCGAAAGCATGAACAATCAATTGGTCAGGCGTCATATTGCCTGAAAATCAGGGACGCGTTGGTGCCACCAAATCCAAACGAGTTACTCAATGCAATGTTGATTTCGCGTTTGCGTGCCTTGTGAGGCACCATATCTATCACGCTTTCCACAGACGGATTATCAAGATTGAGCGTTGGCGGCGCAATATTATCACGGATGGCCATCAGACAAAAAATAGCTTCCACCGCACCAGCTGCACCCAGCAAATGCCCAATCGCAGATTTTGTTGAAGACATCGAAACGTTTGTCGCCGCATCGCCGAACAAGCGCTCGACGGCACCTAATTCGATCTCGTCACCCATTGGCGTAGACGTACCATGAGCATTCACATACTGAATTTCGCTGACATCAATTTCAGCCCGCTTCAGAGCCATGCTCATGCAGCGATAGGCCCCATCTCCATCGGGCGCAGGCGAGGTGATATGATGTGCATCGCCAGACAGGCCATAACCGATGACTTCACTGTATATTTTGGCCCCGCGCGCCAAGGCGTGTTCCAGTTCTTCGACAACGACAACACCAGAGCCTTCGCCCATAACAAACCCGTCGCGGTCTTTGTCGTAGGGCCTTGAAGCCTTTTCCGGGGTATCGTTGAAGTTGCGCGACAGCGCATGCATGTTGTTGAACCCGACCATGGCAAGTCGGCAAATCGGCGATTCTGATCCACCCGCCACCATCACATCCGCATCACCAAGCGCTACCAGACGGGCCGCATCGCCGATCGCGTGTGCGCCTGTAGAGCAGGCTGTCACAACCGAATGGTTCGGGCCTCTCAATCCATGACGGATAGACACATAGCCGGATATCAGATTGATCAGGCGGCCTGGAATAAAAAACGGACTGACGCGGCGCGCGCCGCGATCCTGCAAAATATTTGCCGCCCTTTCGATACCCTGCAATCCACCAATACCAGATCCGATCAGGACGCCCGTCGCGATCTGGTCTTCTCTGGTTTGGGGGGCCCAATTGGCATCCTTCAACGCCAGTTCAGCGGCGGCCATTCCATAAATAATGAAATCGTCGACTTTGCGCTGTTCCTTCGGCTCCATCCAGTCATCCGGATTGAAAGTGCCGTTGCTGCCATCTCCACGAGGGATGACGCAGGCGACTTTGCTGGCCACGTCTGTCAGATCAATGTCTGGATTTACGGCACCGGATTTGCCAGCCAGCAAATGTTCCCAAACAGTTTCAACCCCTGTCCCGAGGGGCGACACCATTCCGATACCTGTGACAACAACGCGTCGCATTTAGTATTCTCCGGCAATATAGACAGCCATAGCCCGCTTCACGCGACCAATACAGCCGGAACCGTTAACCGGTGGCTTTGTCGAGGAATTTCACTGCGTCACCAACGGTCAAAATAGTTTCCGCAGCATCATCAGGAATTTCAACACCGAATTCTTCTTCAAACGCCATTACCAACTCTACGGTATCAAGGCTGTCTGCGCCAAGATCATCGATAAAACTGGCGGCTTCTGACACCTTATCGGTTTCTACGCCAAGATGTTCGATGACGATTTTTTTGACCCTGTCTGCAACGTCGCTCATGTGCTAATTCCCTGATTCCAACAATAAATACCCTGAATCACAACGTGCCCAGGCTGACTTTTTTTCCTGTATTACCTATTTATCACCGCAAGGCAACAAATCACCTCATCTCTTGCAACTTTATTCCCGTGGTCGTTCTTGTCACAAAGAAGGCTGTGATTACCAAGGCATTCACCGACTGACGCCGTAAGTTCGGCGGGGTAGGTAACATACTTTATCACCCTTTACCAGACGGCTCTATCTCCCATTTCCCTTCACCTAACAAGCAGTGGAAAAAACAAACGGGCTTCGACTTTAGATCATCGCCATTCCACCATTCACGTGGAGGGTTTGGCCGGTCACATAGGCAGCTTCATCGCTTGCGAGATAGAGCACAGCTGCGGCAATTTCATCTGCCGTTCCGAGCCTTTTTGCCGGCACGCGAGAGAGAACGGTTTCACGCTGCTTCTCATTCAGTGAATCCGTCATAGCAGTTTCGATAAAACCGGGCGCGACGCAGTTCGCCGTAATATTGCGGGATGCCACTTCCATCGCAAGAGCTTTGGTCATGCCGATCATGCCGGCTTTGGCGGCGGCGTAATTGCCCTGTCCCGGATTTCCGGTCACGCCCACAACCGATGTGATACCGATAATTCTGCCAGTCCGCCGCTTCATCATATTGCGGAGCCCGCCACGAATGACCTTGAAGCCAGCCGTCAAATTTACATCGAGGACACTTTGCCAGTCTTCGTCGCTAAAGCGGAAAAACAAATTGTCTTTAGTGATCCCGGCATTGTTGACGATGATATCCAACCCTTCCATGGCCTCTTCAGCGCGTCCTGAAAGGCCATCGGCTTCGCTACCATCGGACAAGTTGCAGGGCAAAACATGGACCCGGCCATTCAGGCTTTCCGCGAGGTCGTTCAGAACATTCTCCCGGGTACCGGAGATCGCGACCGTCGCACCCTGTTTATGCAGGATTGTGGCAATGGCCGCACCGATGCCACCGGTCGCGCCGGTTACCAAAGCCGTTTTTCCCGAAAGATCAAACATTTATAGCTCTTTTCTCTACTTTATTCTGTGTTGCCTAAAATGACGGCGTATTTTTCTATGTCCTCAGCGGACCCAATGGCGACGCCATTCAAACTACGATCAATGCGCCGGGCCAAACCTGTCAGCACTTTACCTGCACCAATCTCATAGACTGTATCAACCCCGTTTTGCGCCAGCCACATAATTGATTCACGCCACCGTACCGTGCCGGTAATCTGGGCCACCAATTGGGTGCGGATATCTGCTGGTACCGTCAGGGGGCTTGCCAATACGTTGACGATCACCGGAACCTGTGGCGGGTGAATTTCAGCCAGCGCCAATTCTTCTGCCATAATATCGGCGGCTGGTGCCATCATGGCGCAATGGAACGGGGCGGATACCGGCAATTTAATCGCGCGTTTTGCGCCTCTTCCTTCAGCAATCTTGATCGCCCGCTCAACAGCGGCAACCGCGCCGCTGACCACAACCTGCCCCGGCGCATTGTCGTTTGCGGCCTGGCACACCTCGCCTTCAGCGGCTTCAGCTGCAATTTCCTGCGCCACGTCAAAATCAAGGCCGAGTAAAGCCGCCATAGCACCCTCGCCCACAGGAACAGCCTGTTGCATCGCTTTGCCACGGGTTTGAACGAGACGCACCGCGTCAGCCAGAGAAATTGCTCCAGCGGCGGTCAGGGCTGAATATTCGCCGAGAGAATGACCAGCTACGTAATCAACCGAGCCCGGCAATTTCACGCCACGCTCTGCCAAAACCCGCATGATAGCGGTGCTGACGGCTAAAAGTGCAGGTTGGGTGTTTTGAGTTAGGGTCAATTCATCCAACGGCCCTTCAAACATCAAACGCGACAGGTCTTGTCCAAGGGACTCATCGGTTTCTTCAAATACAGCGCGTGCCGTAGGGAACGCGTCGGCAAGTTCCTTGCCCATTCCCACATGCTGGCTGCCTTGTCCCGGAAATGTAAATGCGTTGGCCATTGTTACCTGTTTTCCAGTTGGTTCCTGCTTTAGATGCGCCGCAAAAAGACCGGATGTAAGGTCAAAGTCAAGCGCACTTTAAACATACCCGCAGAAATATCGATTTTGCCTGATGGTTTCTACTTGATCCAGCGCTAATATTGCGTATAACGCGGCAATTGAAAAGTTCGGTCGGAGGCTGAACGGAAGGCTGCATTGCAGCAGGGATTTTCATCCTGGCGGGAAATGGTTCCCGAAAGGGTACTATTCCGGCTTCCCGTGTCTCCGCTCTTTCTAGTCTCCCTTAGAGCCTTTCTACCAGGCTTGATTTGGGGCTTTGCGCCGAACACAGAAAACGAAAGGCTGGCTTATGCCATTGTACGAACATGTTGTGATGATGCGCCCCGATGTATCCGGTGCGCAGGTTGAGACCCTTACAGACCAGTTCAAGGGTGTGATCGAAGCCGGTGGCGGCTCGATCCAGAAAGCTGAATATTGGGGCCTTAAGGTTCTCTCCTACCGGGTCAAGAAAAATCGCAAAGCGCATTTTTCTCTTCTGAACATTGATGCAACTCCAGATGCCGTTGCTGAAATGGAACGGCAGATGCGGTTGAATGATGATGTCCTTCGTTTCCTGACACTCCGGGTTGAGGAATTTGAAGAAGGCCCATCAGTCATGATGCAGAAGCGCGACAGCCGCGATGATCGCCGTGGTGGCGGACGTCGCGATGATCGCCCGGGCGGACGCGGACCAGGCAAACCTTCAGACGGGCCGCCAGCCGCAAAAACCGAAACTAATAGTGAAGATAGCGGGGCCAGGGAATAGTCATGGTTGATATTGCACAACTTCCAACACGACGGCCGTTTTTCCGGCGCCGCAAGACTTGCCCATTTTCCGGTGATAACGGGCAAACGATTGATTATAAAGATGTCCGCCTTTTGTTGCGCTACGTTTCCGAGCGCGGCAAGATTGTCCCGAGCCGAATTTCCGCCGTATCTCACAAAAAGCAGCGGGAATTGGCAAAAGCAATCAAGCGGGCACGTTTTCTCGGACTTCTGCCTTACGTCATCGACTGAGGCCAGACATCCATAATTTCCACGAGAGGATGATTGCCGGTCACATTCTGGCCATGCAACCCACCTCCTCCCGGTTGAGGTAATTCCATTTTGAATTGCCTCTAACCGCTTTTGTAGCGGGACAGCAGGACGATGATAAAACTTGTAGCGACAGGATTATTGGCAGGACTGGTTGCGGGCGTATTATACGTCGCGGCCGGTAATGGCTCATTACTGTCGTTATTGCTGTTCTATACCGCGCCCCTGCCCCTGGCGATTGCCGGATTTGTCTGGTACTGGCCCGCCAGTATTGCCAGTATAATTTCCGGCGCCATTGTGGTGGCATTCTCTGCTGATCTGCGATTAGCGGCGGTTTTTACCGTTAGCTTCACCCTGCCGATTGCCTGGTTTTGTCACCGGATATTGTTATTTCGCGAAACTGCCGGAGCCGATGGAACACAGGACCGCGCCTGGTACCCGCTTGGAAATGTGGTGGCATCAGTGGGGGTCATGGCAGCATTGTTGGTAATTGTTGGCATTCTGACAATCAGCAGCAACCTTGAAGACTATCAGATATTTGTCCAAAGCCATTTCCAGAGCTTTAGCGAATTATCTGAATTGCAGGGCGACGGACCGCAACTTGATGCGGGTATGTATGAGAATTTCCTCAACTATCTCTCGCTGCTGCTGCCCATCGTTCTGGCGGCGGGGTGGATCATGATCATCCTGATCAATCTCTATGGCGGCGCAAAAATCGCGTCACTATCCGGCCAGCTCACGCGGCCATGGGATGATTTGTCAGCAATATCACTCCCGCAAGGATATGGCATTGCGATGGTGCCAGCGATTTTGGGAACAATGCTGCCGGGCCTTATCGGGCTGGCATCCCTGATTTTGCTTGGCACATTGGCCATTGCCCACGCAGTCATCGGCCTCTCGATATTACATTCGATTACGCGCAAATTTCCCGGTCGGCCAATTTTACTGGCGATTGTCTATGGCGGTGTGATGTTGCTCGGATTCCCTCTCATTATACTTTCCGTTCTCGGCATCGTGGAGCCATGGGCCAGGTTCCGTGACAGAGCGGGTGGCGGCGGGAGCCAGTCCGGCCCCGGCACAACATGAATTCAAATCAAATACGACATTAGAAAAACCAAGGAGAAGTTCAATGGAAGTAATTTTGCTGGAGCGGATCGCAAGGCTCGGAAATATGGGCGATACCGTCTCTGTTAAAACTGGATTTGCACGCAACTATCTTTTGCCCCAGGGCAAGGCGCTCAGATCCAACAAAGCCAACCTGGCCAAGTTTGAATCCCAGCGCTCCGACCTTGAAGCCAAAAACCTTGTGCAGAAAACCGATGCGGAAAGTCAGGCCACCACGCTTGATGGCATGAGCTTTGTCGCAATCCGCCAGTCCAGTGACAGCGGACAATTGTACGGCTCAGTCACAACCCGCGATATTGCTGCTTTGCTGAAAGCCGCCGGTGTTGAAGTCAGAAAAACCCAAATTCATCTCCCCGCCCCGATCAAGACGCTCGGCCTGTCCGACGTGGTGGTCGCACTGCATCCGGAAGTGGATTCGACTATCATAATCAACGTTGCCCGCAGTGAAGAAGAAGCTGAAATGCAGGCGCGCGGTGAAGATGTCACCCAGCGCGATGATTTTGACGATGAAGACGAAGACGGCATAGAGGTCGAAGACGTGTTTGAAGATGCTGAGCTTGCTGCAGAGGCGGAAGCTGAACTTTCCGAAGAAGATGCCGATGATGCTGCAGAAGAAGTTGCTGTTGTTGCTGAAGAAGAGGCAGCAACTGAAGCCAGCGAAGACGCTGGCGAAGCTGAAGAGACAGACGAAAACGCTGACTAACAGCGCTATATTATAACGACTGAAAAGAGCGCCTCATCCGGGCGCTCTTTTTTTGTCTGCAATTGCCGCAATTCCATCCAAACCTTGGGTTACGTTTCTCGAATCAGGATTTTGTACGGCGCGAGCGACCTTGAAAATGGTCAAGCTGAATTTTGGATTCGTAGCAAAATTGACCCGCTGTCTTGTGGACGACGTGTATACACTTAACAAGTCCGGGTTCAGGTGCAGAGAACGAAAACAAATGACATGCACCCATAGACCTGCGCGCGGTCGAGGCGTATCGATAGATTGAGGAACGAGGCAACACAATCGACGGACAAAGCGGCAAAATGAATGCATACGTAGACGCGACCACCCAGGTCGAAGAGGATACCGACCTGCCATTTCGGCAGGCACCGCATAATATTGAAGCTGAACAGGCGCTGCTAGGCGCTATTTTGCTGAACAATGCGGCCTACGACCGGGTGATGGACTTTCTGGAAGCCGAGCATTTCTTCGAGCCAGTGCATCAGCGGATTTACGATATTGCCGGGCAGATCATCCGTTCAACAAAGCTGGCCTCCCCGATCACCCTCAAGACATTTTTTGAAGATGAGGAAATTGCCGAAGGTGTCACCATCCAGCAATATCTGGCGCGGCTCTCGGCATCCGCGACAACGATCATAAATGCTGCCGATTATGGCCGGGCGATTTATGATCTGGCGACGCGGCGCAATCTGATCCTGATCGGCGAAGAGCTGGTTATAAACGCCTATGATGCACCGGTTGACCTCTCCCCCGACAAGCAGATTGAAGAAGCTGAATCCCGCCTTTATGAAATCGCCGAACAGGGCCGTTATGGCGGCGGCTTCCTGACTTTCAAACACGCTTTGACCGATGCCATCGACATGGCGGGTAAAGCCTATAAGCGCGATGGCGGATTGTCTGGCATTGCGACCGGGTTGACCGATGTTGATTCCAAAATGGGCGGCTTACAGGCTTCCGACCTGATCATCATTGCCGGACGACCTTCGATGGGGAAAACAGCGCTGGCTACCAATATCGCTTTTGAGATTGCGCGAGCACATCAATTCGAGATCAAGTCTGATGGCAGCAAAGAATCTATCAATGGCGGCGTTGTCGGGTTCTTCTCGCTGGAAATGTCAGCCGAGCAATTGGCAACACGTATTATCGCGGAGCAATCCGGGATTCCCTCTGAGCAAATCCGGCGTGGGAAAATCAATGATGGTGATTTTCAACGCCTTGTCGGAGTCTCGCGGGACTTGCAATCGATCCCGCTCTATATCGACCATACCGGTGGCATTTCGATCGCCCAGCTTGCTGCGCGTGCCCGGCGGCTCAAGCGCGAGCACGGACTGGATCTGCTGGTGATTGATTACCTGCAATTACTGCGCGGCTCCCATAAACGCGCCGCCGAAGGCCGGGTGCAGGAAGTCTCCGAAATCACCACCAGCCTGAAGGCATTGGCGAAAGAATTGAATGTTCCGATAGTCGCTCTATCCCAGCTTTCAAGGCAGGTAGAAAATCGCGATGACAAGCGCCCACAACTAGCTGATCTGCGAGAATCCGGCTCAATCGAGCAGGATGCTGACGTGGTGATGTTTGTGTACCGCGAAGAATATTATGTCGAGCGCCGGGAACCTCGTGAAGGCACTGCAGAACATATCGAATGGCAATCGGAAATGGAGAATGTCCACGGCCTTGCCGAACTGATTGTCAGCAAGCAGCGGCATGGACCAACGGGCAGCATCAAGTTGCAATTCCAGGCCGATGTCACCCGATTTGGCAATTACGTGCCGGATTCACGTCTCCCCCCTCATGGCGGTCAGGGCTAACCATTGTCGCGTCTTGACGATATCTCACCCCTGAACCCGGAAGAGGCGGGCGCACGTCTAACCGTCAATCTGGGCAATCTGAAACATAATTATCTTTTGCTGGCGCGCCACGCCGGTAGCGCCAATTGCGCTGCTGTGATCAAAGCGAATGGCTATGGTCTGGGCCTCACCGAATGCACCAACGCGTTACTGGAAGCTGGCGCGGACACATTTTTCGTGGCGCAGATCGCCGAAGCACGCTGTGTCCGAAATCTTGCCCCGAGCGCCACGATTTATGTGTTAGCAGGCATCCCCGTCGGTGCCGCCGGGCATTTGGCAGAGATCAACGCGACACCAGTAATTTGCTGCATGGAGGATGCCCGCGCATGGGCCGAATTATGTCGCAATGACGGCATAAACCGCGCCGCTGCGCTGCATGTGGATACCGGGCTGAACCGGCTTGGCATCTCGCTGGATGAGATCAACGCTTTTCGAAGTGAATTTTGCAAAAACCCGGTTTTCGATATTGCGCTGATCATGACCCATTTCGCCTGCGCCGATGAGCCGGATCATCCCCTGAACAAAATCCAGATGGAACGATTTGATATTGTCCGCGCTGCATTCCCCGGCATACCTGCAAGCCTTGCCAATTCGGCATCTCTCTTATGGGAGGATGATGCCCGTTCCGACATAACGTTTGATGTAGCAAGGCCCGGCATTGCGCTTTATGGCAGCGCGGCAGGCAACGATATTCCTAATCCGATGAAACCAGTAGCAAGGCTCGAAGGCACCGTTATCCAGGTACGCCGCGTCGCGACCGGTGATACGGTTGGTTATGGCGCGACTTTCACCGCCAGGCGCCCCAGCCGGTTTGCAATTCTCTCGGTTGGCTATGCTGACGGATATCATCGCAGCCTTGGCAATGGCGGCGAGGCCCCGCATGCCAGCGTCGCGATTGGCCAAACCAGAGTGCCTGTGGTCGGGCGGGTTTCCATGGACCTGATCGCCATTGATGTAACCGACCTGCCGGAAACCGCAGTTGCGCGTGGCACCCTGGTCGAATTGTTCGGTGATACAATTTCGATTGATGAAGTGGCCTTTTGGAGCAATACGATAGCCTATGAAATTTTGACCCGGCTTGGCCCACGCTTGTACCGGATCTTTGAAGAGGCATCAGAATAATGGCACACGCACAGGCGAATTTTGTTTGCCAGAGTTGCGGCACAGTCCATGGCCGCTGGTCGGGACGTTGCGAATCTTGTGGTGAGTGGAATTCGATCACGGAAGAATCCGCAAGCGGCGCCGCTGGCGGCCCACAAAGCGGTAAATCGTCCAAGGGCCGCCCTGTCAAACTTGTTGCGCTTGATAGCGAGCTTGGAGAAGCCCCGCGCAGTTCATCGGGCATTGGAGAATTTGACCGAGTTGTTGGTGGCGGTTTGGTGCGTGGGTCCGCCGTATTGGTTGGCGGCGATCCGGGGATCGGCAAGTCAACCCTCCTGTTGCAGATTGCCGGACGGATGGCAAAGACCGGCGGCAACATTGTTTATATCTCCGGCGAAGAAGCCCCGGCCCAGGTGCAGATGCGCGCCAGACGCCTTGGCTTGTCCGATGTAGGCGTAGCGCTCGGCGCTGAAACCAATGTTGAGAATATCATCGCAACGCTTGGCGCGGAGAAATCCGTCCAACTGGCGGTTATCGATTCCATCCAGACCATGTGGACCAACAATATAGATTCTGCTCCCGGCACGGTTTCGCAGGTTCGTGCCTCGTCGCAGGCTTTGATCCGCTACGCCAAACGCAGCGGCACCGCGATTGTTTTTGTCGGCCACGTCACCAAAGACGGCCAGATTGCCGGCCCCCGCGTGGTCGAGCATATGGTGGACGCTGTTTTGTATTTTGAAGGCGACAGCTCCCATCAATTCCGCATCCTGCGGGCTGTGAAAAACCGGTTCGGGCCAACCGACGAAATCGGTGTTTTCGAGATGGCCGGCGACGGGCTTGCTGAAGTTACCAACCCGTCCGCCCTGTTCCTCGGTGACCGGGAAACGAAAAGCCCCGGCACCGCCGTTTTTGCAGCGATGGAAGGTAGCCGACCGCTATTGATAGAGGTTCAGGCGCTGGTCGCTGAATCCACCCTTGGCACTCCGCGCCGGGCCGTTGTCGGATGGGATTCAAGCCGGTTGGCCATGGTGTTAGCTGTATTGGAATCACGTTGCGGTATCCGCCTTTCCGGCCATGATATTTACCTCAACGTGGCGGGCGGCTTTAAACTAACGGAACCCGCGGCCGACCTTGCTGCTGGTGCGGCCATTGTTTCAGCCCTTTCCGGCGCTGTGTTGCCGGCAGAGAATGTTTATTTTGGCGAAATTTCGCTCTCGGGCGCGGTTCGTAAAGTATCGCAACCAGACGCCCGCCTGCGCGAAGCCGGGAAACTCGGATTCACTGGCGCGGTGATGCCTGAAGGCCAAACCAAAGATTCCAAAAAGGATTTGAATGTTTCTCAGGTTGCCAATCTGGGAGACCTCGTCGCCATGATTGCAGCGACCGCACCTGCCCCCAAGGGCGGCGACACTTCTTGATTGGCCAAGCGGCCATTTTGGTCTAAAGACGTGGCCTGAGAATTATAAGGTTGGAGTAACCTGTTCCGCATACAAAATGTGGTATACTTTTCGGACCAACCCGTGCCGTTCCTGATGGGCTATAGAAGAGACCCAAAATATGCCGATTACCTGGCTCGATATTATCGTTATTATCTTTATGCTGGTTTCCGGCTTGCTGGCGATGGCGCGCGGATTTACCCGCGAGGTATTGTCTATCTTTTCTTGGGCCGCTGCTGCAGGCGCAGCGCTTATTCTCTTCCCCCGGTTTCAACCGATGGTCCGCGAAGCGCTGGAACCGAAATGGCTCGCCGACATTGCGCTCGTCATTGGAATTTTCGTCGTGGTATTGGTTGTCGTATCGTTCATTACAATCCGGATCGGTGATAAGGTTCTGGATAGCCGGGTTGGCGCACTGGACAGAACTTTCGGATTTATTTTCGGCCTTGCCCGCGGCCTTGTATTGGTGGCAATCGGCTATCTTTTCTTCATTTGGCTTGTGCCAGAAAACGACCATCCGGAATGGGTACGTGAAGCCAAAACTCAACCATTGTTGAACCAGACCGGGGACATGATCCTTTCGATCCTGCCGGATGATCCCGAAGCCATGTTGTCGCGGATCAATTCCAAAGCCCTTGGAGGTGACGGCGGCGAGAGCGACGAACAACCGGACGGGGAAAACGGTACGGCTGGGCAAGACGCGCCTTCCGACTCAGGCTATACAGAATCGCAACGTCAAGGTCTCAACCAGCTTGAACAGGGTACCGGTGGTACAAATAACTGACTTCAAGCTAGTTCATTTCAGCGCAATACCAGCTAACAAGGGCCGGTTTTTAAATGGACCAAAATGAATTCGATGCAGATACCCTGCGCGAAGAATGCGGTGTATTTGGTGTGTTCGGGCATAGCGATGCCGCCGAATTGACAGCACTCGGGCTTCATGCTCTTCAGCATAGAGGTCAGGAAGCGGCAGGCATTGTCAGCTTCAATGGCGAAAGTTTCGGGTCAGAAAAACGCCTCGGTCTTGTTGGCGATCATTTCTCCAAAGCTAACGTCATCCAGCGCCTCAAAGGCACCAGCGCCATGGGCCATGTGCGTTATTCCACTACCGGCGACACCCTGCTTCGCAATGTCCAGCCATTGTTTGCTGATTTGAATGCCGGCGGTTTTGCAGTTTGCCATAACGGCAATCTTACCAATGCCCTGACGCTGCGAGCTGATTTGATCCGTGGCGGCGCAATTTGCCAGTCGACATCTGATACCGAGATCATTCTGCATCTGGTCGCACGCAGCCAGAAGCGCCGTTTCATCGAACGCTTTATCGAAGCGCTTGGGCAAATTGAAGGCGCTTTTTCCCTGGTTGCCATGACCAACAAGAAAATGATCGGGGCACGGGACCCGTTGGGGATCCGGCCCCTGGTGCTTGGTGATCTGGACGGCGCCCCAATTTTGGCATCCGAGACCTGCGCGCTGGATATCATCGGCGCGAAGTTCGTGCGCGAAGTCGAGAATGGCGAAATTGTCGTCATCACCGAAGACGGCATTGAGAGCCTGAAACCTTTCCCGCCCCAGCGCGAGCGTCCCTGCATTTTCGAATATATCTATTTCGCCAGACCGGATTCGATCGTTGGTGGGCGCAGCATTTATTCATGCCGCCGGACCATGGGCGGCGTCCTTGCTGATGAATCGCTTGTTGAAGCCGACGTTGTTGTACCTGTGCCGGATTCAGGCGTCCCGGCCGCGATCGGGTTTGCCGAAAGGGCCGGGATCCCGTTTGAGCTGGGTATTATCCGCAATCATTATGTGGGGCGCACCTTTATCGAGCCGACCCAGAAAATCCGCCAGCTCGGTGTGAAACTGAAACACAATATCAGCTCCGGCGTCATTCGCGGAAAGCGCGTTGTGTTGATCGATGATTCAATCGTGCGCGGCACCACTTCGGTCAAGATCGTAGAAATGATCCGCGATGCTGGTGCTCTTGAAGTGCATATGCGGATCGCCAGCCCACCGATCACCCATTCAGATTTTTACGGGATCGACACCCCCAACCCGGACAAACTTCTGGCCGCGACCCATACATTGGAAGAAATGCGCGAATTCATTGGCTGCGATTCCCTCGCCTTCCTCTCAATCGACGGCATCTACAAAGCCATGGGGTATGAAAATCGTGACCCCATAATTCCCCAATTCACCGACCATTGTTTTACCGGCGATTATCCAACGCCGTTGACGGATATCGATGGCGCGCAGGATGTTACTCAATTATCACTTTTGGCGGAAACCGGATGACTGGAAGATTGCAAGACAGGGTCGCGCTCGTTACCGGCGCGTCACGTGGCATCGGACGCGCAGCGGCTCTGGCCTTTGCCCGCGAGGGCGCACACATCATCGCTGTCGCCCGTACAACAGGCGGACTTGAAGAGCTTGATGATGATATAAATCTGGCCGGTGGATCTGCTACGCTGGTGCCGCTCGATATGACGGATTATGCCGGGATCGACCGGCTTGGCGGCACCATTTTCGAGCGCTGGAAAAAACTCGATATCCTGCTTGGCAATGCCGGTATTCTCGGACCGATCTCACCATTGGGGCATGTCAGCCCGGAACAATGGGACGAGGTCATGAGCATCAACGTGACCGCAAACTGGCGCCTGATCCGCTCCATGGACCCGCTGCTCCGGCAATCAGATGCAGGTCGCGCGATTTTTGTTACCTCCGGCGCAGCCTTTAAATGCCGCGCCTATTGGGGTCCCTATTCGGTCTCCAAAGCGGCCGTGAACGCGCTTGTTGCGACTTATGCCAACGAAATTGCGAAGACCAATGTATTGGCAAACGCCCTTTCGCCAGGACCGGTCCGCACGAAAATGCGGGCGGAAGCGATGCCCGGAGAAGACCCGGACAGCCTGCCGCCGCCCGAAGCGCTGGACGAAGCCTTTATCAAACTTGCCGAACCCGGCCTCACGGAAAACGGCATGATGTCCGATTTTGAAACCGGGCAAATGGTCTCCCTGATCAGCTAAATCTCCACGATATTGGCTGTGGGGCCATAAGGATATTTGGTGAAATTTTCAGGCACCCCATCGGTCACCAACAGGATATCATGCTCGCGATAGCCCCCTGCTCCGGGTATTCCCGGCGGCACCCAGAGCATTGGTTCCATCGATACCACCATGCCCGGTTCTAGCATTGTTTCCACATCTTCCCTGAATTCCAGACCGGCTTCGCGCCCGTAATAATGAGACAGAATTCCGAACGAATGGCCGTAGCCGAATGACCGGTATTGCAGCAATCCTTTGCGCTCGAAAAGCGCGTTTATCTCAGCACAAATTTCTGAGCATTTCACTCCTGGCCTGATTAACGACAGACCTAATTCATGGGCTGCAACATTAGCCTCCCACAATTCAAGCGATGGCTCATCCGGGGTTCCCAGAAAGAGCGTGCGCTCCAGCGCTGTGTAATAACCGGAGATCATCGGGAATGTGTTCAGGCTTAGAATATCGCCTTTTTGAAGCTGTCGACAGGTCACCGGGTTATGGGCGCCATCGGTATTTGGGCCAGACTGGAACCAGACCCAGCTATCGCGAATTTCGCTTTTCGGAAATGCCCGCGCAATTTCCAGTTCCATCGCATCGCGGCCCGCCATAGCAACATCTATTTCGCGAATACCCGGCCGGATGACATCGCGCATGGCCGCCGCGCCTAAATCAGCAATCCGTGCGCCTTCGCGGATCAGGGTAGTTTCTTCATCGGACTTGATCATCCGCATGGCCATGGTCGAAGGCGCGATATCAACAATGTCGGTAATGCCCAATATATTTTCGAGCGCTGTCCTTGACGTAAGAGTCAGGTGGTCTCCCTCAACTCCGATCCGTGTGCAATTCCGGGCGACGTCCCCAACCGCACGCCAGAAATTGTCCCGCTGCCAGTCGGTATAGATGATATTTTCGCCAAAGGACCGGCGGCCCGGCTGAGATCCATCAATATTGGCAGATACAGTGACACAACGATCAGGGGTTACGACACATCCAAACGGGCGGCCAAAACTGCAATAGAGGAAGCCTGAATAATAAGCGATATTATGCATCGAGGTGAACAGCGAAACCGGGATATTGCGGCGTGCCATTTCCTCGCGCAATTTAGCGAGTCGTCTTTCATACTCTGACGACGAGAATGGCAAAGCAGCCTTCTCAACATTAGTTTTGAAAAATTCCGGGCGATTGATTTTTGTAACATCATTACTTCGTAACATCGTTACCTCCTGCGCTGATGCCGGAGGCAATTTTTCTGTCGCCGGCAATCAAAATCCGGGCGTACAGGATGTTAAACGCATATCAGCCCTGAATGCCAACATGCGTGTAAAAATCACCTGACAGGGAATTTGGCCAGGTGGGTGCGGCGACGCCATCGCCGATCACAATTTTCGGATATACCCGCGCAGAATTCCGGTCAAGCTGGAAATCAGAAATATAGAGAAAAAATGGCCGCCTCAAACTCGCTTAATCTTCCACATAAGGGTTATTTCTTGAACGGATGTTCAAGCGAATTGGCACGCCTTTAAGTTTAAACTGTTCTCGTAATCCGTTGATAAGATATCGAACATACGATTCAGGAACTGATGCCGCGCGCTGCGAGAACACAACAAAAGTGGGCGGACGCGCGTTGGGCTGGGTCATATAGCGCAGACCAACGCTGCGGCCCCTGTCGGCAGGTGGCGGGTGATCAGAGGTAGCGTCTGCCAGCCACTTATTGAGCTTCGCGGTTGGCAGTCGCTGGTTCCAGATATCATGAATTTCACATGCGGACCGGATCAGCTTGTCCAGCCCCTTGCCTTCAAGCGCTGACAGGGTCACCACCGGAACGCCCCTGATCTGGGGCAACAGGCGGCCCACCATCTCGTCGAGTTTTTTTCTGGTTTCCTGCTTGTTCCGCACCAGGTCCCATTTGTTGACGCCAATCACGACGGCCCGACCTTCCCGCGCGATCAGGTCAGCCAGTTTCAAATCCTGGTTTTCGAAAGCCTGTTCGGCATCGAGGAGCAAAATAACGATCTCAGCGAATTTCAGGGAATGCAGGGCATCGCCTGCAGACATTTTTTCAAGACGGTCTTTGATCCGGGCCTTTTTGCGAAGGCCCGCCGTATCAACCAACTGGATTTCGCGGTCCTGCCAGCGCCATTTCACGGCAATCGAATCTCGCGTGGTTCCGGCCACCGGCCCCGTCAAAACCCGGTTTTCACCGAGCAATTGGTTTACCAGAGTGGATTTCCCTGCATTTGGCCGTCCGATAATGGCAATTTTTAAAGGGCCGCCCTCTTCCGGGGTTTCCGTATGAGTCAATTCGGCGTTGGCATCTTCCCAATCTTTTTTGGTGTGGCGCACGATCTGGAACAAATCCGCCATACCATCACCATGCTCGGCAGATACGCGCAAGGGGTCACCAAGGCCCAATGCATGGGCTTCCAGTGAGCCTGCGTCTCCGGCTTTGCCTTCCGCCTTGTTGGCCAGCACTGCAACGGGCTTTCCGCTCTTGCGCAAAGGCACAGCGAAATGTTTGTCCATCGGCGTCAAACCGGCACGGGCATCCATGACGAACAGACACAGATCCGCTTCCCGGATCGCTTCCGCAGTCTGGTCCTGCATCCGGCTTGTAAGGCTTTCTTTTTTTGGGTCTTCGAGCCCGGCGGTATCGATCAGGGTGAATTCCATCCCGCCCCAGGAGACATCAACCATACGTCGGTCGCGGGTGACACCCGGACGATCATCAACGATCGCAAGTTTTCGCCCGGCCAGCCGGTTGAAAAGCGTCGACTTCCCTACATTGGGACGACCGATAATAGCAATTTTGAAACGCATGAGATTTGCGGCCCGTCATAAAATTTGGCTGGCGTTAGCGCCTAATTGAAAGCAACCAGATTGGCGTCATCGGTAAACACATAAATCGTGCTTGAAGCAACAATCGGCTGAAGCCGCACCGGATCACCGATATCATGCTCTGAAATCATTCGCCCGGACGCTGGATCGACAGATACCAACCGACCTTCTGATGATGCCAGCCACAAGCGGCCACCGGCTACAACCGGCCCAGCCCAGGTTTCGTTATCTTCGTTCTTCGGCATATCGACCAACCAAAGCACCTGTCCGGTTGCCCTGGACATGGCCGCGAGTTTGCCTCGGATATCAACCGCAAACAAGCTTTCACCAGCGATGGCAGGTGTGTGGACGCCTGCAAAATTCTTGGTCCAGACACGCTCACCACTGGCAAGGCCGGTCGCGATCATGCGCCCCGAAACGCTTACTGCATAAACGACGCCATCCTGGATAACGGGACGCGCTGCTACTTCGCGAATGCCTGACAGCGACGTGAAGCTTCTGGTTCTGGTAAGAGATTCCGCCCAGATCGGCTGGCCGGTTGCTGCTTGAAAAGCAATGATCTCGCCTGAAGAAAATGGCACAACCACAATGTCTCCTGAAACAGCGGGACTGGCGCTTGAGACAAGGCCGGTTGTTTCCGGGATGCCGCGGAACGACCAGAGCTGACTGCCATCAGCGATAGACACCGCAAAAACCCGGTTATCGGTTCCAACCACAAACAGAATTCCGTTAGCGACGGTAGGTGCGCTCCGCAAGGGAATATCCATTTTAGTTGTCCAGCGACGCTGCCCGGTTCCCTGATCAAAGGCGATGATTTCGCCGTAGCCTGTTGCTGCAAACAGATTACCGCCATCGGCTGCGAGACCGCCACCGGTAATGCCATCATCATCGTCGCCCTCAGGGACAATCGATACCTGCCAGGCACGTCCACCACCACTAGCGGTAAGGGCTGTGACCTTGCCCTCAACATCCATCACAAAAATACGTCCTCCAGAAATAACCGGAGACGCTGATATATTGCCGTGGCTACCGGTTCCGCGACCTGCGCTGGACATCCAGATGCGTTGGCCTGAGCCAGAATATGCCAGATGGCCAGGCGCGTTTGCCGGGTTGCCGCCCGGTTGCGACCAGTCGCCATTATTGATTGCTGGCGGCAAAATGATAGCCTGAACTACCGCCAAAGCCGGATCAACCGCAAGCGGGTTTGGCTCTGCCAGAATTTCCTGGCGCTCTCCCGGCAGAATTTGTTCACGCCCCGAGAATGGGTTGAGATCATCAAACGAAAGACCACCACCGCAACCGGTCAGGCTAACCATGACCGCAAGCGCAATGGTACCAATAATCCGCCGTTTCATTGGTTGCTCTCCGCACCTGAAACGCCGGCCGCCTGTTCTTCCGGGGCAATCAGGCTAAGCATAACAAGGGCACGCTGGCGAACACCTCGAGGGGTTTGAGCGTCAACGGTGATTTCCCGAAACAAATTACCAGCTTCAGAAAAATTTCCAGCGTTCCACAATGCAAGGCCGATGCTCTCACGAGCGCTTGATTTCCAAATTGAATTACCAGTTGCCAAAACATCGAGCCGAGCCCGAATAGCAGCAACATCTGCAGTACCCAGAAGGTAATGAGCCGCCTGCAATGTTGCCAGATTACGGATCAATTCGTCGTTTGAACTGTTTCCGGAAATGGCATCATAGGCTGCGACAGCACCTTCGATATCTCCAGCTTGTGCCTTCAGACCAGCAATTTCCAAGGCCGCCAATGCAGGATAACCACCGGGGCTTGATCCGGCAAGCAGCTCCATCTGGCGGATACCTTCAGCTTCATTGCCGTCTTCACTCGCCTGGACGGCTTGTTCGAACCTAAGCCCGGCTTCTTCCGCCTGCTGGATCTGGTACCAGGACCAACTCTTGAACCCGGCAACCCCAACCACAACCAATAAGGCCGCGCCGATTGCCAGCGGGCCAAAGCGGCGCCAAAGCGTGGTCATTTGTTCGCTGCGAAGGTCTTCATCGACCTCGCGAAATACGTCACTCATATCTAATCCAGTATCCTGTTGCCGCCGTCATTTCGGCCAATGGGCCGAATAGCCGGAAACCTAACGTTTGTAACGCCTGGAAGCAATTATATTGGTGTTACAAGGTTAGCGCTTGCGGGTGGCCTTTCTTGCAACCTTTTTTTGCGGCGCTTTCATGGCATAGGTGTGTTCGGGTGCTGGAAAACTTCCCTCCCGGACTTCTTTTGCATAGCCACCAATGGCACCTTCGATCGCATCACCGACAGCACCGAATTTTTTCACAAATTTTGGCACCCACGGGCTCAGACCAAGCATATCTTCCATCACCAGTATCTGGCCATCGCATTCTTTGCCTGCGCCGATGCCGATTGTCGGGATTGGAACAAGTTTGGTAATCCGTTTAGCCAGCGCTTCCGGCATGGCTTCAAGCACAACAGAAAAAGCGCCCGCTTTGGAAACCGCTTTCGCATCCTCTTCAAGCAACTTCCATTGTTCTTTTGCACGGCCCTGCACCTTGAAACCGCCCATAACATTGATGGATTGAGGGGTAAGACCGATATGGGCCATGACCGGGATGCCGCGCTCGGTCAGGTAATGGATTGTCTCTGCCATCCGCGCGCCGCCCTCCAGTTTGACCGCACCAACCTGAGTTTCCTTGATAATTTCAGCAGCATTGCGAAAGGCAATCTGGGGGCTTTCTTCGTAAGACCCAAAAGGCATATCAACCACCACGAGCGCACGCGAAGACCCGCGCATGACTGCGCGACCATGAATAATCATCAATTCAAGAGGGACCGGCAATGTGGATTCAAAACCATGCATCACCATGCCAAGGCTGTCGCCGACAAGCAAAAAATCGCAGTGTTCATCCGCAATTGCGGCAGTATGGGCGTGATAGGCGGTGAGCGATACAATCGGTTCGCCACCCTTTTTGGCGGCAATGTCCGGGGCGGTCAGTCTTTTGATCGGGGTCTGCACAGACATTTCGATCTCCTCGCGAATGAACGTTCCCTGTTTATCGCTCGATAGATACCGCAGTGCAACATGATATTCAGGAATTATATCATCAGGATGTGATTACGGGATTGGTCGAACACCTATCAGCCATTCATGCACACGCCAGACAAAAAGCACATAAACAAAGACGCCAGTTACTATCGCAACAAGGTCGTTGCGGACGGCAACGGCTCCCGTTGCAATTTCCGCGACATTGTTTCTGACAAAGGCAAATATGATTGCCACGATTGCCCAGGCCAGAATGCCGCCGAACAGAACCACATCTGCCACTGTCTCGTTGGCCAGCAGGTGTGCCACGCCCCAAATGATCACGGCCAGGCTCATTGGATGGCGGATATATTTGACGATATTGCCGCGCGATCCCGACGCGGCCAGCAGGATAAACGCGATCAACATCAGACCATGATTAACCGAGCGGCCCCATGAAGGAAGGTCCCAGGCAACGGCTGACTCCGGCTGGGCTACGGAATAGCCGTAAATCATCAAGACCAATCCCAGCAGCGAGATTCCAGAAAATACGCCCCTGTACCCCAATTTTCCCAAACTGGATTGCATAGATTTTTTGACGCCTGGAAATGACGGCACAAAATGGATCACGGCGAAAATCACCAGACCGGAGATCAAAAGAGTCATGTGATTACTTCCTAAAATTGGACAGATTATTCGGGTAGATATTCAAAAAAACGTAACATGGTTCCGGTATGGGTGCGGGCAAGGTCATCAAGGCTTTCGAAATCAAAACGACTGGCCACAATGTTAGCGACGGCAAATATGCTTTCCGGGCGATCCGGATTCGGAATGCCCACAAGGCGTGCATACATCAGACCCAAGTCCGGATCGATATATTTTCCAATCGCTTCAACGCCATCATAATCACCAATTTTTGTTTCGCGGACGCCGATGAATTCGCTTTGTTCATAACCTGCGACCGCCTGGCTAAACCCGCTATTGGCAAGCAGCCGGGCCAGAATGGTCAGGCGTTCTTCCTGTGGTCCGAGAGGCAGTCTCATATTGACCAAGCGCATATTCTCAATCAACTGGCGGTCTTCTGATACGAAATTTACTTTCAAAATCTCTCCGCTGCCCTCAGAAGGCGGCTCGAGAATGACCTCAACACCGTCTTCCCGTGGAGTGAGAATTTTGAAAGGCACAGGAACGGAAATACCATTCCTTTCGCCGAATTCAGCGTCGATCGAGTAGGTGTCGCCAATAACCAAGCCTTCAATGGAGAACAGGTTGAATTTGAAAGTCGCCGTATTATCTTGCGCCACGACGATGCCCGGCAACTGAACCAGCAAAAAAATCGCAATGGTAATGACAAATCGAGGCATCATTCGTAAGAACATCAGGGCATATCTCCCAGTATACGGAAGATATAACGGTTTCACGCGAAGAGCCCCCTGTCAAACCTGCTCTTATCTCGGTCCTTCATTCGTGTTTTTCAAGTGCAAATAGTGCTATAATCGCACTTTGATAATAGGATTTCCGCGGTGGCGATTGATCTAAATAAGGTACAAAAAATGCTGGAATCGCGCCAGCAGGAATTGACCGATCTGAGCGCCGGTTCCAAAGAATCCCGTGATCCCGTCACGCTGGACCAGCAGAGTGTTGGCCGGTTGTCGCGGATGGATGCCATGCAGGGTCAGGCTATGGCGCAGGAAGCCGAGCGGCGACGCCTTCGCGATTCTTTACGCATCGTTGAAGCCCTGAAACGGCTTGACGATGGCGACTATGGCAATTGCATCGAATGCGACGAAAAGATTGCGCCAAAGCGTCTCGAAATCGATCCCGCTGCCGCCCTTTGCATCAAATGCGCGTCCCGTTCTGAGGGCTAAAAGTGACAAAATTCGTTTTTGCTGTAGGATAGTTCCGGTTGCGGACCGGCGTTTGCGTAAAGGGGAAGTCTATGGCCCGTTTTGTTTTTGTGTTTTTGCTTTTGGTCGGGATTTCACTCGGTGACATGGCAACATCCAAGTCGGCATCCGCGGGTGTTGTTGTCAAGATTGATCTCTCGGAGCAACGTATGCGCGTCTATGTGAATGGACGCATCCGGCATACGTGGCAAATATCTTCGGGGCGTGGGCGCTACCGCACGCCAACCGGCAATTACAGCCCCTATCGCATGCATCGCATGTGGTATTCCCAACGCTACGATAATGCCCCGATGCCCTATTCGGTTTTTTATCATCGCGGCTATGCGATCCACGGTACTGACCAGATTTCAAGATTAGGTCAGGTTGCGTCGCATGGTTGTATTCGCCTGCACCCGAACAACGCGCACGCCTTCTACGATCTCGTGCGCCAGCATGGGGCAGGCTCGACGCGAATACAGATCGAGAATTAGGAGCAAATCTAGGGATGGTTGCGGCCAACCCTCGTCATTCCGGACAAGCGGCGGCCCCATGCCTTTTGATATGTTCAGAGGTTGGCCCGCTGCGCGATCCGGAATCCAGCTTTTTGCGATTTCACGTGTAGCACTTTCCGACTGGATTCCGGCTTTCGCCGGAATGACGGTTGGAGGATTGATATCAGCCGACTGCGCCAGCCATTACTCCCACTCAATCGTGCCGGGAGGCTTCGAGGTTACGTCATAAACGACGCGGTTGATGCCTTTTACCTCGTTGATGATGCGGGTGGCGGCGCGAGCGAGGAATTCCATGTCGTAGGGGTAGAAATCTGCGGTCATGCCGTCGGTTGAGGTGACGGCTCTTAGAGCGCAGACATGGTCGTAGGTCCGGGCGTCGCCCATTACGCCGACGGTCTGGACCGGGAGCAGCACGGCGAAGGCCTGCCAGATTGTATCATACAGACCGGCATTGCGGATTTCGTCCAGATAGACCGCGTCTGCTTTGCGCAGTACATCGAGCTTCTCTTTGGTAATATCGCCGGGGATGCGGATCGCTAGGCCCGGTCCGGGGAATGGGTGGCGGCCAACGAAATGATCCGGCAAACCCAGTTCACGACCCAGATCACGGACTTCGTCCTTGAAGAGTTCGCGTAGCGGTTCCACCAGTTTCAGGTTCATCCGCTCGGGCAATCCACCCACATTATGGTGAGATTTGATTGTCACCGATGGTCCGCCGGTGAAAGAGACAGATTCGATCACATCCGGATACAGTGTGCCTTGCGCCAGAAATTCAGCGCCGCCGATTTTCTGCGCTTCTTCTTCGAATATATCGATGAACAACCCACCGATAATCTTGCGTTTTTTCTCCGGATCGCTGACACCTTTGAGCGCGTCCAGGAACCTGACGCTAGCGTCAACCGCAATAAGCGGGATATGATAATGCTCGCGGAACATGTCCACGACTTGTTCTGTCTCATTCAGTCGCATCAGGCCGTGATCGACCAGAATGCAGGTGAGTTGGTCGCCAATTGCTTCATGGATGAGGGTAGCGGCGACACTGGAATCGACGCCGCCGGACAAGCCGCAAATCACCTTTTTGTCGCCAACCTGCTTGCGGATCGCGGCAATTGCTTCGGTCTTGAAATGCGCCATTGTCCAGTCGCCACCACACCCGGCAATTTTATGGGCGAAATTGGCGAGGATTTTTGCGCCTTCGGGGGTGTGGACCACTTCCGGGTGAAACATCAGGCCGTAATATTTTCGCTCATGATCTGCGATCAGGGCAAATGGCGCGTTCTCCGAAACGCCGACTTTTTCAAACCCATCTGGCATCGCAACCACACGGTCGCCATGGCTCATCCAAACGGTGGGTGTCGCGCCCTTTTCCCAGACGCCATCTATGAGCGGGCTGTCGCCAATTACTTCCAGAGACGCGCGGCCGAATTCACGTTCAGAGCCTGCTTCGATTGATCCCCCCAATTGTTCGACCATGGCCATCTGTCCGTAACAGATGCCAAGCACCGGAATGCCTGCTTCAAACACCGCTTGAGGGGCACGCGGGGTATCGGCTTCATGGACGCTGGCCGGTCCGCCCGAGAGAATAATGCCGGCCGGAGCAAAGTCAGCTACCGCGTTTTCAGCGTTGTTGAACGGGACGATTTCGCAATAGACACCGGCTTCGCGAATACGTCGTGCGATCAGCTGGGTGACCTGCGATCCAAAATCAATAATGAGAATTCTATCGTTCATATCTCTGTACCATCAGGGTCATGAAACCCGCGTCATGCAGGCAACAAAAAAACCGTCAGTTGAATCGGTTAGCGGGGTCAGTTGAATTTCTGATTCAATTGTTGAAGCTTCAACGCCGCGTCTTTCTGCAATCTTTGCCACGCTGGCGGCGTCGAGTTTTCCGGGCGCAAAATTTGTGTGCCGTTCCAGAAAGGATTTGACCTGCTGGCTATTTTCTTCGTCAAAAATCGAACAGGTCACGTAGACAATTTTGCCGCCCAATTTGACTAGAGATACGGCCATATCCAGAGCTTCAATCTGCTCGGAAATACGCACCGGCATGGCCCCTTCCCGCAAGCGCCATTTGGCATCCGGGTGTCGCCGCCAGGTCCCCGACCCCGTGCATGGGGCATCTACCAGCACAATATCCATCCGGTCACTGAGATGCTCCAGCGCCCCCTCACCCGGATCGATCACCTGGATATTGCGGGTCCCGGCTCGGCGTAACCGGTCGTGGATTTTCTTGAGCCGGTGGCGGTCCACGTCATGGGCATGGACCTGACCTCTATTCTTCATGAGAGAGGCTAATGCGAGGGTTTTACCACCCGCACCGGCGCAGATATCGGCGACCTGCATGCCGGGTGCTGCACCAGCAAGAAGCACAGCGGTTTGCGAACCTTCATCCTGCAACTCGTACCAGCCTTTATTATAGCTGGATTCAGCGGATATTGCGGGTGCGCGGCCCGCAGCATTGGACACATTTATGCGCACACCATCCGGCGAAATTACGCATTCTTCCGCGTGAAATCGCTCCAGCGCCTTCAAAACTTTTGCCCGGTCAGCCTTCAGAAGATTAACCCGCATATCCACCGGGGCGCGGGTCGCCTGCGCCGCACCTTCGGCGCTAGCCTGGTCGCCAAACTGGTTGACCATTGAGTCATGCAGCCATTCAGGATAATCGCCCTTCACCCAAACGGGAGCTGCATTCAAATTATCGTTTGCGAGAGAGTCAATTTCGGTTTCCGTTAGAGTCATGGGCGAGTGGGTCAATCCGTCAAATTGAAGCGCAATATCTTCCTGCTTCAATCCCCACATCCAGTGCAGAGTTCCAATTACCGCGGCACGTGGGCTGTCATCCCCCATCCGCCAGGCAAGGGATGATTTTTGACGCATCGCATCATAGACCAGATTGCCGATGGCTGCCCGATCACCGGAGCCAGCAAACCGGTGACTCTGGCCCCAATCGCGCAAAGCTTGTCCGGCCGGACGGTTGCGCGCATCGATATCTTCGAGAATTTCGATTGCGGCGGCAGCTCTTGCTCCTGATTTCATCTAAAGGCTACCAATCACTTGAACCGCGAACCACACCCACATGGCTAGTAGCGTCAGTATGCCAGCGATATAGGCCAGAAAGCGGCGCGGTACGAAATTAGACCCAGTATGGATAAAGGCATGGACAAGTCGGGTCGCGATATACATCCAGGCCAGCACAATCTGCACCATGTCGACCATTCCCGTCGCCAGCAACAAGGTAATAACCGCATAAAAAAGAATGGGGCCTTCGAACTGGTTTCGGAAACAATTCCCGATTTTGGTCGAATAGTCCGGCCAAGCAGTTTGTCCGAGAGCTATATCCTTGACTCGAACTTCGCGGGTTACGGTTGCGCGGTAGCGCAGACCTGCGGTCCAGAATCCAAGTCCAAAAGTAAGTGCAACCTGAACAAATACAGGTAAAAGAATTGCGTGAGATGTCATTGTCATTGCGTTGCTTTCATATCACCTGTCTCGTTGATAATTTGGCGGTTCGCGGGTCATAGTCACGTCGTGGACATGGCTTTCGCGAAGCGACGCGCCGGAAATCTGGATAAATTCGGCCCTCTCCTGAAAATCAGGAATGTTGGCTGCGCCGGTATACCCCATCGCTGCTTTCAGGCCGCCGAGTAATTGGTGGACGATGTCGGATGCTGGCCCTTTGAACGGCACTTGCCCCTCGATACCTTCCGGCACAAGTTTCATCGTGTCTTTGATATCCTGCTGGAAATATCGATCCGCCGAACCACGCGCCATGGCACCAACTGACCCCATGCCCCGGTAGCTCTTATAGCTGCGGCCCTGATAGAGATATGTCTCGCCGGGACTTTCTTCGGTCCCAGCTAATAACGATCCTATCATGACGCAATCGGCACCCGCCGCTATCGCCTTGGCCATGTCACCTGAAAATTTGATGCCACCATCGGCAATCACCGGGATATCCTGCGCGTGCGCCACCGAAACCACGTCGATGATTGCAGTTAATTGTGGAACACCTACGCCTGCGACAATGCGGGTTGTACAAATCGAGCCCGGTCCGATGCCAACCTTGATGCCGTCTGCACCAGCATCGATCAAGGATTTCGCACCTTCAACCGTCGCGACATTTCCCGCAATCACCTGCGTAGAATTCGAAAGCCGCTTGATCCGTTTCACCGCTTCTAAAACTCGGACCGAATGACCATGAGCAGTATCGACCACCACCAGATCAACGCCGGCATCGATCAATTGTTCGGTACGGGCAAAGCCATCATCACCAACAGACGTGGCAGCTGCAGCGCGGAGACGGCCCTGATCATCCTTGCAGGCATTGGGGTACAATTGCGCCCGTTCGATATCACGAACCGTGATCAGACCGATACATAGGTAATCGCTATCAACGACGATTAATTTTTCAATTCTGTGTTGATGCAAAAGCCGCTTGGCCTCTGCCCGTTCAACACCTTCATTGACCGTGATCAGATTTTCACGGGTCATCAATTCAGATACCGGTTGATCCGGGTTGGACGCAAACCTAACATCGCGGTTGGTCAGCATCCCGACCAGCTTGCCGCTCTCTTCAACCACGGGAAAACCGGAAAATCCGTGCTTGTCCATGAGATCAAGTGCGTCTTTCAGGGTTGCAGACGGGGCGAGCGTCAACGGGTTCACGACCATGCCGGATTCAAATTTTTTCACCTGCACGATTTCCTGCGCCTGCTTTTCAGGCGTCAGGTTGCGGTGAATGACGCCAATGCCACCAGCCTGCGCCAGAGCAATCGCCAACCGAGACTCGGTAACCGTATCCATCGCCGCCGACAGGATCGGGATCGACATGGAAATGGAACGGGTTATCCGGGTTGCGAGATCTGCTTCTGACGGCAAAATCTCGGATCGGCCCGGGCGCAATAATACGTCATCAAATGTAAGGGTATAAGGGAACCTGCCTGCTGCGTCTGCATCAGCCATTGCCAACCTCCATAAAACCGAATACCCGGCTCTCGGATATCCGTATTATTTGTAATGTAATGCCGGTTCAAAACACCTGTACCAGCGGGGAATCTGATTGGCACATGTCATTATCACCGTGTCTGCAGATTGCAAAGCCAAGTGGTGAGAAACTTCGCAAAATTTCAGTTCGCGCCCGGCTTTTTCGACGGGAGCCAATTCTGCATCCATCAAAAAACGGATTTAAAAATCATCCGTTTATTACAGTAATTCACGTGGTTTAAATCCGGTTGTCGATTTTTTTTACATTAAGTAAAAGTTGTATCTAATTGAAATATTTCAATGTTTTAATTGTTTTGATCCAAGTCAATGCGTCTGGTTTTTACTCAGCCAAAATAACCCGCAAAGGGATTCTTTTAGAAAACAAAAAACGCAGAGGGTGATTATGGATTATTCAGCGGGTGAACTTACTTTTCTTTTTCTATCAGTCGGGCTGTATGTGGTATTCGGTGTCGTACTGGCCTATCAGGTATGGCGGGAATCACCGCGCGAAGAGTAGCAGCGAGATCATCGCTCGCTTGCATACCGGTTAGTTATTCGGTATCCGACGCACCGCGAAACCCTGTTGCCAACACATACATCTCCGCTGAATCCGAACGGCTGGCCGGTGGCTTGACGTGACGAACCGTTTTGAATTCGCGCTTCATACGGGCCAGAAGATCAGCCTCCGTTCCGCCCTGGAAAACCTTGGCAAGGAATACACCGTCAGGTGCCAGAATTTGCGACGCGAAATCGAGCGCAACTTCGCAAAGCGCGATGATACGGATATGATCCGTAGCTCGATGGCCGGTGGTATTGGCCGCCATATCCGAAAGCACGATATCAGCCTTGCCGCCCAATTCCGCGGTCAGTTGATCTGGCGCATCATCATCCAGAAAATCGCCCTTGATGATTGTAGCACCTGGAATTGGATCCATCTCCAATAGATCAATTGCCACCAACCGCCCTCTCTTATCCGGGTTTTGGTGTTCGACGCCAATCCGGTCCGCAACGATCTGCGACCATCCGCCGGGAGCGGCGCCCAAATCAATCACCCGCTGGCCGGGCTTTAGAAACGGATAACGTTCTTCGATCCCGATCAGCTTAAAAGCCGCGCGGGAGCGATATCCCTTGCGTTTGGCATCTGCAACAAAGGGGTCATTCAGTTGACGCTCCAGCCAGCGTGACGACGCCGTGGTACGTCCACGCGCTGTTTTCACGCGCTTTTTAAGATCGCGTGCTGTGCCTGGGCCTTTGCCTGCCATGATCAGTGCCCGCGTGATCGCGTCATATAGGGATAGCGTCCGCGCCGACGCCGCCGTCTTGTCTCGCCCGGCACATAGACGCCGTCTTCAGCCATCAGGGTCGACAAAATACCTTCTCGTAAACCGCGATCCGCAACACGCAATTTCTGACACGGCCACATCCGCCGGATAGCTTCCAGAATAGCACATCCCGCCAGCACCAGATCGGCGCGTTCCTTGCCAATGCAGGGGTTTGCGGCCCGGGCGTCAAAATCCATATCGAGCAACCGGTCATTCACCTCGGAAACCTGCTCGCCGGTGAGCCAGCAGCCATCGACACGGGAACGTTCATAGCGCGGCAGTTTCAGGAAAATTCCAGCAATCGTTGTCACCGTGCCAGAGGTTCCAAGCAGGTGGGCCCGTTTGCCCTTGAGCAAATTACGGATGCCATTTTCAGTTTCAAATTTCTGCAACATCTCGGTGACATAAGTCACCATTTCCTCAAACACATCGCGGTTGACATCGAACCCACCAAATTTTTCAGCAAGCGTCACAACGCCGATCGGCAGTGAGGTCCATGCCTGAATATTTCGTTGCACCCGGATCGGACAACACCGATTTTGACCGGACAATTCCACCCATGCAATTTCTGAAGACCCACCGCCAATATCAAAAACGAGCACGCCGTCGGCCGCCGGATCAATGAGATTGGCGCAACCGGAAACGGCAAGGCGCGCTTCGGTTTCCTGATCAACAATTTCCAGATCAAGCCCGGTCTCTTCGCGTACCCGGGACAAAAATTCTTCACCGTTACACGCTGACCGGCAGGCTTGTGTCGCGATTGTCCGAGCCCGCCCCACACGCCGGAAATTCATTTTGTCACGGCACACCTTGAGGGCTTCGATTGTGCGATCCATGGCATCTTTGTTTATGGCACCTGATAGGCTGACCCCCTCGCCCAATCGGATGATCCGTGAAAAAGCATCAATGACCCGAAAGCCGCGCTTCGCCGGACGCGCCACCAGCAAGCGGCAATTGTTGGTGCCCAGATCCAACGCGGCATAGACACCGCCAGACCGTTGAGGAGACGCGGCAGATTGTTGCCCGGCTAAATCCGGAGGAGAATTTTGACCGGAGGCGTCCCCGTCTTGCTTATCAGTATCCTGGCGACCGGCCACGTTTTCTTCCTCACTGGGCCCTACGGCCTCTTGTCGTCATTATTATTGTCGCGCTTTAGCTGCGCTTTTGATCACGATAGCAGTAACGTGTTGAAACGAAAAGCACGAGAATATTGTTTCGTTACCGCAATACTTATTCTGCGAAATTTCCCAATATTTTTGCAAACAACCGTTTGTCAAAGAAAGTTGTCATTTCGATAAATGGCAGATGCAGCACATATTGCAATGAGTGAAATATTCAGGCCGCAAAATTATTCAGTCAGAACAGATTGATGGTCATTTTATAGATATCATCTGTAGCCCTCTGAAAACACTTGAAAACAACTAACGGGTAGCTCCCGGATTATTCAATCATTTAATTGGGTTTTATCAGCTTTCCCGATTTCTGATGCGTGAATTGGCGCCCCAAAATTGATTCAAATCAATGAATCTGCACCGTCAATCGAACGATAATAGTATTTTGCCATCAGAGGGAAGGTTTGGTCCGAGCACAAGCCAGACCAGTTTAATGCGCGAGAGTCAGTCGATCATGAAACGGTTGGTGGGTCATGTGATCGGCCCGATCATTTTTGGAATGACGATGCTTGCTACAATTCTCTTTTTTTGGTGGCTGCTGATTTATGACCACGGCATCGTCACGGTGCATTAAGGGGAGGGCTGGATTTTGGAAATCGATTTAAAACAGTCGGCCTTCCTTTTTTTTGGTTTCCTCATCCTCTGGGCTGCTTATTTCTATGCGCTTGACTGGTTGTTGATGACCAGTCAGGGCCTTCCCGTTGGGGTCGATTTATTGCCTGTGACATAATCGGATGACTTGGGAGAAAAGCAATTCCAGGAGGCGAAAGGCACACAGTCCTAACAGATTGTTACGGGAATTTTCGGCAACTTCCAGCCAATCTGTATTGACCGGCGCGTTGCCCCGGGACCCAACCTCTTCTGGTTCTGAATTTGAGCAAAGCTCTTTCTCATGGAATTGTGTTTGGTCAAGACATCCTGAAAGAAAATTGGTGGTAGAGGTTTCCCGAAATATATGGATTTTGGGGTTCGCCTTGCTATTCGCCATTGCGATTCCGGACCTTGTCTTCGCTGCCAGCGATGCATTGCCGGCACCCGTTCCCACACCGGGTGATTATCCCCGGGTGGGGGGCATGGGTGGGCGGACCTTTGTTTGGGTCTTTGCGCAAATGCATTTGTTTCTGGCTGCCTTCGTGCTTGCCGTTCCCCTGTTCGTTTTAATCATCGAGCTGCTGGGCGTTCTAACCAAAGATCCGCGCTACGATGTCATGGCGCATGAATTCATGAAAATTTCCATGGCGGCCTATTCGTTTACGGCGCTCACGGGCGGCGCTTTAGCCATCGCACTTTTCCTGTTCTACCCGGTTGTGATGGGGTATCTCATGCAGGTATTTCGCGGACAGACGCTGATTTATGCGGCTTTGTTCGTGATGGAAAGCCTGTTCCTCTACATCTATTACTATTCCTGGGGGGTTCTTCGGTACGGCAACCGTAAATGGGTTCATCTTTCCATCGGTCTGGTGCTGAATGCGGTCGGGTTAACGCTGATGTTTGTTGCCAACGCATGGGCGACTTTCATGATGTCTCCGTCAGGTGTCGATCCCTCGACTGGTGCCGTTATCGGGACGGTGTGGGAAGCGACCCGCAATCCCCTCTGGAACCCGCTCAACCTGCATCGGTTCCTGGCAAACATCGCTTATGGGGGAGCCATCGTCGGGGCTTATGCCGCTTACCGTTTTCTGAGTGCAAAAAATGCGGCCGAGCGGGCACATTACGACTGGATGGGATACACCTCGAATTTTATCGCGGTCTGCGGGTTTCTACCCCTGCCGTTCGCCGGATATTGGCTGATGGCGGAAATCTACGCCTATAGCCAGCAGATGGGCATTACCGCCATGGGCGGGATTCTGGCCTGGCTTTTCATCATCCAGGCGGTTTTGATCGGCACCATCATTCTGGCAGCAAATTATTACCTGTGGTGCGGTCTGGGACGCACCCGGAAAGGCGCTACCTACGCGCCCTATGTAAAATATATTGCGGTGGTCATCGTTGGCGGATTTCTGGTTTGGGTCACCCCACACACATTGATTCTAACACCCCAGGAAATCCGCCTTCTGGGCGGTACCAATCACGGATTTCTTGGACCGCTCGGGATAATGCCAGCCAAGAATATGGCGGTGAATTTGATGCTGGTGGCAACCTTCCTTTCGTTTCAACTGTTCAATCGCTCAAGCCGCGAACCGACCGTATCGTGGGCGCGCACCGGTAATTTGCTAATTGTGGCGCTCTATGTGGTGGGTGTCCTCAACATCGTCGGTGCCGGGATTTACGGCTACATCACCCCCACGGTCTACAAGGTTGGAGCCTCCGTTCCCCAGGTAGCCACCACCATTTCCATAATTATCTTTGCCCTTATCATCGACGGGTTCATGTCCCGCGGGGCAAAAAGGAGCAAAGTTCATTGGGGGCGGATGTCGACCCGGTCTCAATACGCGCTGTTTGTCCTGCCGATCGCCTTCACATGGCTGATGGGATTGATGGGATATATCCGCTCCTCGGTACGCACCCATTGGCACGTCTATACGATTATGAAAGACACCTCCCCTGAGGCCTATATTCCGACCATTGGCCAGGCAGGGAATGTCATTACCATGATCACCCTCATTTTCATGGGCGTTATCGTCTTTGTGTTCTGGCTCAGTCAGATGGGCGAAATCAAACAGGCCAAACCCGGCGGGAAGATTTCCAAATGACCCTTCTCCGGATCACTGTTTTCAGCCTGGCGATTATGTTCGCCTTTACGATATTTGCGAATATTCTGCCCCAGGTACAATCCGATCCGCCGCAAACCGAGGAGATCGATGAAAGTTCCCTAGATGTAGCCGGACAGATTGCCTGGGGCCGACGCCTGTTCGAAGGCCAGGGCACCTGCACGCTTTGCCATAACAATCTGGGCCGGGCGCCCGATCTACTCGAACTGGATCTGGCAGCGACGCTTCCTGAGCGCATTGCCGATCAACGCTATGCAGGGGCCGCTGCAGGGTTAAGTGGTGCGGCTGCAATTGAAATTTATCTACGTGAATCCATGATCGATCCGTCCGCTTTTGTTGTCGACGGATTCGGGAAAAAGGGGACCAACGATACTGAAAGCCCGATGCCGCGCGTAGATGCTGCGCCAATTTCCTTATCGGCAACGGAAACAGACGCGCTTATCGGCTTTTTGCAGGATCTGGCAGGTTTCGAGGTAACAGTTGCGCTGCCGTCGGCAGCAGATGCCGTCGAGAGTGCAAATGTTGAGGAGACGCCCTCGGAAGACGTGTGGCCTTTGACCTCGGCGGAGGATATCATCGCCAATCTCGGCTGTGCCGGGTGTCATGATCTGTTCGGGTCGGGAGCCGATATCGGCCCCGATCTTGCTGAGACCGTGCAGCAAATGCAGCGCCATCAACTCAGGGCAGCTATCATTGACCCCAATGCCGAGATTGCGGATGGCTATGAAGCCGACTTCATGCCGCCAGATTACGCTGAGCAGATGTGGGCGAGCGAGCTGGAACTGGTTGTCGATTATCTGATCGCGCTTGGAGCCGGCGAGGCCGTCCAATGAAACGCTTCATAACGCATCCCCTCTTTGTATCCTGCCTGGTGGTCGCCGGATTATACGTGCTCTTTGCCTATGTGATTTCACCTCCCGTACCGGTCACGCTCCTGATTCAATTCATGGTAATTTGCGTGGTCGGGATATTGCTGGTCGTGTCGTTTGACGATGAAACATTTGCGAGGTTCCTCAATCCGTTTCACCTCGTTCTTGGTGCGCCCGGTTTCAGGATTCTTCGTTTATGCTCATTTTTGGGAATTGTCGCTCTGGCCAGTGGCCTCACCTACCTGTGGGTGAAGCCTGGGAGCGATGCGCCGATTGAGTTGAGGACCGTACATCCGGCACCACCGTCGTCGCTTAGGATATATGGAAACACTTATGACCTGGCGACGCTGCAAAATCCCCTGCGCGAAACGATGCCGGGCGGGAGCGATGCTTACATTGAAATGATCGCGGAAGGCCGGAGCCTGTATTACGAGAATTGTGTCTTTTGCCATGGCGACAATCTCGACGGGCAAGGACATCTTGGCGCAGCCTTCAATCCACGCCCGGCAAATTTTCAGGATGTGGGAACGATCGCCCAACTTCAGGAATCTTATCTGTTCTGGCGCATCGCCACCGGTGCCCCGGGTCTGCCGCGAGAAGGTGCGCCGTGGGCATCCGCCATGCCGGTCTGGCACGAGATTCTGAGTGAAGAGGAAATCTGGAAGATCATTTCTTTCCTCTATGATTATACCGGATATGAACCGAGATCGTGGGAGCTTGAGGAACAAGGTGCGTCTGGGCAGACGGAAGTACCTGTTACGACCTCGGACCAGGACCCCATACGCCAGGTCTATGACACACGCTGCGCTCAGTGCCATGGTTCGGAAGGTGAAGGCGACGGACCGGCTGCGGAATTTCTTTATCCCAGGCCACGGGATTTTACGCTTGGGGTTTTCAAATACAAAACCAGTGCCGCAGATTCCGAATTCCCGTTTGATACAGATATCGCCGCCACAATCCGCGACGGCCTGCCGGGCACATCCATGCCGGCGTGGGGTGAAGTGCTGACCGCGCCACAAATCGACGGGTTGGTAACGCTCATTCGTGAATTCGGTTATTGGGACGGGGAAGCCGAAGAAGATCTCGGGACCCTGCCGATGGAAATGGGCGTACGCGTGGAAAGCAATACTGATTCCTTAAGCCGGGGAGCTGAACTGTTTGTAAAGGCGTGTGTACAATGCCACGGGACCGAAGGGCGCGGCAATGTAACTTCGGGCAAAGTGCTTAGAGATGACTGGCAGGACAGGATATGGCCGCGCAATC
Source organism: Hyphomicrobiales bacterium (assembly GCA_021775875.1). Classification (GTDB taxonomy): domain Bacteria; phylum Pseudomonadota; class Alphaproteobacteria; order Rhizobiales; family NORP267; genus NORP267. Next base: position 23,375 of record JAJFHA010000011.1, on the reverse strand, counting down.
TTACAAGGCCGGAAACCTGGCGCGCCACACTCGATGCCGAGGACATTTTCCAACGGATCAGTGGCGGCATCCGTGGCACGCCGATGCCGGAGCATACGACGACAATGTCGGAAGACGAGCGTTGGGACATTGCCAATTACGCAATGACTCTGCGCGACAATTCGAACCCGGTAACAATCGGGGAGACGGTTATCCGCGCGTTGCGTGTGGACGGGGCGTTGCCCGATGACCCGAACGACCCGCGATGGGACGAGGCACCGGCCATCACATTTCCTTTTGCCCCCAACGTCATCAAGGGCGAGCGACTTTATTATTCACTCAACGATACTGTAACGGTGCGTGCGCTATACAATGTGGACGATATCGCGTTGCGTCTTGATATCGATGACCGCAGTTTCTCGGTTCCAGGAGCAACCGAAGAGGTTCCGTATCGCGACGACCAGTTCACGCCAACGCCGGATGCTGCCGCGATCCAGTTCCCAATCGAAATTCCAGTCACCAGCGAGAGGCCCTGGTTCCGCCATGGCGATCCCGGGCACGGGGTAAACATGTGGTATTGGCGAGCACCCAACCAAGAGGCAGGGAACCCCCAGCAGGTAGCTCTTATGGACGCAACTGGCCCGGATGAGCCGCCGACCCATCGCCCTGAGATTGGCGACCTTGCGGGCAGCGGCGCTTGGGAAAACGGAATGTGGCGAATTGTATTCACGCGGCCTTTGGAAACCGAAGATGGCCGAGATCTGCAATTCGAAGTCGGGCGGTACATCCCCGTTGCTTTTGCCAACTGGGATGGCTGGGCCGGGCAACAAGGCAGCCGGCACTCGATGACGTCGTGGTATTGGCTGTTATTGCAGCAGGATGAACAGCCATTGAGGGTCTATGGTTACTCTGGATTGGGCGGAGCTTTGGCCGGTCTATTGTTCCTGTTTGCGGCACGTCGTCAAAGACGCATTTACCAGTCCAGCCAAGATTTGAAGTAATTTGGAAGTGGCAATTCGGGCCTACCGGCATCTTTCCTCGATTTCTTCGAGGAGCCTCACCGAATAGGCTTCTATGGTCTCATCGTGCAGTTGGGGGACCAGATACAGCAATTTTGCAGCTACAATGTAGGGCCGTCGCTCATTACCGTCGCTCGGAATATCCGAGGCAAGTATCATTTTGACCCTGTCAATTGTTGCAACCGGATCACCACAATATCTCGCCAGTCCAACTTGATCCCCGTAATATTCGGCACTGCTGAAAACAAATCTCAGGATCAGTGCAGTAACCGCAAACATTACGAAAAGCCCCAGGAATCCTTTGCCCGTCGATCTGGATCTGACACTGTCTGGGTCTTGCGCAAGGTTCATTTTTGCCCGGTCCCCGAAGCAGTGAACCTCACGCCGCCCGTCTCGTTTTCTCTGCTGGTATTTTCCTGTGCTCCCAGGAATTGCGCAACACGGGCCACCGTCTCTCTGGCCGTTTCAACACAATTTGCGATCGAGGGACTTGAGAAATAATTTCCTGTAACAAACATTCCTGGTCGCCGGGATTCAAGTTCGGAGAATTTCGATATCAATCTCCCGTGGCCGATGCGCGCCTGGGGCAATCCGCGATGCCAATGGTGTACGCGCGTGACAAGGGGTTCTCCCCTGACGCCCAGCAAATGGCGAAATTCTTCTCGTGCCAAAGCCGCCTGGTCTTCAAGCGGCAATTTCACCAAATCCGGAGACCGGGCGCCGGCAATATAGCCCGACAGCGAAACACAGCCTTCGGGCGCCCGTCCGGGAAACATGGTCGTTGGGAACAATATCCCAGACAGCGTCCTTTTCTCGCTCTCCGGTGACAGGGACCCAATGCCGTCGAGGGGATGATCAACATCCTCACGGCGGAACCCCATAAAGATGACGGTGATTGGGGGCGCGTGAATTTCGGCGGCTGCTTCTGCTGCTTCCAGATCGAGCGATTGCAGGAGGTCAGCTGTAACGTGAGGCTGCGTCGCGACAATGACCGAACGCGCATCCAGCGACCCACCACCAGCAAACTTGAGGCGATATCCTTGACGCAACGCATCGATACCCCGGACGGTGATTCCGGTTTTGATGTTTGAACCAAGTTGCCCTGCGAGAGCGTTCGGCAATGCGCCGATCCCGCGCTGCCATGAATAGAGCAGGCGGGCGGGCATCTTGTTGCCCTCCATCCGCCGCCGGATCGCACCCATCGTGACCGATCCGTATTGCTTTTCAAATGACTGCAATTTAGGGAAAACCGCCGACAATGACAGTTCGGTCGCGCGGGCGGCAAATAACCCACCAATCAGCGGGTCGATGATACGCGCAGAAAATTCCCTGCCAAAGCGGCGGGTGCAGAATTCGGCCACCGTCTCTTCGTTGTCTGGTCCGGCAGACCGGAAAATTTCTGTCAGAAGCCTGAGACGCGATGGCAGGGAGAGATAGCTGGACGTCAAAAAACCAAACGGATGTTTGGCAATCCCGTTCAAACGACCGTTCTTGATAAGATACCGCTTGCGAACGTCTGGTCCCAATTGGCAACGCTCGCCGTCAAGGCCAAGTTCGGTTGAGAATGCAGAAGCTCTGATTGACGCTCCATTGATCGAACTTGCGCCATATTCCATCAAAAATCCATTCAGATTCCCCGTATGGGCTTTGCCTCCTACCCTGACCTGGCGCTCGATGACGACAACCTTGTATCCTGATTTCTGCAGCTCGTAGGCCGCAGCGAGGCCCGATATGCCACCGCCTATGACCGCAGCATCGTACATTAGTGGTTTCGCTTTATATTGGTTGTGTCCACGTTCCGAATAATGTCCGGGAACCCTCCCAGGGGCGGTCCGGCCTCGCCAAACCGGCGCTTTGCCAGGGTCTTCAAATGCTCCACTGTGACGGTGGTTTCACCTACCTCATGAACGTGGGTTTCCGCGCGCAGACGGACAAAACGGCGCACGAAGGACGGGACGCGTTGAAGGCGCTCCTCGGCCTCCGGGCTCCAGGGTACAACCCCAGCTTTCGGAAGATATGGTTCAATGACGGCACCGCCCGCTGGCTGATACTCGCACAAAAAATCCTCACCCATCAGATTGCCGTCGCGCGCATACGGCCGCGCCCTGCACCCTCCGCACAATTTTGAAAATTCGCATTCCCCGCAACGTCCCTCCAACTTCGGATTGCGGAATTTTTCGAATAACGGGGCGTCGCGCCAGACGGTGGCAAAATCCTGCTCACGGATAGAACCCGCTGAGATTTCCATATACGGGCATGGTGTAATTCTCCCGTGGGGCGTAACCCGGCAATAATGCGTGCCAGCAAGGCACCCCCCGGCCTCGTAGCCATCAAGCTGGGTCACTTGCAGGCGGGACTGCATTTCGAGCGCCATGCGCTTAAAATGCGGGGCGCATCGGGCGCGGATAAGAAGCTCGGTTTCCGCGGCGGCGGCTTCTGCGATCCGCCTGAGCGAAGCTTCATAAACATTGCTCGATATTTTGGAAAAGGTTTCGCCGCGTCCCGTGCAGACCAGAAAGAAAAAATTGAGAACGGACCCGCCGACCGAGCGTACGAAATCGATAATGTCGTCGATCTCATGGGCATTTTCGTCGGTGACCGAGAAATGAACCTGGAACATCAGACCAGCTTCGCGGCAATTGTCGATCCCGCTCATGGTTTGCGCCCACGCATCTTTTACACCGCGAAAATCGTCATGGTATTCGGGCCTCAATGAATCAAGGCTTATCCCGACGGCCCTGACCCCTGCATTTTGCAATTCCTGAACGCGTTTCTTGTCGAGAAGGGTGCCGTTGGTGCCCATCACCACCATCAGCCCGAGACCGGATGCGTGGCTGCAAATTTCAAGAATATCCAGCCGTAACAACGGCTCCCCGCCAGTCACCACAACCATGGTTTCGTCGCTCAAAGCGGCAATATCGTCGAGTAGATTGAAAACTTCCTGAGTTTCGAGTTCTCCCGGTTCGCCGTTTCGCCTCATGCCTGCATCAAGATAGCAATGGGCACATTTCAGATTGCAGCGGCGCGTCAGGTTGAGGGCGACGAGGAACGGTGTTTCGACAGGGTCAGGCATTGCCATCGCTCGCGTCACCATTATCCGGGTGCCCTCCTGTCCGCATCGTCTCATTCATGACCTGGCGGGCTTCCTTGATCATAATCTCGACCGTATCGGCATCAATTTCAATCAATTCCGCTTCGTTGGCATGGGCTTCAATGCGCACCCGGAGAGAGCCGCGCACCATCTGCGGGACCTGCGCCAACCGCGCCAGCGCCGCCGCGTTCCATTTCAGATTGGCAGCGTCCGAATGCTCGATGAACGGCGTGACGTGGTGGGATTCGACAGCATCTGATTTCTCGCGGCGTGCCCGTTTTTCAGCGCTCAGACGCACCGATTTTGCGAGGCCGGGATCGCCAAGATTCTTGACCATATCCGTGGCCGCATCCGTCCATTTCACTGGTTCTTCAGCACCTGGCATTACACCACCCCGATCAGGACAAAACCGGTTGGTTGCTTCCTCGATCAGGGCCGAAGTGATGACTGTGTGGCCGCTCTCCTGGGCGATCCGCAAAACCGCCATACGCACCATGCCAAGCGCGGTCTCAGGCACCCTTGTCATTATTTCTTCAGCTTCTTCGGTCCAGACGATGGTTTCCTGGGCCACCAGATCACTTCTCGGTGTATATGTCGCGTTGCCAATCCAGACATGGCACGGGGCTGTTCTCAAAAGTACTTCCGTATTCCCGCCTATATCCAAATCGGCATCGGCATGAATTCCAGTCTTTCCCATCAGGAGCAAGCTGGCACCAACCTGCTCAACATATTGCGCGATCGCGTGATAAGGTTTGCCGTCGAGAAGCTTGCAAGCAAGGTTGGCACCCGCCTCCTTCGCGATTGTCTCTGCAATTTCAAGATGAGACTGGTAAATTTTAGCGATACCTGCGTCGATAATTTCCTCGTGCAGTTGTTCCTGCTCCTGAAAACGAAACTCATTGCTGACTTCCTCGCTCAAGGTGTCGGCGATCTTGTCAAAGGCAACATAGTGAAAATACGGGTCGTATGCCGCAACCGCGTGCACTTCTGCATCAACACGGCGGGCAAGATCGAGCGCGGTCATCAGCACGCCAAAGGAGCGTTGTGAACCGTCCAGGGCCACGACCAGGGGCCCGTCACCAATGGTCCGATCAGCGTCCCTGATGACCAGCACATCAATGGGCGAACGACGCACGACGCGCTGGCATACTGTGCCAAGAATGCTGCCCGACACGACTCCAAGTCCCTGGGCACCCAGCGCCAGAACATCGAAATTGCCGGTCTCAGTCGCCTCGACGATACGGCGATAGTTTTTTCCTTCAGGATTGAGCCGCTGGTAGGGAATTCCGGCCGCAGCGCAGACCTTCTCGGCTTCGTCGTGGTAGCTATCGCTGATGATGCCTAGGCCACGTGTGATGAGGTCATCATGGACGCCGCGTTGGCGCTCCATTTCATCTTCCTGGCGATATTTTTCAGGCAGGCCGCCTTCCATCTGACGAAATCGATTGTCGTGGAGTTTTGCCGCATAAGCGTGGATTCCGGTAACTACACCATTGGCAGATCCGGCTAATTTTGTCGCCTCAACCAAGGCATGGTTAGCGTAGACGGAAGCATCCAACGCTACCAATATCCGCTTTAGCGAAACCGGAGCAGTATCAAAACGCTCAGCATCACCTTCCGGCATCACGAGTGCTGACTGCTGCAGAAAACTCCCAGACATGGCTATCCCCCAACCCGTCAATCTGTCGTCGCTGTTCATCCATAGAGCAGCCAATAGGTAAGCAAAATCGCAACCACGATTACATTCACCAGCCCTCCCGCAAAGACGAAAGCGTCAAACACGCCGATCCGTCGTAATTCTCCAATTCGGTATCGAAACCTCATTACCGTTCACACGTTTCTAGTAGGAAAAATTTACTTCAACCGAGCCGTTCGCACCAACTTCCACGGTCGCTTCCTGTTCTCCAAGACGGCCATTCCATGACCTGATTTCGTAGGTACCTGGAGGAACATTATCCAGACTGAACTGGCCATTCTCGTCGACGATTGCGTAATATGGATTTTTGGCGACAAACACCCATGCGTGCATAAAATCATGGGCATCGCATTCGACTTTCATTGCATTGCCCCTGCGCAGTCTGATTGTCTTGGTGAACTCGGTACCCGCCTCGGGTTGGCTTACGTTGATGACTGTCCGCCGGGCGCTGCCGATCAGTTCATAGGTATGAATGTTGTGGAGCGCCTGGTCGGAATTGGTAACATGCAAATCGCCGCTATTGGCCATTGCGCTCATATAAGGCGCGAAGCGGCAGCCGTCCTGGTCGAGAGACAGGGTCTGGGATTCTTCTGTGAAAGCCTTTCCGGATTCCACTTCTACTAGATAGACAACCGTATCGAGCAACGCGCCGTCATTGACCCGCACCCATTCAACGTCGCGGTTACCCTCGCCGCAAACTTCCGTGTTCTTGGTGATTGGATAAGATTGGACTTCTGCTCCTGCATTACCGGCCAAAACCTGCCCTGTAATCGTGCCGCCATCGGCTACATCACCGGGTTCATAATTCTTTGCCAGCGCGCCGGGAGCGAGTGCCAGAACCGCCGCACCAACAATAAAACTTCTGAGTAAATTCTTCATCACCAAATCCTCCATCTCCAAATTTGCACCAAATCACGCGGCGACGTTGTACCGCAGCATTTTTCACATGCGGGCGCGATTGAGTTCTTCCAGGGACTCGATCACGACCTGCCATTCATTTTTTCTGTCGGGATGCCCAAGAACCTGAATGAAACGGGCATTGGCAGTTTCAACATCCATTTTACGCAGCATTTTTCCGACAGCCCTGCGATGATGGCCGTTGAATGCGAATGCAAAATCCACCAGCTTTTCCAGAGCGGCGTCTTCATCCAGATCAGCGATCGCCTGAGCAGCGGCCAGTCGAACATTCGAATCCGAATCCTGAAGCATCGCCGTCATGCCCTGTCCTGCTTCGCCCAATTGGGTAAGCGCGCGAATGGCCTCTGCCCGAATAAAACCGCTCTCGTCATGCAAACATGAAACCAACTTCATCACCACGTCGCCGCTGCCCGAGAGACCCAACGCCCTGACGATGGATCGTCGGCATTCGAGATCGACCGCGGAAGAAGCCGCCAGAAGATTTTGCACCACCTGGTTGGGCAGTCCGCCCAGTTTCTCACCGATTTGAACCAGGGAATCGGCCGCGGCCCTGGTTAGATCCGCATCGTCGCTAAATAGCTTTTTTGACAAAGCGTGTGCGACGTCTTCGTGGGCAATATCGCCTAAAACCCTTGCCGCAAATCGCGGAATATCCTGATGCAATGGCACGTCAGGCAAAACCGAAACCCGGCGTTTTTTCGGCCCCCGTTTTGACAGACTGAGGAATTCCAGATCCTCTTCTGTCAAAGTCACATCATCTTCGGCAGAATTGGCAGCTTCAAGACCCGGCGAATTTGCGCCAAGAATTGCTTCGAGCGTTGAGGTAGGGAATTCGGCAGCGTCGCCGTTGGTTTGTGATGCATCACCATTTTCCGCGCTATCGTCCGGTTCCAACAAGATTGAGGGGGATGCGGGGGATTCTGAACTTGCCGCGGATGATTGGCCAGCTTCGTCGACCGCTTGCTCCAATTCCTCATCAAGCTCGGTATTGGATGCTATTTCCGGACCTGCGACGCGTCCGTCTTCCGGCTCGGGAACAAAGGCCCCGTTCAAGGCTTCCAGCAGAAATTTGCCAGCCAAATTCGGCCAGTTTTCCGACGCTGCTTTATTGGCCAATACTGTCATGGCCTCGAGGCGAAGCTGGCGATTATCGTCACTTAAAACGTTCGCCAGCACACGGATGTTTTTCTCCGTCACGGGCAATTTCGCCAATGCCTTCAGTGAGGCAAAACGCACCTCCACCACATGTGCCGCATCTCCCAACAATTCAACGATTTCATTGATGGCTTGTTCGGGTGCGATTTGGGCATATGCTCTGATTGCCGCGCCGGCCTGTTCTCTATCGGCACATTTGGCTGCGCTGCGCAGGCTTTCAACGCAGTCTTCATCTAAAACAAGCCCCGGTTCACGTGCCAACAACTCGAATACCGCCGTGCGGTTAAGAGCGGTCTCATCCATGACGATGGCAGTTATCTCCGTTAAGTGGTAGCGGCCGCACAAGCTCACGACCGCTGCGCCGACCTCGGGAGAGCAATCCTGGAACAAAGCTGCCAGTCGATTGTCGGCCGGATTTTTTCCAGCCAATGATTTTACAGCAGCCAATCTGACGTCACTCGATGGGTCCGCCAAAGCCCGCGAGAGGGTTGCATCGGCCCCGTCACCCTCCATTGCGGCAAGATGCACGATAGCCCGCCTGCGTTGACGATTGTCACCCGTATCGAAATATTTTTTAAGGGCGGCCGCGCCAAAGGCACCCAGATTAGCCAGTGCCTTGAAGCCAACTTCAGTAAGATCCTGGCCTTCTTCATCGTCTATAACCGACGTGATGTCCGCAACGGCCTCTACGACGTGCAATACCCCCAGGGCTTCCACGCATTTGACCTGGATATCTGCCCAGTCGTCCCAACCGTCCATATAATAGCTGGTTTCATCCCAAGATATTTCTTCATCGCGGCAATGAACCAGACGGCGCAGCCATGGGATTACCGCTTCATGTTTCATGCCGACCAGAGCATCAATCGCGGCCAGTTTCACGGCGCAGCAGGGATCACCCAGCAAGTTCTCGATCAGTTGACCGGCTGATCCGGGATCGCCGATGCGCGCCAAAGCGTTCGCAACATCGGTACGCACATCTTCGTCTTCATCCAGCAAGGCCTGGACCAGACTATCGACTGACTGCGGTTCTGCGATTTCTCCAAGAGCCTTGGCAGCAAAACATCGGTGTACATCCACCCCGTTCTGCAAAACTTCACTCAGGTTTGAGCATACCTCAACAATGCCCGCTTTGGCAGCCGGGCCTGTGTTTTTTGATGACAGACCGGTATTAGGAACAGGCATTTCGAATACTCACAGTTTCAATATCTTCCCCATTGTCGATTCCCGTCCGTTATTCGGCATCGAATTTATTGCGCCCTAAATAATGTCGCGGGGTGCGAATGACATCGAACGCAAATTATCCTTGTATGGCGACACGCCAATTTTGCGCACGCTTGCGACACCCATTTTGTAGTTATAATTTCCACTGATCCAGTCAACGATACGTCCCTGGAGGGCGTTGGCCGGTTGCTGCGGATGCAGGAAATCCATATAGATCACGCCTTTTTTGATGTGGCGCGTCACCATGGCTACTCCGGTAACTGCGGCGCGGGACAATTCCACATTGCCATTCGCCATTTGGCCTGCGAACGAATAGTCCGACGCCTCAACGCCAATGGTGGTTTCCCTGAGACTCGGCACGCGGTCGGAATAAGCCATGACCATATCGCCGCTTTCAATGCCGCGTTCGGTGGCATCGTCGGGGTGAATTTCAACGTAGTTTTCGGGCCAACGCTGCATGATATAAGGTCTGCGGCGGTCATCGAAACCGGACTGCCAACGCTCGTTGGTCCGCCCGGACGTGCACCACAATTCATCACCCTTGGGCTGCAGCCACTCCCAATAGTCCGAGAATAACGACCAGGGCGACTTCTGAATGTTGCAACGTCCCGTCTGGCTGTTGAAGTGGGTCAATTTCTTGTTGAACATGTTGCCGCCGGCCGGTCCCTCGGCTGGTAATTCGCGCGTTGTGTCGTGCAGCCGTACGGTCCCTTCCAGACTGCCATCATCCAGCATGAACACCGGTCCCTGGATACCGTCAGTACCGAACTCGCCCAACTTTTCGTGCAAGGTTTTGCCTTCACGGTGGGCGGCAACCTTGATCATGTTGAAGTCCTTGCGACTGCCTCTGGAGAAGCGCGAAGCCTCTTCGGCCACATCGTTGGAGTTTTCCCAATCGAACCCGTCAAAGCCCATACGCTTTGACAATTCCGCAATGATCCACCAATCCGGTTTAGCTTCACCCGGTGCGTCGTAAAATTTGGGATAGAGCCGCAAACGCCGCTCACCGTTGGCGCGCATGAAGGTTTCTTCGCCCCACGTGGCCGCAGGAAAGACTATATCTGCGTACCGATTGCCGATCGGGTCCACAAGATAGATATCCTGATTGATCAACACCATTCCACCGCTATCGGCGCGCTTTTTCAGGGTCGCAACGATGTCTTCCTTGTCGTATGACCGTATCTGGTGAGGATTGGCGACAGTCAGATTTTCAAATGCCACGCTAAGCTGCTCGGAGCCGCACATGGCCTGAATCCAGGTCGTTCCAATGACGTGCGCCATCCGGGTATGACCTGCATAGAGCCAGGTATCGGTATCCAGCGCCCGGCGCCTTCGTCCGGGTAATTTCATCGGCGACAGATTTCGTGGATACCCGCCACCGCGCACGCCGCCACGCTGATGGCCGCCAGCGCGGCTGATCATCTGGCCCGGACGTCCGCCAGCACCGACAATAATACCCAGCGCCGATACGGATTGCGTGGTGCCTGTATTGTTTGACCAATACAGTCCTTTTTCGATCATGACGGAGGTTTTTACACGGCTGCCATCGTCCTTTGGCTTGGCCATCCACTCGGCAGCGGTGCGTATTTTTTCAGGATCCACGCCCGAGACTGCAGCAGCGTTCTCAACGGTAAATTCGTCCTGCGCCAGCAGCCAATTGCGCCAGTCTTCAAACCCGTCGGTCTGGAACATGCCCCAGGTGGTGCGCCATTGCCACGGGGTATTCCGCGTACCCTGGCCGAAACCGGAACTGGATCCCCATTTATTGTTCACCCAGTTTTCAATCCATTCCTTATCCTGCCAATCGTTCTCCACGATGACACGCGCGATGGCATTCAGAACGAGAAGGTCGGTTCCAGGCGTTACATCGATCCACATCCCGCCATTTTGTTCCGCGTAAGCTACGCCTGCGGTGCGTCTTGGGACCATCAGAATGGTTTTCTGACCGCCCTGAATGGCCGGCATAATCCATTGGGTCCACAGGATGGTTTTGGTCTCGTAGGGGTCGGTGCCGCAGATAAGCAAGGTCTCAGCATCCCGCCAGTCTTCGTAGGATGCGGCAAAGTTATCGAAACCGGCATCCCGGAAACCTGGCGTCGACGATACATCAGACGGCGTGTCGTGGAAGGTAAAATTCGGTGTGCCGATGTGTCTGAGCGCGTACTTCGTTATCGCGTAAGTGTTCTCAATATACTGATAGGAAAAGGTTTTCACGCCGTACGAACTGGCTCCGTGCTTCTCGATCACGTAGGAAGCAATTTCCGCCGCTACATCGAGCGCAAAATCCCATGGAACTGGCTGAAGAATGCCGTAGATCCGCATCAGAGGCGATCTCAACCGATCGCGCGTCGGGGTTTGGGGATTGTAGCATTTCTGGGCAATACAGCCACCACGCAGGCTGGAATCTCCGTTGAGATTAACCGACTGAGTGTCCTTGTCCGGGATGATCACAACGTGATGCGGTTCGCTATTGTGCAACACAATATTGTGCTGGTTGGGCGCAACCCAAGGGCCAAGGGGATTGACTGGGAAATCCTCGCCAAAAGCGTTATTATCCGCCTCGGGACCGCCGTTTAAATTGCCTGCCACAGGCCAACGATAGACCTTGTAACCGCATGCAACGATACAATAATCGCAGGCCGTAGAGACAATTTCCGCATTTGCCGGCGGCAGCGGGACATCCATTTCGGGAATATAATACGGTGCTGACACGGTAACTACCTCCTAGCCTTGCAAATTGTCGTATCGACCAAAAATCAGACCGAACAGGCCAACCGCGTAGATGTCGTCACCTTCAAGTTCGAGAAGAACCTGCGGTAAACTCTGATACGCCTGTCCCGAGATGAGAATACCGTGACGGGTAAGATCGTAAGTCGATAGATGGAGCGGACAGGCGCCCAGAGATTTCGTGTCGCCTTTGTAGGTGCCCGACAGCGGACCGCCCTGATGTGTGCAGGTGTTGTTGAACGCAACCACATCTTCTGTGGGGCCAATTCCACTCCCGGCCCTGACCCCGAGTTTCACAATCACGGAATCGGCATAGGCACCTTCATCGGGGTAGAGAAAATCGACCGGTTCATCGACCACGAGGTCGCTTAATTTTGCAATCCATTTGCGCGGGTAGGAAGAAACTACACCAGGAATTTCATGCGCCTGGGACGTTCCCGCATTTATCACGACCATGACCGTTGCAACGGTCATCCCAGAGGTGAGCAGGAAATCCCGGCGCGACATCATGCATTTTCCACCGCCGCTCTTGCGATCAGCATCCACTTGCGGTGGTTGATCGGCTGACACTTTCTGCTTCTCACTCATCTGCAATTACCTCCAATTTAGTCAGCCGGGTTCGGCAAAGGTTGGTACGGCGGCAATGTGGGAACTTCGATCCTGATCTCAGGTCCGCTGAACGCCTCGATGAAGGCGACTAGATCCTCAATTTCGTCGTCGGATAAACCAAGCGGCTGGATCAAATCTGTGCGATTTTCGCTAAATTCGTTTTCGCCACCGCCCTCGTTGTAGAATTCGACAACTTCGGTGAGATCCCAAAAAGCGCCGTTATGCATGTATGGCGCTGTGTAAAGGGTATAGCGCAAACTGGGGGTGCGGAATTTGCCCATATCCGACACCTCTTTGGTCCGATAATAGAGACCGGCATCGTCCTTGATCTCGCGATAAAGTTCCTCGGTCACACCTTTGGCAATCTGCTCAAAACGGAAGGTAATTTGAGCAGCAGCATCTTCTTCCCAGCGCAATGCAGGCGGAACTCCAAGGTTATAATACCGCTCGTCAGTAGCCATGGCGCCGTTGTGGCACTGGATACAATTAGCGCGGCCTTCGAATAGCTCTCTGCCCCGCAATTGCTGCTCGGTCAGGGCATTTTCATCGCCTCGCAGAAACAAATCCAATGGCGTATCGGTTTGCACGAGTGTGCGTTCAAAGGCTGCTATCGCGCGCCAGGCATTGTCTATCCTGGGCCATACATCGCCAAATACTGTATCGAACAATTCACGATATTCCGGGATGAAGGCCAGACGGGCTTCCATCACGTCATTCTCGCCATTGCCCGCGACCGCACCCTTTGCTGCTGACGGGGCCTGGCTTTCGAGCGAACCAGCCGAACCGGCCCAGAACAATTTTCCGTAATAGGCAGAATTGATGATTGTCTGGCTGTTACGCCAATGTACTGTGCCGGGGTAACCACGTGAAAGATCGTCTGAAAACGCCCAACCCTGTTCCTGATTGTGGCAGGTCGAACAGGCTGTCGAAGCATCTCCACCCAGGCGTGTATCAAAAAACAACATCCGCCCCAACTCAATCTTCTCGTCGGTTTGCGGATTGTCCAAGGGGATCGGTGGATCACCCAATGGGGCCAGAGGCGGGTTTTCGTCAGAAGCGGCCTGCAAAGCTAACAGGGGCACGGCGATTGCTAACCCAATCGCCGAAATCACTATCTTTCTCTTGCCTTTCAGCATTGTATTTCTTCCCGATTAGTTGGGCGTATCACGCCAGTCGTCAATTATTTCGTATTCGGTCGGAATGGGTTCTTCCCAGACAAATTCCGGACCAACCAGTGGGTCTCCCGAAAGTTCCTGCAGGAAAGCGATAAGGTCGGTGCGTTGCTGCTTGCTCAGCTCCAACGGCACAAGGCGCGGGTCCTTATTCGGATCGTCACCGCCGCCTGCATTATAAAAATCAACAACTTCTTCCAGGGTCGCAAATACCCCGTTATGCATATACGGGCCGGTCTGGGTTAACTCCCGCAACGTGGGGGTCAGGAAAGTGCCGATATCCGAACCATCCGCTGCATGACCACGGACATGGGCACCAGGATCTCTACGAATATTCATGTAGTTCTCGACACCCATGAACATGGCATAGGCAACAAAGGTGGCGTGTCGCATCGGGTCGCGCCAGATTTCCGGATTGTCCGGGACGCCGGTATTGTGAATTTCGTCGTCAGTAAAGCGCGCCCCCGAATGACAATTGCTGCAACCGGCGACGCCGGTAAAGATTGCAAAGCCGCTTTGGGCAGCGTCAGACATGGCACCCTGGTCGAACAGTGAATTGCGCGAAATCAATGTCTTCAGATATTCCGGAATGGCCTTGCGCACACCGCCATTGCTGGGCTCGCCGTAACCGGCAGCCGCAAACATTTCCACATAAACAGGGTCTTGCTTGAGCCGTTCTTGCATCAAACGCATGTCCATGTTCATCAGGTAATCTTCGGTAATCATCTCGCGGGTCACGTCGTTGAGATTGGTGCCTAACCTGCCGTCATGAAACCACGCCGCGCGATGCGCCGAATTAATCAATGTGGGTGTATTGCGAAAACCCAGCGAGCCTGGATAAGCCGCCGACAGCGGCAATCCGTCGGAAAATCCTCTTTCGGGAATATGACAACTGGCGCAACTGATTGCTGCATCACCGGACAACCGCCGATCAAAGAACAATCGCTTTCCGAGTTCGACCCGCGCCGCCTCGGTCTCTATCTGAGGGACCGGACCAAGCTCTTCTCCCTGAGCTGTCGTCAAGGCCGCCAGCATTCCAATCGCTGCGGCAACACCAGCTCTTAACAGTCGGCTCGAACGAAACACGCTCATCATTGGCCCCTCCAACCGGGCTTTCACAGCGCTCGTTCGCCGTGAAACAGCCGTTTATCGTCGGGCAAAACCCTGCAGACAGGGTATGAGGAGGTCGGATACAATATTGATTATCAACGCTCACAACGAAGTGAAAATTGATGGCCTGATATTCGATTAAATATGAACGGTTTGATTTTTTACCAACCAGCTCGCTCATTGAGCAGGAACAGCTCCACCCTCCTGATTCATTTTTACCCAACTAAACCCTATCGCAAACAAACGGTCATCGTTTTGATGTAGATCAAACCAAAGACGCTATTGGAGGTCCTCCGGTTTGATGGACACTTTCAATTTATGAAAGTGAGTGTTTTTCATGCCAAGAGCTGAGGTGCCTAAAGTTTTCCAGACACCTGCTTTGTTCATTGTCTTCTGTCTGAATTCGAAGTCAGCAGGCGACAGCATGCCGTTGTTTGTGTGCTTTCGTTTAGCGTTATAGAACATGACATGCTCCCCTTGGAGTCCACGTGCACATGCTGGTTCTGTTCAGGTTTTGATCCTCATTTGACCGATTAGCATATTCCCATGGTGTCATTCCGCTCAGGCTTGAATGCGGACGGTTCAGGTTATAGTCATCACGCCATACCGCGATCAGGTGGCGGGTATAGTGCAGGGTATCAAACAGGTGCTCGTTCGAACGCGGCTAGACAAGTCTCCGCACCCAAAGCCTTATCACGACATCAAAATCTCAGATGCCTGCATTTGCAGGATCTTGTGTCGTCACAACCTGAACCGGCTGCCACGCGGAACACGAACGCGGAGCGCACTGTTTGGGGGTTTGGTGACGGACGCAGCATCAATGTGGTCGAGACGGCTGTCGGGCGTGTCAGCGTTCTAGTATGCTGGGAGAATTTCATGCCCTTGGCGAGAGCCGCATCTACGTGCAAAACGTGGAAATCTATTGCGCCCCGACAGCCGATCATCGGGAGAACTGGTTGGCTTCCATGCAGCATATCGACCGTGAAAATTCTGCCTTTGTTATAAGCGTTATGCTGGCGGTCGAGGATTCAGATATCCCGAAAGATTTCCCATCACGAGATCAGATCGCACCCGGCCCTGACCAATAGCTTTCGCCAGGCAATGGTATTATCTGCTCACCTGTCGGTGATATTTTGGCCGGACCGATGCGCGAGAAAAAAAGCTTTCTGCGTGCCGAAATCGACCTGGACGATATACGATCTGCGCGACGGACCTTTGATGTTATCGGGCATTATTCACGACCCGATATTTTCAAGCTGACCGTAAATCGACAATCGCTCTCGCCGGTTTCGTTTGAGCTTCCTTTTGATATAGAGTGACCAATTTAGAAGTCAGCAATGGGTTTTGGGTATGTGAACCCAATCAGAAATTTGCAGAGGAACCAGGAGATAAGCGTAGCGGCGCTTTGGCGCTGCATTTCTCAAATCCTGCAATCTGGCGGGGCTTGATCATTATCATTTTTTGGACTACGCCACACCGCCGCGACCTGCGTTAAAAAGGTAGGTTGCACAGACGAAGAAATATAGGCAATCATCAACCGCAAGACCAACCAAATGGTCGCGTATTATTCAAAAGAAGCCAATTAAGAACGGCTTGCAATGAGTGCCGTGATTAAGATAGAACGAAATAATTCTAGCACGTATTTACTAAAACGATTGCTAAAATACGATATAATACGTTGAAATCATTGGGGAATCGTCTAACGGTAGGACAACGGACTCTGACTCCGTCAATCTAGGTTCGAATCCTAGTTCCCCAACCACCCACCACCTCTACAATTGCGTGATCTCAGCACCGCTGGAATAGTGCCCACATTCCCGAGGCTTGGCTGGGGGTCATCGGCCTGAGCGTATGCCAATATGGCTGATATTGTCTCCATTTAGCGGAATTAGCGCAAAAGTCTCAGAACGCGATTTTGCGGCATACGCATCATTAGGTTGAATGGAGATTTTGGCTTTGCGTGCGGAGACTTACTTAGTAGCGTTCGAACGCTACTTTTTGCTCAGACCAGTCTTGATACCTGGTGGCGATCTTGAGTAGTGGCTTGAGAGATATGCCCTGTGGCTGGCGGCCCTGAAGAATGGTCGTGATTATATCGGGTGCCAAAAAGGCAAGCGACAATTGGGCACTCACCCAGGAGCGTGGTTTGTTGGCGGTTCTTGCAAGATCAGAGATGGTGCTTGAACTATCGGATGCCAACAGATCAAACCATTGCCGCGCCCGGGCAATCGCCATGATCATGGTTTGATCAAAAGCCGGTTCCGGGACCCCGTCCGAAGCCAATATCAGTTTCCGGCTTTTGCCGATCCGTGCCTTTGCAAATGGCAAGGCTATCTTGATGGATGTGGCCGTTTCTGGATCGATTTTCAAATCTTCAACTAGCAGCATGTTCCGGAGGCCAACGGCTGATACTGCGATGTTTATTTGCCCGGCGGAGACTTCAACTCTCTCGATAAGGCCTCTCACTATTTCGTGGTGATCATTGCCGATTTTGGATAGTTCACTTCGAAGCTGTTTGATCCGCTCCAGCAACTTCTCCAAGGAGTTAGAGGTTTCTGTTTCGATGCCCAATGTTTCGATAAGGCCCAGTGGTTCAGCAAGCTGCTTTGCAATGCTCTTGATGACCGCCCGTTCAAGTTCCGGTGCGGGCAATCGGATTGTCTCCTCGGTTTTGGTAGAAGCACCAGATATGTAGTAGCGGTATCGCCTCCCGCCTTTGATCGCAAAGCTTGGGGTGAGCCTGTTGCCTTCGGCATCAAATATCAAACCTGTCAGGAGATTGTTGCCGCTGATATTTTCAGGTGATGTCCGGTCGACCCGGTTGGCTTTGAGGGTTTCTTGCACAATGTCCCAAAGTCGCGTGTTGATGATTGGCTCGTGTTCGCCTGGCCAGACATTGCCCTTGTGTCTGATCTGACCGATATAGATCGGATTGTTGAGGATCCAGTATATATGCCCTGCCCCGAACGGCTTGTTGCCGGACATGGTGATTGATCCGCAAGGTTTTTGTTTTTGCCTTCGCTTGGTTCGATATCCAAGCCGATTGATCTCTTTGCGGACCGCCCGAACCGTTCCGTATTTGGTATAAAACTCAAATATCTTGTGGACTGTATTTGCTTCTTCCGCGTTGACGATCAACTTTCGGTCTTCGAGGTCAAATCCGAGCGGGATTTGGCCGCCCATCCACATGCCTTTCTTTTTTGAAGCCGCAATTTTGTCGCGAATACGCTCACCTGTGACCTCTCGTTCAAACTGCGCGAACGAGAGAAGTACATTCAGGGTCAGCCGTCCCATCGAGGTGGTGGTGTTGAAGGATTGGGTGATCGATACGAATGAGGTCTTGGCTTCATCCAGCACTTCCACAATTTTGGCAAAATCAAATAGTGACCGTGTCAGTCTGTCGATTTTATAAACGACCACTACATCAACCAGCCCCGCCTTGATATCCGCCATCAATTGCGCCACCGCGGGCCGGTTCATGGAACCGCCAGAAAAGCCACCATCGTCATAGCCCGTTTTGATGATGGTCCAGCCTTCATGTTTCTGGCTGGCAATGTAGGCTTCACATGCTTCTCGCTGGGCGTGAAGCGAGTTGAATTCCTGCTCCAACCCTTCTTCAGAGGATTTGCGGGTATAGATCGCGCACCGGACTTTGCGTTTATGTACGTTCCCACTCATTGGGATCGCCTGGTTGAGGGTGGGTCTTTCAGGCCAAAGAACCTTGGTCCAGACCAACGGGTCCCGGTGATCACCTGGGCTATTTTGGATAACGATGAATATTGCTCTCCATTCCATTGATAGCTGCCGTCTTCACGCACCAACACTTGGTGCATCCTGCCCCGCCATTCCCGCACCAACCTGGTGCCAGGGACCCCTGCAACAGCTGATACCGAGGCAGAGCTACCTTGGATGGTTTTTGTGCCCCGCACCCCCTCGCCTGCTATGCGTCGCAGCTCACGGGCAATTCTCGGCTTCAAGCCACTATGCGCCCGTGATTGGCGATCATACGCGATGGCCCTGATCAGCAATTCCCGACTGATCCGCTTGTTTGGTTGGTTGCCGAAGATCAACTGCCATTCTTCTCTTAGCATTTCTGTTGTTTGAGAATTGGGGGGTTCAAGGGCGAGCTTGGTTTTCCGCGCCTTGATATTGGCCACCAGGGTCACTGCCCTTCCTTCGGTTCGATCCGGTATCGCCGGATGCCTTTGCCATCCTTCTCGCTCAGAACATCCAGCCCCATGCGTTTCTTGACCGTACCGGACAGAAAACCCCGCAAGCTATGTTCCTGCCATTCTGTAGCTTTAGAGAGATCAACCAGCGTTGCACCCTTCGGTCGGCGAAGTAGCGTCAAGATTTTGCTGGCTTTGGTGGTTTTAGCGCGGCGCCTGGGTGTGGTTGGTCTGTTTGTGGTTTGAATAATATCGGTTTGCATATTGTCCTCCTTGGGGTTTTAGGCACCGGACCAAACCGGCGCTACTACCGCGCCAAGTCCGGCTGCATGGGCCGGACATTGGCTGGAGGATAAAAAT
Organism: Hyphomicrobiales bacterium; assembly: GCA_021775875.1. Lineage (GTDB taxonomy): Bacteria > Pseudomonadota > Alphaproteobacteria > Rhizobiales > NORP267 > NORP267. The sequence goes on along the minus strand of JAJFHA010000011.1, from coordinate 4,149 downwards.
CGATTGTCTAAGGTATTTCGGTTGGCTCGGGCATTTCCGTATCCGGGTGGGTCACAATCATCGATGCCTGCACTAAGTGGCCGGCATCCCTGGTCAATTCCACGACCTCTTCAAGCAATCGCTTGGAGCGGTCGTGGCATCCTTCAATCGCACAAGTTTCTGCCGCTTGTGCGATCCTGTGGGCCTGGCCCAGCCGGTACCGTAGTTTTCGCATCAGGCGAATAATCTGGTCGTTCTCTGACATTGGTGTCTCCCTCTTGGTCACAACACCATGCATGCTTCCTTTGCCCACGAAGTCCAGTGGAACCATTGGGAATGTGCAAACTATCGGCGCGAAGGTCTGGATTGCCGCGACACACGCCGCCTTCGACCGGTAACGGGATTTCGATTGAGCAGTCCGCGACCCCTCGGTGTGTGTAACCACGCAATAAACTGGCTGATGCTGTCCACCTGGTCATCGTAATTACCGTTCGGAAATGCCAAGAACTCACGGCGCAGATCGTAAAACCAGGTCTCGTTGCGGGGAATCACATAATCTCCACTAACAAGCCGGGTAGCTTGGGCAATGAGGCGCTGCTCCGGCATTGTCAGAGGAAAATGTTTAGGCGAGCCAAGCCGCATCACGACTTCTTTCAAGCAACGAACTGCCGCCATTCGGCAAGTGCCTGTGAACGGCTTTCCTTGAAGCGATCGCAGCGATTTAAATGACGTTCCTGGTTGAAATGATTGTGTACTGAAGCATGGATTGATGCGAATTTCTGAAGTGTTTTTGTACTTCTGAATTTCGACATGGCTCGTTCTCTTCGTCGGAACGGTTGATGTGAATTCTCAACCCGATTGTTTAGCCTGCGGCCCGTTTCTTGGCGGACTTCATTGCCAAGCTCTTTCATAGCCGCCCGATAGGACCGAAGTTTATCCGTCACGATGACCTTCGGGTTGCCATACCGTTTCATCGCTTTGCGTAAAAACTTCACTGCTGCCTTGCGATTTCGTCGTTTTGTGACAAAAACTTCGAGAACCTCGCCTTCGTGATCAACTGCGCGCCAGAGATAGTGAATTTCACCATTTATTCTGACGAACACTTCGTCCAGATGCCAGCGCCAATTTGACCAATCTTGGTGTGGCCCAGCACGCTTTTTTCTGATCTCTGAGGCGAATAACGGCCCAAATTTATTCCACCAAGCGCGTACGGTCTCGTGGCTCACATCGATCCCACGCTCGTGCAGCAAGTCCTCAACATTTCGAAGCGAAAGTGGAAAACGAACATACATCATCACTGCAAGGCGAATGATCTCAGGTGAAGTCTTGAAATAGCGGAACGGATTTCTCATCCGACAACGCTATGAAATGCCCGCTACTTGCTCAAGTGGTTTTCCTCTGACAATGCCGTGCTCGACCTTAATTACTTAACGTGACAGTCCCGTCACGGTAACTTCGTGATAGAAATCGCACCGTCAAGCACTGCCCATCAGGCAGCTCGCGGCTCGACTTCACTCTCAATCCTCTTGCGCAGATTTCGATCAGCTGCGTCGAGATCATGACGGGTTTGAAGGTTGACCCAAAATTCTGGGGTCGTCCCAAAATAGCGCCCAAGACGTAACGCAGTATCCGTTGTAATTGAACGACGGCCCCGCACTATATCGTTGGCCCGCGATCGCGGTACCTTGATGGCGTTTGCAAACTTATAGACGCTAAGGCCCATAGGTTTCAGAAACTCATCTCGTAAAATCTCACCAGGATGTATCGTCGGCAACCGGCGCCCAGTACCGATATCGGAAAAATCCATCTTGTGGTTTTCGATGTCTTCACGCTTGATGGTCATTCGCTCACTCCTTAATGATAATCGACAATCTCAACATCCCAAGCCTCACCTTCGCGCCATGCAAAGCAAATGCGCCATTGATCGTTGACGCGAATACTATGCTGCCTCTTTCGGTTTCCACGCAATGTTTCCAAGCGATTGCCCGGCGGTATACGCAGGTCGTCAAGTTGCGAAGCTGCATCGACTAAAAGTATCTTCGCCCGCGCCCTTTTCTGGATTTGAGTAGGCAGTCCACGAACAGCGTAACCTGCAAAAATGGCCGCTGTTCGCTTGTCGGCGAAGCTCTTGATCATGGTGCAATGTACCGTATAGCGGTACGTAATGTCAATCGATACGCTTTACAAGATACGTATAGAACGAGCAGGTCCAGTTTTGGATTATTGATTTGCGTTCCAGATTCCCTGTTCGTTCAAATGCTGCCCCTGATTTGGGAAATAAATTCCCTGTTATTTTTCTTAGGGAATTCGCCTGTAATCCATTGAAAACACAGGCAAATTGTCAGTGATATTTCACCATTTCCCTGCAATTATGAGAAAATTCCCTGTAAATAGGGGGTTATCAGGGAAATTTGGTGGAGACGGGTTCGCTTAGAACTGCCCGCACAACCACCCACCACCCTCACAAATGCGCGGTCTCAGCACCGCTGGAATAGTGCCCACATTCCCGGGGTTTGGCAGGGGATCATCTGCTTGAGCGTATGCCAAATTTTGCGATATCGGCTCCAATTAGCGGATTTGGCGCAAAAATCTCAGAACGCGATTTCACGGCATACGCATCATTAGGTTGAATGGAGATTTTGGCATTGCGGGCGGTGAATTACCTAACCCCGCGCGGACCTGCGCTGGTCCAGGCACAGGAAAGAGCGACGCTCTCAATGGCAAGAGAGCCTGCTTGCGCGCGTACGAACAATTCGATTTGCGAGGGTGATAATGACGTGATGCGAAACAGGGTAACCGGGATCGGCCAAACCCGAGGCATTGTCCGAGCTTTGAGATCGTTCCTCTGACTGGGCGTTGACCCTCGGATTCCGTCAAGGTCCGCAGCAAACATTATGCTGCAATGAGAGGCGGGATAGATGACTGCAAACCCAACCCGCATACAACGTCAAAAAGCTCTTGCAATCCAAGGGGCGTCCATAGATGACAATGCCCTCTAATGTGAGAAGTGGCGTGCGCCGCCATCTACATGGATCACCTGGCCGTTGATATACCGGGCCCGGGGGGAGCAAAGGAATGTGACAAGCACAGCGAGGTCTTCGGGCTCTCCGATGTAACCGGCCGGGCAGTTTTCCTTAACCCACTGCTGTTGTGCCTGTTCGCTGGGCATCAATCGCTGATCGATCTGCTCGGAATGAATGCGTCCCGGTGGGATCGAGTTAACCGTCACACCGTCCGCGCCCACAACACGCGACAATCCCTTGGCCCAGATGTGCATGGCGCCGTTTGGCGCATTCGCCGCATTCATCGCGACAGGTTCGTCAGAGCCGGTGAGATTGACAATCCTGCCGAACTTGCGTGATTGCATCGAGGGAACGAAGGCGTGGGTCATCCGCCGTGCCGCGGTGAAATTCAATAACATCGCCTCTTCCCATTCCTCCTCACATCCAAGCTCGGACATCGGCCTGGAGCCACCCGCATTGTTGATCAGGATGTCCAGGGGACCAAACACCTCGTCGATCTGTGCCTTGATGCGTTGCGCGGCGCCGTCGACAGTGATGTCCTCGACCAGTGTCAATGGGCGTTCGTGCCCTTTAGCCGCAATTTTGTCGGCGGCCGCATCTAACAGCGCTTCACGCCGCGCGAGAATGGCGACCCTGCAGCCTTCTACGGCTAAAAGTTCCGCTATCACCGGCCCGATACCGGCGCTACCGCCGGTGACAAGCGCGGTCTTGCCTGACAAATTGAGTTCCATGTGCGCTTCCGATTGCCTTATTCAAGATGTATAGAATCTCGCGGGCGATTATGCGATGATCCGCGTCATCAGTCCACTTGCCGACAATGCGTGAATAAACGGTACAGTCAAGCCGATGATTAGATTACGATTGATAGCGGGTCCAAGCGTCATCGCCAGCCAGCTACGTTGATCAAAGAGGTTTGACAATGCACGCACTGTTTTTTGAGGTGTTACCCAGGACAGGCCATGAGAGCCTTTATTTTGAACGCGCGGCTGCGCTTCGCCCTGAACTGGAGAAAAATCCAGGCCTCATAACCATCGACAGATTTATGAGCGTGGCACGTCCCGGACTGATCCTGTCGCACTCGTTGTGGGAGGATGAAGCTTCGCTCACCAAATGGCGGAGTCATGCGAAGCACCAGACGGCACAGGCT
>JAJFHA010000002.1 GCA_021775875.1 Hyphomicrobiales bacterium | reverse complement strand
GGCAGGATGTGTTCGATTACATTGAGATGTTCTACAATCCCAAACGCAAACACGCTAACAACGGGCTGCTGTCACCCGCCGACTTCGAATTGCAGCAAAAACTGAAACCGCAAGGTGTCTAGAAAACGCGGGGCTATTCAGGCAGAGGCACGGCCTGCATCCACAATGCGGCCACCGGTCGCGAAGCAACCATGCCGCACATTATTGCGCCTTCCAGCGGCCCAAAGAAACAAATTACCATCGTCGGTGCAGGTCCTGCCGGGCTGGAAGCTGCCCGTGTATCGGCGGAGCGCGGCCACAAGGTCACTTTGCTTGAAGCGAGCGGTCAGGCGGGTGGGCAGATAAACCTGATCACACGCTTAGCCCGCCGCACCACTATGGCGGGCATCATGGAATGGCGAATTGCTGAATGCGAACGGCTCGGCGTAGAAATCCGCTACAATATGTATGCCGAAGCGTCCGATATTGCAGAAACCAACGCGGATATCGTCATTATCGCCACCGGCGGATTACCCAACTCAGATATCCTGAAAAGCGGCAACGAGCATGTAGTCAGCTCATGGGACATTCTCTCTGGTGACGTCAAACCCGGCGACAATGTCCTGCTCTACGATGATAACGGCGCGCATCCGGGCATGCTGGCCGCCGAGATGATAGCTACCGCCGGATCACGCCTTGAACTGGTAACCCCGGAGCGGTTTTTTGCGCCCGAAATTGGCGGCCTGAACCATGTTCCTTATGCCAGGGCGTTTCAGAAAAATGGCGTCCAGATCACCATCAATACCCGGCTGCAATCAGTCTCCCGCGATGGCAACAAGCTGAAAGCAATTCTGGCAAGCGATTATGGGACAGTGAAAAACGCATCCCGCGACGTCGACCAGATCGTCGTGGAACACGCCACCCTGCCGCTGGATGATCTGTACTTTGAACTGAAAGACGGTTCCATCAACGGCGGCGCGGTCGATTACCAGGCGCTCATCAAAGGCCAGCCCCAGGAAATGGTCGCCAATAGCGAAGGCAATTACCGGCTATACAGAATCGGAGATGCGGTTTCCTCGCGCAATATCCACGCCGCAATCTACGACGCGCTGCGTCTCTGCAAAGATTTCTAGAGAAATATCAGGCAACGCCAAGCTTCTTTTTCAAGTCTTTCGATGTGGTCGAATATTGCATTTTGATGACCCGGTCCGGATAGATATGTTTGTGCACCGCATGGGACATCAGCGCCACTTCGTGGAATCCGCATAAAATCAGTTTGAGTTTGCCGGGATAGATATTGATATCGCCGACGGCGAAAATTCCAGGCTGGTTGGTCTGGAACGTTTCCGTATCAACCGGTATGTGCTTGTCCACTATATTCAGCCCCCAATCTGATACCGGCCCGAGTTTCATGGTGAGCCCGAAAAAGGGCAGCATCGCATCGCAGGCAATTTCCGGCGGGCCGTCTTCAGACCGGATGCCGGCGCTTGAAAGCTGGCCATTTTCCCCGTTCAGTCCGGTTACCTGACCAATCACTAGATTGACTTTTCCAGCATCAACCAATGCACGCATCTTGTTGACGGAATCCGGTGTACCGCGAAAATCGGGACGGCGATGCAACAACGTGACACTTTTTGCTACCGGTTCCAGCGCCACCGTCCAGTCGAGGGCGGAATCGCCGCCGCCTACAATCAGAATATTGCGATCGCGAAAATCTTCAATCCGGCGGACCGCAAAGAAAATCGATTTTTCTTCAAATTCTTCAAGATCCGGGATAGGTGGTCGCTTTGGTTGAAAGCTTCCCCCACCTGCGGCGACCACAATCACCTTGGCTTCGACCTTCAAGCCCCGATCCGTCGTCAATCTGAAAGTCTTGTCTTCGAGTCTTTCCAACTCGGATACCATGTGGCCGAAAATCATTTCCGGTTCAAACGGCGCGCCCTGTTGTACCAATTGATCGGCAAGGTCTTGACCGGATATCTGCGGCAATCCGGGGATATCATAAATCGGTTTTTCTGGATAAAGCTCGGCGCACTGTCCGCCTGGTTTGTCGAGAATATCTATCAGGCAGCATTTCAGGTCGAGAAGGCCCAGTTCAAATACCGCAAACAGGCCAGCAGGCCCGGCGCCGATAATGGCCACGTCAGTTGAAACAGTCTCTATTGGGTCCGCACTATCTGGTGTCATGCTACCTCCTGTTTGGTTCAGGTTTATCCTTGTTGTTCGGGAATATGCACATTCAACCCGTCCAACTCATCCTTAATCTTGAGCTGGCAGCTCAAACGACTTGTCTCCCGGATGTCGTAGGCAAAATCGAGCATATCTTCTTCCATTTCAGAAGGTGCGCCGGTGACGCTAATCCAGTCTTCTGCAACATAAACATGACAGGTTGCACAGGCGCAAGCACCCCCGCAATCAGCATCAATACCGGCCACCTGATTCTTGACAGCGACCTCCATGACAGTCGCGTCAATTTCGCCTTCAATCGTCTGCTTGCTGCCATCCGGCTGCACATATGTAATTTTTGCCATTTAGGGTCCTGGTGAACAAGAATATCTGAAAATTTCAGCGGTTTTTCTGCATTGCGCGGTCTTGGTATCGCTCGTTCTTAGTTAAGTCCAGAGACTTGACCCCAGTTTCAAGATAATTTGACTTGGAGTTTTCGGCTTTGTGCGATGGATTGGAACCACAAAAACCAATGTTTGAGATTAATCAGAATATGTCCGAACGATTTCAGCCCATCGAACATCTAGATTCCGCCAGCCTGCTATCCATTCGGGTGGTCATGACAGATATCGATGACACCTTGACCCACAACGGTCTCCTGCCAGCAAATGCCTATATGGCACTGGAAAATCTGAAGCAGGCGGGATTTATTGTTATCCCGGTGACGGGTCGTCCCGGCGGATGGTGTGATCACATCGCACGGATGTGGCCGGTCGACGGCATCGTTGGTGAGAATGGCGCACTCTATTTTCGTCACGACAAGGAAAACGGCAAGCTGATCCGCAAATTTTGGAAATCAGATGAAGAGAGACGCAGCGACCGGTGCAAACTTGACGCCATTGCGGAAGAAATACTGGAAAAAGTTTCAGGCACCGCGCTTGCCTCCGATCAACCCTACCGGGATGCCGATCTGGCCATCGATTTCCGCGAAGATGTTGAGCCTCTAGCAGCATCAGACATTGACAAAATCGTTGCCATTTTCAAATCTCATAAAGCCCGGGCCAAGATCAGTTCGATCCATGTCAACGGCTGGTTCGGGGATTATAACAAGCTCGCCATGACCAGGCGGATGCTCAAAACTGAATTTGCGATCAACATGGAAAAAGCCAATGAAACAATTGTGTTTCTGGGCGATTCACCCAATGACGAGCCGATGTTTGAGTTTTTCAAAAACAGCATCGGCGTCGCAAATATAATGGATTTTCGTACACAACTGAAAACCGGACCCGCTTTTGTCACAAAAGGCGGAGGCGGCGAAGGGTTTGCCGAATTTGCAAAAATATTGCTGTCAGCAAATGACCGATAACCTGCTTGATAATTTACCGCAACGGAATTTGAAATCCCCGTTGGAAAAATCAGCGTTCAGACAATAATTCGGAAATAAAGCTATTGGTTTCATCGACGCAGGCTTCCAGTTCGGAAAGCGCCTTGAGCGCCGCTTTGCCGTGTGGACAGCTACGTGACACTTCTGCCACTTCTGCTGTTTCAGCAACCCGCCACGCACCAATGCCCAGAGCCGAGCCCTTGATGGTGTGGGCAGCTTCGCGCCAATCACGCGCCGCAGCCGCATTTTTCAGCCGCTGCACATAAATACCCGACTGTGCCTGAAATAATTGCAACACTTCACTTTCAAGCTTGGCGTCGCCAAGTGTGTAGTGAGACAGATGAACCAGATCCACAGGACGAACCGAAGAATCTGTTGAATTATCGACTTTCCGGGCCGAACCGGTACGCACGAAAACCATTTGGCACCCCAAAATTTACTACCTGCAACAACCAACTGACGACACTCCGCCGCCCTGTTGCTACAACCACATTATGCCATAAACGCGATAACAGGCAGTTAAGAGACCATATCACAGAATCCCGGGGCGATTGGCCCATTCCAGCCTCAATTTCCCGTTAATGATTTGTTCAGAAATAGATTTGCGTGGCGCTCTTTCGTGACTAGGATGATCAGGAGATGCGATAAATCGGTTTTTTGACCGGTAGAAAAATTCAAACAGACAGCAAAACCAGATTCAAAAACTGGACTAACTATTTGAATTTATTATTTTATTCAGTTGTCTTATGACAACGTAGCGGTGGATAACAAAATGGCTCGAAATTTGCCGAACCAGAAAAATGGTACTCAGAATTCTGGTTCTGAAGAATCGGTTGAAGATATGATCAGTTCGGCTGTCGCAGAGGTACAGGCCGAAGTTGAAGCCAATACTAGCCAAAGTGACTCCGCAGGCGATTTTGCAAGCGATGACGAAAATCTTAGCGATGTGGAAGACGCCATTAAATTGTCTCTTGGTGAAGACATTGAAGAAGCCGCCAAATCCACTCCTGAAGGACAAGCCGTAAAGGGCGAACCTTCGACCACCCGCAGCGAGCCGGCAAATGACGACCGCGCTTCGGTTGGCGGCATGATGCATTCGTTGCAACGCCAACCCACGAAAACCCCTTATTGGACTGCCCTGCTGATGTCATCGGTCTGGCTGATCTGTGGCCTCACTTATGGCTGGGTCATGTTCCGCGATGAAATGACAGGCCTGTCCAGCTTTCGCGATTACCTGGCGACCCCGTCGCTGTTAACCCTGACAGCCGTTATTGTTGTCCCAATTCTGTTTTTCTTCGTCATCGCGGTTTTGACACGACGCGCACAAGGACTTCGCCTCGCCGCTTTGTCCATGACCGAAATTGCGGCCCGTCTTGCGGAACCTGAGGGTGTGGCCAAAGATGCTGTCGCTTCGGTTGGACAGGCCGTGCGCCGCGAAGTCGCCGCCATGGGCGACGGCGTTGAGCGGGCTCTGGCTCGTGCTGGCGAACTGGAAGCTTTGGTCCACGGCGAAGTATCGGCTCTGGAACGTGCCTATGGCGACAATGAAATTCGCATCAAAGGTCTCGTTGAAGAATTGGTGTCCGAACGCGAGGCCATTCAAACCAGTTCCGAAGCCATTCGTGAACAACTTGTAGGGTCTCATGAAGGGTTCAACGCCGATATCGACAAGGTAACGGAACGGATCACCATGGCGATTGAAGAGGCCGGATCCAGGCTGACCGAAACCCTCGAATTGCGCAGCGCACAGATCACGTCGGCAATTTCATCAACAGGCGACAGCGTATCTGAAACCCTGCTTGCCCGGGGGACCAATCTGGTTGAATCTCTTGCCGGCAAAGCAAACGAAATTGCCACCGCAATGGATGATTCAAGGGCGAGCATGAACGAAAGCTTCGAAGCCCGCAAAGACGAATTGTCGGAAAATTTGAGTCAGGCCGGCACTGCAATAGCAGAAATGATGGGGACCCGGAACGCAGAAATTGGAGCAACCCTGACCGCCCGCACAACCGAGATCGGACAATTTTTCGTCGACCAGTCCACCACCGCTATTCAAGCTATGGAAGATCATTCGAGCGTTGTTCAGTCCAGCATCCAGAGCAAAGTTGCGGAGAGCCTAGATACAATAAATGTCGCCGGAAACGAGGTTGGCAGCAATCTTATCACCAGTATCGACAATGCTGGCGCGATGTTGATCCAGCACAACAACACAATCGGCGAAAACCTGAACGCCCATTCGGAAGATTTGAGCACCCGGCTTGATGCCCAGGCCGAGCGGGTCAACCAGGTTCTTGGCCAGCGGACATCAGAAATGGGCAACACATTGGCCCGCGCCGGAGAATTGCTGCTTCAACACAACGAAAATATCGGCGAGAGCCTGGCCAGCCATGCCAGCGATTTAAGCGAAAAACTTGATACCCAGGCAGGACGGATCAACGATGTGCTTGGCCAACGCTCTACGGAGATCAGCTACACTCTGGCCCAGGCTGGTGGCGATTTGTTAAGTAGCCTGAACCAGCAAGGTGCAGACATTAGCGCCAATCTGACCCAGTCCCTTGGCTCTATCAACGAGACATTGGCGACCAAAGGAACCGAAGTGGCCGATAGGTTCGCGACGCAGGCCCAACAACTTGAAGAATCCATGGCACGACAGGTTGAAACCGTTGGCACAACATTGTCCGGTCGCGCTAGCGAGATGAACGAACAACTTCTCTCGCGCATTGGCGAATTAAATCAGGTCGTCGATTCAGGTGGCACCCAATTGGTCGATTCTCTGACGGAGAAAACTACGGCTCTGGACGCCACTCTCGTCTCTCACGCGAACGCACTTGGCACCCGCGTTACCGCCATTAATGAAGCAGGCAATGCCGTCGCCCGGGCCATCGAGCATAAAGGCAGCGAAGCCACCAGACACCTAGCGGAGCAGGGCGCTGTGATCAGTCAGGATATTTCCGCCAAAACCGGTGAAATTGCTGACCATCTGACCAGCACAGGTGCTGACCTGACACAGAAAATGGTCGAACATGGCGAACAGGTTGTCGAAGCCATGATGACCACAGACAAGGGTGTCGCCACTAACTTCACCGAGATTGTTGCCAAACTCACAACCTCGAATAGCGAATTACACAACATTCTGGAAACCGCCGGAGATCACCTTTCCGCAATCGAACAAGGTCTTGGCGAACGCGCCCAGACCTTCAAGGCAACGATTGAATCGGCCACCACCGAAACAGCGAATACCAGTGCCCGTATCGAGACCCAGGTCGCAGCTTTGCAGGATGTATCAGGCATTGTATTGCAGGATATTTCCCAGCTCTCCTTACGCTTTGAGGATCAAGGCAAAGCTCTATACGCAGCGGCATCTGCTGTCTCGGAGTCCAACGACCGTATGGACGAGGCTCTTCGTGAACGCCATGAATCGCTCGCTAACCTCACCACAACCTTGTCGCGAAAAGCTGAAGAGGTTGACAATATGATGAATAACTTCAGCGGAATGGTTGAAGCGTCTCTTGGCAGCGCCGAAAGCCGCGCACATGAGATTGGGACCCTGCTAAGTGACAGAGCAGCCCAATCCTCACAGGTTATCCGGGATGAATTTGACCGCATGAACCATGCGGCAAACGAAGAAAATGACTCCGCCATGGCAGCCGTTCGCAACCAGCATTTGGTGATGCGCGATGAAATTGTCCAGATCATCGCCGACACTCGCGCCGGGTTTGACGACATGAGCTTGCAGATACGGACCGCCGTTGGCCAAATCTCGCAGGATCTTGAATCTACCCGTTCTGAATTGCATCGCAGCACTGTTGAGCTGCCGCGCGATACAGAAGAGCAGGCAAACGCCATGCGCCGGATGGTCTCAGATCAAATCCGTGCCTTGGACGAGCTTTCAACAATCGTTACCCGCCATGGCGGCGGCCTTGATACGACCATAGCCGAAAGCCAACCAGCATACACCCCTGCTCCTCCACCAGCCCCCCGCCAGCCTGCACGCAATACATCTTCGCGCCTTGAAGCTGCTCGCAGGGTTGTAGCATCATTGCCGGAAGAAACCGGCGCCCCGAGCGACCGGAATGCTAATTGGTCGATGCAGGAACTTCTTGCCCGCGCCTCCGAACGCGATCAGGATTCCCGCTATGCAGATAACAATTACGGCGATGGCACCGATAATGCTTCGCCTTTGCATGCTGTAGAATCTCTGAATTCGATCTCGGTTGATTTGGCGCGGGTCCTTGATCATGAAGCACCGGCTGATCTCTGGAACCGGTATAAAGCTGGCGAGCGTAATGTATTCACTCGCCGTCTTTATAACCTTCGCGGACAACGGACCTTCGATGACATCCGCCGAAAATATTCAGCCGAGCCTGAATTTCACGACGTGGTCGACCGGTATGTCAATGAGTTTGAAGGCATGATCGAAAATGTCGGAAAGAATGATCGTGACAACATTCTGACCCAAACCTACATGACCTCAGACACTGGCAAAGTCTACCTGATGCTTGCCCATGCAAGCGGACGTTTCGACTAAGCCGCTACGTGGCAAAACCTTTAAACCGAAACCTCTCCGTCAAGGCTGAAAACTGGCCCATCGCCGGAAATTTTTCTATTTCGCGCGGATCGAAAACTGAAGCACATATAGTGATCGTCGAAATTTCCAGCCCGGAGGGGTGTGGTCGCGGCGAATGCGTTCCTTATGCCCGGTATGGCGAAACCGTCGAAACCGTGATGTCCGCGATTAAAGCCCAGGCAAGCTCTATCGGGAACGGCATGGACCGGTATGCGCTTTTGGAAGCGATGCCCGCAGGCGCTGCGCGCAATGCTCTCGACTGTGCGTTGATCGACTATGAAGCAAAGTTGGCGGATCAATCCGCGTGGAAGATTCTGAACCTACCGGAACCCGGTCCGGTTCAAACCGCTTTCACCATCAGCCTTGATACGCCCGAAAAAATGGCTGCAGCAACCGCCCGCGCTGCCGACCGGCCGTTACTGAAGATCAAACTTGGCGGCGACGGTGATGCTAGCCGAATTGCAGCGGTTAGAAACGCGGCCCCAGAAGCACGTCTTGTGGTCGATGCCAACGAAGCCTGGTCACTGGATAATTTTGAAGTGCTGATGCAAGCGTGCGCCAATGCAGGCGTCGAATTGATCGAGCAACCTCTGCCTGCAGAAAATGATATGGCGCTCCTTCACCTCCCCAGGAAAATTCCGATATGTGCCGACGAAAGCATCCATGACCTGGCAAGCCTCAATAACCTTGTGGGCAAGTACGACGCTATCAACATCAAGCTGGACAAGACCGGAGGCCTGACCGGTGCCCTTGTGCTGGCAGAGGCTGCGCAGAAATCCGGATTCAAAATCATGGTTGGATGCATGGTCGCAACGTCTCTTGCCATGGCACCCGCAATCTATCTTGCATCAATGGCGGACTATATCGACCTGGACGGCCCGCTATTATTGGCCCGCGATAGACAGCCCGGTTTGACCTTCAACGGAAGCAATATCCTGCCTCCCGCCCCGGACCTTTGGGGATAGCAATTTCAGCTTTGGTTATAGTGCTTGAAGTTTTTGCCAGCCGGTAACGACCAGAACAAACAATCCAAAACCGCTCATGACCAGATAAGCGCCGCTGCCATAGGCTTGATAAAGCGGCCCGGCCGCAAACATTGCCAGCGAAATAAATATCCCGCTGATGGCGAAATTAATTGTCTGCGCAGTTGCAACCAGATCAGGTCGCACCTTGTCCGCGATAAAATTGACCGCCCCCAAATGTGCGGCCCCAAATGTGATGCCGTGCAGCACTTGAATTGGAAACAGCCAATATAGAGAGGGTTCCAGACTGGTCAGCGTCCAGCGAAAAACAGCTGCCATTGCCGCAATCACTAACAATCCTTGTGTCCCTAACCGACCCAGAACCGGGCGCGACCAGATAAACAGCACAATTTCCGCGACCACTCCGACAGCCCACAAAGCACCGACCGTCAGCAAAGACATGCCCTGCCCGGACCAGGCGAGGGTGCTGAACAGATAATAGACAGCGTGACTTGCCTGAATGATGCCAGCAAGGACAAGAAACAACATAATGTCCGGGCGCGCCAGGATGCGAAATGAATCCGACAGGCCGGGCACCGCATTTGACTTTTCCCGCAATCCTCCGGGTGCAGGCAACCCAAGCGTCACAACGAACGTCAGCAGATACCCGCCAGCGATCAAAGGTAATCCGGTGGTCACTCCATATTTCGCCAGAACCAACCCGCCAATCAGGTTCGCCCCGATGAAGCTCAACGAACCCCAGAGCCGGATGCGTCCATAATCCAGCCCCCGCTCCCGCGACCCGGTCATGGCGACAGTTTCTGTCAGCGGTAATATCGGGCTCGAAAATACCGCCAGCATTCCAGCAACCAAAAGGATGGCAATAAATCCGCTGACGAAAAACAACATCAGCGATGTCAGCGTGGCCGCGGCGGCCAGAAAGCTCATGACCAACCGTCGATTGCCTATCCTGTCCGCCAGTGCCGCGATCAGAGGGCTTGTAATGATCTTCGCAAATAGAGGCACCGCCATCACAAAAGCAATTTCCGGAGCAGACAGACCACGTGCGTCAAGCCAGGCTGGAAAAAACGGCGTATAAAGGCCGATTACCAGAAAAATGCCGCCATAGACCAGACTCAACCGCAGCACGAACTGATTTTTACCGTTCATAAACTTAAGGTTGTGATGATCCGGTATATTTTTGGGCATCAGTTAACGAAAGCCTAATAAATTAAAGTGTCAAATGGGACGATTGGATTCGTCCCTTCAGTTTCAATAGACGAGAAAACCGATATGGCAAGACCAAGTCCCCCTTCCCTGTTTCGTAACGAAGACTACGACGCCATCCAGGCTGCCGTTGTGGAAACCAATCGGGGACGCTGGTTTTTATCAGAATTTGCCAAGCGCAACCGATCTGCCGATACAAACATTCTGTTGGATGCTATCCAGAAACTCCACAATACATTGGTCAAACAAACGGATTCACCCGAAGATCCCCGTCTCAAAAACGAATTAATGGATATCGCCAGCGCGATCGCGAGCACCAAGAACGAAATCGCTGCGATGACCGAAGCCAACGGAGACGACGACAAAATTACAAATGCCACCATGGAACTGGATGCTATTGTGACAACCGCTGAAAAAGCGACCGGTGATATTTTAAATATCGCCGAAGAAATCCAGGAAATCGGCTGGACCTTACGCGAAAGCGGTATCGACGAGAAATCCTGCGACGCGCTGGACCGTCACGCCACAGATATATATACCGCCTGTTCGTTTCAGGATCTGACCGGTCAACGCACCCAAAAAGTCATCAAGATATTGACTTTCATCGATCAGCGCATCGAAGCCATGATGGATATCTGGAACGGGAACGAGGCCACAGGCGAAAATGTTCCCGGAAAACCGATTGCCGCATCCAACAGCGATATTCGATCCGACGAGCATCTTTTGAACGGACCACAATTTGAATCTGAAGCTCCCAGTCAGGAAAATATTGATGATCTTCTGGCGACCGATCCGTTCGACGTACCTGTCTTGATTGCGGACGATATTGAGGTTGCAGAACCGGGTCTGTCGGAGGCTCAGGAAACCAAGGCACAGGAAAAAAATACAACGTCCCGAATTTGCCGGGAAGATCATCCAGCCATTACTGGCATCCCGAAAGTAGAGATTGAAAATTCACCCGCATCGCAGGCCGAAGCCTCGCCAACGCCACTCAACATTTCAGAGTCCAGCCCGGATCCGATATCGTCGATCGAAATTGAAACCGACATCACCGCGTTGAGTAACGTCGAGAAAATGACCCTGTTCAGCTAAGCGTCGGAATTCAATTCCAAAGCCTGAATCAGAATGGCTGGGTCGATATTACCACCCGACAGGATGATTGCGACGGTCTTGTCTTCAAGAGAATAAACTCCAGACAAAAGAGCTGCCAAAGCTGCCGCCCCGCCGGGCTCTACAACGAGCTTCAACTCTTCAGCCGCAAACCGTATCGCCGCCAAAGCCGCCGCGTCACTAATCACCAACCCACCCGCCAAAGCCGGGCCATTGATGCTGAAGGTGATATCACCGGGCGAAGGCGATAAAAGTGCATCGCAGATGGACCCCGTAAGTATGGCATTCTGCTCGATCGATCCACTAGCAAGTGAGCGCATCGTATCATCAAAACCTTCAGGCTCGACCGCGTAAACCGATACGCCCGGTGCCAACCCTTGAACCGCCAATACGGTACCCGCAGTTAATCCACCACCGCCGCAAGGCACCAGAATGGCATCAAGTTCAATGTCCTGCGCCGCGCAATCCTGCAATATTTCATACCCCACCGTTCCCTGCCCCGCGATAACACCAGCATCGTCATAAGGAGGCACCAGAGCCGCACCTCGGGTCTTTGCTATCTCACTGGCAATCTCATCACGGTTACCGTCCTTGCGATCATAGGTGACAACCTCAGCACCGTGCGCCCTGGTGCGGTCCAGCTTGATCTGCGGCGCATCGGTCGGCATCACAATCACGCATTCAACACCATGCATCCGGGCGGCGGCGGCAACACCCTGGGCGTGATTGCCGGACGAAAATGCTACAATCGGTGTGCCGGGATTTTCTTCCTGAATTTGTGAAATCCGGTTATACGCGCCGCGAAATTTAAACGTCCCAGTGCGCTGCAAGGTCTCGGGCTTGATCAAAACCCGCCCACCAACACGTGCGTTGAGCGTTTCGTTTTCAAGCAACGGCGTATGCACGGCCTGCCCCGCCAGACGCTTATTCGCAGCTTTCACGTCGTTGAAATCAGGCGCTTTGCTCATTCCCGGCTTCCTCGTCAAAAAATCAGATGTCGTTCCTCGCTGTATAGCGGGAAGCCCACATGGATGCCCACGATTTTTTCTTGCCAAAGAAATTTTGGTTGGCATTGTAGGGGCAACATAAAAAGGAGAATTATTTTGGATCTGGGTATTAAAGGCCGTAAGGCCATCGTTTGCGCATCAAGCCGTGGCCTCGGCCGGGGTTGCGCCGAAGCGCTTGCCGAAGCGGGCGTCGATATTGTCATAAACGGACTGGACGAAAACCGGCTGGCACAAACTGCAAAAGAGATATCAGACAAATGGGATGTCAAGGTGACACCGGTCGCAGCCGACCTCGCTTCACCCGAAGGTCAGGCCCGGTTGCTCGCAGCCTGTCCTGATCCCGATATCCTGGTCAATAATAATGGCGGTCCGCCAAAGAAAGATTTTCGCGAACTGGACCGCGAAGCCATGATCGATGGTGTGACCATGAATATGATCACCCCGATTGAACTGATCCAGAAAGTCATTGACGGCATGGCTGAACGAAATTTCGGGCGGATCATCAATATCACTTCGATTTCCGTGAGAACACCAGTTACCGGCCTCGATCTTTCCAGTGGTGCGCGGGCTGGATTGACCGCATTTATGGCAGGTGTCTGTCGTCAATTCGCCAACAAAAACGTCACCGTCAACAATATCCAGCCCGGCATTTTTGATACCGACCGCATCCGAGCCACCCTTGATCCCGGAGACGACAGCGCTATCGAAGAAATGGTCAAAGCCAGAGCAGAGATCGTCCCTGCAAAACGTCTTGGTGACCCGGCTGAATTTGGAAAATTATGTGCGTTTCTTGCCGGCAAAGACGCGAGCTATATAGTTGGTCAGAATTTCCTGATCGACGGCGGCTTGTTCAACGGCGCGTTTTGAGGCATCAAACCAAAGCTGGGCGGGGAATTTATTTCCTCGTCCAGAGCGGCAGATACCGGATCACAAACAGCGAAAATGTTGCGATCCAAAGTCCGCCTGCAAGCATCAGATAGAATAAGTAATCTTCACCCATGAGCGGCGCTACGACACGGGTAAGAGCTGCACATACTACCAATACAAATATTGTCTGCGTCGCCAGATCAGCCCGCAATGGCTGACCTGAATGGCCAAGGCTTGCCCGGGTCATCACTGCCAAAGTCATGGTGCCGATCATACCAACGGTGAGGCCATGAAGCGCTGCTGATTGAGGAATATAATCAAACAAAATTGCAAAGCCTAGAAGCCCGAGCCCCAGCACCAACCACGCGTAACCAACGTGAAGCGCCAGAACCAAAGGTTCGGAAAAACAGTGATGACCTTGCCATCGCGACAGGCGAACGGCTTGTGCCGCCGTTGCAAGTAAAACCAGCCCACCACTTATTTCGTTGAAGGGAGCCGCCACCCAGCCAGCAACCGCAACGAGAGTTGTGACCAGAGCCACCTTGTCCGGGACGCCAAACGGAGCGGGCAGGTTTTTGCTCCCGTTTTTGTTCAGCCAGTTCCGCGTAAAGCTTGGCGTGACCCGGCCACCGACCAATGTGATCAGAATAACGAAGACGCCAATGCCAAGCCGGAACCCAAAGTCGCCGGTATTACCAAATCCAACAATTTCCCAATGTACAAATCCGTTGGCAATCGCGATCCCAGCAACAAGCGCGGCTACAATCAAGTTGCGCCAGTTTTTGCCACTCACAATTTCGCGGACCAAAAACCCACACAATAATACAAGATATGATCCTTCGATCAGCGAAGCCACCAATAGCCATGACGGCGTGGCGAAGCTGAATGCAACGCGCCCCGCTAACCAGACAAAGGCAAGTGCCGCCAGAGGCGCACCACGCACCGGCAGCCGCCCCGTCCAGTTTGGAACAGCCGTCAGCAGAAAACCGGTGACCACCGCTGAACCATATCCAAACAACATTTCATGAGAATGCCATACGACCGGTGCCAGATGGGTCGGTAGAATTCCGCCTTGCGAAAACTCCCAGAGCCAGATCGCCAGCGCCACCACAGCCCAAACCCCGGCTGCCAGAAAAAACGGACGGAACCCCTGCTCTAGAATAACCGGGCCGGAATAATGCCGCCGCGCATTGACGCTTGCTTTTACTTGTTCAGACGCGTTGATGATAGCCACGGGCCAACCTCTCATAAATAATTTATTGGACCTATTGGAGCACAATGAGAAATTGATACCAGCCCCGCATCCATTAAAAGGGTGGACATTTTGTCGCTTGGATCAATCGTCCAGATTTTTAGCAAACGCCGTCAAACGCTGATACAGCGCGATAGTTGCCGGGCCAGGGCAAACCGTCAATGCAGGCTGTAACGCAAACCATTGTGCGCCCGAAAATCCGGCCTTGAGTGCCGGGTGAGCCAGCAGCGCCATTCCTTGATCGACCGCATTATCCGGCCCACTTGCAGCTACCCGGTCAAGGGCAGCAAGGACAGCATCTGGACGAAGCCCCACCAATTCCTCAAGGGGAATACGTTGCACGCCGTCCACGCCTGTCAGGGCATTTTCAAATCCAAGATCACTCACAATTTCTGCAAACAGGGTTTCGCGCCCATTGGCGAATCCGCGGCGCTGTAGATACAACAAAGACCGCCCGGCACCGGCGCCAAGCGCAACACGACGGGCCATTTCTATCTCAGCCACCAACGCTTCGCCTCTCTCTTCCTGCCCGATCAAAGACGCGATCATGCGGATTTCAACAAGGATGTCGGCAAATGTCTGTGGCGCACCCATCTCGACAACGCGTAAGCCCCGTTCCCGCAAAAAATTGCGTAATTGGGAGTTCGTAAAAGGCGCGGCAATGATGAGGTCGGGTTCGAGCAGCAAAATTTCCTCCGCTCGAGGACTGATAATCCTATATCTATTTGCCTGATCAGCGAAATACGACATGCGGTTATCGGCAGCATTTAACCCAAGGCTGGCAATCTGATCCGGATCAGCGAGCGCCATCAAATATTGATCGGCGCAAAGATGCAGCGACACAATCCGGGTGGGGCGTTCATCAGCCATCGACCCGGAGACCAAGGCCAGCAAGCCAACCACACACAATCCAAGGCAATAAGATAAACGCAACGGGTCAACCTGACCCCTGGTTGTCAGCCAGAAACGCGCCAACCCGATCCACAGCCCTGACAATATTCTCAACGCTGTTGGCGTAGGAAAATCGAATGTAGCCTTCGCCAAAATCGCCAAAATCCGTGCCGGAAATCACGGCGACGCCTGCATCTTCCAACAAAGCACTAGCCAGTGCTTTTGATTTCCATCCGGTTTTCGAAATATTGGGGAACGCATAAAACGCGCCCTTGGGGCGAATGCAACTGACCCCCGGAATTTCGTTCAGCCTGTCAGAAATCACAATCCGGCGCTCATCAAACGCCGCAACCATATCGCGGGCCGCATCCTGAGGCCCTTCAAGCGCGGCAATGCCTGCATATTGGGCGGAGGCGTTGACACAGGAATGGTTGTTGACCGCCAGCTTGCGGGCATCATCAATCAGCGCATCCGGCCAGATGCCGTATCCAAGCCGCCATCCGGTCATTGCGTAGGTTTTGCTCCACCCGTCCAGCAGGATCAGCCGGTCGCGGATTTCCGGATAACTCAGGAAACTGGCATGCTCTTCGCCATCGTAAGTCATCTGCCCGTAAATCTCGTCTGAGAGAATGGCGATGTCCGGACGGTCGGCGAGGCCACGAACCAGCTTTTCAATCTCGCCTTTTGGCGTAACACCGCCGGTCGGGTTTGCCGGAGAGTTGACAATAACCAACCTGGTTTTGGGAGAAATCAGCCCCAGCAATTCGTCCGCCGAAAAACCAAATCCGGCCTCTTCGCGGATCGGCACGGGTACAGCCGTGGCGCCGGTATAGTCGATCATCGAACGATAGATCGGAAATGCCGGATCGGGGCAGATGATTTCTGCTCCCGGTTCGCCAAACATCGAAATCGCGAAAAACATAGTGACCTTGCCACCCGGCACGATCATCACATTGTCTGGATTTACATCTACATTCAGCCGCCGGTGCAAATCCTGCACGACCGCATTCCGGAGAGGTGCTATCCCCAAAGCAGGGGTATAGCCATGGTGGCCATCCTTGAGCGCCCGGATCGCCGCTTCAACAATATGATCCGGTGTCCGGAAATCCGGCTGCCCTATTCCGAGATTGATGATATCCCGGCCCTCTGCCTGTAGTTCAGCGGCCCTGGCCAGAACCGCAAATGCGTTCTCGTCGCCGAGCCTCTCGAGTCCCACTGTCTTCAGCACGTTGAAATTCCCAATTGACGAATGCGTGGAAGTCTTTGTTTTAGCGGCGGAAGGTTATGTTCATTCCCTGCTCTTCAACTCCATCCACAATACCGACCAGATTGACCGAATGCTGGTTGGCGTTGGTGGCTTCGATAACAAGTCGCGCCCGCACTGTGCCTGCAGCTGAAACATTCATGCGAATTTTATTGCTCGAAATTGTACCGGTGAGCGATCCGTTTTCTTCACCCTCCGAAGTGCTCCAGTTTTGGTACCAGTTACCAACAAAATCGCTGGTCCCGGCACTATATTGGATGAATCCGACCAGGGTTCCTTTGGCGTTCAGTCCAGCACAGGTCACCTCCACCCGGAGCGATTCATCCGCTTCAATGTCAGTGTATCTAGCCTTGCATGATACATTTTCGTTGTCGCCACCGGACCGCGCATTCGCGGTGCCATTTCCGCGCCATGAGCCAACCAATCCGGACAGGACAGTGGGTATCTCAACCGCAAACGACGGACTATTCCCCGTGATGGATAAAATAGCCACCAGGCCAGCCAACCCAATCTGACGTTTCAAGATCGGAAGAAAATGCATCATCGCCAATTCCTTTATTTGTCCGCCTGCTGCTTTTTATTCCACAAAACAAGCGCAGGCAGAAAGAGTAAATCAGCCATAAGCGCAAAGAACAATACGGCCATTGATACCATGCCAAAAGCCCGCATTTGCGGCAGCGTGCTGGCGAATGTTACCGAGAACCCGACAGACAGGACAAGTGTGGTCAAAATCAGGATCGGGCCGATTTCCTTTAACGTTCCTAAAACCGTTTCCAAAGGTGTCGCACCCGCCCAATTCCGGCGGCCCAAATGGTACAGAAAATGGATTGTATCATCGACCGCTATGCCAAACGCGACCGTTAGCGCGATCACGGTTTCGTATCTCAGCCCAACGCCCGCCAGCCACAGGCAGGCTCCGCCAAGCACTACCGGAAGCAGGTTCGGCAAGAAACTGATCAACGCCAAATTAATTGAGCGAAAACTGAAGGCGATCAACACCAATACGGTCAAAATCGCGGTTATCAGGCCCAGTCCCAATTGTTTAATCATCGGACCGCTCATGCGCGAAGATAACGTGCTGATACCAGTAATTTCGACCGTGACACCTGGATACGGTCTGGCAGCTTCATCCACCAGAACTTCCAGTTCATCCGCGATCACTCTATACCCGGCGGCTTCAAGGTCTTGCACGCGCCCGGCCACCAGTGCCGCATTGCCAACCGGTGCCAATAATCTGTCGAGCCAATGGGCCGGCAGACTGGCGATAAATTTCGCCAATTCATTCACGCCGCCCGTTGCTTCACCATCCGTGAGCCACAGCCTTATAGCTTCAATCGACCAGGCATTGGTCACCTGCGGATGATTATCCATGGCATTATGCACGTCGCGAACAGCGGCCACGACTTCGCGCAATTGCTCTTCGCTTTGCCCTTCCCATCTCACAACCGCAAGAATATCGATCGCTCCGCCAAACTGGTGGTCCATCCGGTCGACGCCATTATAAATTTCGTCATTGTCAGGCAGATACGCGGAAATACGATAATGAGGATCAAGCGATAAAGAAGCCCAAAGGCCAAATGCAACAATAACAATCCCGCCTATTGCGAAAACGCGCGGTCGCCGGGCTATGGATCCACCTACACCAACGCACAGTCGCGACAAGCCGTCCACAAGCGGCACCGCATGTTGTGGCCGCTTGGATTTTGCCTTGATCACAAGTGCCGCAATTGTGGGAACAACCGTAATCACTGAAACAAAAGCCACTATGGCACCAAGAAAGGCCGCAAACCCGAATGAAGCGATTAATTCCGAAGAAGCCATAGTTACTGACGCTAACGCCACCGCCGTCGTCAGCGAGGTCAGCACACAAGCCGGCCCAACCCGACGCACCGAAAATGCAGCAGCCTCCGGCCCCGTCATGCCTCGGGAAACACCATCCCGCACGGCAAACGCCATATGCATGGAATCTGCAAAAGCCAGCACCATAACCAACGGCGGCAATACGTTTGAAAGCGCGTTCAGCGGGATGCCCGCATAGCCCAAAATCGATAGCGAGAAAACTACTGCGACCAAGGGCGGTGCCGCTGCAAGCGCCGCATAGCCAAAACTACGTAGGAAAATCAGGCAGATCAGCACACCAAGCATGTAACCGACAATATTGAAAACCGCGCGATCATGGCTCAGCGCTGTTTTAATCTGGACCCGGAGCGCAGGGACGCCAGCCATATGCACCCGCATGCCAACCGGTCCGGCAATTTCTTCCGCCGTATCACGTATGCTGGCAACTAGATCTTGAAGACTAATATCCAGGTTTGAATCCAGCGCCGCGACAATGAGAATGTTGGTTTTATCGTGAGATACCGTCCGCCCCATAATCAGAGGGTGGCTCTCGATCAAGTCTCGAAGCTCTATATATTCCTGATCACGCGGCAGCGGTGACAGGAAGATAGGATCCGAAACACCTTCTTCATCAGGCGGCACCCGGAGCGTGAACAGTGAAAAGACACTCGCGACCCCGTCCAGCAGGTAGACATCAAGATAAGTATCCAGCGCCGCCTGAAGCCGTTCACGGGTTAGAACATCGTCAGCTTCCAGGATTATAGCGACATCGTTTTCGCTCTCCCTGAAAAGCTGCTGGACAGCATCAAATTTTAGAAACTCGGCACCATCTGACCGAAACAAGGCGCTGATCTGGTCTTCTTGTTTGACCTGAGCGGCTCCATTCAGAGCAATCACAAACAGGGAAAGCAGGACAATCGCCGCGATACGCGGCCAGCGGGCACAAACAAGACCGATCTTTTCCAGACCGAAACCGATATGCCTGCCCTGACCTGATTTATTGTCTTCTTCAGTCAAGAGCTGTGCCCGAACGATCTGTTAAAATAACTGAACTCAATGACTAGGGAATTTTTAGGGAAATTACCAGTCCGGACTGGTAATATAACATTCACGATTTCGCCAACGGCACCAAACAGTCTCACTCAACCCATAACACTGGCTTGCACAATCAGCACCATCGTTGCCCTGGCCGGTATTGTGCCAATATTGCGAACAAAATGTTCTCTGTCGGCACGGTATCGCAGAGTTTCTCCAGCACGCGCCCGGCGCACTTCGCCATCGACCTCCACCTCTAGCTCGCCGTCCAGCACGCTGAGATTTTCAACGGCACCCCGTTGATGACCTTCAGATTCCAGAACACCGCCAGGCTCGGCCACAAAATCATACCATTGCACCCAGTCCACAGTCTTCAACCAACCAACAATAGCCAAAGTACATTTGCCGTCTTCTGACGTTAAAACGGGAATGGCTTTGGGCAAAACATGTTCGATGAACGGATCATCGTCAGTTTCCGCCAAAACCTTGTCGATCGTCGTATCCAGCGCCTGGCTGAGACGCCAGATCGTGGAAAGCGTGGGATTGGTTTCATTACGCTCGATCGAAGAGATAATCGATTTCGCCACGCCCGATTGAGCCGACAATTCTCCAAGCGAGAGATTATAAGCTTTACGGAGCCGCTGAATGGTTTGGCCGAGTTGTCCGGAAACAACGCTGGCACCAGAATTATCGTCTGAAATCTTTGACATTTTGCAATCGTATGTTATATAGAACGAACGTATGTTTTAACGTTCAGGAAATGATTAAATGAGTGTACCCGTTGTGAAGCAAATACACAACATGACGAAAATTCCTGATTTTCTAACGTTTTTGATTTAACGCCCTGATATTTTTCCCGTTCTGTTTACAGAACTAATAGACCTGAAAAAGAATTTTGGCCATGAAATATTATCCGATGTTTTTTGACATGGAAGGCAAAACCGTTCTTATTGCGGGTGGTGGTGCCGAAGCGCTTGCCAAATTGCGTCTTGTTCTGAAAACCGTGTCCAGGGTCAGGCTTGTGTCCGACCGATTTTCGTCAAATATCAAAAATCTGGCCGCTGAAAACGGTTTGGCATTGATCGAGCGGGATATCGCGCCAAAAGACCTCGATGGCGTTAATTTCGCATTCGCAGCCTCAGGCGATGCCGCCGCAGACCGGCAAGTTACCAATCTGATCCGCGCCATTGGCATCCCGGTCAATACAGTTGACCAGCCTGACTATTGTGATTTTTTGACCCCCGCCATTGTCGACCGCGATCCTGTTATTGTGGCGATCGGCACCGAAGGCACATCTCCCCTGATAGCTCGCGACATCCGGGCAAAGCTGGAGCGGGAATTACCGGCGCGTCTTGGGCGGCTTGCCGTTTTCGCCAGCACCTGGCGTATAGCTGTCGCAAGCACATTGCCAAAATCCGCCCGGCTTTCCTTTTGGCGGGAATTTCTCAACGGCGCTCCGGCCCACAATATTCTTCAGGCAAATGAGGTCGAGGCACGCACCGAATCGATGTCTCTTTTGGCCTCTCATTCCAGAGTAACTGATCCATCGAAGGTGCAAACAGAGGCCAGAGGCAAACCCGGCCATGTGTGGCTCGTTGGCGCGGGCCCCGGCGACCCGGAACTCATGACCCTCAAGGCCCACCGGCTGTTACAGGAAGCTGACGTAATTGTTCACGACCACTTGGTCAGCCCGGAAATTCTTGATAGCGCCCGGCGTGACGCGCGCTTCATTGATGTTGGAAAAATCCCGTTCGCAAAATCCGGCAAGAAATCAGTGGCCCAAGAAGATATCAATGTGATCCTTGTTCGCGAAGCCCTTGCTGGCAACAATGTTGTGCGCCTGAAAGGTGGCGACCCGTTTGTCTTTGGCCGTGGTGGAGAAGAACTGACCGCATTACAGAATGCCAGCATTGAAACAAGCGTGGTGCCCGGCATTTCGGCAGCCTTTGCCTGCGCCGCGTCCGCCGGACTGCCCCTCACCGACCGGCGCGTCAATCGCAGCCTGACATTAATTACAGGTGCAACAAAATCAGGCGCCGCCGAACACGATTGGGCTGATCTGGTTCACCGCAACGAACCCTTTGCCGCCTATATGGCAGTGGGCACAGCGGGCCATATCGAAACCCGTCTTAGCCAGGCCGGACTGCACCCTGCAACCCCTGTCGTGATTGTCGAAAACGGCACTCTGGCCAACGAGCGCATTGTTGCTACCACGATTGTCAATCTTTCAGCCGCGATTGACGACAAAGGCATCAAAGGGCCGGCATTGATTTACGTTGGTCTGGACTGGGAAGATTGCAATCTCCAACGCCCTGCCCGTGTCGAAACTTATTCCAATTCCAGCCAGCCCTCACTGTTTGGCGCGGCCACTGATCTTTCCAATATTCTACTACAATCCAGGAGCATTAAATGACGCAGTTTGTTTTGACCGCAAATCACCTTGTTGAAGGTCATGTTGTTTTTCTGAACGAGAACGGGATCTGGGTTTCTGACGTCAACCGCGCCGTATTGGCAGAAACGGCCGAACAAAAAGCGGAATTTGGCCAGAAAAGCGAGGCCGCAAGGTCTGCAACACAAGTTGTTGAACCGTACCTTGTTGAAGTTACCATTGAGAAAGGTGCTGTCCGCCCGATCAAGAACCGCGAACGCATGCGCACACTTGGCCCAACGGTACGAGAAGATCTTGGCTATCAGGGCGGCAATTGGAAAACCGATGCAGCAGCCCCAATTCCGGAGCATGACCATGTACACGTATGACGAATTCGATACCCGCTTCGTAAAGGAGCGGACCGAGCAATTTCGCGATCAGGTCTCGCGACGTCTTTCCGGTGAATTGGAGGAAGAGCAATTTCGTCCACTCCGCCTGATGAACGGCGTCTATCTGCAATTGCACGCCTACATGATGCGAATTGCCATTCCTTACGGCACACTATCGGCAAAGCAAATGCACAAGCTCGCCGATATTGCCGAGCGCTATGACCGCAGCTACGGGCATTTCACCACCCGCCAGAATATCCAGTTGAACTGGATGGCGCTGGCGGATATCCCGGACATTCTGGACGAACTGGCGAGCGTGGAAATGCACGCCATCCAGACATCAGGCAATTGCATCCGCAATGTAACCACCGACCCGTTTGCTGGTGCTGTGGCTGGAGAAATTGAAGACCCGCGTGCGGTTGCTGAATTGCTGCGGCAATGGTCGTCGTTGCATCCTGAATTCACATACCTGCCACGCAAATTCAAATTTGCGGTAACGGCATCAGACGAAGACCGTGCCGCGATCAAGGTTCATGACGTCGGTCTAATCCTGCGCAAAAACGAAGCCGGTGAAAACGGCGTCAAGATACTCGTTGGCGGCGGATTGGGGCGCACACCCATCATCGCCTCAACGATCCGCGAATGGCTCCCCTTTGGCGAATTGCTTGGCTATCTCGAAGCCCTGATGCGGGTTTATAACCGCTTTGGCAGCCGCGACAACAAATACAAGGCGCGAATCAAGATTCTGGTCCAGGCCCTGGGCATCGAAGAAATGACCCGCCAGGTCGAAGAAGAATATGCCAAGATCGAACAGGCCGACCCGGCACTCGCCGAAAATGAATTAACCCGGATCCGCTCGTTCTTTGATTTACCATCATTGGAAGCTGATGCCGATGAAGGCAGCCTTCAATCTGATCTGATCGACAATCGCAATTTCGCCGTCTGGTTCAGGAACAACACGACCGATCACAAGATTGCAGGTCATTCAATTGTTTCAGTATCCCTGAAACCGGTTGGCGGCATTCCGGGCGACGCAAGCTCAGAACAGATGCACAATTTGGCTGACCTGGCTGACCAATATGGTCGGGGCGACATCCGGGTGACGCATGAACAAAATCTGGTTCTGCCCCATATACGCAAAGCGGATTTGCTGGCGCTTTATCTGGGCCTCAGCAAGGCCGGGTTGGGGGCTGCGAATATTGGCCTCGCCAGCGACATCATTGCCTGCCCGGGTCTTGATTATTGTTCTCTGGCAACGGCGCGGTCCATTCCCGTCGCTCAAAATGTTGCCAAGCGCCTTGAGGAACGTGAAGACGATATAGGCAAGTTGAAAATCAAAATATCGGGGTGCATCAACGCCTGTGGCCATCACCATGTGGGCCATATCGGCATTCTCGGACTGGAGAAAGCCGGCAAGGAATATTACCAGATCACCCTTGGGGGGTCCGGCGACGAGCAGGCCGCAATTGGCAAAATCCTCGGCCCCGGATTTTCATTCGACGAGATCGACGGGGCCATCGATACCTTGCTTACAACCTATCAGGGCATCCGTGAAGACGCCGAAACATTTCTGGAAACCTATCGCCGTGTCGGCGCAAAACCATTCAAGGAGGCTCTCTATGCCCTTGCTTAAAGGCGGAACCATTGAGGATGAAACATTCCTTGATCTGGAAGATGGCGCATCTGTTCCTGTAGGCGCTGACGTGATCGTTTCATGGGAACGGTTGCAACGGGAATTTGAAACGCTTGCCCGGAATAGCAGCAATTTGGGCGTGCATTTTCCTGTCACCGGTGATCTGGATGACTTGAAACCTTATCTGGCCAAATTGAACCTGATCACACTTGGTTTCGCGGCTTATACCGATGGGCGAGCCTATTCGCTTGCCCGTGTTATCCGCTCCCAGCTTGGTTTCACCGGCGAACTACGCGCCACCGGCGACGTGTTGGCGGATCAGGTCGCGTTCATGCGCCAGGTCGGGTTCGATACATTCGAAATTCGCTCCGACCGCCAGCCCCTTGATGTCTGGCAGCGTGCCGCAACAACCATGTCAGCGACATACCAGAACAGTTTTGTTGCACGGCAGGGATTTGCCCCTGCCGAAATTCTCAACCAGCGGAGGTCTGTGGACGCATGAACGGATTTAGCTCAATCATCGCGGAATTTGGCCATCTCGAAGGTGCTGACCTGCTCCGCGAAATGATCCGCAAATCATTTCCCGGACGCATCGCGCTGGTATCTTCGTTTGGCGCGGAAGCCGCAGTGTTGGCCCATATGGTAGGGCAGATCGACCCTGAAACGCCAATCATCACGATCGATACTGGACAGCTATTTCCCGAGACCATTGCGTATCGGGATGAATTGACCAAAACTCTGGGCCTGACAAATGTAATTTCCTCCGGTCCGGGCGAAGCGCGCATGGCAACGCTTGATCCAAACAATGACCTCAATGTCATTGACCCCGAAGCATGCTGTCATTTCCGCAAGATCGAACCGATGGAAAAAGCGCTTCAGGGTTTTCAGGCAACAATCACCGGACGCAAGCGCCTGCACAGCGAAACCCGCGCCTCGATCGCGACGCTGGAAGAAGCCGATTGGCGCTTGAAAATCAACCCGCTCGCCAGATGGACCCGTGAAGACCTCGACAATTATTTTGTCGAGCACAATCTGCCCCGCCACCCGATGGTGGAACAAGGCTTTCTGTCCATAGGTTGCTTGCCCTGCACCTCGCCGGTACAGCCCGGTGAGGATGTCCGGGCCGGACGCTGGCGCGGCACCGGTAAAACCGAATGCGGCATCCACTGGACCCAGAATGGCCAACCGATGCGGGGCCCATCACCTTCGCTATAAAATCTGATGGTTTCGGATCAGCCGTTGCGGGCCTTCAGATAGGCCTGCATTGAAACCCCTGACCAATTCCTCGCGTAATTGCTGGCAGCGACATTACTCTTGAAAATCCGGCCATCGATGGTTGCACCGCCATCGTCAAATTCCGCCAATACGTCCATTGAAATTTCCCGCGCCGCGGTGATTACCTCATCGGGGAACGGCACCACATGGACATTGTCCTCCAGAACAAGTAGCTCCAGCGATCGCGCATTATTCTGCCCGATCTCGGCAAGCGAAAACGAATTTTCCGCCGCACACGCATTGACGACAATTTCCTGCAATTCCTTTGGCAGAGCATCGTATGCAGCCCGTGACACCAAAGCTTCTCCGGTGCCGTTCGGCTCATGAAATCCGGGCCAGTGATAAAATGATGCGACCTTGTAAAGACCAAGCGCCCGATCACTGAACGGCCCCAAAAATTCGGTAGCGTCGATCAGACCCGATTGCAATGAAGACGATATTTCAGACGGCGGGATAGAGACCGGCGTCGCCCCAAGACGGCGCATGACTTCGCCACCAAGCCCCGGCATCCTGATTTTCAATCCCTTGATATCGTCGAGCGATTCAATTTGCGATTTATACCAACCACCCATCGACATGCCGGTATTGCCCGCCATGAACGGCATCACGCCGAAGGGCGCGTATAATTCATCCCATAGTTCCTGTCCGCCGCCATGGTAGATCCAGCCCTGATGTTCAATCGGGGTTAGGCCAAACGGAATCGATGTAAAAAACGGCGCGGATTTCATTTTCCCCTGCCAGAAAAAAGATGCCGAATGCCCCATCTGTGCTGTACCAGCGGCGACCGCATCAAACACTTGTAACCCCGGCACAAGTTCTCCAGCACCATAAACCTGGATGGAAAGCGCACCACCGGACATGACGTTGATCCGTTCCGCTAACCGGTTCGCTGTAACGCCGGGGCCGGGTAGATTTTTCGGCCATGATGTGACCATCCGCCACTGGACCGATGCACCTGATTGCGCAAGGGCGGGGGCCGCTAAAACCGACGCGCCTGTTGCCCCCAAAAACCCGCGTCGTGACAAACCATTACTCATGATCATCTCCTTCTTCATCCAGAGTTTTCGCAGCCGGAACCCCGAGCACCGGTAGATAGCCCCAGACCGCGTGAAAATGATGAACCGGACCATGGCCGGACCCAACGACGATTTCTTCTGCGTGCCGGATCGCTTCGGTAATGTAGGATTTGGCGTGTGCCACTGACCGGGGTAGATTGAACCCGTGCGCCAAAGACGCCGCGATGGCCGACGACAAGGTACATCCTGTGCCGTGCGTATTTTCAGTAGCGATCAGCTCCGCCCCGAGGCGAGCAGGTTCCTCACCATCGTAGAAAACATCAACGGCTTCTTCTTGACCGACCATGTGGCCGCCCTTGATGAGCACGGCCTGAGGTCCAAAATCAAATAGGGCTTCCGCCTGGGCTGCCATCTCTTCATCAGATTCAGCAATCCGGGTTTCCAGCAAGTGAGCCGCTTCAGCAAGATTTGGCGTTACCAGCATGGCGCGGGGAAACAGCAGATCACGAACGGCCTCAATGGCGTCATCATCAATCAATTGGTCGCCGCTGGTCGCCACCATAACCGGGTCCAGGACCACATTGCGCTGCTCGTATCTGTCGAGACCTTCTGCGATCATCTCAGCAGTTTCGGCAATTCCCACCATCCCGATTTTGACCGCCCCGATTGCAAGGTCGGAAAAAACTGATTCGATTTGCGCCTCGACAAATTCAGGTGGAATTTCATGAACGCCCTGCACACCGTGGGTGTTTTGTGCGGTCAGGGCGGTTATGATGCTGGCGCCATAGACATTGAGCGCCGCGAAAGTTTTCAAGTCTGCCTGAATACCAGCACCACCTGACGGGTCTGATCCAGCAATTGTAACGGCAATCGCGGTCATGATCGCCTCCGGGCAACAAGCGCCGCATCGATGCCTGCCCTAAATTGCCGGGCCGCTTTGGCTGGATCGCTGACACCTGACAGCGCCGAGATAACCGCGACCCCGTCGGCCCCGGCTTCAATCACCCCGGGTGCATTGTCAGAATTAATCCCGGCAATCGCGCATATGGGAAAACCGGGCTGCCGCACCCGAAGCGAATTGGACAATGCCCGCAATCCATCCAACCCGATTGGGGTTGCCTTGTTGACCTTGCTGGTGGTCACAAATACCCCGCCAAAAGCCACATAATCGAGCATATCCAAGGGAGCGACATCAGCTTCTGCGTGGTCACGAACAGAAAGCCCGATAATCGCATCTTCTCCAAGGATCGCGCGAGCATCCGCAACGTCCAGATCGCTTTGGCCCAGATGAACGCCGTCAGCTCTCGAAGAAAAGGCAACGTCAACCCGGTCGTTGATCAAAAGCGGCACATTGTGGGCAATGAGGGTTTCTTTGAGTTGTCGCGCCAAACGCACCATCTCGCCCGTATCGCTTCTTTTGTCGCGCAGCTGGATCAAAGTAACCCCACCCGCGCACATGGCGTCTGCAAGGTCGCAGAGATCATGTCCCCCGGCGGTTTCCGGGTCGATCAATCCGTAAAGGCGCAAATCCACTTTATTCACGAAATTTTAGCCCCCTCACGAAGTGCCGCATCATCGATTTCATACAGAGCGTCGAGAAATTCAAAGTGAAACGAGCCGGGACCCCGGGCGCGTGAAGCAGCTTTTTCCCCGGCAACACTCGCAATTGTCAGCGCCAGAAGTGTCGCTTTCAGCGGGTCCGGCTCAACCGTCAGCATCGCCGCAACAATGGCGCTGGTGACGCACCCAACCGCCGTAACTTGCGCCATAATTGGGTGCCCACCGGTTAGCGTGAAGTCCAGCACGCCGTTGGTTACAATATCGGTTTCCCCGGTCGCCGCCACCGAGCTTCCGGTCGCCAGCGCTAAATCCCGCGCGGTACCGGTAACATCAACCCCGTCGCACAAAGCGCCAATTTCCACCTGATTGGCGCGGATCACCAGAGGGCGCAATTTCAATAATTGAATCGCAAAAATCAACCGCGTCGATGACGCATTCGCAAAGGCAGGGTCAAGCACCCAGGGTTTGCCATATTCTGCCGCCACCTCGATGCCGGTTCTGATCGCGTCTTTGCGACCCATATCCAAAGTGCCAAGATTGATAAGCATAACATTCGAGCGCGCGACAAAATCCGGAACTTCTTCCGGTGAAGATGTCAGGCTTGGTATCGCACCAAGTGCCAGCAAAACATTTGCTGTAAAATTGTTAGCTGCCAGATTTGTAATACAGTGAACGCGCGGGCTGGAGTCACGAAGCCGGGCAATAGAATCTCTCTGCCCACTCAGTAAATCGCTCAACATTGATTTTTTTGTCAGTTCATCCATCTCAACTTCCCTCCGCCGGCATAATCCGGATCAGGTTCAAAGAGTTGATGCCTGGCACCTCTCAGCCCGCTTAATTACGGGCACCCCAATGAGATATGTTCTTGGTACAGGAAACCCCTCCTCAAGACAATGGCCCACGGGGTATCCAGAACAGATCTGGTCAGATAAAATCTCAATTCTTAGATAAAGATAAGCGCAAGGATATATCCATGTACACAGCAGCCGGAAAGTCTGAAGACACTGATTTCACGGCACTCTGTGAGGCTGGATATAACGCGCGCGCTGCGGTCCCGAACGCCGCTGAATTGATAGAAGCCTGGATCACTGACGCGACCGAATTTCGCCAATCAGCGGAATGCGCACTCGATATTCCGTATCTCGATCCGGTGGCTGGCGGCACAGACCGCACCTTCCTTGATATTTTCTGGCCGAAAGATACCGACCGCCAGACCTGCCCTATCGCTGTCTTCATCCATGGCGGATATTGGCAGTCTCAGGACCGCAAGAATTTCAGCCATCTGGCAAACGGATTGAACAGCAACGGCATCGCCGTTGTCATGCCTTCTTACAATCTTTGCCCTGAAGCAAATGTTGGCCTGATCACAGATCAGATTGCCGCTGCCTGTACCTGGGTCTGGCGCAATTACGGACGCAGGATCGCAGTTGGCGGCCATTCAGCGGGTGGGCACTTGACCGCCGCCATGATGGTCCGTGATTTCAGCGCCATGGGCGCACCGTCTGATCTGGTGACCAACGGATTACCGATCTCTGGCCTGTTCGACCTGCGCGATCTGGTGGTGACCAGTATCAACGAAAAAGCAGGCATGAGCGCAGATGAAGCTACAAGCTGGAGCCCCCTGCTCCACGATGCCCCCACATCCGGCAATCTTCATGCCTGGGTCGGTGGCGCAGAAAGCAAAGCTTTCCATTGGCAGACCAGGGAGATTGCGAAGCGTTGGAAAAAGTCAGGACTCACAACGAGCCATCATGCCGGAAAAAACGATAATCATTTCACCATCATCGACGCCCTTTCCGACCCGAAAAGCAAAATGACCAAACAATTTGCAGAACTGGCCCGGAACGCGCTTGAATCCTAACCTGCTTCTTCAAGCCGGTCGGTAGCCGGTGGTGGCTGACGGGTCAACGCGGTTATCTCGCCATATAGTTCTGAATTCATATCGACATTGATCGCGTCAAGTGAAGGTTGAAGCTGTTCCAAAGATCGCGCCCCGACAATCGGACATGAAACGGCGGAGTGCGCTGCCGCCCATGAAACAGCCAAACTGACAGGGTGGATGTTTTTCGCTTTGGCGAATTCAGCAAACGCACCTGCCACATCAAAAGCCCAGTCTTCGCCGTAGCGAGCAGTATATTCTGCATTGGTCATCAACCGTCCGCCATCCGGGCGATTGTTCGGGCCATATTTGCCGCTCAACAATCCGCCCCCGACAGGGCTATAGGTAATAACTCCCAATTGTTCGGCTTCAGCCAACGGAAATATCTCTACTTCAGCCTGGCGTTTTACCAGATTATACATCGGTTGGATGACATCAAACCGTGGCCCGCTGCGACGTTCGGAAATGCCCAGCCCTTTGGCGATTTGCCATGCTGAATAATTACTGGCCCCGAGATAAAGCACCTTGCCCTGGCTCACCAGATCTTCAAGCGCGCGCAGAGTTTCCTCAAGCGGCACCACATTATCCCAACGATGCATGAAAAAGACATCCAGCCGATCGGTGCCCATTCGCTGCAAACTGGCTTCAACAGCGCTCAGAATATGCCGCCGGTTGGCACCACCGCTATTGATATCATCCGACATCGACATGAAACATTTGGAAGTGATGATCAGATCGTTGCGTTCCGTTGCAATCAATTTGCCCAGAATTTCTTCGGCCTTGCCCCGGCTATAGGCATCGGCGCAATCAAAAAAATTGATCCCAAGATCGCGGCAGGCTGCATACATGTGCGCTGATTCTGCTTCATCCGCATCCCCGCCAAACGACATTGTGCCGAAACAAAGCTCCGAGACTTTCAGTCCAGTGCGTCCCAATTGACGAAATTCCATGATAATCCTTTATGTTTCCGGCGCTATTTTTCGTAACTGAAAATTGACGGCTTGCACCGATTAGCTTAGCGATAGTGACGTGATGCCTATAATGAAACATCAGTCACGACAGGGAAAGCCCAATGGTACCGTTCTTCGTCCAGTTCAAATGCAAGCTCGGCAGATGCTACGAAGTGGCCAGCCAGATCGCCGACGCGGAAATCGCTTCCGAAATTTATTCAACCGCTGGTGAGTTTGACCTTCTGGTAAAATTTTACGTCGATGACGACGAAGATATCGGCCATTTCGTTGCCAAACATGTCCATGTATTTGACGGCATCGAAGACACAAGAACGATCATAACCTTCAAGGCTTTTTGATAAAAATCCTTTTAATTACAACCGATTAAATTGTTTTTTTGAATCAGTCCGGGAAAGATCTAGACCCGTTCAACGATCATCGCGATACCTTGCCCAACGCCAATGCACATGGTGCACAGCGCATAACGGCCATGCTTTTCATGCAACTCCTGGGTCGCTGTCAAAACCAGTCTTGCCCCTGACATGCCAAGCGGATGGCCGAGTGCAATCGCGCCACCATTTGGATTAACTCGGGAATCGTCGTCAGCAACATTCAGGTTCCGCAACACCGCCAGACCCTGTGACGCAAACGCCTCATTGAGTTCGATAACATCCATATCGTCGATTTTGAGGCCGAGACGGTCCAGTAACTTGCGTGTCGCAGGAACCGGGCCATACCCCATGACCCGGGGCATAAGCCCCATCGATGCCATTCCCAAGATTCGGGCACGGGGTTCCAGCCCGTGTGTTTTGGCAGCATCTTCACTCGCAACAATAACCGCGCAGGAGCCATCATTGATGCCCGACGCATTGCCAGCCGTCACGGTGCCACCTTCACGAAACGGCGTGCGCAGCGCAGCCAGTTTTTCAAGGCTGGTGAGGCGCGGATGTTCGTCCCTGTCAACGACAACCGGATCGCCCTTGCGTTGAGGAATGGTGACCGGCGTGATTTCTTTCGCCAGTCGGCCACTGGCAACAGAAGCGGCGGCTTTTTCCTGGGAGCGGAGGGCAAATTTATCCTGATCTTCCCGGCCAACCTGCCAGTCCTCGGCAACATTTTCAGCCGTTTCCGGCATGGTATCGATACCATACTGGTCTTTCATCAACTTGTTGACAAAGCGCCAGCCAAGGGTCGTGTCGTACATTTCGTTTTGACGGGAAAATGCGGTATCTGCCTTGCCCATGACAAACGGAGCCCGCGACATGCTCTCGACGCCGCCGCCGATAGCAAACGACATTTCACCCGCCCGAATTGCCCGCGCCACAGAGCCGATCGCCTCCATGCCCGAACCGCACAAACGGTTAACGGTGGCGCCAGGAATGGTTTCCTGCAACCCCGCCAGCAACAGCGACATCCGGGCGACATTACGGTTGTCTTCGCCGGCCTGGTTGGCACAGCCATAGACCACATCGTCAACCTGCGCCCAATCCGCCTTTTTGTTGCGCTCGATCAGCGCCTTGATCGGGATCGCCCCCAGGTCATCGGCACGTACCGAAGAAAGCCCGCCTCCGTAACGGCCAATCGGGGTTCTGACTGCATCGCAAATAAAGGCTTCGGCCATGATTAATTTTCCTGCTTAAAGAGTATGTTTTCTCAGATATATAGCGGATAGGCGCTAGCGTCTATTCGCCCTTGAATACGGGTTTGCGTTTTTCAAGAAACGACGTGGTGCCTTCCATATAATCATGGGTAAGCCCCAGTTCACGCTGGCCATCGCGCTCGATATCCAATTGGTCTTCAAGGCTATTGAACGTGCTCACCGCAAAATTCTCCTTAATTCTGCGATAGCCCGCCGTTGGCCCCTGGGCAAATTGCCGGGCCGTATTCATTACGGTTTCCATCAGCGCCTCGTCATCCACCACTTTCCAGATCAAGCCGATCCGCTCGGCTTCTTCAGCCGACAAGGGTTCGGCACTCAAAACCAACCCAAGCGCTTTGGCGCGGCCCACAAGTCGCGGCAGAAACCAGGTGCCACCGGCATCAGGTGACAATCCGATTTTTGAAAAAGCCTGGATGAATTTGGCGCTTCTGGCCGCAAACAGCATATCGCAGGAAAGCGCCACATTGGCCCCGGCACCCGCCGCAACACCGTTGATCGCGGCGATTGTCGGAACCGGGAAATTATACAGCCGCTTGACCAGCGGGTTATAATATTTATTCAGATTGATGCTGAGATCAGGCGGCGGGTCATTGGGACCGCGTTTGCGCTCGTTCAAATCCTGCCCTGCACAAAACCCGCGCCCCGCCCCAGTTAGAACAAGCGCCCGGACAGATTTATCAGCCTCAACCTGATCCAACACAGACACAAGTGTTGCGTGCATCTCGGTGGTGAATGAATTCAGCGCTTCCGGCCGGTTCAATGTTACAAGCGCAACATTATCGGAAATATCCAGTTTAACTGTTAGTTCGCTCAAATCATCGTCTCCAAAGCATTTTCTGATCACATGATAGCTGTAAGCTCGGCATCGTAATAGTCAAAATGGAACTGTATCGCCTGTCCAGGCTTGCCAGTGGTGAGTGTCCAATTTAAGCAAGATACTCCGACACTGAAGCCACTGTGTCAGGGAGAAAACGCTGTGGAAAATTGAAACGGTTGCGTAACCTGTCGGTAAATCGGTAATGTAACCGGATCAATAAATTAGAACAGTCTGGTGCTGCGGGTAACCAGAGCCAGAGGAAAAACGGGATGACCGGAACTGCCAACGAATATGCGCCTGATCCAAAAATACTCGACCCAATCGAGATTGCCAGCCGAGACGAGATTGAAGCGCTCCAACTGGAACGGATGAAATGGTCGCTGGCCCACACTTACGAAAATGTAGCGCATTACAAGAAGAAATTTGATGCGATTGGCGCTCACCCGGATGATCTGAAATCCCTTGCTGATCTGGCGAAGTTTCCGTTCACAACAAAAGAAGACCTGCGCCAGAATTATCCATTTGGCATGTTTGCCGTTCCTCAAAACAGGGTTGTGCGCGTCCACGCCTCTTCCGGCACCACCGGCCAGCCCACCGTGGTTGGCTATACCCAAAACGACATCGATACCTGGTCACACGTCATGGCTCGCTCGATCCGGGCGTCTGGCGGACGCGCCGGGGACAAATTGCATGTAACCTTCGGCTACGGATTATTCACCGGAGGATTGGGCGTCCATTACGGCGCCGAAGCGCTTGGCTGCATGGTGGTGCCAATGTCCGGCGGCATGACCGCCCGGCAGGTTCAGTTGATTGTGGATTTTGAACCCAAAATTATCATGGTGACACCATCCTATATGCTCAATATTCTCGACGAGATGGCCAAACAGGGCGTTGACCCCCGCGATACCAGCCTCAAAATCGGCATATACGGGGCTGAACCCTGGACCGAAGAAGTCCGTAAAGAAATTGAGAGCCGCGCTGACATACATGCCGTCGATCTTTACGGTTTGTCAGAAGTCATGGGCCCTGGCGTATCGGCTGAATGTATTGAAACCAAAGACGGCCTGCACGTTTGGGAAGATCATTTTTACCCGGAAGTCATCAACCCCGAAACCGGCGAAGTTTTGCCAGACGGCGAGTTTGGTGAGTTGGTATTCACGTCACTAACGAAAGAAGCCCTGCCAATCATCCGCTACCGGACACGGGATCTGACCCGGCTTCTGCCCGGGACCGCGCGTTCCATGCGCCGGATGGAGAAAATCACCGGACGCACTGACGACATGATGATCATCCGGGGCGTCAATGTGTTCCCGAGCCAGATCGAGGAACTGATCCTGAAGAGCGATCTTTTGTCGCCGCATTATCAACTTGAGCGCTACAAGGTCGGAAATCTGGAAAGCCTGCGTGCCCATGTGGAGATCAGTCCGCAATCAGGCCTGTCGCTGGAAGAGGTTCAGAAACAGGGGACCAGTTATCTCCAGAAAGCCGTCAAAGACAATGTTGGCATTTCAATAGATGTTGAGGTACATGCGCCCGGCAAAGTGGCCCGTTCCGAAGGCAAGGCCCAGCGCATTGTCGACAATCGCGAATAGGTCGGACGAAGATATAAAATTTCTGTTGCAACGCGTAACAATGCCAGGCAGGACCGGCCGATGAAACAAAGATCAATCGCGATTGTCGGATGTGGCGTGGCAGGTCTTGCCTCCGCTATTTTTCTAGCCCGCGCCGGACACGACGTAAGGCTGTTTGAAAAATTCGATAAACCCAAACCGGTAGGCGCCGGCCTGTTGCTCCAGCCAACCGGCATCGCCGTTTTGGCAGAACTTGGATTAGCCGAAAAAACCATAAAACAGGGCCGCCGCATCGAACGCCTCAGTGGCCAGGTTGCCAATGTTGGCACAGAAATTTTCAACCTTGAATACGGTGACCTTCAAGAAGGCTTGTTCGGCGTCGGCATCCACCGGGCATCCCTTTTCAATATTTTATTCGCCGCCACGCGCGCCATAAAGATTCCCATACAAACATCCACCGAAATCATTGATAGCAATGAACAAATTGACGGCAATATTGTCCTGAAAGACAGTGCAGACAACGAATATGGCCCCTTCGAAATTGTCATCGCTGCAGATGGTGCGGCGTCAAAATTGCGCGCGGCACGGGCTGAAATCAAATCCAGCAAACCATATCAATATGGTGCCTTGTGGGGCGTAGTGGATGCGCTTGAATTCTATTCAGATAGCCTGACCCAGCGATATTGGTCGGCCCGCAAGATGATGGGCATATTGCCCCTCGGGAATGGTGGCAAAGGCCCAGCCAAAGCGGCGCTTTTCTGGAGCGCGAGGACCAAGGATTTTGAAACCATAAAAGAAGCGGGCCTTGAGAAATGGCGCGAAGAAGCGCTAGCTCTTTGGCCGGAAGCAAAGCCCCTGCTCGACCAGTTTCAATCTTTCGATGATTTAAGCGAAGCCAGCTATAGCGACACGACCTTGTTCGGATTCTCCGAAGGCCGGATGGTTTTTATTGGCGACGCCGCTCATGTTACCAGCCCGCAACTGGGCCAGGGCGCCAACATGGCGCTGCTGGATGCCAGCGCCCTCGCCCATGGCCTGAACCATTTCGACACGGTCCACGAAGCCATGCAGTTTCTGGAACAAAATCGCAGCCCACAAACAAAATTCTATTGTCGGGCCAGCCGTTGGATAACGCCATTTTTTCAATCGGACATGAACTTCGCGTCACTGATCAGAGATGTGTTGTTTCCGTTATTCGGGCGCATCAAATTCACCCGCACCGAGATGTTACGCACCCTGACCGGCACCAAAACAAGTATTTTCAGGCACATGCCAGCAGAATATTTCGTCCACAAAAATGACGACGATTGAGTATCTGCTCCGTCCTATTCAACAATACTGACGCATTGTTGATATTGCCGAATTGCAGCAATCGGAATTTCGCCGCCACTCGCCCAGGCACCACCAGACGGCAGCAACCCATCCATGGTACGGGCACCGCGACTACGCGCTGTATCGCCTTCTGAATCCGGATAATGAAACCTCATCGCCATACTATCGCCACGGCTTCCCAGCATTCCCGCAACCCGTCCTGCATGTCTGGCCTCAGTCCGATGATTAGAACCTGCATCTCCCAAATGCGAAGAATACGATTCCGCCACACCCTGGCAATATACCGTGTTCATATACATCGACTTGTTCATGTCGGCCTGCACCCCACCCGGCACAAAAGCCAGCAAGGCGAAAATCGGCAACGCACCTATTTTGCGCAAGACGTATCTCATAAAGTTTTGTTCCTCTCGACATGCGGACCGAACCGGCCAAAAAATTTAATTCACCAAGTAAAAAACAATAAAATGATTCCAGCAAGGAAGTCGGCTTTGAAAATCGGCTTTGCTTTATCCTGTATCATTCGATTTGATATCCCGACATCATATAAGGTCGAAAAAGCTTTCCTGCCCGACAAATTGAGGTCTACTAGCCATGCCCAGACTGAAGCAACGAAAATGGGTACCCGAACAAAGCGAGGCATATGTCAACGACATCGCCGCCAGTTTGGATGATCGGAATGGCGACGCCATCCAATCCATGATTGACGGGTTTGTTGAAGAAAACCGGAACATCCATGACCGCGATTGCATCAACCTGAACCCCGCCACCAACATCATGAACCCAAGGGCCGAAGCCATGCTCAGCTCTGGCCTTGGCGTACGGCCTTCGCTTGGCTATCCGGGTGACAAATACGAAATGGGCCTTGAGGCCATCGAGAAGATTGAAGTGGTCACGGCAGAACTTGCCGCACGCGTGTTCAATGCGGACTTTGCCGAAATCCGGGTTGGCTCAGGCGCACTTTGCAATCTGTATGCTTTTATGGCCACCACCCGGCCGGGCGACAGCATCATTGTGCCGTCCGCGGAAATTGGCGGCCATGTGACCCATCAGGAAGCTGGTGCCGCTGGTCTATATGGCGTCGACATCCACACCGCGCCGGTGGATGCGGACAATTATACCGTTGATATTGGTGCCACCAGAGCGCTCGCTCACAAGGTCAAACCAAAATTGATCACCATCGGTGGCAGCTTGAACCTGTACCCGCACCCGGTAGCAGAATTGCGCAAAATTGCAGATGAAGTTGGCGCCAAGCTGTTGTTCGACGCGGCCCATCAATGCGGCATTATTGCTGGCGGCCAATGGCCAAACCCGCTTCACCAGGGTGCGCATCTGATGACCATGAGCACCTATAAAAGCCTGGGCGGACCCCCAAGCGGTCTCATTGTCAGTAACGACGCTGAAATTATGGAGCGCATCGACGCCATCGCCTTTCCGGGCCTCACAGCGAATTTCGATGTGGCGAAATCAGCGAGCCTGGCCATCACCCTGCTCGACTGGCTGGACTATGGCGACGCCTATGCAGCCATGATGGTGGATACATCAAAAGCGTTGGCAAAAGCACTTGTCTCTGAGGGCATTGATGTTTTTTCCTGTCGCGAAGGACTAACCGGTTCTCACCAATTCGCGCTTCGTGCGGTTGCTGGTGGCGGCGGCCAGACGCTTGCCAAAAAATTGCGGCTTTCCAACCTGCTGACCTGCGGCATCGGCCTTCCGGAAGCCGGACCAAAAACCAGAATTGAAAACGACCTCAACGGCCTGCGCTTTGGAACGCCGGAAATTGCACGCCTCGGCATGAACCCCGAGCATATGCCGGAATTGGCGAAATTGATTGCCCGGGCTTTGACCACAAATGACCCAAACTCTTGCGCCAGCGATGTCACCAGCTTTCGTAACAGGTTTCAGGGACTGCAATTCATCCGCTCTTAATGCAATGCAGATGGCTGCGCACAGATTCGGCATATTTTTGATTTTTGCACCAAATTTTCTATAGTGAGGTTGCGCGGGCTAAAATTCAAAAGCCTTCACACAATTTGTGCGAGGGAGGAGAATGTTGCCATGACCAAACAACTTCCGTTCAAAGATAAAAAATCATCGTTTATCCGCTACGTTTTTCGAGCTTCTACGTTGTTTGCCGCCATTGTTGGAGTGGCATTTTTTATGCCCACCATCGCGATCGCTGAAGAAGCAGAGCAACAATTGGCCGGAGAAGCTGGTCCTGTAACCTCACTGACAAACGAGACCATCGAATTAGTATTCTGGCAAAGTGTGAAAGATACAAACGATCCAGCTGAGCTGGAAGCGTATATAACAGCCTTCCCCGATGGCCATTTCATTCCTTTAGCCCGTTTGCGGATCGCACAAATGACGCGCGAGAGCGAAACCGGTGCAGAGGCTCAAGAGGATGCAGCCACAACGGAAACAGAACAAGCGCCTTTGAAACCTGAAACATCGACAGGGACAGAAACAGAGCCCAGCCAATCAGACGACACTAAAACTGAAGCAGATGGGGAAGACGTGACAGCCGAACCGGAAGCTGACGAACAACCCCTCCTGCCGGCTGACTTCAGTTTTACAATTCCGCCAGCCAACGAAGACAGAAATTGGCTTGGTATCAACATGCGTAATGTCACCCCAAAAATAGCGCGAGATCACGGACTGCAATATCCACGCGGCGTTGTCATAATCAACAAAATGGATTTCGCACCAGCCGGCCGCTCCAACCTCCAGATCGGCGACGTGATATTGAACGCTGGTGACGTGATGATCCGTGATGGGGCAGCACTAATAGAAATTGTTACCAGCGCCGAACCCGGATCATCGATCAGATTGGCTGGTCGGCGCGGAAACCGAAAATTCTCCGTCAGTCTCAGATTGGGCAGCATGGTCGCTGACATAGTTGCTGGCGCCCAGTCTGGCGATTCAAATGCCGCTATGCGCTTGTCAGGCTTGTTGCAGTCCGGGTATTTCATCGAAGCTGATGAAGATATGGCTGACCGG
The DNA here is from genome assembly GCA_021775875.1 of Hyphomicrobiales bacterium. Lineage (GTDB taxonomy): Bacteria > Pseudomonadota > Alphaproteobacteria > Rhizobiales > NORP267 > NORP267. Next base: position 307,056 of record JAJFHA010000002.1, on the reverse strand, counting down.
ATTTTGAGAAATGCCGCGAATGCCAACAATCCTCAAGCGGCCGTAACCCTTGCCAGGCAAATATTGTCTTTGCCGGAAGAGCAACGGGACACAAATCGGGCCTTTGAACTTTTACGGATCGCTGCTGCGGGCGGCGATGCTGAATGGTCGCCGACTGCTATGAGCACACTTGGCCAAATACAGTTAAATGCCAATGATGAGGCATCCAGAAGTGAAGGGTTGGAATGGACTGAACGGGCGGCAGAGGAATTGAATTTTCAATCCGTTCACAGCCTGGCTTGGCGGCACCTGAGTGGCACAGAGCCACTAGACAGAGACCATGGTCGAGGTATGGAATTAATGCACATCGCGGCGGACGAAGGTGACTATGGTCAAGCCTTGATAGATATCGGAGTTATCTACACCAATGGGTCCCATGGGCGTGAAAGCAATCGGCGGGTTGCAATTTCTGCAACAAGACGCGCCGCAGAACTCATTGCGGCTAACAGTCTCAGTGATCAATGGTCTGAACGCGTGGAACAAATTCTGGAGGCTTGGGAAACGACGGCCTACGACCCGGAAGAACTCCAATATCTGCTACAGCAACTGGGGCTCTATTCCGGCAGCATTGATGGCGATATCGGTAGAGGTTCCAAAGCCGCAATCAGACAGTTTCAATCCCAACTTGGTCTTGAAGAAACCGGCGAACCATCTGTCGTGCTGGTGCTTGAGTTGCGTTGGGTGTTTGAGACCAGGAACCAATAAGTGCAGCACCTATTTCAGCAACAAGCAGCACCTTCCTGAATCGGAGGACATTTAACCGAGCCGTAAGAACAATAGACGCAGCAATCACCGGCTTTCGGTTTCAATATGGCACCGCACCCGGCGCAATCGTAGAACCATTGGCACGCATTGGTGGGCATGGTTTCGATTGTTGAATGATCACATTCCGGGCAGGTGATAGTTGATTGCAATTCGGTCATCGCGACACCTTTCGCCAAAGTTCATAGATGGTCAGCAGGACAAAAAAGCCCAATAAGGGAAACAACACTATATCAAGATACGGTGTCAAAGATGCCAACCCAATCGCCGCTAACACTAAAACCAAAATTGGCGTGAAACAGCAGAGAGCTGTCACGATCGTTCCTATTATAGCAAAACCAAGCCTACGGTTAAACACAACTCCACCTCTCCAAGAGCCACGCCAGACTCTACTCTGCGCGTTACCAAATCATACGATTATTTGAGCGGATGCCGCAATGTTGCTGCATGTCCGTCAGGTATCTCGTTTGAAACAATTTGTTCCCGCGTTTTTTTCACAGCCGATGGCGCCGAAATATATTTTGCGCCAAGTTCGTTTTTCTTGCGCCAGGCAATTTCGCACTCAACCTCAATTGCTTCTAGTTCAATCAGAAGCATAAATTTTTCTGGAACTACAACGCTTTCTTCGATTTTCAACCGAACACCCCAGTCTGAAATATCCCGGACCATGCACGGAATTGAAAATTGATGTTCGTTGTAAGATATCGTGGCACCAAGGAGCGTGCGTTTGCGTGTTTTGTCGCGGTGTTCATCTTGCGGAATATTGCTCATCTTCACCTGAGAGTCAGCTTGGGCACCACTATCCATCTCTGGCTTAACGGGTTTGCTCCTTTTCCCAAATGTCGTCAATTGTCATTTCCTTAAAGATACTACAAATGCGTCGCAAGAATTCAGGCAATCAATCAAAAATCGAATCGATTTAAAGATATAACTTATTTTACATGACACTGATATTTTCTCACACCTTACCTGAGGCACTAAATGTCCCACAAACAAATACTGCAATACAGATTTTGCACCTAGACATCGCGAAATCATGTAGGATGGCGGACGATCAGACTGCGAGAGCCAGAAAATGCCCTCCGAAAGGGGCTGTATAGTGAATTCAATAATACAACTCCCTTTCTGGCTTGTGGTCGCTGTTTTCATACTCTCCAGCCTGTTCGTGGCCCTACACCTGATCATTCCCGGAATTCGCTGGATGTTCCGGCGCAAGGTCAACCGGGTTGTCCATGATATAGATGACCGGTTAAGGCTCAAACTTCCCAGATTTCAACTAACAAAACGAGAAGTCCTGATCGACCGCCTGACATTTGATCTGGAGGTTATGGAAGTCGCCCAGAAAGTTGCCGATGAGCGCGGCGTGACCTATGACGAAGTCAACGCAGAGGTCGCAGCTTACGCCCGCGAAATGGTGCCGTCATTTAACCCTTTTATCTATTTTCGACTGGGCTATCGATTAGCGCGATGGTTCATCCGCGCTTTTTACCGGGTACGGTTGGGGTTCATTCACAAAAATTCCCTCGGCGCATTTCCAAACACAACGTCGGTAGTTTTCGTCAGCAACCACCGCAGCAATCTGGATTATCTGCTCGTCACTTATCTGGCATCACAGGATACCGCCATGTCATACGGCGCTGGCGAGTGGGCGCGAATCTGGCCCTTCAGCCTGGCGCTGCGATCAGCCGGCGCCTATATCGTGCGGCGCAATCTTGACGATGAGATTTATCGCAAAATGCTCCAGCGCTATGTCCAGATGGCAACTGTCGGCGGGGTCCCTCACGGCATTTTCATCGAAGGGCAATTATCGCGCAACGGTATGGTCAACGACCCGAGGCTCGGCCTGATCGGATACATTACCCGTACGCTGGAGCCCGACGAAAACCGAGATATCGTTTTTATCCCCATCGGCATAAATTATGACCGGGTGGTTGAAGAACGCACGCTCGTTGCAAACGCCGAAACAGATTTTCGCGGTCGCGGGTCTTTGTTCGTTCTGGGATCAACCATGCGTTTCATCGGTCTGGAGATATGGCGCAAGCTGACGGGACGCCGCATCGGTTTCGGCATGGCATGTGCCAATTTCGGTGATCCTATTTCCTTGCGCACCTGGTCCAAAGCCAAAAACATAGATTTTTCCAGCGTCGAAAAACCGGATTTCTTCGCAGCAGTTGAAGCTCTGGGCGATGAAATCATGAACCGTATCCAAGAAATCGTTCCTGTCCTAGCAGTCCCCCTGCTCTCAACGGTGCTGCTGGAACACGAGGCTCCAGTCAGCAGCGAAACATTATTGGCGGAAGCAAAGAAAAATGCTCTTGAACTTTGCGCAAAAGGCGCACATATCGGTATTGCGAAAGACGGAATCGAAACTGGCCTCGCAAGTGGACTTCAACTGATGGAAAGACGCGGTCTTTTGAAAAAGAATGAAGCAGGATTGCTTTCAGCCGTTTCAGAAGAAACCGCCTTGCTACAATATTACGCCAACTCGACAATTCAACTCAGGTCCCGACTTTGCAAGACTTCCTGATCGATAGCCTTCGTACACCATTTGGCAGCTTGATAGCGCGCCCGTGGTTTGATCAGGTTGCCTTGCGCTTTCTCGACAAGTGGTTCTTTCCACTGTCCAGATTATGGGCCGCCGCCCGTGCCGCAAATGGCTCGCCGAATACCTATTTTTCAGAAGTGCCTCTGAAACCGGAAACAAAATTATTGTCGATACTGGAACCACAACTGAAGCGGTTCGAGATTGTGCGTCACAATATGGTTGATGCTGAAGCTTTGTGGGAAACCGCCTTTTGGGGCCCGTCGACCGGGGGCCATGAAAAACTGGTTGAGATCGAGAAAGAACGCCTCGACCAGCGCGACCATTATAATTCGTTTCGACGGAAATTTATTTCGCTCAAGTTACGCAGTTCGGTGACGCCAATTCTGTGGCAAACTCCAACACCGGAACATGTTGAATCTATTTACGGATATCTGGCCGACAATCCAGAAATTGCTTTTAGCGCCCCGGACCCCATGCCGGAAATCACCAAATCCCGCGTGATTGAATCTAAGACGACCCGCTCTTATTGGATCAGGTTCAAATCTCCATCTGCGCGTATGGACGATCAGGTGATAGCCCGCATCTATGAACCGAAAGGCTTTGAAAACCCACCAACTGTAATTCTTGGGCACGGCATTTGCGTTGAATTTGATCATTGGCGCGGACTTACCGACGAAGCGCAAGCACTTGCCGCACTCGGTAATCGCGTTATTCGACCCGAAGCCCCCTGGCACGGACGCCGCGTCCCCGAGGGGCGCTATGGCGGCGAACAATTTATCGCCACCGCCCCGCTCGGCGCACTGGATCTGTTCACCTCAGCGGTCCGCGAATGGGCCGTCCTGATGCATTGGGCGCGGCAAACGGCAGATGGCCCCGTTGGCATAGGCGGCACCAGTCTCGGTGCCATGACCGCCCAGCTTGTCGCGGACAAATCTCGCTATTGGCCGGAACATTTACGCCCCGACGCACTGCTGCTTATCACCCATGCCGGGCGCATCGAGGATGCCGTTGTTAATGGCTCACTGGCGCGCATTTGGGATATTGCCAAACGCACCGAAGCAAAGGGATGGACACCGGGAAAAATCGAACGCTACGCGTCCCTGCTCGACACGATTGAATTGCCAGTCATGTCGCCTGAAAAAATTGTGTCCCTGCTTGGCAGTTACGACGATGTAACCCCGTTTGATAGCGGCATGGCTCTGCTAGACCGATGGTCCGTCCCCGACGAAAACCGGTTTGTCTGGCGCTGTGGACATTTCAGCGTCCCCCTCGCCTTGCTCAGGGACCACGCCCCTTTGCAGCGCTTCAGCGATATCCTGAAGGACATACAAAAGGATTGATAGGCTCGATTGTTAGAGAAAAATCCGCTCGATCAACCAGTAAATACCAAGTCCGGCGATCAAGGCGGAACCACCATAGACCAGATTTTTATTTCGCCCCGTTTTAAGTGAAGCCTGCGGCGCGGCAAGCACACCATCCTCAACCGCCGATAATCGAACAACTTCTGTAATGCAGTTACGCGCACCAGTCTCAATCACCGTAACGGATAACAGATATGTTGCGATTGTGCCTGACCATGCGGTGAGCCAGCCCGGATCGAGCTCCCCACCCACAATGAGTGTGGCCACTGTCATACCGGTGTCATGGGCATGGGGCTCGTCTATTGAAGCAACAAAAAAACAAGAAACCCCACGTCAGACACACAACCATCCGACTGATCATCTATTCGTCACCAGGTTCCTGCTCGCCCGACAGAAAGGCTAGGCTACCGGGATGCGGATCCAAGCCGATATCTGGAGGAAAATCGGTATTCAACCCAATATCCGTGCCGGTAAGCGCGCCGGTGACCAGCCATGCGTGGCGATCAGGAAAGTCGGCCCGGCAGATCAGAATACGGTCAGCTACAGGGATCAGCATCTTCAGGTCCGTTGCACCATAGGCAGTAAATGCACCGTTTCCTGCCGCCATCCCACCGGCATCCGCATAACTCAGGATCGCAACATCCATCTGTCCGGTCCCCAACAGACTTGCCAGCCGCCCGGCGTCCGGCGCTCTGGCAACCCTGGATTTAGCCGCCGGCAGATGTTCTTCAAGCTTCAACGCAACCTGTTTGGCCAGATCATAGGTAACCGAATCTTCTTTGTGGCATCCGATCAGAAGATGTTTCTGGCGATAAATAACCCATTGCCCGAAAGGCGTATGGCCGCCCAGCATGATAGCTGCAGCGGCCCCGGCCGATAATTGCAGAAATTGACGCCGGTTCACTCTCCGAATACGCCCTCATTCAAAATTGCTGTCATGATATAATTCGGCACATCGACCACCTGCCCGACCCGGAGATCCACGGCAACACTAGCCAGAATATAGGCCTGCTCTGCTGAAAGGCCGTGTTCTCGCTGAATATAGGCAATCATCTTGATCAGCGCCTGCCGAGCCGCAAGTGTTAGGTCTTCGGACAAATTACTCAAAGACTCGATCCGCTCACTTTCGAGATAGGTATGTTGTGTAGGCACTTCGCCTTCTGATTTCAGCGGGAACCCGATGGTTTGATAGAAACTGGTGGGTTCCATATTGCGGATCTGGGCGCCGCCTTCAACTTCCGGGCCGGTGATGTATTCGCCCTGTCCCTTGCGAATTTCAACACTCACCGTAACCACAGCGCCGGTTTCAATCGCAGTTCCCGAAACTTCACCATCCCCCTGCGCATAATGCACATCGCCGACAAAAAGTCCGCAACCGTCGATAAAGCATGGCAGGAGCAGGGTCGTCCCTATTTGCATTTGCTGCACATCCATATTGCCGCCATTTTCACGCGGCGGGATCGTGCGCAAACATTCGTTTTTAGCGCTGCCATCCGGGCCGCAAACGGCGGTTGGCATGGCTCCAATCGGTTGTGGTGGCAAGGCAATTCCGCCAACGGCTCCAAGCGCTGTTTCACGCGCCAGCCAGGATGTTACTTCAGGCTGCCCGGGCAGCACCCCGACAGAGCCCATAAAGGATTCATTGGGAATTCTGACCCCTGGCATCTGGTCAGATACCGCATGGGTGTTTGAAAGCCGCCAATTCACCAGAAATGGCTCGGTATAAATGTCGCGCAAAAACCCAAAACCGGGAACGATTACAGTATACCCGTATTCATCCGGCTCAATATCGACCAGCGTAATCGCCAACACGTCGCCGCGCTCCGCTCCTTCAATATGGACCGGGCCAGTCATCGGATGCACCAGATTTAGATCAATAGCAGCCAGATCATCCGCGTTAGAATTGAGAGTCAAGTCCGAATCCAGGGCATCTCTTGTATGGAACACAATCATGTCGCCAGGATTAGCGCGCGCCACCGAGGGGATATCGGGATGATAGCGGTTAAAGCAATTCGAATCGTCAACGCAATGTGTGCCATCTTTATTGATAACCACACGGGTCTGCCATCTGGAATCGGTTGTATCGGCAATCGCAGCACCCGCAAACCCTACTAGGGCGGCGGTGAAAATCGCATAACGTAACTTCATGATATTTCCCCTGTATCTTTAAATATTAACGGTCATTGTTCCGGTTTATCTACCTCGAAATCACTCAAAATTATTTTTATGAAGTCACAATCAATAACATAGGACATTGTTCACATCAAATTCACCTGCTTTCTACTGCTGTAAACTATGTTCAAAACAGGATTTTTCACGCAAATACGACAACCATTCGTCCGCTTGCAGGAACAATTTTTGACCAGGGTGTGGAACATTGCCAAACGCTCCGAAACAAAGGGCCGGTCGCCTGAAAAATCGAACGCTACGCCTCCGTGCTAGACAGGTGGGCGGTGTCGAAAGAAAACCGGTTTGTCCGGCACTGCGGACATTTCAGCGTCCCCCTCGCCATGCTCCGGGACCACGACCCGTTGTGGCGCTTCAGCGATATCCTGAAGGATTTGCAGAAAATTTCTAAGCCACTGAGTTGATTTTTTAGCGAAGATGGAAAGGTTTGCACCGTGGGGCGCGGCACCTATAGTGGCGTAAAGGGGCAAATCAACATGGCCGAAGACAACCAGAAACAAGACCTGTCCGTAACCACCTCAAGCATCCTCGAAATTCGCCAGATCGAAGCGCGTATTCTCAAGGAGGTTTATGACAGCCTACGCGAGCGATACGGAAAGGCCGAAGCCCGCGAAATTCTGGAACACACCATTTCAAAAGCCGCTATTGCGCAAGGCAAGCAACTTGCCGAACTGGTTGAAGGCAAACCAGATCTGGATGACTTTATGAACATAATGCAGATGTGGACGCGAAACGGCGCACTGGAAATCGATATTCTCAAGAGCAATGCCACACAAGTCAATTTCAATGTCACCAAATGCAAATATGCCGACATGTATAAAGAAATGGGCCTGGGAGACATTGGCGACATTTTATCATGCAACCGGGACGGTTTGTTTTGTGTCGGCTACAATGACGAAATCGATTTTAAACGCACCCAAACCATTATGAACGGGGCAACCCATTGCGATTTCAGATACAGCCTCGGCTTAGCAAATTCAGATAGTGGCGACGATGAATAATTCCAACATGGTATTTCGCGTCATAAAATATAATTCAACAATGATCCGCGCATCACTTCGCAATTATTGAATTTGGCACATCAAGCCAATCGAGCTTGATGAAAACTGGCCATAAGTGTCTCGCAAATTCGTGCAACGATTTGAAATAGCTATTTACCTGCCGGATGCACCTTCACCCGCGCACAACATGTACCGAACAGGTCGCATGACGCACGACGCGAGCGGCATTTGGACCAAGCAGATAATCTCTGAGCGCTGGCCTGTGCGCGCCCATTACAATCAGGGTGATGCCCAGTTCCCGTGCCGTTTCCAGAATTTCTTCATACCCCGTCCCCATCCGGATAACGTGTTGAACATCTGCGTCACTGCCCAACGTATCACGGACAAAGTCATGGAGTTTTTCAGCCGCCGCCTTTAGCGCCCGGGTACTGGCATCCTTGTCGAAATAGCTGCCGACCATACTCATGCCAAAATCAGGCAGCACCGTTACAACCGAGATGCTGCTGCCGTCCAATTCAGCGAGCTGTTTTCCCGCTTTCAGGATGCCTTTTTGATCTTCTCCATCGGCCAGATCGATAGCCACCAGAATCTTGCCGCTCATATTATGCTCCTTTTCAAACTGCTAAAATGCCGGAACCGTTTGCCGGCGGCGCTGGAACAGAATGACGATGAACAGCAGTAACAGCGCCGGGATATAGAAAATTTCCTTTGGCATCCTATCGGCAGGAACACTGGCAGTAACGATCTGGACTGGATTGTCGTCTGCAAAAAAGTCAAACCCGCTCAGGCTCTGGAAGAAAGCCGTGCCCGGAAAAGGCTCATCCAGCTTCGCTACACCGTCTTCAATAATCACCAATAGTCCTGCCGCTTCCAGTCGTTCAATGCCGCTTCCATGGTCTCCCATGGGAACCAGAATGGTGGTGCCAAGGGTTTTGTCGAGATCGTCAAAATCGGGACCGCTAATGCGTATTCGCAGCATGTCGCCCTGGGGCACGCCGCTGGCTACCTCGTTCACTTCGACACCCGGGCTGTTGATATAAGGTGCGTCGACCATATCCAGCCAGAAACCCGGTCTGAACAATGTAAATGTGATCAGCAGCAGGGCAATGCTTTCCCATAATCTGCTTTTTGCAAAGAAATATCCCTGAGTGGCCGCCGCAAACAGGAGCATCGCCACGACAGCGACGATGAATATCATGATGCCCTTGGTCCAGGTCACATCAATCAACAGAAGTTCGGTGTTGAAGACAAACAGGAAAGGCAGAACCGCCGTCCGGATATCATATGCAAAACCCTGAATGCCGGTTTTGATCGGATCTCCTCCAGATATTGCAGCACCGGCAAACGCGGCGAGACCCACAGGGGGCGTGTCGTCTGCCAGAATACCAAAATAGAAAACAAACATATGAGCCGCCACCATCGGCAGAATAAGCCCGTTTTGCGCACCAACCGTCAGGATAACAGGAGCCATCAGCGACGATACCACGATATAATTGGCGGTGGTCGGCAGTCCCATGCCAAGCACGAGGCTCATAACCGCAACAAGTAGCAGCATGATCATCAGGTTGCCGCCCGACAGGAATTCAACAAATTCACCAATTACCTGATGGGCACCCGTCAGCCCGATGGTGCCGACAATGATGCCGGCAGCTGCGGTCGCGACGGCGATCGAGATCATGCTGCGCGCGCCGCCGATCAGACCATCAATGACTTCACCGAAACCGCGTTTGAAACCGGCGGCAAAATTACCGGTTTTGCGAAATGCAGCCTTGATGGGATGTTGGGTGAAGGTGATGAAAATCATTGCCAGCGTTGCCCAATATGCCGCAAGTCCGGCCGACAACCGTTCGATCATGATCGACCAGATCAGTAGGAAAATCGGGATAATATAATATAGCCCGGTGATGGCCGTTGCGCCTGCAGGCGGCAATTCTTCAATCGGCGCGTCCGGTGGGTCAACGACCAGATCATCATGCTTTGAGGCAAGCCCGATCAACACCAGATAGGCAACGAGAAACGCGACCAATGCGGTGAAAAATGACATGTCCGGGAACGCCACCTTGATCCAGCCAAAGCCATAATACACAACCAGACAGAGAACCATAAAGCCGATAAACCCGGTCAGGAACATCAGCATGGATTGCGCCGCAGTCCGCCCGTTCGGGGGCTTGGGAAGGCCTTTGAGGCCCAGTTTCAGGGCTTCCAGATGAACGATATACAAAAGCGCAATATACGAAATGATCGCCGGCAGAAACGCGTGGCGGATCAGATCGAAATAACTGATACCTGTAAATTCAGCGATCAAAAATGCCGCTGCGCCCATCACCGGCGGGGTCAGCTGACCATTGGTGGAGGACGCAACCTCGACGGCTCCAGCCTTTTCAGCGGAAAATCCGGTCCGTTTCATCAGGGGTATGGTGAATGTGCCAGTGGTTACCACGTTGGCAATTGATGAGCCTGAATAAAGCCCGCTCATGGCAGAGGCTACAACTGCCGCCTTGGCCGGGCCACCCCGTAGATGGCCAAGCAGCGCAAATGCGACCTTGATAAAATAATTGCCGGCGCCGGCCTTCTCAAGGATTGCACCAAACAGCACAAACAGGAAAATAAGCGTTGCCGATACTTCGATCGGTTTGCCAAAAGCGCCTTCTTCCTGCATCCAGAAATGCCACATGGCCTTGCCGAACGAAGCGCCTTTCCAGCGAATGACATCGGGGATGAATTCCTGATCTCCAAAGAATACGTATACGAGGAAGACACTGACCACGATCACCAGAGGCAGGCCCAGCGAGCGGAAAGTGCAGATCATCAAAACAATCAGTCCAACCGCCGAAATTACCATATCCGTATTGGTCGGCAGGCCTGAGCGAACAGCTATCTGGTCCTGCAGAACTACGGCATACAGGGTAACAATGATCCCGAGTGCAGCGAGGCCCCAGTCATAACCGGGCACCCGTCTGCGCGGACTGGATTTGAGTAATGGGTAGGCCAGAGCGGCCAGAATCATGGCGAAAGCCAGATGAATTCTGCGCGATTTGACGCTGCCAAAAACGAAATTTATGTCAAGCCCGATTGCCGAGAGAGCAGGTGTTACGAATTCCTGCAAAATAAATGGCAATTCGGACGCTATATAAATCTGGAACAGGGACCAGACGATACAAATTCCGATCAGGAGTTTTCCGACAAACCCAGAAGGATCGCGCGCCCCGGTATCGGTTTGAGCGACCAGATCTTCCGCTGCATTTTGACCGCTTCCCGGCGCGTCCTGATGATCAACTTTGTCCGTCATGAATGTCTCCCCTCGGCCATCCACATTTGAGGAGGACAGCTTTCCAACCAGATGGCTGGCGCCAGATGTGTTTCGGTCTCTCGATGGACTGAATTCACAGCAGACAAAAAATAATTCTTGTTAATCTCAAATGAAATGAATGTAGAAAAGGGGAAGCCTAAGCTTCCCCTTTTCCAGTAATGTCAGATTACATCCAGCCACGTTCGCGGTAATACCGTTCCGCGCCTGCATGAAGCGGTGCACTGAGCGAATCCGCAATCATTTCGGATTCTTTCAGGTTGGCAAATGCCGGGTGAAGTTTTCTGAAATCATCGAAATTCTCGAAGACCGACTTAACGAGGGTGTAGACCACATCTTCCGGAACATCGACGGAAGATACCAATGTCGCGCCGACACCAAATGTTGTCACAGTTTCATCCTGGCCCGGATAAGTGCCAGCCGGAATATCGGCCCGGCGATAATAGGGGCGCTCGGCGACAAGCGCTTCAATTTCAGGACCCCATGCATTTACAAGGCTAGAGTCGCAGGTCGCCAGAGTTTCCTGAATAAGACCTGACGGATGACCAACCAGGAAGAAATAGGCGTCGATCTTGTCGTCACAAAGCGCCTGACCGGTTTCCGCCGACTTCATGTCGGTGGCGAGTCTCAAGCCATCGCGGGTCCAGCCCATGGTTTCTTCAATGACTTCCCAGGTCCCGCGTGTACCTGATCCGGGATTACCTATATTCACACGCATGCCCTGAACTTCGGTCAGGTTGGTAATGCCGGAATCAGCGCGCGCCACCATGCTGACGGGTTCTGGATGGATCGAGAATACTGCACGCAATCCTTCAAAGGCACCAGCTTCCTCAAACCGTGACGAGCCGTGATAGGCGTGAAACTGCCAGTCGGACTGGGCAACACCGAATTCCAGCTCACCAGCACGAAGCGTGTTGATGTTGTAAATTGATCCGCCGGTCGATTCTACCGAACAGCGAATGCCGGTTTCTCTGCGGGTTTTGTTCATGAGACGGCAAATTGCTCCGCCGGTTGGATAATATACCCCGGTGATGCCACCGGTGCCGATCGACACAAATCTGTCGGCGGCCCACGCCGGTGCAGCGATCGAAACCGCAGCAGCCAGCGCTACGCTTGTAAAAACTCTTCTGCTAAACATCTTCTACTCCCTCGTCTGTTTTGTTATCTCACCTGCGGATATTGATCCCTTGGCAAGCAGTCTACGTTACGTATTTGGTGCGATGCCACCCTCATTTTCTGGCACGCACATTCACTCTATCCAAAGATGAAAAAATAATCACTAGGTAAAGTCAAGGTAGCTGTTGCCTGAAAGGAATTCCTGGCCCAGTTTGAGAAAAACTATTTGGATTTTGATCAATACAGCTTCTTGAATAGTCTTAACTCCCGAATATCCGGAACAAAGCCATGTCTCACATTTTTCCACGCCACACCAAATCCCGTAATCCCGTCGCTGTCGGGGGTGATGGCTGTTACCTGATCGATGCTTCCGGGAAATATTATCTGGATGGCTCCGGCGGCGCGGCGGTATCGTGTCTCGGTCATGGCGACCCGGAAATATCCGCCGCGATCCGGGATCAGCTTGAAAAAGTAGCGTTTGCCCATTCCGGGTTTTTCACATCCGAGCCGGCAGAGATGCTGGCTGATCTTCTGATCGGACATGCGCCAGCGGGAATTGACCGGGTATATCTGGTATCCGGCGGGTCGGAAGCTGTAGAAGCGGCGATCAAACTTGCCCGACAATATCATATCGAAAAGGGAGAGCCTGAACGGTGCCGCCTTATCGCCCGTAAACAGAGCTACCACGGCAATACGCTAGGAGCGTTGGCGGCTGGCGGAAATCATTTGCGGCGCAAGCCGTTCGCGCCCTTGCTGGCCGAGACCACACATATTTCTCCCTGTTACGAATATCGGGGACGGGATGACGGGGAAACGGCCCACGAATACGGGCAGCGCGTGGCGAACGAACTTGAAACAGAAATCCTGCGTCTTGGTCCAGACACCGTTATGGCCTTTATGGCTGAACCGGTTGTCGGCGCGACCCTGGGTGCGGTGCCACCGGTTCCCGGTTATTTTAAAAGGGTTCGCGAAATATGCGACAAATACGGGATATTGCTTATCCTGGATGAAGTGATGTGCGGCATGGGCCGAACCGGCTCACTGTTTGCAAGCGAGCAGGAAGATATCTCGCCGGATATCATGACAGTTGCCAAAGGGCTGGGCGCCGGCTACCAGCCGATCGGTGCCATGCTTTGTTCAGGTGAAATATACGCTGCCATCGAGCAGGGTTCCGGATTTTTCCAGCATGGGCACACTTATCTTGGTCATCCCGTTGCTTGCGCCGCATCTCACGCGGTTTTGAGAGCAATCCTTGAGCGCAATCTTGTCTCACGCGTGCGCGAAATAGGCGACATGCTTCAAATGGCGCTCAATGAAACCTTTGGCCAGAACCCGCATATCGGCGATATTCGGGGCAGAGGCCTGTTCCGGGGCATCGAACTGGTACAGGACCGCGCGCAAAAGACACCGTTTGACCCGGCATTGGGCATAAACAAAAAAATCAAGCAGGCAGCCTTCGAAGCTGGCCTGATCTGCTACCCCATGGGCGGTACGGTGGACGGGGTCAGCGGCGACCACGTGCTACTCGCTCCGCCTTATATCATCAAGGCCGAACAAATAGAGGAACTGGTGGAGAAACTCGATACCGCGATCAAAATCGCAATTTAATTCCAGACAGGTCGTCTCAATATCTTCGAGAAACTGGTTGATATGAGCCCTCAAAGCGTCAAGCTCCCCTGCAATCTGGACCGAGCCGACTTGAAGAAGTAAAGAACAAAAATCTCACCCGAGACCATGAGACCCCAAAAGTGTCTCTCGTTCTCTTTCTATGCTACAACATATTGACCTAAGTCTTTGATTTCTTTGGTAGGCGCGCGGGGGCTCGAACCCCGGACCCGCTGATTAAGAGTTAGCAGGACTCCCATTCTAGTTGCGATCCAGCCCAATTATTTAGACGCAGCGATGTATTTTACGCGGGATTTCTGCGTTTTTTCAGCTATTCTCCATTATTGCCCCTTCATAAAATGGATGAAACATGCCTATGATGGACGTAGCACCGTCCGTAGCACCAAAAATTTGGAGCGACTAAAAGCGCGCCGTAGCTAGCCACTTCGAGAAAACAGGTTCGACCAATGAAACTCAAACTCAACGACACCTCCATTGGCCATCTAAACCCGCCACCGGGGAAGCGCCTGACGGCATGGGATACTGATCTCGCCGGGTTCGGGTGCCGGTGCATTACTTCGATTAGGGGAAAAACGACCAGGACATTTGTTGTCAAATACCGCGTTCGTCCAAGCACCACCTATCGATGGGTATCGGTCGGTCGAGCGGATTTAGTTTCGGCGCGAGATGCGCGGGGCAAGGCCAAAAACTATCTATCGATGGCCGAGTTGGGAGAAGACCCGCAAGCCGTACGGGATGCAGACAAGCTGATGCTGAATTTCTCGCAGGCATGGGAGATATTTCTGCAACAGCATGTAGAATCCAAGCGGAAGGCGAAAACCATTCGGGACTATCGGAACCTCGCCAAGAATCATCTTCTGCCAGCGTTTGCAAATATGAAAATTGACAAAGTTGACCACGCCGCCATCTCAGCTTTGCATCGGAAGTTAAACAGCAAACCGCGCATGGCAAATTACCTTTTGTCAGTCTTGAGTTCGATGTTTTCGTATTTGAGAAAGGCGAAGATCTATACCGGCGAAAACCCGGTAAGCGATATCGAGAAGTATCGCGAAAACAAAAGAGAGCGTTATTTGTCGAACGAGGAATTCGAGCGGCTTAGCAAAACTCTGATGACAGCAGAAAAAAATTATCCACTTGCTGTAGCGGCAATCCGGCTCCTATTGCTTACAGGTTGCCGGTACAGCGAAATCGTCAAAGCGCGGTGGAACGATTGGGATAAAGAGCAGCATCTCCTCTATCTACCCGACACGAAAACAGGTGCTCGCACCATACAACTGTCGCAATCTGAGACAAGCATCCTAAACAAGCTGGAGTTGCATCATAAAATGATTGGAAATCCATTTCTCCTGCCCGGCACCGGTAAAAATGGATTCTATCAAGGTTTACCAAAAATATGGCGTAAGCTTCGTTCTGAGATAGGCCTCGACGATTTGCGTATCCATGATCTTAGACATTCTTATGCCTCCACTGCGGCAGCTGGCGGCATGTCGCTTCCCATGATCGGAAAATTACTAGGGCACTCGCAATCATCCACAACAGAGCGGTATGCCCACATCGGGCAATCGCCCGAGAGAGCCGCAAGGGAGCGCGTCAGCGGCGATATCGCTCGTAAAATGAACATGGACACTGGTGTCTCACCGGATACCCATTCCGTGCCCAATTTGGCACCAATTAGCGATGACGTATGAGCAGGAGCGGATTTCGACAATACAATTTAAAATATGTGTCGGAGTTCACTACGTGTTCTGCATTCAATCAATCCAGAGTGAGGACAAAATAATTAATTTTGATGTGTCTCAGTTTGAACTTAGCCTGATCGGGCATCTGCCAGTCATGCGATGAATGCGGTCTCTAAGTGTTGTAGAAGGCCAGATATTTACCGAGGACTTACATGAATGGGGTGATTCTGGACTTTTCACGACCAAGCAAGCCCACCGACACCAGTTTTTTGGGGGCACTCTACGGCAAGGTCAGGGCAGAATGCATCGATCAGAAATGGTTCTTGTCACTGGCCGATGCTCAGGTAAAATGCGGGGTGTTCAGACATGACTGCAATTACGAACACCCGCACAGCTCAATCGGCCAGAAAACGCCGATGGAGTCCATCAAATCCAATGGCAACCCCAACCGGCTGATGGTGTCTATAAGGCCGGAAATCACTTTAAGTCATGGTCCAGCATATGGAGCAACCTCAAGAAGGGAAAAATCTAGTATGCAAATTTTTGTTCGGTTAATTGTGATTTCAATCGCAATACTTCCTCTTGCGGCCTGTCTCGAAAGCGAAGTATCTGAAGAAAAATATGATAGTGGTTGGGCTGAAGCAGAGTCACAATTGTGCCGCTGCAATCCAAATTATTGGAGTATGGATAATAGCAAGGAGGCCCAAGCTGGCTTGGGTTGGGCTGACGGGTATGTTGATGGCTGTTTGGAAGTGCGGAGAAGGCTAAATTGTCAATAGGGCGGCTAAGTTATTCTCTAATAATTTAGCCGGTCTGATAGTCATTCCAAAATACAGTAGGATGCCGCCACAATGGATAGGTCTGAGTTTTAGTGTTCACGAATTCAACAATGTTTTTTTACCCTAGCCATGGAGTTCTTTTGAAATTTACGCGGCTTTTTTTCTTTTGTATTTTTAGCACAATCTTGGCTCCCTTGGCTGTGGCCAGAAGTGATGGCTGGTGGGAAACCAACAAAGAGGTTTGTCGCGCTGATAATCGTTACAGTGCACCAATGACTTTCTGTTACGCCAGCAGCGGTGGCAATATGGCTGGAAGTGAATGGATTTCTGCTGAAGGAAAAATAACCCAGGACACGCCTGATCAATTTTTAAATTGGCTGGATGATGCAGGCATTAATTTTAGAGCGAGAGTCTTTTTTAACTCACCGGGTGGGAATCTTTTGGGCGGACTGAGATTGGGAAGTATCATCCGGAAGCGTTTCCTGAATACCGGTATCGGGGAAACTATTTCTGTTCCTCTTTCTGAGGATAGCTTCATGGAGTTGGAAGAACTGAATTCTGGGCAATGCTATTCGGCCTGCGCCTATGCCTTTCTCGGTGGATTTGAACGGAGTTTTTACAATGCTGATTCATACGGCATTCATCAATTTTACGATCCACGTTTGTTGGATATCATCGAGAATCCAGAGGTCCCTGTTGCCACCTACGAAGACCTAGCTGAGACGCAAAGACTGACCGGCATTGTTGTCGGTTATGTAGATAAAATGGGTGCCAGCCCGCGCGTTGCGGCGCTCGCGGCGGCAACGTCTCCGATCGCTGGCAGTGGAATTCGACTCTTGTCTGTGGGGGAGGCAAAAGAATTGAGAGTTATCAATACTAGGTCGGATGAGCCGTTTGGCCTGACGCAATTTCAAGGCGTTCTGACGGCACAAAGCACGGGCTATTATTTGAACCGCCCAATTATCAGACGAGTCCAGTGTCGCGACAATTCAATGTCAGTGTCTGTATCGATGCCATCCGGTGCAAATGTTGATCGATGGAATGGTGCAAGTTTTGAATTCGACCTCGGAAATTTTACCCGCGTTGGCACATTTCAAGTTCTGGGTTCTGTAAGCTATGAAAACGAGCCCCATACTGTTTACATGTTGCGCATTCCTATTAACGAAGGCGAATGGTCAAATATCAGAAGCATCAGTTTTGTTGAATCCTGGCCATTCAGTCATGCAAATGAAAGCGTTAGCAACGGGTTTATGATGGGATTTCAAGACCCTCAAACATTGGGCCTAATTGGACGTAACTGCATTTGATCTTGGGTGCGGATCATCTGGACGATGTTGGTCAATTCGTGCGCAGTTCCTGACCCAATTCGGTCTCTCGTTGTAATGCGTATAGTGACCAAAATGGTGGGAAAGGAGACTTCGGCTGCATATGCAACACCCACACTTCACTTCCCAGAATTGGACTTTCATACTGATACTAAGACGCTTTGAGTAATGCAGTCCAACTTGGGCTTGGCCAGGGTACAGGGACTGCAAACCCAATTTTCAAGAAAACACAGCGGGCACAGCAGTCTCAAATAGCGAGATTTCGTTAACCTACGCCTGACTAGAGGTGGTTTCGTAATTGAAGGACCGTATAAACTTGAATTTCGGCAAATCAACGTCAATCAGCTCTTGCACGTTTTCGTATGCAGTTGACTCGGTTGTTTTGAATTCCTGATCCGGTGTCAAAAAATTTCTTAGGGTACTGAACGGTTCTTCGGTTGCAAGCCAATCGAAAAACCGACAAAAACCCTCACACATATTCAAGACTGCATACACACGATCATCATCGGCGAAGAAGTTCAATTTCTGGCTATCTGCATATAGCACTAGGACTGGACTTAGGTCCGAACCTAAAAAAGGTATTGACAAGTAGGATTTTGCCACCTCATCAACTGTGCGACCAGAGCCTGTTGTTTCAAGGTCTTTTTTCAATTCTTCTTCAAGTGCTTGATCGTTCTCAAAATGCTTAGTCCGAAACACTCTCTTTTCATGAATCGCCTTGCCCATTAGGCCAGTGTTAGCGGGGAAAAGTCGCCCGGCCCTTATTCTCTGTTTTCCAACGCTATCCAAGTTCGACTCGCTACCTAAGTATGTACATATTTGCTGAATATAGCGGTGTTTTTCACGGGCCATCACCCGGTGCATAGTGACACGCAAATCTTTTCCATCAGATGCTTGGGCCAGGTATCCTTCTAAGGCAGCCAAGAAAGGAAGAACCGCCAACTGCGTTGATGTCGGCACAGGTTCTGGGTGTTCAGGCCTGTCACTCATCATATCGACCTCAAAATTTATGTTGGAAAAATGCCAGGTACCCAACAACGCTCCGGTGTTTGTACTGGCTTTGCTCTAAGCCTGCAAACTCCCTTATCGATTGCAGCTTCATCAGTAAACAATCCCCGAAGAACGTCGGTTGGTTGTGTTCCGTGTCTAATTAGAACACGTCCTTTAGCGATGCCATATTCATTTACTGCATTATCAATACTACCAAAATATGGTATGAAGCCACCAGATTTATAGAGCGCAAACAAGGCTAGTTTATTCAAGAAAGATGCATCTCCAGAGAACAAATCTGCAATTGACCTCTTTGGGTTAGAGGTTTTGCCCGAAAGGTGCATTACCACGCGAGTATCGTTTCGGAATCTTTGCTGGAATAATTTTGGAACATCGGCTAGAGGTCCGTCAAATGCGTCCTCCAGCAAGTCAAACGCCTGCTTCGGGTTCGAGATAATATCATGCTTGAGTTTGAGTAGTTTGACTTCCATCGTTTCGATATCGTTCGGAAATAATTCATAAACTATAGAATCTTGCCTAAATCTGGATATCACAAGCCGGCAAAGATCAACCAATGCTCCATCGCCATATCCCGATATCAGATAGGTTTGGCGTTGGCCGTCGAATGCTGGCTGACCAAGTCGTTCATTTTGCCAATACGACCCTGCTTCTGAGATTTCCGAGGTGCACTCTAGCCCAAAACCCGTCGCCAGTATTATTCTGTCAAACTTCTTCGAGTTACCGGCAGGTTCTTCAAACTTAAGAAATCCACCATCAAGGACAGCTCGGTTGCCCATCCATTCGATCATCCGGCTTGCAGAATTTATTTTTAGATGCCTCACTCCCAAATGCATACTGAGTGTGCCAGAAGTGGCCGCTGTCGATTGGGCAAAACCACTGATAATCTGCCGCGCCACATCGGAGGCTCTTCCTTCGGTCCAATTTAAAAGCGGGAGAGATGCACTCGGAGCTCGGCTTCCCGGATCTGGCCAATCATAAATTCTGGGGTGAAGCCAACGATTGTCGGAACCTAGTTGAAGAGGGCAAAGTTCCCACTGCTTCTCAAAAAGTGAGATTTCAATTTTAGAAAAGAGAGCAAGTGCGCAAGCTGCGGCTGTGAGCCCCCCAATCCCACCGCCTACAATGGCGATGCTATTTGGTTCGGCCCCGCCATCATCTACAATTTGCTTTATGGACCACAGCAAATTATGAGCTCTAACCTGTTGATTATAAACTGTAACGCCGGACTGCAAGCAGCCGAGGACAGATATTCCATCGCACAAACTGAAACTATCTTCGATACTAATGGCTCGGCTCGAACGATTTGGTTCCATTGTTTTCTTGGATGTCCTCTCCGTTTAGTTCAGTATAGCCTGAGCAGGTATATGTGCCAAATATTTGAGGGTAAAATCTTAAAGATGACTGTTTCCCGAAATGGCTCTATTCCAGTTTTAAGCTTAGAGGCACAACTGAAACGAAAATTGCGTTCACACTTTAGTTCGCTTGGGTTCATCAAAGGTGAGGGCGGCCTGCTTTCACCACCTACTGGTGACAAGACAACTATCAGGAAGTTGCACTCAGTGCACCGCGCGGATAAAATTGCGTCAAGCGAACGATTGATTGCGCTGGGTTACTCTGAATTTGAAGCTGTGGTGGCCAATGGGTCTGAACTATCGCCCGAGGACATTGAGCTATCCTTAATCCAAGTCAAGTCGAACACCTTTGAGGCCCGGCTTTTTCGATTAGCAAGCCTGACTTGGTCTGTGCCCGTATCTAGTGGATTTGGACGAAGAATGCGCTATCTCGTCTGGGACAAGTACCACGAAAAGCTAGCGGGTATTATAGCGCTTGGAGATCCTGTTTTTAACCTGAATGTGCGAGATCAGTTGATAAACTGGGATGCGTCTGACCGATCAGCGCGACTTTGCAATATCCTTGATGCATATGTGCTTGGTGCTCTGCCACCGTACAACCATCTGCTTGTTGGCAAAGCGATCGCATGCCTTATTCAAACACGGGATGTATATGACGACTTCCAAAGGAAATATGGCGAGACTGTGGGGATTATTTCGGGCAAACAGAAAGCGGCGCGTTTGCTTGCTATCACCACAAGTTCGTCAATGGGGCGTTCATCAGTTTACAACAGGTTGAACCTTGGGGGAAAAAAATATTTAGAACCGATCGGTTACACAAAGGGGTGGGGTCACTTTCATATTCCCGACGCACTCTTCGAAGAACTGCGCGATTATCTGCGCCAACAAGAACATCCATATGTGAACCAAAATGATTTCGGACAAGGGCCGAACTGGAGGCTGCGTACGATAAGAGCGGCATTCAAAGCTCTTGGCCTTCAGCAAAATTTATTGCATCATGGAATCAAGAGACAAGTATTCTTAGGAAAATTAGCAGCAAATTCTTTCCAGATTCTGAGAACCGGCGAAGGTACGCCGGACCTTTCGAAATTACTTTCAGTTTCTGAGGTAAGTGCCTTAGCAAAGCAGCGATGGATCGTGCCGCGTTCTAGGCGGCAGATAGAGTACAAGTCATGGAACAGAGAAAATATTATTAATTTAATATACGTAAGAAATGAAAGAATGAACTTAAGAAAAGAAAAATAACCAGTGGCAATTCAACGACCGTCAGAAAGAAACTATCCCTGCTTTTTTTGCGCGAAGGGCACATCAAAATCCCAAAAAGATACTTGTCCTGAGTGTGGAAAGCCCTTGGACATTGGCCCTCTGTTAGAGGGGCAAACTGTCGATATATATACCCTCAAAAAAAGTGTCGACCGGGGTCACTATGGCGCAGTATTCCGAGCGATAAATCGCATTGGCAAATCGTTTGCGCTGAAATTGGTACCCGTTCGATTGTACGAACAGGTAGATAAATCATTCGAATCGGAAATTTCTCGATATCACAAATTAGGTCAACATCCTCACATTGCGACTCTGGAGGACGCGGGTTCCATTTCGTTAAAATTACTCGAAGAAGAATTGAACTTCTACTTTATAGTTATGGAATGGGTAGAAGGAATTACACTGACGGAGTTTATCAAAAACAAACCACAAACAGCAAGTGAAATCATTAGCGTAATTTTCGATGTTACGGCGGGATTAGAACGGTTTGAAGACAAGAACTTGTGGCACAACGACTTGAATTCGGACAACATTTTAGTACGACAACTTGATCCGACGGAGATAAGAACTCGGAAAATTAGCAGCCCCTATATCTGTAAAATTGTCGATATCGGTTCTGCTGTTTTTCGTGGAGAGAAGCACGAAGACCGACTAAGCGATCTGCAATTCTTGGCATCTCACATGAATGAGTTAAAAATAGTAGCTCTTGCAGAGGGCCCGCAGTCGACACGTGAAGAGCAATTTATACTGGATGGTGTTTCTACTCTGGTGTCCAGGCTTTTTGATGAAAACCAAGCCCGTAGCATCGACACGGCAACTACGCTCATGGCAGAATTAACATCCTTGTTCGAAAGCAGGTTGTTGCTAGCAAACAACGAAGTTGTAGAACTTGACGATCCATTTGGTTACTTAAACGCAAACGATTTTCCGAATGATGGTTACATCAACTATCTTTTTTCTGGGTCAATTCCGTGGATAGGCAGCATCGCAAGCCCAGAGTCCCAGGGGACGCTGATCACGGGCCCAAGAGGCTGCGGAAAAACGATAATTCTTCGTAGCATGAGGCTTAGCACAAGGATATTACCGCACTTCGATGGCGAAAAATTGGGCTCCATACAAAGTCGCTTTAACAGGGATGAATATCTTGCATTCTTTGTTTCAGCGCGGATCGACATCGGCAACCATTGTTCGCTGAAGAAGCTCCCACCTTGGGCCCAATCTGAAGAACTAACTGTTTATTACTTTATCCTGCTTTTCGTAACAGAAGTTCTCCACGCGATCGAATACGGGCAGGTTCGCAATATTTGGAACTTAGATCCAATCTCTGAGTGGGAACTTTGTGACTATGTATCCACCAGCCTGGGGTTGGTCCGATCAGGCGGAATCTCAGCTTTGGCTACACAAGTTAAGCGACAACAAAACATATTGGTTCTAAACCAAATATCGGAGCCTCCTTCTGGATCTCTACTCAATTCGAATTTTTTCACCGGGCTCGTCGCGAAACTGCACGCACTTTCTAATTTGTTCGAAAGGAAGAACATCGTTTTCCTGTTGGATGATTTCTCGAGCCCAAAGGTCCCTGTTAAAGTCCAAAGAACACTCTTACCACTGATCTGGAATTCGGGCGGGAATTATAGTTTTCGCGTAAGCGCACACAGCGAAAGCGTAGTAACAGAGGACTTGCGGGGAAATCACTACAAACTAAACCGAGAATTTAGAGAGATTAACCTCGGCAGGTCATACCTCGAAGCTATAGCACTGAGCAGTTCAGAGGAAACTGTTACTGATTTTGTTGATGACATTTTCGCGCGGAGGTTCGCATTTTCAAAAAGCTACAAAGGGCGCGATCTCAAAGAATTGCTTGGCGAGGATAATGGCGGTCCTATTGCAGAGAGACTCAGAGAGTTGAGTGAAAAGCAGAATGCAAGACATTTCCGATATTGTGGCAGAAACACCGTGATGAAGCTATGCTCTGGCGATATCAGCTACTTGATCGACATGCTTGGGCAAATGCTGCGTTTGTCAAATGAAGGCCAAATCTCCGTAAACACCCAACACAGAGTAATCAGACAGTACGCCTGGCGAGAGCTCTACAGGCTCCGAGATGCAACGACTTCGGGCGGTGTAGATTTGTATCAAATAGCACTAATCTTCGGAAAATTTTCTAGATTTAAGTTACTTGAGCGTCGACCTGGTAAACAGAAGCGAGACAAGCCAAAAGAGTACCTGAAGATTGAAATTGAGATGGATGATATTTCCAATGGCACTTCTGAAGCGATCGTTGAGTTGCTACAAAGTGGCGTATTCATTGATGGAGGCTTCAGTAATTCTGGCAAAGGCAGTCCCGCACGAAAACTGTGGTTTCGAAAAATCTTTACCCCGGCATTTCCAACTACATATAACAGCGCGAACACGTTACCGATGACTGCCAAGAGCTTTGAAGCATTTGTTGTTGAGCCAGATAAATTTCTCAGGACCCGTGTTGCAGAGGGTGGCGTTGGGCCAAGTGATCAGTCAAGCTTCATTGATCAACTTGCGCAGACCGTTGATCAATGAAGCTTGAGATCTTAACACACGAAGCACGGCACATCACCTTCATATTTTGTGCCGGATTTGAAGACAGGGCTATCACCTCCGCGCAAAAATTGAATGACCTCGGCGTTCCCGCAAAGAACTGTGTCCTACTTAAGTTTGACGGGTCAGAGAACGAAAAAAACTGGAAAATTATCAAACAGCTTTCAGGTGGCCTTTGTCCTCCAAACGGATATCAAGAATTCATGACAACAGAGCTCAGCAGGTTTAGGGAATTCCTCAAGTCGCTCGTTCCTGGGTCAGATCTGGTCATTTTTGACATCACAGGTTGTTCAAGAACTATCATGATGAACGTCCTCTCAACCCTTTATGATTCTGGCTTGGAATTCGACTTACTGTATACAGAAGCAGAAGAGTATTATCCAACTTTTGGGGACTTCGAAGAAATCGCGAACGAGGAAGATCTCCAAAAGGCCTTCGTAAAGATGAATGAATTTGAAAATAGTAAAGTACTGCATTCATCCCATTGTGAAATTGAAGAATTTGATGATCTGAAAGGTCAGATGCTCCCCAATTACCCGCTCTTTTTAATTACGTTCCTGCCGTTCAAAAGAGGGAGATTAAGTGCGATTTTACAGGCGCTCGAAACAAATGTGAGAGTTCTAGTACGAGGGCAACCCGTTCGCGATGACTTAAAATGGCGCGGTGATTCAGTTGATATACCAAATTTTGATCTGTTGTCCGATAGCATTGTTTATGACGTCGAGACTCTTGATTGGCGTGCGACTTACAACTTTTTGTGCGCTCAATATGAGAATAACTACAACCGCTACCGGTTCAATTTTATAGTCGCCCCTCTCGGAAGCAAAATGCAGACAGTTGGTTGTTGGTTATTTGCAAAAGAGCGACCCGAAATCAGAGTTATCACTTCGACGCCAAAACAGCACTATCCTAACAAGTATTCCATTGGTGCCCGCGATACGTTTTTGTTTAGAGATATTCCAAACCTTGGCGTTTCTGCTGCCGAATAATTGCCCACCTGGTGGTGAAGGCAATTAACATTTAAATTCGATAAATGTTCGCTTTGCTGATTTTCATTCTGAAATATGCGGAACTGCCAAACGGCAGCTCAGGGCAGAGAGCAGAAATTTCTGCAATGGCCTATTCTGGTAATTTTCAGACACAGATTGATTTTAGAATTTCGTCTGAAACACCCCTCAATGATGGGCATAAATTTTGCGCGGCGACGAACAAATTCAATTTTTACACGCCTAGCAACTGAGCTCTAAAGCAAATTTTAGCCAATCGGATTCAGTTTCTTGGTCAAAGATTTGGTTCGCTCAGATTGTTTTGCCGACCACAATGCCAAAATAGCAGCAAAGCGACAGAGCGCCACAGAAGGCTGACAAGAGCGATATTGTCATTGCACCATGATGGAAGCAGCAATGTTGCAAACAACCCTAGAGAGTCCGCTATGGGCGTTTTAAGTGCAATTGGTGATGGACAAAGCACGAAAGATCGTCTGCAATCGGCGAGCACGTAGCAAATATCGAGCCTTGTGATCGTTTGCCATTTGATTTTGTTTGTTCACAGATTGATCATCGCAGACTATTATTTCGCGGACTATTATCTGCCATAATTACCCAGGAACAATGAGAAGATTATGATGAAATTCGTCGCCGCGTTTGCTCAACATAATTTTTCTTCTTTATGGCAATTATTCCATTCAAGGACGCGGAACTAAACCGTGGCAAGTCCAGGTGACCGTCGAGATACCGAAGGCCCAGGCACTCATTTTTTAAACCAAGGCGAACGAGTTTAAATTTTACCTCAATGTCTCCCCGCCTTATGAGAGGATTTTTTTGCCCATACTTATCTTTCTGAAAACAGGAGATCGCTGATCTTTGCAGCAAATGAATATGTAAATTGACTAGCCACCATTGATGGCGTGCAGGATATAAGCTGCCGTGTTCGAAATTCATGGGCAGGTGCAATTCTAATTTTTTCCTTCCAAATTTTTTATTGGCGAAACCGGAAGCTCACCCACGCACCCCCGCACGCTTGTATTAGTACGAGCGCGGGGTCGGGGTCGGCGGGTAAAAGATGGGACCCATTGAGCGATTGAAAGCCATAGGGGTGGCGCGCGACAAGGGTGCCCATACAGAACGAGCGCGGGGCTACGATAAGAGCGATATCATTTTATGATGGGGGCGCTTGAGCGTGGCCGGGCGGCTGGCCCAAAGGCAAGTGGTGATTGCCCACGTAGGCGGGACGATCCCGCAGGGATAAGTCCAAGCCGGAAAACGTGGGTGCGGTTTAGTTGGTAGGGGAAAGCATGGGGTTCAATCTATGAAGGACTATCTATTCTATGGTGGTGCAATGGTGGAATGGGGGGTGAATTTATAAGAGTGACACAGTGATAGAATGGTGTCTCTTATTCTGGAAGAATACGCGCGTGAGGTTACCAGTGCGTACTGTTAGATAACTAGTGCGCATGGCGTATGGTTGATGTAGTAGGGAACTGTCAGTAGGGAACTGTCAGTACTGCACGGGGCGTTATTTATGAAGGGGCGCGATTATGATGGGGATATCAATGCCGCCCCCTTCGAGATGGTAATAGAGAACTAACCTAATTAGAAGAAACCCGGTTAACGACAGACCACACCTCGAAGGTTTCGTTGAATCCGACTAATGGCAAGAACCAATGAAACCGCCAATCGCCCTAAATTCTAGAATGGGGATTGGAGTTTGACATGTAGCATAGACGTAGCACATGTGGAAAATTTCAGCGGAAATATTGCCAATAACCCGCTAAGTCATTGAAATGTTTGGTAGGCGCGCGGGGGTTCGAACCCCGGACATGCTGATTAAGAGTCAGCTGCTCTACCAACTGAGCTACGCGCCTAAAATCCGCCGCTGGCGAATTCATGTCCTGTAGCAAACCGCCTTGTCCAAGTCCAGCGGGGAAACCTAAGATAAAAGGCCCCGGCAAACCCGGGGCCTTTTATCTTAGTGCAAAGCCGGAGCGACTATCCGGCAGCCAGCACTGCCGGTTTGCTCTTTTCGCGCCGCACCAGAAGTTTGTTCAGCGCCGAAACATAAGCTTTAGCTGAAGCCACCATAGTATCCACGTCTGCACCGCGTGCTGTGACCGTTTTGCCGTCTTCACTCATCCGGACCGAGACTTCTGCCTGTGCGTCGGTGCCTGATGTCACGGCGTGAACCTGATAGAGATCCAGCCGCGCTTCGTGCGGCACCATTTCCGTGATGGCGTTGAAGATCGCATCGACCGGGCCATTGCCATGGGCTTCCTTGGTGACATGCTGGCCATCAATATCCAGCGTCATGGTGGCCTTTTGTGGGCCACCGGTTCCAGCGATGATGGTCAACGCGATGACCTTGATATGCTCATCCGCATGGGCCATCTCGTCGTCGACCAGCGCCTCAATATCTTCATCAAAAACATGCTTCTTCTGGTCGGCCAATTCCTTGAACCGGCGAAACGCATCCTGAACCGCATTATCGCCCAGATCGTAACCCAGCGATTGCAGCTTGTCCTTGAAGGCATGACGACCCGAATGCTTGCCCATGACCAGCGAGGTTTCCTTGATGCCAACACTTTCCGGCGTCATGATTTCGTAGGTCTCGGTATGTTTCAGCATACCATCCTGATGGATACCGGATTCGTGCGCGAAGGCGTTCTTACCGACAATCGCTTTGTTATATTGCACCGGAAAAGAAGTAACGTTGGAGACCAGTTTGGATACCCGCGCCAACATGGTCGCGTCTATATTGTTCCAATAAGGCAATACGTCCTGGCGGGTTTTGATCGCCATCACGGCCTCTTCCAAAGCCGCATTCCCGGCGCGCTCGCCAAGCCCGTTGATGGTGCATTCGATCTGGCGTGCTCCGGCACGAACGCCTGCCAGTGAATTGGCAACCGCCATCCCCAGATCATTGTGGCAATGGACCGAGAAAATCACGTCATCTGCGCCCGGCACCCTGGTTTTCAACATGGTGATCAGATCGAAATATTCATCCGGCACAGTATACCCGACCGTATCCGGGATATTGATGGTGCCGGCGCCTGCCTTGATCGCCCCTTCAACACACCGGCAGAGGAAATCATGCTCTGTGCGGGTGCCATCTTCCGGGCTCCATTGCACGTTATCCGTATATTTCCGCGCATGCACGATGGACGAGCAAACCGCGTCATAGACGTCTTCCGGTTCCATCTGGAGCTTGTATTTCATATGTACCGGGCTGGTAGACAGGAAGGTGTGGATGCGTGATCGTTTTGCGGGCTCCAAAGCTTCCCCTGCCCGATCAATATCTTTCAGGCTGGCGCGGGCCAGCCCGCACACAACCGCATTTTTCATGACCTTGACAATTTCGTTGACCGCTTCAAAATCACCGTTGGACGCAATCGGAAATCCGGCTTCGATAATATCGACACCCATCTCGTCAAGCATCTCGGCGACCTGGAGTTTTTCAGACAGCGTCATGGATGCGCCCGGTGATTGTTCGCCATCGCGCAATGTGGTGTCGAAAATTACGACCCTGTCTTTCGGGTCGCGGGGTTCGGTTTTTCCTGCAGGATCGTTATTTTGATTGTCGCTCATGTGACTTGTTCCTTGGCTTTCGCGATTTCAATCGCGATGAATTCTTCGGGGTTGAACTCCATCCCCTGAACACCTGGCATTGAAAAAAACCGGCGGGCGTTCAGGGGCTGATAAGGCCTAGAAGCGCACTGGCTGAAAGAAGGGAAATTAGAAGGGCGACGAGACCAAAACCCGAAATCGCAATAGCCCGCTGCTGCGCATCAATGCGCATCGCCGCTGCTTTGCTGTTTCTGTTCTGGCTATACATAAGGGCCGCACTATCCGATTCAGAATGTCTGTTGCAACAAGTCTGTATGGACTTCGTAAACGATGTATTAACCATAGGCAAGGTCCACTGGGCCAATCGATAGCGCGGTGGCAAATCGAGGAAAGTGGAATGCATTATTTATTGTACGGATTGGGCGCGATTTTAATCGCCTGGGGTGTAAGCGACTTTGCGCTGAATTTCAGCGAAAACGGCGTGTTACCCCTGATTGTCACCTATGGCGGGGTCTCCAATATCACCATCGGCTTCATCATGATGGGCATTGGACGCTGCATCCAGCTTTTGCAAAACCTTCAGGGCGGCGCGTCCATCCGGCCCGAAACCGCCGGATTGAAATCGATTAAAACGCCTGAACCGGATGAACCTGTGATGGAACAGCCAGACCTTGAAAAACAGGAAATGATTCCGGAACCAATTGTTGAACCGATACCAGAAACACCTGCGCCCGAAGCGGATGAACCGGTTGAGCCCGAAATTGCGGAAGAGCCCGAAATCGCCGAAGATATTGCCGAACCCCAGGACGACACCGCCCTCTCCTCTCTGGGCAAGATCGTTCAGGAAGGCGAAATTCGCGGTTATTCATTCCGCATTTATGAAAGCGGTGAGATTGAACTGGAAACAAAATCCGGTTGGCATGTCTTCAAGACCATCGAAGAGGTTCAGGCCCATATCGCGGCTGAAACATCCGCCTGACCGGTTCATGAATCCAACGGCAGATAAGGGTTCGGCGCAGGTTTGCCGGTATCGTTTTCAGTCCCAACGGGCGGCGTCGGAATAAAAATATCAGGTTTCTTCAATCCTGCCGCACGGCGCACAAGCGCCTCCGACCGCGTTTCGATAAATTCTTTCACTGCCAGCGCCGCTTTGCGATCAAGCGGCACCGGGTCTCCATGGTCTGGCGGCGGCATCATGCTGGCGGGATAATAAGCCATTTTTTGCTTTTCCGGTTCCAGCACCCGATCAACATCCAACCCGCGCGCATTGGCGCCCTTCGGGGTAACAACGCCTTCGTCAGTAATTTCCAGATCAAACCACCATTTCTTGACCGGGTTTATCGTCCCGTGGCCAAGCCGGTCGTCCCATTTGACAATTGATTGCCGGGTCCAGGGCCATTTGATTGAGGCCCAGAGCGCCCATTTCTGATGCAGCAGGCCTTCATTATTGTAAGGACACATTTTCATACAGCGCCCGCAAGAGGAACCGCGAGGATTGGTCAAACGGTAGCGTGTGCATCGTTCAACATCCGGCTTCCAAATCTCGTAACCGTTGAAGATAACCTTGTCGCCCCAGGAAATTGCATCGCACGGACATTCCCGGGCGCACTTATTGCATTTGGTGCACATATCCTGGAGGCCGAAATCAATCGGCATATCAACCTCAAGCGGCATGTCCGTCGTCACAACCGCAGATTTGAAGCGCGGCCCTACAAACGGATTGAGCACCAATTCGCCGATCCGGCTTAGTTCGCCAAGCCCGGCTTCGAGCACCAACGGCAATTGCAATACATCTGACAGGGCATTTGAATGCGACGCCGCATCATGGCCAAGATCGCGGATATGAGCGGCCGCGATGCCGGCTATTTCAGCGCCGCGCATATAGCCACGCATACTTTGCTGCCCGCTGACCCAATCGTCGCCGGACGCTCCTTCCATGGTCTCGTAACCCTGATCGATCAGCAGCACGATGGCGTATTTATGATACGGTTTAATCGGCGTGCCGTCTTCCTTGTGGGAAAACCAGGTATAGGGTTTGGCGACACAGATGCCGACCAGATCAGCACCGAGAAAATAAAATAGCGATTTGAGCGCCCGTGAATTTGCAGCCGCGTCATTCGTATCCGCACTTTTAGTTTTGGCCACAGCGCCACGCTGGTGCGGCACCATGGTACGGATCTGGCTCACCATGCTGGCGGAGAGCGGGTGCTTGAACGCAAACCGCGACCGTTCCCGCTGTGATTTCGCACCAAGATCACCCTGCAGGGCGCGTTCAAAGAAGGCGGCGCGTTTAGGCACTCCTGGAATTTCATCTTCGAAAATCAGCGTGGTTGGTTTTTCAACCCGCTTGATTGTCTCCATGGCATAAGCACTTAAATCGGTTCGCCGCCGCGCCAATTTAGCCCGGGTCGGGCTGGATTGAACGCCTGACATTCCCAACCACCAGGGGAGGCGTTCGGCAAACATCCGCGCCAATCCGTTGCGCTGAATGATCGGCGCATCCACAGACACCGGGTACGTCGTGACTATCACCGCTAGTGCAAAGTCTCTCTTCGCGTATGGCAACTTAAGTCTATCGCCCTTTCGAACACAAACGCCTGCATGTACCGCCAGCGTTTCCAGATCAACTTCCGTGTCATATTCCGAGTGGGTTCGCGCTTCATAGCCAAGCCTGCGAATATAACCACCAAGTGAAATCGCCACCTCTCCTGCCCGGAGTGCAGCAATATCGCGACCGCTATTTTTGGTCCAGGCGTAGGCTGGGTTATCAACTTCAATCGAACGGGGAATTTCGACAGCTAACACAATTGCCTTTTGCGGCTGTTTGGATCCGTTGGCGCCGGCAATCGCACAAATGCCAATTGCTGTTGCTCCAAGAAAAATCCCGCTTGCTTTGATTTCGTTCGCTACTGCCTGTGCATCGTCAGGAAGCGGTGCTTTGGCTGGAGCGACATCGCCATCGCGAAGCGGCGCGAACAATTCATAATAATCGAAAATATGCCCCGACAACCTGCCAGGAGCCGGGCTACGCCCTTCACCTGTCAGCGCGGTTTGTGCCGCAGGAGACAAGGCCGCGCGACGCAATCGCTCGACCGGATAAGGGCCCAAATGGACAGGGCGGTCTTTGCCTGAAAAAATCTGCATGACAAAATATACCCCATTGGCCGTAAGATTTCACAGAAATACCAGTAATAAAATGCCCAATAACGTGAAAATACCGGATCATAGGCCCGGTTGATTGCGTAACAGCAAGTTCCTGGTCTGTTGGCGGCAGGCAACCTGTATCGCTATAATTGTTCTCGAAATTAAAATCTGCCATAAGAACAGTCATGTTTCGACACGAGATGGCGGTATCTTCGATGAAACTCCTGCAATTTGCTTATGCCTTTATTCTGATCATTTTCGGCGCGTCTGTGGCGCTCGCCCAAGAAGCCAGACCCGGCATCTACATCATCTATGATGTCTCGAATTCCATGTGGGGCGAATTGCCTGACCAGAGCCGGAAATATGAAGTTGCCCGCGAGGTGCTCGCCAATTTCATTTCCGGCGAATTTCCAAACCACGATATCGCTCTGCGGCTGTACGGGCACCGCTCCAGATCAAGCTGCACTGATACCGAACTGGCTGTGCCGTTTGGGCCGCAAGCAACGGTAACTGGCCCGCTAACAGATATTGTCTCAAACGTTACACCCCGGGGCAAAACCCCAATCACGCTGTCGCTGACCGAAGCGTTGAAGGATTTTGGCGACCGGTCCGGTGAAATTATTCTGATCTCCGACGGGATCGAGACCTGCAACGCTGACCCTTGCTCGCTAGTTCGTGAATGGCGGAATCGCGATGTAGAAATCCGTATCCATGTTGTTGGCCTTGGCCTTGAAGATCAGGCCCGCACGGCTATGCAATGTATCGCGGACGCCGCAGGAACCAAATATCACGATGCCAATTCAGCAAGCGATCTTGGCGCCTCCCTGCAGGACATTCAGGAAACCGCTGAAGCGCCCCCGATGCCGCCAGCACCAGAACCCAAAATGGTTCCCCCGACACCGGACCCGGAGCCGACTAACGAACCTATTTCGGTTGCTTTGCTGATCAGCGCATTTGACGAAAACGGCGCAACCATGCGCGCCAAGGGGACTGTTATTCCCTTAGGTGGTGGTGAAGCAATCCCTGTATCCAGCAACGGGCGCTTCCAGATGCTTTCCGGTGACTATACCTTGCAGATCGGGGTCGAGACCGAAAACGGAAATATCTACCACCCGGTTTCAATGGATATCGAGGTGGGCAGTACCGGCGATACCATGATCGATGTTACAGTCGTCCGCCCACCTTCCGTCAAGGTTCGGGTCGAAGGTGAATTTTCCGGTCCCCGCACCGGCATCGTGCGCGGTTTCCAGAACGGAGCGCAGGTGCTCAGTTTCCGGTCCAAAGATCTGGTCTTTATCGACGAAGGCAATTACGAATTCCGGATCGTATTGGGCGACGAAAACACCCTCTCCGAAAACCTGACAATCGAAACCGGGCAACATCACGATCTGATCTATACCGTCCAGAAAACAGTCCATGTCTATTTCCGCGTCTTCCCCCAAGGGTCGGATGAGCGCGTAAGACGACATACCGAATTGTGGCAGGGTAACGAGCGCAAATACGTGGTTCATGCCAACAATGGTCAAGAAGTGTTGCCCGGCACTTACGCCATGCGCGTGCCGGACGCCCTCAACCCGTTTGCGGTTGCTGAAATCACGATCACCAATGAACCGGAGCAAATTTTCGAATATATTATGCCCGTTGGCTGGGCCATTGTCCGGTATGAAAATTCAGACGGGACGGCCATGGACGATGCCCGGGTCGGCATTACGGCAGCCGGTGGACGGCGCAGTCGCAATCGCCAATCCGGCGAACGGTTCCCGTTGATCGCCGGTCAATATACCGCCAAAGGATGGAGTCATTTGGGAGAATTTGATCTTTTCGAATTTCAGATAATCAACGGCCAGGAAACCGAAATTGTGTTGCGTGCCAATCCCTAAGTTCCAATTGTCATGTTTTCAACGCAAGCTTCATGGCTTCAAAAATATGACTTTCGTTCAGATCATCGACGCCCTGCTTCTGGAGCAATTTGTAAGCCGCTAACGCCGCCTCCCCAAGCCCCGGCTCAATACCCAGTGACGTGGCCAGCGTCACGCCATAGAGCACGTCCTTGGTCCGTAATGCCCCTGAAAAAGTAATATTCTGATCATGATCATTGGCGACCATGCGCTGAGTATTGCGCACCACTTGCGGGCTCGCTGCCTGGCCCGTTGCAATCGTATCTGTCACCCGGGCAATATCAAGCCCGGCTTTCTCAGCCAGAAGCAGGCCTTCAGCAGCCGCCGCAATTTGCACAGCTCCCATCAGATTGATCATCAACTTGTAAACTGTCCCGGCACCGGGTGGGCCAAAATGCACAATCGCGTTTGATACCGGATCAAGAAATGGATTTGCGGCAGCAAGGTCATCCGGATCCGCGCCAACAAGCAAAGTCAATTCCCCCGCAGCGGCATTGTCTGGCAATCCCGTAACCGGGCAATCGATCGGCCTGAACCCGGCTTCGCGCGCACGGTCTGAAAATTCCTTGGCATGTTGGTGGGAAATTGTGGAACATTCGATGGCAAAGCATCCGGGCGCCACACTTCCTGCCAATGCGCCCTGTTCGCCGTACCAGATGCTCGAAGCGGCTTCATCGTCAGCCACCATTGCAAAGACGGCTTCAGCGCCAACTGCAGCATCTTTTGGTGTATCTGCAATTTGGAACCGGTCACCAAGCGCTTCAGCTTTGCTCCGGCTTCGGTTCCAGAGGATCACCTCATGCCCGGCATCAGCGAGGCGAAGCGCCATGCCTCGCCCCATATTGCCAATGCCGAGAAAAGCGATCCGCGCCATATTAGTTCTTGGTCTTGTCGACCAGAGCCTTTTCCGTGATCCACGGCATCATGCCACGCAGACGTTCACCGACTTCTTCAATCGGATGCTCTGCGCTCGCCGCCCGGGTTGCCTTGAACGAGGTTTGGTTGACCTTGTTTTCAAGCATCCAGTTACGAACAAATTTCCCGGTCTGGATATCATCAAGAATACGCTTCATTTCAGCTTTCGTGTCCGGTGTGACCACACGGGGGCCGGATACATATTCGCCATATTCAGCGGTATTCGAGATCGAATAATTCATGTTGGCAATGCCGCCTTCATAAATCAGATCGACGATCAGTTTCACTTCATGCAGGCATTCAAAATACGCCATTTCAGGGGCGTAACCGGCTTCAACAAGGGTTTCAAATCCAGCCTTGATCAGCTCGGTCAGGCCACCACAAAGTACTGCCTGTTCGCCGAACAGATCGGTTTCACATTCTTCGCGGAAGCTGGTTTCGATAATCCCGGCGCGGCCGCCACCAATCGCAGATGCGTAGGACAGCCCGATATCGTGAGCATTGCCCGACGGGTCCTGATCGATCGCTACAAGGCAGGGAACGCCGCCACCGCGCAGATATTCCGAGCGCACCGTATGGCCAGGGCCTTTTGGTGCGACCATAAGGATATCGAGATCGGCCCGTGCTTCGATCAGATTGAAGTGAATGTTCAAGCCATGGGCAAACAAAAGAGCCGCGCCCTGCTTCATATTTTCAACCAGATGGTCGGTATAGATGTCGCCCTGCAATTCATCAGGGGTCAGCATCATGACCACATCAGCCCATTTGGCTGCATCGGCGACATTCATCACCTTGATGCCTTCGCCTTCAGCTTTCTTGGCGCTTGTTGATCCTTCACGCAGGGCAACAACCACGTCCTTTACCCCTGAATCCCGCAGGTTCAGTGTATGGGCATGGCCCTGACTGCCATAACCGACAATGGCAACCTTCTTGCCTTTGATCAGATTGATATCGGCATCCCGATCATAATAAACACGCATCCTGAAACTACTCCCGTATATTTGCTGAAAGAAAGCCCGAACCTCCGGGCTGGATATTATTCGTCGAAAATTCCTGATTTGCCGCGCGACAATGCGGCGATTCCGGTCCGCGCCACTTCAACCAGTCCGAGCGGCATCATTAGCGCAACAAACTGGTTTACTTTGGACGAGCGGCCGGTAATTTCAAAAACAAAATGATCAACCGTGGCGTCAATTACGGTGGCGCGAAATGCGTCCGACAAGCGTAGCGCCTCGACCCGGGCATCGCCGACACCTGCCACCTTGATCAGTGCCAATTCACGTTCCAGCGGACGCTCAGTTGTGCTGAGATCACGGACCATATGGACCGGCACCAGCCGATCAAGCTGCGCCCGGATTTGCTCCAGAACCTGAGGCGTGGCTGAAGATACGATGGAGATGCGCGATACATGACGCTCATGCTCGGTTTCCGAAACAGTAAGGCTATCGATATTATAACCACGTGCCGAAAACAGCCCGATCACACGCGCCAGAACACCCGGTTCATTATCCACTAACACCGAGAATGTATGGCTTTCAACTTGTTCTTCTTGATCACTCATCTCTGCCCAACCCTACTCGTTTTGCACTGCGGCATCTGCTCAATACTGCGCCCGGCCCGATCAAACAAGTACCTTGCCTTTTTCCGAAATTGCGGAACCAACTTCCTCGTCGCTAACGTCAGCACCAAGGATCATCTTGTTGTGGGGCTCACCGGACGGGATCATCGGGAAACAATTGGCCAGATTGGCCACCCGGCAATCAAACAGAACAGGTTTGTCCACCGCAATCATTTCCTCGATCGCTTCATCAAGATCACCCGGTTTTTCCACTCGGATACCGTGTCCGCCATAGGCTTCTGCAAGTTTCACAAAATCCGGCAGAGATTCCATATAGGTTTCAGAGAGCCGGTTGCCGTGCAGCAATTGCTGCCATTGGCGAACCATACCCATATATTGATTGTTGAGAATGAAAACCTTGACCGGCAATTTATGCTGAACTGCCGTGGAAAGTTCCTGCATATTCATCAAAATTGAAGCGTCGCCTGCAATATCCACTACCAAAGCATCGCGGTGTGCCATCTGTGCGCCAATTGCCGCCGGCAAGCCATACCCCATGGTTCCAAGTCCGCCCGACGTCATCCAGTGGTTGGGCTCCTCAAAACCAAAAAACTGCGCCGCCCACATCTGGTGCTGGCCAACTTCGGTGGTGATGTAGGTATCTTTGCCCTTGCATTTTTCATAGAGCCGCTGGATTGCATATTGCGGCATGATGATATCATCGTTGGGCTTGTATTTCAGACAGTCGCGCCCGCGCCATGCGTCGATTTCCGACCACCATGCCTTCGACGCTTTTTTATCGGGCATGCACGACCGGTCACGCCAGATCCGCAAAAAATCTTCCAGCACATGGGCAATATCACCAACAATCGGCAGATCAACCATGATGTTCTTGTTGATCGAAGACGGGTCAATATCGATATGGATTTTCTTTGAATTGGGCGAAAACGCATCAACCCGTCCGGTGATCCGGTCGTCAAAGCGCGCGCCGATACAAACCATGAGATCGCATTCATACATCGCCATGTTAGCTTCATACGTTCCATGCATCCCGAGCATGCCGAGCCATTCCTTGCCGGACGCCGGAAACGCCCCAAGCCCCATCAGGGTCGACGTGATTGGATGGCCCGTTACGCTAACCAGCTCGCGCAGCAAATGACTTGCTTCAGGACCTGAATTAATAACCCCGCCACCTGTATAAAAAACCGGTCGCTTGGCTTCTGCAAGCATATCAACGGCCTGACGAATGCTGGCAATATCACCTTTCATTTTCGGTCGATAGGTATTGTGCCGAATATTGCGCGGGCCTTCATAAGTCCCGGTCGCAAACTGCACATCCTTGGGGATATCAACAACAACCGGACCCGGGCGTCCGCTGGTCGCCACATAAAAAGCTTCGTGGATGATCCGCGCCAGATCGTTGACATCGCGCACCAGCCAATTGTGCTTGGTGCATTGCCGGGTAATACCAATGGTATCGCATTCCTGAAACGCGTCATTGCCGATCAAGGCGGTCGGGACCTGACCAGTCAGGCATACAAGCGGAATTGAATCCATCATGGCGTCTGCCAAAGCAGTCACCATATTGGTGGCGCCTGGACCTGACGTTACCAGCACAACGCCCGGTTTTCCGGTTGAACGGGCATAACCTTCGGCAGCATGTCCGGCACCCTGTTCGTGGCGCACGAGAATGTGTTTGACGATATCCTGCTGAACGATTTCATCGTAAATCGGAAGCACCGCACCGCCCGGATATCCAAAAACATGCTCCACTTTCTGGTCGGCCAATGCCCGCATGACAATTTGACCGCCATTCAGCTGCTCACCCGTGCTCATCTCCAAGGCTCCAATTCCAGGGTTGGATCAATTTCGATCCACCCATTACTGATATCTGGCGCACAAAACGCCGGTCTAAAGCAGGCAATAAAAAAGGGCCTCCGAAGGGCCCTTGCGCATCACCATTCGTGTCAGCTTATCTGCTGGACACGGCGATGCGCCTTATAACGAGTACCACAATTTCCTTGCGCATAATAAAGCGCTCCAATTTGTCTGCTTCGCTGCGGACAATAGACAGACACTTTTTTTGCGTCAAGTAAATATCCGACCAGACCTCCATCTGGATCAGATTTCCTGTTTCTGCCACGCCGTCATCTGGTGACGGCACCAGGTTAATTGCCGCTTGGCATATTGGCGGGTATCGGTCTTGGCCAAACGCATGGCGTCTTCCTGATCAAGGTCACCGCGCAGCATGGCGATAAACCGAGGAATTCCAAGCGCCTTCATTGCAGGCAGTGTGGGGTCGAGCTCCAGAGCCATAAGCGCTTCAATCTCAGCCAGCGCCCCCTGCTCCACCATGTGGTCAAGCCGTTGCTCAATACGGGCGTAAAGCACAGCCCGGTCCGGCAAGAGATACCGGGCGTCGCATTCAGCAAGCGGTAGCAGAGGCGGCGAAGGTTCCTCTTGATGCCAGGAATCCAGAGTCCGCCCCGTCGCCTCAAGCACCGCCAATGCCCGGACAATGCGTTGCCCGTCGCCGGGTTCTATCCGCGCCGCTGCTATTGAATCACGTTCTGAGAGAAGCTTGTGAAGTGATTCAAATCCTTCAGTTTCTCCTCGCGCTCGCCAAGCCACGTTTATATCTGCGGGAATATCCGGGATCGCCGCAAGGCCTTCCGTCAAGGCCTTCAAATAGAGCCCTGTACCGCCCACAAAAATGGGCGTCTTGCCTGCCGTAAATACGGTTTCCAAAATCGCTGCAACGTCTGTTAGCCATGCCCCAACCGAATAACGAACTGAAGGCGATACAATTCTGTAAAGCTGGTGCGGGGCTGCTTTCAGGTCTTCGTCATCAGGACACGCTGTGATGATCCGTAACACCTGATAGACCTGCATGGAATCGGCGTTGATGATCACGCCATCATGTTGGCGCGCCAATTCAATAGCCACCGCCGACTTGCCGCTGGCGGTTGGTCCTGCAATAAGGATTGCTCGTTTCTGTTCCATGCCAACCTCTTCGGCCCCAACGAACATGTCGCACATTCTGGTTCTGATTTCCAACCCCGCAACACCTGCGCTCGATCAATCCTTGATTGATCTGGTCACGCGCGAAATCCCTGTTGACGGACCAGTGCGCTGGCTGGCTCCGGATATTGCATGTGAGATGCCGATCAATGCCGAACAGGGCAATATTGAGCGATTGCAAGAACAGGTCCAACAAGCGGTTGGCACCCACCAGATTGATCTGGCAATCCTACCGGAGCAAGGTCGACGTAAAAAACTCCTGATCGCTGATATGGATTCAACCATGATCGAACAGGAATGCATCGACGAGATTGCCGCCACCCTGGGCCTGCGTGAAGAGATATCTGCGATTACAGAGCGAGCGATGAACGGTGAAATCCCGTTTAACGAAGCGTTGCGCCAGCGGGTCTCCCATTTGCGTGGCGTTTCCCGACAGGATATCGACGAGATTATCGCAACGCGGCTTACATATTCCCCCGGCGGCAAGCAATTGGTCTCCACAATGTCCGCCAACGGCGCTTTGTGCGCCCTCGTCTCAGGCGGGTTCACGCCATTCACTCAGGCGATTGCGGAGCAACTCGGCTTTCATGAAAACCGCGCCAACCGGCTTGAATTCAAGGATGACGCCCTGACCGGCAAGGTGCTGGAACCAATCCTCGGCGCAACCGCCAAGAAACAGGCTCTTTTGGAGTTGGTAGAGGGCCGTGGCGGTCTTGAATCCGCGTTAGCTGTTGGTGATGGCGCAAACGACCTGGCGATGATCAGAGAAGCCGGATTAGGCGTTGCCTTTCACGCCAAACCTTTGGTTGCAAAAGAAGCGCAGGTCAGCATCATTCATGGCGACCTGACCGCACTCCTCTATCTGCAAGGATACGAGATTACCGAATTTGCCAGCTAGACGCGAAAGCAACTAGTTCTCTAACCGAACCGCGACAAACCGCATATCACCAACACCGTTTGAGAGCAGCAGCAGCGCCGAACGACGGCCGTCTTCGCCAAGCTCTTCAACCCGTTTCACAACTTCAGAAGGTGCGGAAACTTCGCGCTGAGACACTTCAACGATCACCGTACCTGCAACAATGCCCTTGTCGGCAGCTGCACTGTTCGGATCAACTTCAGTCACAACAACACCGGTGATATCCTCGCCGATCTCGTATTGCGCCCGCAATTCGCTGGATATGTTCGCCAGCTTCAGACCAAGCGTTTCAACCACTTCAGGTTCCGTATTTTGATTGTCTTCTTCAACTTCTTCATTTGCAGCAAGTTCCACATCACTGGTTTCAAGACGGCCAATTTCAATATTGAATGAAATTTCAGTTCCATCCCGCAAAACGATAACTTCTACCGTTTGCCCTGGCGCTGTGGCTGCGACAATCTTTGGCAGATCGCGCATCTCAGCAACGTCTTCACCGGCAAATGTGATGATGACGTCACCAGATTCCAGCCCGGTTCCAGCAGCAGGTCCATCTGGATTGACGCCCGCAACAAGGGCCCCTCGCGCACGATCCATGCCGAGTGAATCCGCGATTTCCTCATTCACCTGTTGGATGCGAACCCCGAGCCAACCGCGTCGGGTTTCACCAAATTCGATCAATTGCCGGGTAACACCTTCGGCAATTTTCGACGGTACCGAAAACCCGATCCCGACTGAACCCCCGGTAGGTGAAAAAATTGCGGTATTAATACCAACAACTTCGCCGCGCCAGTTAAACAACGGTCCGCCGGAATTGCCACGATTGATCGCGGCATCGGTCTGGATGAAATCATCATACGGACCGGAATTGATATTGCGGTTACGGGCGGAAACAATCCCCACCGTTACCGTGCCGCCAAGGCCAAACGGATTGCCGATCGCCATCACCCAATCACCAACGCGGAGATTGTCAGATTCTCCAAAGCTAACAAACGGCAACGGCGCTTCCGGGGTTACGCGCAGAACGGCAATATCGGTTTTGGTATCGCGCCCAACAACTTCGGCTTTAAGCTGGCGACCATCACTGAAATTGGCGGTAATTTCATCGGCTTCCGCAATCACATGATTATTGGTGACGATGAGACCATCGGCTGAAATTACAAATCCTGAGCCCAAAGACTGGACCTGACGGGGGCGGCCATTGCCGCGTTCCTGGCGATCAAAAAATTCGTCGAAAAATTCACGAAACGGAGATCCTTCCGGCACCTGAGGCAGTTCCACCCCGCCGGACCCTTCAACAGATTGCGACGTGGATATATTGACGACCGCACCCAGCAATCCTTCAGCGAGGTCAGCAACAGAGTCCGGTTCCTGCGCCCGAACTTCACTATTGGCAAAGACCATAAGGCCAACAGCCAAAGTTAGCATCAAGGCCCAGACAGGCAAAAAATTCATTCGGTTTCGAATAGTCATCATGGTTTGCACCACTCCCTGAAAATTTACCTGCTACCTAGCCCCGCACGAGCCACACAATTGCGATACCGATACCCATAACCACAATTCCGGTAATTCGGAGGCGGCTGACCGGTTGTTCCTTCAAAGCTTCAAGCATTT
Source organism: Hyphomicrobiales bacterium (assembly GCA_021775875.1). Taxonomy (GTDB): domain Bacteria; phylum Pseudomonadota; class Alphaproteobacteria; order Rhizobiales; family NORP267; genus NORP267. The sequence continues at coordinate 265,507 of JAJFHA010000002.1, read as the reverse complement.
TCATGATCGAAACAGGAAAGGCTGCATAAAGCAGCCCTTCAAAGACGAGCACAAGTCCGAGTGCCGCCAGAAAATCGGTCATTCGCTACGAATAGGCGCTCCCGAAGCACCAGACGCCGCGCCAGTTGGATTTCCGAAATAGCGGAAAAAGTCGCTGCTTGGCGAAAGGATCATCTGGGTATCACCCGATTGAAGGCCATTTTCATATGCCTGCATGGAGCGATAGAATGTAAAGAATTCCGCGTCGCTACCATATGCATCAGCAAAAATCGCATTCCGGGTAGCATCCCCTTCACCTCGGGTTTGCTGGGATTCACGATCGGCATTAGCCAAAAGCACTGTCACATCACGGTCAGAACGCGCCCGAACCCGTTGCGCAGATTCGTGGCCTTGTGCCCGTAGCTCTGCAGCTTCCTGCTGCCGCTCGGTCTGCATCCGGCGATAAATCGCCTGGCTATTGGCTTCCGGCAAATCCGCACGGCGAATTCTGACATCAATGAAGGTCACACCGAAATCAGATTCGCCCGATTGCGTCGAGCGGTTCACCTGATCGGTAATTAACCGCATCAAGTTCGGTCGATTGTCTCGAACAATTGCTTCAAACGTGGAGTTACCAAGAACTCGACGCACTGCCGAATTCAAAATAGGAGCGAGCCGACTTGAAGCTCGTTCAACACTCACAACGCGCTGGAAAAATTTCAGCGGATCGGTGATCCGGTAGCGGGCAAACGCATCCACAATCAACCGTTTCTGGCCAGAAGCAATGACTTCCTGGGCTGGTGAGTCCAGATCCAGGATCCGGTTATCAAGAAAAACCACATTCTGGACGAACGGAATTTTCCATTGCAACCCGGGTTCCGTGATTTGGCGTTTTGGGTCACCAAACTGAAGCACCAAAGCTTGTTGAGTCTGCTGAACGATGAATACCGAATTATAGGCCAGGAAAGCCAAAGCGGCGATCAGAACAAGAAAAATGCTGCGCATTACTGGTCTCCCCGGTTTCTGTTGAGTTCATTGAGCGAGAGGTAAGGCACAACACCAGACCCGCCCGCATCGTCGTCGATAATGATTTTGTCCATGCCACCAAATACCCGTTCCATGGTTTCAAGGAACATGCGTTGGCGGGTCACTTCCGGCGCTTTCGCATATTCCTCATAAATTGCGAGAAAACGATCTGCCTGACCCTGGGCTTCGGCAACTGAGCGTTCGCGGTAAGCTTCGGCTTCCTGCACAACGCGTGCTGCTGCACCACGGGCTTCAGGAACCACCTGGTTCGCATAGGCCTGGGCTTCGTTCCGGGCACGTTCCTGGTCGGCCTTGGCTGCCTGAACATCGCGGAAAGAATCGATCACCTGACTGGGCGGATCCACTTTCTGCAAGGTGACCTGGGTAATCAGAATTCCGGCACCGTAACCATCCAGCGTCGTCTGCATCAATTCCTGTACTTCAGCTTCGGTGATCGGCCGGTCGCTGGTGAGCAATGGTGTAATATTGGCACGGCCAACAACTTCACGCATCGCGCTTTCAGCAACAGCTTTAACTGTGCCTACAGGATTCTGGATATTGAAGAGGAAATCGCCCGCATCCCGAATAACCCAGAATACCGTGAAATCCACATCGACGATATTCTCGTCACCGGTCAGCATCAGGCTTTCTTCCGGCACATCCCTGCCAGCGCCTGAATTGCGGTCACTGCCGCCGCGCACGCCGATATCAAGCCGGTTGACATTGGTAACGCTCGGCGTGAGCGCCGTTTCAATCGGATAGGGCAAATGATAATTCAAACCCGGCGTTGTGGTTTTTACAAATTCACCGAACCGCAAAACCACACCCTGCTGATCTGTCTGGACGCGGTAAAACCCGCTTCCAAGCCAAACAAGCACAAGAACGGCCGCCAGGATGATAATTCCCTTGCCGCCGATCGAGCCACCGGGCAGCGCACTTTTGAGGCGCTCCTGGCCGCGTTTCAACATTTCTTCCAAATCAGGAGGGGTTGGACCTTGTCCACCCTGGCCGCCGCCCCACGGGCCACCACCGCCGCCGCCGCTTTTCCAACCGCCGCCGCCATTGCCGCCGCCGCTACCACCGCTTTGATTGTTCCAGGGCATATATCTTCCTTTTTGGAATTCAATTATCACACAGCCCCGCACGGGCCGTATTAAAAACTCTGTTGCCGTTTATAGGCGTCTTGGCGCGCCATTTCAACGATACTCGGCCACGGCCTAAAAGCATGGTGAACCGTGTCTATTGGCCTGATTTGGGGTGCCTAGGCGGAGAAGTCAATTCCTGATTTTGAAATTTATCCCCTCAGCCGCTCGGCGTGCCACGCAATATGGCTTGCCATAAAGCTGGAAATGAAAAAATACGAATGGTCATAGTCATCCCGCAAATTGAGATCCATGGGAATTCCAGCGGATTTACAGGCGTCTTCCAGCAGATTTGGATGCAGGCCCGCGTCGAGAAATTCATCGCCCAACCCCTGGTCAACCAGAATTTCATCAACCCGGTGACCATCTTCAATCAGCGCCACGGAATCATAGGTCCGCCATTTGGTTTCATCAGCACCGAGATATTTTGAAAAGGCGTTGCGCCCCCATTCAATACCGCTTGGGGCACAAATCGGCGCGAAGGCCGAAACCGAGCGGTATTTGCCGGGGTTTCTCAGCGACATCGTAATGGCGCCATGGCCGCCCATGGAATGACCAAAGATCGAAGTTCGCGCGGTGTCCGCCTGGTTAAAGCCAGCGATAATTCCTGGGAGTTCATCCACAATATAGGAATACATCTGGTAATTGGCGCTGAACGGGGCCTGCGTCGCATCGACGTAAAAGCCGGCACCGGAGCCGAAAAAATATACGTCTTCATCGGCAACGTGATCGCCGCGCGGGCTGGTATCCGGGCATACGATTATTATGCCATGCTCGGCAGCAGCGCGGCGATATTCGCCCTTTTCCATGACGTTGGCGTGGCTGCAGGTCAGCCCCGACAGATAATAAAGAACCGGACACGGCCCGTCCTTCGCCTGAGGCGGCTCGTAAACTGCAAAAGTCATCGGACAGGCGCAAACTTCTGACTGATGCGAATATACCGATTGCCACCCGCCATGGGACCGCCAGCGGGATATGGTTTCAAGGTCTTGTGTCATGATTTACCGCGGATACCAGGTTTCTGTAGCGATATTCCTGCTGCCACCCGATGTCCAGACGCCTTCCCAACGTCCATCCTCTTTTAGAAAATACATCGCCATCCCGAACGAGTTTCCAGATGTATAGCCAACCGAAATGGCGATATCATTCTTGTCCGCCGGGCCAATCAAAAACTGGTTGTTTTGAATGACCGCACCAAGCCCGGTGCCGATAAACCGGGTCCCGGACACATCCCAGATAACCTGATAGGTTTCACCGGTCCGAGTTACGGTAACAATTCCGGTATATTCACCATTATTATCCGGGTTGGTCCCAACCACATCGTAGATGCCAACCGGACTTGCGAAAACACCGGTTGCGGCGAATACAAAACTTGCAGCAACCAGAAAAACCTTGAGCGCCCGGGTCATCAGTAAATCACCACGGAGCGAATGCTCTCGCCGGCATGCATCAGATCAAACCCCTTGTTGATATCTTCCAGTGGCATGGTGTGGGTGATCAAATCATCGATATTGATCTTGCCGTCCATGTACCAGTCAACGATTTTAGGCACATCGGTTCGCCCTTTGGCACCACCAAACGCGGTGCCGCGCCAATTACGCCCTGTAACAAGCTGGAACGGGCGGGTTGAAATTTCAGCCCCCGCCGGTGCCACCCCGATTATGATCGACGTGCCCCACCCCTTGTGACAGCATTCAAGTGCGTCACGCATAACATTGACGTTGCCGATACATTCAAACGAATAATCCGCCCCGCCCTTGGTCAGATCCACCAGATAGGGAACCAGATCGCCTTCAACTTCATTCGGGTTGACGAAATGGGTCATGCCGAACTTCTCGGCCATCGCCTTGCGGGCCGGGTTCAGGTCAACCCCGATAATCATGTCAGCGCCGGCAATCCGCGCGCCCTGAACCACATTGAGACCGATGCCACCAAGGCCGAAAATGACCACATTGTCACCGGGTTGCACTTTGGCTGTGTTGATTACTGCACCAATGCCGGTTGTCACCCCGCAACCGATATAACAAATTTTGTCGAAAGGTGCGTCTTCACGCACCTTGGCCAAAGCAATTTCAGGCACGACCGTGAAGTTCGCGAAGGTCGACGTGCCCATATAATGAAAAATCTTTTCGCCATTGATCGAGAACCGTGAGGTCCCATCAGGCATCACGCCTGCGCCCTGGGTAACCCGGATTTTCTGGCAGAGATTGGTCTTGCCCGAAGTGCAATAATCGCATTCCCGGCATTCCGGCGTATAGAGTGGGATAACATGGTCACCCTTTTTGAGACTGGTCACGCCGGGGCCGATGTCAACGACAATACCAGCACCTTCATGCCCTAGAATGGCCGGGAATATGCCTTCCGGATCAGCCCCGGACAGCGTGAATTCATCGGTATGGCAAATGCCGGTTGCCTTGATTTCAACCAGCACTTCGCCTTCGCGCGGGCCTTCAAGCTGGACCGTGGTTATTTCAAGCGGTTCACCCGCTTTTGTTGCAATCGCTGCCTTGACGTCCATTATTCGCTCCCCGTACCTAATGTATTTTGTTGCCGAAACCTTGCAAATCATGGGCTTCGGCGCAAGCATTTCGAATGATTTCCACTTGCCGCAACAATCGCAGTTCATCGCCCGTCGCTAAATGTGCGTCCCAGTTCGCCAAAGGACCAGCCAGAACGCGCCTCCAGAGTGGTGGGAAAAGTGCAATTCCAGCCATTATAGTCGCCCCGTAAGGAAAAACCGGGCATTCAGTCCTCGATTCCAACTTCCAATATGGCCGATTGCCGTGCTGATGATGGTCGGCATGGCGCATCAGATTGAACATCGAACTTGACGACCAGAATTTATATGAATTCCACGAATGCCGCGCTTCGATCCGGGTTCCCGGAACCCGGACCAGACCGTAATGAGCGATATAAGCAAAGAGCGTTATACAGATCGAACCAATGCCTGCAATTATGGCAAAGACCAAAAGCCCGGACCAACCGGCAGCCAGCGCAAAAAGGCCCGCAATCAAAAATGATAACGCGAACCCATGGAACAGCCGGTTTCTGAAACACAACCAATGAATTCCAGCCCGGCGCAAGCGGTCGCGTTCCCGAACCAGCGCATCGCGGTTGGTGGCGATAATATTCTCAACCATAAAACGCCAAAACCCGATGCCCCGGTTCGCGGTTTCAGGATCACCTGGGATACCCACATTGAGATGGTGCCCTCTGACATGCTCAAGCGCGAAAGCCACAAACCCCGTCGGCGCGATCATCCATAATCCCAACCACCGAAAGACTGGATTGGCGGCGCGGTGCATAAATTCATGCCCGACAATCACCCCGGCAGACCCTTGAAAAAAGGCAAGCGACAGCACGCCGCCCAGTAAGCCTCCAAACCCGGTATGCGAGCGAGCGCTTGCGATGTTAGCGCCAATCCACCCGGCAGGTGTTTCTAGCCAATTCATGGAAGCTCCACCTACATAATAGAGCAGCATCAAAGATAGAATAGCCAAAAGCGGTATTATGGAAAAATGGAAGATTTCCATCAGCCATTTGGGTCCGGAATCATGTGTTTCAGCTTCATCGCCCAAAACCAAATCACCCAAACGGGGTAACATTGTCACAAACAGAAACCCTGTCCAAAGCCAGTAACCACCGATAAAAAAGGTTCCAATGGTGACTATCAGCAATAGCGGCGAAATCGCAAAGCGAAGATTTTTCATGACCTGGCACGCCCTCTTTTTGCCCGCGCCTGAATTATGGATTACCCATTAAAGCACACGCAAGACAAGAAGCAGAGTCGATCAGGCCAAAGCCTGCGCCAGATCGTCAATCAGGTCTTCTACATTTTCAACGCCGACCGAGAGCCGCACCAGCCCATCATCAATGCCAAGGTCGGCGCGAATTTCAGCCGGGATCGAGGCATGTGTCATGATTGCCGGATGTTCGATCAGGCTTTCGACACCGCCGAGACTTTCCGCCAGCGCGAATATCTGGCACCGCTCCAAGAATCTGCGCGCAGGCTCCAGCCCGCCTTTGATGACGGCCGTTACCATGCCGCCAAATCCGTGCATCTGCCGCTTGGCCAGATCGTGACTGGCGTGGGATTCAAGCCCCGGATAATAAACCCGGTCTATTTTTTCGTGCGCCTCCAGCCAATGGGCGACCTCTAGGGCGTTTTCACAATGCCGTTCAAGCCTCAAGGAAAGTGTTTTCAGCGACCGCAAAACAAGGAACGAGTCAAATGGTCCTGGCACACTGCCAACCGCATTTTGCAGATAAGCCAACCGCTCGGCCAAATCCGGGTTGCGACCACCCTCATCCACCACAATAATGCCACCAACAATATCAGAATGGCCATTGAGATATTTGGTCGCAGAATGCATGACGATATCGATGCCATGATTTAACGGGCGCTGCACCACCGGGCTGCAAAAGGTATTATCGCAAACCGTCAGGATGCCGTGCTTGCGGCCAATACCGGCAACCATTTCCAGATCATATACCTTGAGCAGCGGGTTGGTCGGGGTTTCCAGCCAAATCATCGCGGTTTCGGGACGGATCGCGGCTTCAATCGCCTCCGCACTGGAAAAATCAACGAAGGAAAAATCGAGACCAGCGGTGCGCTTGCGAACATTTTCAAACAACCGATAAGTACCGCCATAAAGGTCGTCCCCGGCCACAATATGCGCGCCGGCATCGAGCAATTCGAGAATTGTCCCGGTCGCCGCCAATCCGGACCCGAATGCAAATCCGTGGGTGCCATCTTCCAAATCGGCCAGACAGGCTTCATAGGCCGCCCGGGTCGGGTTTTTGGTACGGCTATATTCATAGCCCTTGTGAACTCCCGGGCTTTCCTGAACATACGTCGAAGTCGCATAGATCGGCGTCATGATCGCCCCGGTTGTCGGGTCCGGTTCCTGGCCCGCATGAATGGAGCGGGTCGCGAAACCCTGGCGATTTTGTCGACCAGTTTTGCTCATTTCTCTCTCCTGAATTCATATTTGCAACCAAATTGGGCACTAGAATCCCGGAGGTCAAGACCTGAAATAAATGACGCAGGGATATCTGCTGGGCTGGCGGAATTGCGAAAGGAAAATCTCAGAAAAGGCCTTTCGACTTGGCCTAGATCAAGCCGCCCTGCCCTGAAAGGTCTATAATATCGGCTTGGCTGAACAATATATTTGGGAAGGTCGAACGATGAAAAATAAAATCACATGGATATTGATTGCCGACGGTGCCCGCGCGCGGATGCTGGTCAACAAGGGATACGGTTCAGGTCTGGAACCAGCGCTTGGCGAAGAATTCATCGCTGACAACCGACCAAGCGGCGAACTGACGAGCGACCGGCCCGGCCGAACTTTTGATCGTGGGGGGCAAGGTCGCCATGCCATGGAATCCCCCACCGACCCGCATCGCCATGAACAACAGGTATTTGCCCAAAGCCTTGCCCATCTTCTGGAAGAGCATCGGCTTAAAAAATCCTATGAGCAACTGATAATTGTTGCCCCGCCAAAAACACTGGGTGATTTGCGGGCTGAATTCACGAAGCCTGTATCCGACATGATAATCAATACCTTGAACAAGGACCTGACAAAGGTCGCCATCCACGACCTTCCTGATCATTTTGTGGATTTCATCAGAATGTGAATCAACAGGAGCATTTGATATGTTTGGACCGCAAATAACTTTATTCAATTTATTTCGCATCAATGTGAAAATCGACTGGAGCTGGATAATTATAGCAGTCCTCATTGCATGGTCCCTTGCAAACGGATATTTCCCGACTGTTTATGAGGGATTGCCCAAATCAACCTATTGGGGGATGGGCATCGTTGGTGCATTCGGACTTTTCTTCTCAATCATTTTCCACGAATTTTCCCACTCCCTGGTCGCCCGGCTCTTCGGCGTTTCAATCAAATCGATCACGCTTTTTGTATTCGGCGGCGTTGCCGAGATGGAATCTGAACCCAGGAGTGCCCGCGCGGAATTCATGATTGCCATTGCCGGGCCAATCGCGAGCCTGTTTCTCTCCGGCGCTTTTTATATTGTTTACGTGTTTGCCAGGGAATTGGCATTCAACCAGGCGCTTTACGGCATTTTGTCGTATCTGGCGTTTTTTAACATCCTGATCGCAGTGTTTAATCTGGTACCGGCATTTCCCCTTGATGGCGGACGCGTATTTCGCGCTGCCCTGTGGCACTGGAAAGGTGATTTGAAATGGGCAACGGGGGTCGCTGCCAATGGCGGGATTACATTTGGATACATTCTGATGGGGTTGGGACTTTTCAGCATGTTAAGTGGCAGCTTCGTGCCCGGACTTTGGTGGATATTAATGGGGCTTTTTGTCCGCGGTGCCGCCGCCGCGCAGCTTTTACAAACTCGCATCCAGAGCGTACTGGAAGGCAAGCACGTCGCCGATTTCATGACCAGTGATCCGATCAGTGTAACGCCTGACATAAGTATTCACGATCTGGTTGAAAACTATGTCTACAAATATCACCACAAGCTGTTTCCGGTGATTGAAAATGGCCAACTCGCCGGATTGGTTACAACCGTACAGATCAAAAATATCCCTCGCCCGCAATGGCAGACCATGACGGTTCGCCAGATCATGATTCGGTGCACCGATGACAATACAATCGACGCGAATTTGGACGCACAAGACATGATCAAGCGTGTTCAGAGTGCGGAAATCAGCCGTCTTATCGTGACCGAAAACGGAAACCTGGCAGGCGTTGTCTCGCTCAAGGACATGCTGGTGCTATTTTCGCTTCAAGCAGAATTGGGTGGAGGAAAATAATCGTTACTAATTTTATTGCGTCATCCGCAAATGGTTCAATACGTCAATTTTTGTCACCAACCCCTGATATTTACCCTTGTGGGTGATCAGCGCGACCATGCCATGAGTGAACAGATCTAGCAGTCGTGTCAGCTCTTCACCGGCATCAACGGTCACCAGATCAGTAGTCATAATATCTGATGCTACACCGTTGAAATTTTTCTGCTGATAAACCCGCAGCAGGATATCCTCTTCGTCAACCAGACCCAGCAATTCATCTCCGTCAAGCACCGGAACCTGCGAAACATCATAGAGCTTCATCTGGCCGTAGACCCGTTTCAGATCGGTATTCGGGGCGACAATTATGGAATTGCCTTCGGCATGTTTACGCAGAATCAGATCGCGCAGATCGCCCTTCATATCCAGCTCAAGAAAATTGTTGTCCGCCATCCAGAAGTCGTTGTAAATTTTGGATAAATATTTGTTTCCTGAATCGCAAACGAAACTGACAATTGTCTTGGCTTGTGTCTGTTCGCGGCAATAGCGAAGCGCCGCCGAGATCAGCGTTCCGCTGGAAGACCCAGCAATAATACCTTCCGCCTTCAGCAATTCCCGCGCCGTGGCAAAGCTCTCGGCATCATCAATTGTGTAAGCATTTTTTACCCCCCTCAAATCAAGGACAGGCGGAATAAAATCTTCGCCAATCCCTTCAACCATCCACGACCCGACGTCCTTGGAAAGCTTTCCTGTAGCCACATATTCCGCGAGAATAGACCCCTCAGGATCGGCCAAAACCATCTCGGTGCTTGCTCCTGATTTGGAGAAATAATTCCACAATCCGGTGAGGGTGCCGCCGGAACCAACGCCGCAAACGATCGCGTCAGCAGCAAGCCCTATACTGGCCAGTTGAGCCGCTATTTCCGGGCCGGTGGTTTCTTCGTGCGCCGCCGGGTTGGCCGGATTTTCAAATTGGTTGGCGTAAAAATAATCAGGGTTTTCAGCACAAAGCTTGGCCGCGATATCCTGATAATAATCAGGATGCCCCTTGCCCACATCTGAGCGCGTCAACCGTACATCGACGCCAAGGGCGCGCAGATGGAAAATTTTCTCCTGTGCCATCTTGTCCGGCACAATCAGAATAAGTTTATAACCCTTTTGACCGGCAACAACAGCCAACCCCAGACCTGTATTGCCAGCGGTCGCTTCAACAATCGTCCCACCCGGTTTGAGCGCGCCAGATGTTTCCGCCGCCTCAATCATCGAGCGCCCGATCCGATCCTTGATTGACCCACCGGGATTTTGGTTTTCGAGTTTCAGGAATAACCGGCACTTACCCGTATCGATACGGGTTACCTCGTGGAGAGGCGTATCACCGATGGCTTCAAGGACGGAATGATAGACCGGGCCGCTCATGATGATGTATTCAATGCGTGGTCAATCAGAAAGCCCGCGCCGTTCGAAAATATGAAAGCTGGTATCATCACTATCTGTCTCCGGGCGTTGTTGGGGTTCAGAAAGAATCTCCTCCCAAACATCCAGATCAAGGTCCGGGAAGACCGTATCACCTTGAATATCACGATGCACGCGCGTGAGATAAATCCGGCTCACAAATTCGAGAGCGCCACGATAAATTTCACCACCACCAATAATCATCACCTCGTCGGCACCGGTCTTTTCCGCAGCTTCGTGTCCCGCCGTAATCGCCGCACCGATATTGGCACAAACAATTATGCCCGGCGCTGAAAAACTTGCATCCCTTGTCACCACGATGTTTTCGCGCCCATCCAGCGGACGACCGATCGATTCAAATGTTTTGCGCCCCATAACAATCGGCTTGCCCATGGTCAATTGCCGAAACCGCTTCAAATCTGACGGCAATTTCCAGGGCATCCCGCCATTGGAGCCAATCACGTTGTTCGTTGATGCCGCAACGATGATCGATACAGATATCACCCGGACAACCCTATTCCACGACCGGCGGCGGCAGATCGGCAGGCACCTCGGTCAGGGCCGCGCCTTCGTTGCAAACCCAATGGGTTGGCGTCACCGCGCGTCCCGCCGCCGCCGATTGAGCGAGGGAGCCGATGGTAAAGGCCTTGCGGGTTTCGCAAATTTCACTGGTTTCATATTCACGCGGCGCCCAGCCATCCACTTCCAAAGACGCCCCGGACACCCAGGCACCGTTGACGAACATGAAAACCGAAAGCCACCAGCCTGTCATTATACAGACACCTCAGCCTTGATATGGGGATGGGGATCGTAACCGTGAAGTTTGAAATCCTCATAGGTGAAATCGAAAATCGATTGCACATCACCATTGAGTTCAATTTCAGGCAAAGCCCGCGGCGTACGGCTTAATTGCTCCGCCGCTTGCTCAAGATGATTTGAATAAAGATGGGCGTCACCAAAGGTGTGGATAAATTCGCCCGGCTCATACCCGCTCACCTGCGCCACCATAAGCGCCAGCAAGGCATAAGATGCAATATTGAACGGAACCCCCAGAAACACATCGGCTGAGCGCTGGTAAAGCTGGCAGGACAGTTTCCCGTCCGCCACATAGAATTGAAACAGACAATGGCACGGCGGCAACGCCATCTTGTCGACGTCCGCAACGTTCCATGCGGAAACGATCAGCCTCCGGGAATTCGGATTTTCCTTCAATTCCCGCATCAGCCATGAAATCTGGTCAATGCCCCGCCCGTCATGATCCGGCCACGAGCGCCATTGATGACCGTAGACCGGACCAAGGCTGCCCTTTTCATCGGCCCATTCATCCCAGATACGAACGCCTTCATTCTGGAGATAAGCAATATTGGTATCGCCGCTTAAAAACCAGAGCAATTCGTGGACGATGGATTTCAGATGCAGCTTCTTGGTGGTCAGCAGCGGAAACCCTTCACTCAGATCGAACCGCATTTGATGGCCAAACACGGAGCGCGTGCCGGTGCCGGTCCGGTCACCCTTGTCGGCGCCTTCGTTGACGATGCGCGATAACAAATCAAGATAAGTCTGCATGGCCTTGTTCTAACTGATTCTGTCAGACATTTCAGCGCCGCCGGTTTCTACCGGCTACCTTCGTGCATTATTTCGCCTGCTCCGGGAGAAACCCGTGCCGCCGTCACTTCCACCTCGATCAACCAGGATGGATCTATCAACTCGGCAAGTACAATTGTCGCCGCCGGTTTTTGCGGCACCATTTCATCCCGGATCGCACGAAACGCAGGTGTATCTTCGCGCCGTTTCAAAAATCCATTGATACGCACAATCGTGTCCAGACCCCAGCCGGCTTCACCGAGAATATGCTCGATGCTCGACCAAACCAGCCGGCACTGGGATTCAAAGTCCTCCGGCACATTACCGTCCCGGTCCATGCCGACCGCACCGGACGTTACAATTATTTCCGCCCCGGCAGGGATCAAAACCCCGTGGCTATAGGCGCTCACAGGTGTAAAAATCTTCGTAGGATTGAGGGTCTGGACCATGCGATAATTCTCCCGTTTTGGAAATTCGATTTTTCACTACTTTATTTCAACACCTTTCGGGCCTATATATACCCTGTCAGTTCATTCTGACTATGGCGATAAATGACGGTTGCAATAAGCCATTCGGACCCGGGGGCGGTACCCGGCGCCTCCACCACATGCTGTTAGTCAAATTTTGACGGCATCTGTGGGGGCGAAATAGGATCGACGAGGGTGTAAAAGACTTGTTTTCGCTCGGCATGGTACCACCGATATCGGACCAAAACAGTAGTTGCAAATGACAACAACGCTGAGGTTGCTCTCGCTGCATAGTTAGCGCGAAAAACCGAACTTAAGTCCTGGTCTTTAGCAAGGTCAGGCGGGGTCCGGAGGCACCTGGCAACAGAAGCCTCCACTTTCTCGGTTCGTTTGCGGAGCGGCCCTTTCGCAGAAAACAGGGCAAAAACGGGCAAAAACGGGATTGTGCGGCCGTTGAGAATCTGTTCTCAATCTGGACAAGCAAATTCGAATGCAGGGACTGAGGCAAAGCCGATGGCTGACGATTATTTCCGCTATGATCTAAAAGTACAAAATGCGTTGCGCGGTGTCGTGCGCGAAGTTCTCCTGGAGGCCGCTGAAAACGGCCTTCCGGGCGAACATCATTTTTTCATTTCATTCAAGACCGATGCACCCGGTGTACGGATTTCCGAGCGGTTCCAGGAAGAATATCCAGATGAAATGACTATTGTCCTCCAGCACCAATTTTGGGGCATGAAGGTGGAGGAAAACGAATTTCAGGTGGAATTGTCCTTCGACAATAAATCTGAGAAATTACGAATACCGTATGCCGCCATTACCGGCTTCAGCGATCCAAGCATCCAGTTTGGACTTCAGTTTGATGTGGAAAGCGCCAACTCTGATATTGATGGCGCGGAGAAAATTGAAGCGGTATCACCGATAAAAAGCGCCGATATCGGCGACGACAAGCGTACGGCCGACGTCCTTGAACAATTATTGGGCGACACCCCTGCCCCGGAAGAAGAACCGGTCGAGCAGGAAAAAAACGCTACCGGCGAAGTCGTACAGCTGGACTCATTCCGCAAGAAAAGCTGACCCGGCTGTAACCGGTGACAAATTCACTGCCACCAGCCACAACCCGGAAAACAATCATCTTTAAATTACGACCACTTTGGTCCCGATCGGAACCTGCTCGTAAAGGTCAACGACTTCTTCGTTCACCATGCGCACGCAGCCCGACGACATTGCTCGTCCAATCGACTCAGGCTCAATCGTGCCGTGGATACGGTAAAGCGTATCACGCCCGCCCTGATAGAGATAAAGCGCACGCGCCCCCAATGGGTTCTCCAACCCGCCTGCCACGTGGCGCGGCAGATATGGCTGACGACGACGCATCGCTGCCGGCGGATGCCAATCGGGCCATCTCGCCTTGCGCCGGATTGTAGCGGTTCCGTTCCATGAAAAGCCCTGGCGGCCAATACCAACACCGTAGCGCAATGCCCGGCCATCTTCCTGCTGAAAATACAGGAACCTGTTTGCGGTATCGATCACGATGGTTCCCGGCGCATATCCGGTGTCGTGACGAACGTCACGTTTGCGGAACTCCCGCGGGATCATCGCGAGACCCCGGGTGCGGATCTGATATTCTTCATTCGGATCAGCATATAAGCGAGTGGTCCGGCTGAAAAATCCAGCCGATGCTTGGCCGGGCAACAGCGCTACTGCAGCAACTGCCATCCCGCCACCCAAAATCATTCTTCTTGAGATAGTCATCTCTCATAAACTCCTGGTCAAAAAAATTGGTCACAAGGCGCATGCAGCAAGAGGCGACACGCCTGTATCAAATCAAGATCAGGAATAGATGCGTGGAGGACCCGAAGGAGGAGAGACAAACAGCCCGGTCATAAGTGCCAACCCGGCCTGAACATTCAAATCAGAATTTAAATGGCACGCAAAAGCCATAACCTCGATGAGGAAAAGACTGGTACAGGTTGGACTGGAACAGGCATTTTCTGATTGGCAAGGGGTCGGCTCGAACGCAACGACGTGAGCTAATCCAGACGGCGTCGTATGATTTTCCAGAGACGCAGCCCCGGCAGAGTCATCAACGTTCAGAGAAAAACTGATCTGGCTATCAGCAGAAACTGCGCGAAATGCAGCCGAATGCAATATTCCCGACGCCGCAAACATGGCGAAAAGGACAAATCCTGTCAGAAAAAATTTCTTCAAGAATACAAACATTGCTCTCGTCAGATCTGTTTTTACAATTTTCTGATAGCACAATATCGAAATTATGTGCATCAACTTTGCGACAACATTCCTAATCAATTGGTCATGCTTGGCGACTTGCCAGTTTAAAGGCAGCTAAAATTTATCCCCGGCCAACGACTGCAAACCGTAATGATCCAAACAAAAGACCAAGGCTGAAACCCTTGACCAATCTCGTGTTGAGTAGCTAATGCCGGTAGTTATGAAACATCTACATTGGTGAGAGATTCGATAAATGGTTAAAACGCGCACCGAAACAGACTCGTTCGGCCCCCTGAAAGTTCCCGCAAACAAATATTACGGTGCCCAGACCGCGCGGTCCCTGATCAATTTCAAAATCGGCTCCGAAACCATGCCCAAACCCATGATCCGGGCGCTTGGTATCATCAAACAAGCCGCCGCCATGACCAATATGGATCTCGGTGATCTAAACAAGAAGCGCGGCAACGCCATCGTCAAAGCAGCAGCGAGCGTAGCGGACGGCGACTATGATGATCACTTCCCGCTGGTTGTCTGGCAAACCGGCTCCGGGACCCAATCCAACATGAATGCCAACGAAGTAATCGCCAACCTCGCAATTGAAAGCCTCGGCGGCGAGCTTGGCAGCAAGAACCCGGTCCACCCGAACGATCATGTCAATCAGTCACAATCGTCAAACGATACGTTCCCAACCGCGATGCATATTTCGATTGTTGAAGAAATTCATCACAGCCTGATCCCGTCCCTGAAAATCCTGCAGCGGGAATTATCGAAAAAGGCACGCAGCTGGAACAGCATCATCAAGATCGGCCGCACCCATTTGCAGGACGCGACACCGCTGACTTTGGGTCAGGAATTTTCCGGTTACGCCGCACAAGTCGCTCTTGGTATCGACCGCCTCAACGACAGCCTTCCCAGAATGTATGCATTGGCCCAGGGCGGCACTGCGGTTGGCACCGGGCTGAATACCAAGCCACAATTCGCGAAGAAATTTGCCAGCCATGTGAAAAAAATCACCAAATTGCCATTCCGCACCGCTGAAAATAAATTCGAGGCCCTCGCCGCCCATGATGCACTGGTGGAAGTTTCCGGCGTCCTCAATACAATCGCCGTGGGTCTGTTCAAGATCGCCAACGATATCCGCCTGCTGGGTTCCGGGCCCCGGTCCGGCCTTGGCGAACTGGCGCTACCTGAAAACGAACCCGGCTCTTCGATCATGCCCGGCAAGGTCAACCCGACCCAGTGCGAGGCCATGACCATGGTCTGCGCCCAGGTTATGGGCAACCATACAACCGTTACGTTTGCCGGCAGCCAGGGTCATTTTGAGCTGAATGTGTTCAAGCCGGTTATGGTGTTCAACGTGTTGCAATCAATTCGGTTGATCGCAAACGCCTCCGTCTCCTTCACCGACAAATGCGTCAAGGATATCAAACCAGACCGCAAGCAGATCGCAGCCCTGATGGAACGTTCCCTGATGCTGGTCACCGCACTTGCGCCCCTGATCGGTTATGACAAAGCGACCGAAATTGCGAAAACCGCTCATAAGAACGGGACCACGCTGAAAGAAGAGGCGCTTCGCCTTGGTTATGTAACCGCCGCGCAATATGATGAAACCGTTCGGCCTGAAAATATGGTTGGCCCACGCTAGGATTTTTCATGAGCGAGGCGAGAGAAGACATTTCCGTCAAAAAGCGTTCGGTCATTATCAACGGCCACGCGACCAGCATCGCTCTTGAAAACGCCTTTTGGCTGGAATTGAAGGCAAATGCCAAAAGCCGCAACATCTCGGTAAACCAGTTGGTCGGCGAAATCGATGCGGCACGGCCCGGCGCGAATTTATCCTCGTCGATCAGGATATTTATTCTCAAGTCTTTGCAAAAAAAGCTTGAAGAATCCGGCGGCTAATTCATCCCGTCTCCTTCAGGTGCACCGAATTGTGGACCCTGACGACGCGGGTTTTCAAGGGGTGTGGTCCGTTGCGGAACAACGCCACGCGGCGGAACCACCGCAGACCGGGTAGTCGGCAATTCACCGGCTGACGTTAGTGATGTTGGTGGCGGAAGCGTTGGCGCCGCCTCTAATAGCCTGACCGGCAATTCCGTAGCAGGCGCCAATGGCACGACACCAGTTGCTGCCTGATTCGTTTCTACCGTTTGGCCCACATCCTGAAGCGCTTCCTGCACAATATCATCTAGCGGCTTTTCGATTGCAGGTGCTGGAACGACCGGCACAACAGGCGCAGCGACAATCGGCGCAGGCGCAGCGACAATTGGTTCAGGTGCAGCAACAATTGGCTCAAGCTCAAGCTCAAGCTCAAGCTCAAGCTCAGGCTCAGGCTCAGGCTCAGGCTCAGGCTCAGGTGCAGGTGCAGGTGCAGGTGCAGGTGCAGGTGCAGGTGCAGGTGCCAACTGCGGTTGTTCTACTTCAACGTCAACCGTCTCCGGTGGCGCTGCGCTATCTGCAGTGGAATTATCCGTCTCACCTTTCGGTTCAGAAACGTCTTTCTCGACATGCTCTTCTGGAATGTCTTCTTCGTCTGGTGTCAGAGCTTCCTGCTCGATCGCCTGCCTGTCGCGCGCCTCCTGTTGCGCCCGTTCAAGATCGGCAAGGCTTTTCTCCATGCGCCGCACACTCAACCAACCAGTGAGCGAAGCAACATCGGTTTCCGTTTCTTCGCGACCAAATAGTCCTGAAATATGTCTGGTAACGGAGGGAACAGTTCCCGCAATTTCCCCGTCAGGCAAGTGCACGGCGCGGGGCACAAACACCCACTGGCTTTCAAACAACATATGCGGCAGATCAATTTTCAGAGTTGCACGTATCGGCATCTCGTCATCTTCAATGGTTGCGTTGCGGGCACCTATCTGGCCATCAGAAATTGAGAAAACAATATCGGTTCCATCATGGGCCAATGGGCTTGCACCCATAAACCTGACCAACATGTCTTTGACAGCATCCTCATTCAGATCGAAACCTGCTTCAGCCTGATCTACCTCTATCAAAAGCCGCTCAAAGGCCTCTGGAGCAAGTTGATTGATATAACCGGGGTCGGCGTGGAAAACGCCGCCGCCATTCAGCCCGGCTATGATTCCGCCCCAGCTGCGGCCCGCGCCGGAAACATCCCCTTGCAAAGTGAATGGCCCACCCGCATAGGCGCCGCCGCGGGGGCGGGGAAAATATGTTTTCAGATCTCCGCCAGCCAATCCGATGCGCATCGAGAACCCGGCCTGTCCTTCTCCCCGGTCGCTAATTTCTGCATCAGCTTCGATATCCATGTCACCGTGCTTTGCAGCGATGGTTTCAAAAGATATTTTGCCCTCAGCCGCGTGAAGCATGAACTCAACAGATTCAATTTCCATCCCATTGCCAAGCGCCGCCCTATCCGCGACAACAGAGATATTTCCGGCAAACTTGTTCAAGAGATCATTTTCAAACGGCACTTCAGGCCAATGGCTTTGTCGCCCTGCAACATTGCCGGATTCGCTACCAAGAACGATCGACGACAGATATGGAAACGAAATCATGTTGGCTGAAAATCCGCCATCAATCCGTGTCACGCCACCTGAATCACTGAATGTCATATCAGCCGAGATTTCATTATCGCCAACCCGACCTGTCATGGCAGTTACCTGAACCCCTTCACCCGACGCAACGACAAATGCGCGCGCCGCGCCAGAGACATTGACATTGTTTTCAATTGGCAATCCTGCCAGTTTCATCCATGGCGAAATGTCATCCGTTTTCAGGGCTAGATCACCTGATACAGACTGTTCACGTCCAGGAAAATATGATCCGCTAAATACCAGATCGCTATCAAGAAGTGTGGCACTCGCGACCATCGCCAGGGATTCAGATGATCGCCCCTCAAGCGAGAGGTTCAAGGACGCTTCGTTCTGTATATTATCCAAATCCCCTTTTGGTATTTGGATACCGAACTGCCGCAGAATATTCTGCCCGGTCTCTTCGGTTATCACCAGATTGGCCGTCACGAGCCCGTCTTCAAGATGGGTAAGCTGGCCTTCAAATTCAGTTTCCAGCGCAACATTGGTGTTTGAAAATTCGCCTTGAAGGGCAAGCTTCACCGCCGTCCGGTTTTCCAGACTGCTGGCTGAAATATCCATTTCAATCAGAGCCGGGCTAAGCGCAGCGGCCTGAATGTCTGATATAGCCGACATCCCAAACACACCTTCCAACAGAGGCCGTAACTTTGCTACGTCCGGCACCTGCAATCTGGTGTGGACTTCTCCGTTAGCAGACTCAAAAATATTATCAATCTGTCCGCTGCCAACAAATTGCGCACCGGACAAATTTGCAATTTCCAGTTTGTGGATATTAAAAACATCGCCTGATATTCCGATATCTACATCAACACCGTCAGCGGAAATTCCACCGCCCGTAAGAGCTTCCGCTGTTAGGCGGATTGCCATATCGCGACCAGCCAAAAGCGCGTCTGCAAACCGGTCCATAATTCCGCCGCCATCGAACGCGACAGCGTCGGCTGAGAAATAGCGATCCAGATCAAGCGCACCGAAATCAACAGAGATATCAATGTCCCCTGGATTGTCACCGAGCGGGAAAGAGAAGCCGCCGGTTACAGTGTTTCCGTCGATGGTCGCGACAGTATCGGTAAGTGATATCCGGTCAGGTGCAACAGAAACTCCGCCCTCAAAATCGATATTTGCGCGTTGGCCGGGTGTCAGCAAAGGGCCAATAGAAGCGCGATCAATTCCAGCCCAAGTAGCAAAGGCCGCGCCATTGTCGATCGCAAGCCGAACCACACTTTCCAGAGATGGTGCCGCGTCGGGCACATAAGTACCGGCGACATATAAATCCGCCCCACCGGGAAATTGCCCGGTGAGTCGGTTGATTTCAATTGCCCCGTTGCGAAGCGTCAGATCAGCACCAAAATCTTCAACCAACCCGCCGCCAAGCAATACCCCGTCAGCGCTGATCGATAGCTCAATCGGCACCGCCAATCCTGTGATTTTTGCGGCAAATTCGTTGAGCGCAGCCACCAGTTCAACCGGCGGGCGAGTTTCTCCGATTCCCGCGTCGCGCGCCAGAATACGATCCAGGTCGAGACGGCGGGTTGCCAGAATAGCTGAAAAATTTCGCGCAGGATAAAGGCCCGCCCGTGCCACTCCTTCAAGCGACACTGCACGATCCGCCAAACCAATTGTCAGATTGATATTTTCCAGCAAAAGATCATCGATGCCACCGTCAATTGTCCCGGTTAGCTTCCAGGGAAAATCAAGGGCCGGTTCTTCGCCTGCTTGGGGCAGTCGTGAGCCATCATCAAACTCATCCCCACCGGTATCATTGACCGCAGGCAACCCCGGTGAAGCGGGGTTTTGCTCAATTGCAATCGTTCCGGTAATTCCGAGGCGGTTGCCTAAATTGGACAAAATGCCGTCAACAACCAACGTTCCACGTGATGAGTCCAGTGAGAATTTGGTGCGAACGTCACCATCGCGTACCCGCCCGGTACCGATACCAATTTCATACGCCTCCCCGCCGCTGTCGAACCGGCCTTCCATTTTAATAGGGCCAAGCAGACTTTCCGCCTCCCCGGAAATCGCGATTGCGCTGATCGTGTGCAACGGGCTGCCGGTATCATCGACAAAAGCAAGCGTACCGTCGGTAACCTCAAATGTGCCTATAGCAATATTCTCCCTTTCCATTTCTGCAACCGGTCCTGATCCAAAATCAGGGCTGCCGTCTGCACCTAACGGGAGGCTGACAATCGGTTGGGAAAAATTGACCTGGAGTATCTCTGTTTGCCCGCGCAAAAACGCGGATAACGAAAATTCAGCAGACAAATTTGGGACGATCACCATGGGAAACGGCAAATCGTCGCGGAGGATTTCAAGTCCGGATATATCGATCCGCCCGGTCGGCAGAAACCTGATATCCAGATCGCCGGTGATTGTGGCGTCCAAACCGGTAATTTCGGTTATCCGAAATTCGATTGTATCGCGATAATCCGACCAGTCGATAAAGTACGGCCCCACCAGTGCCGCCACCAGCGCCAGAACAATCGCCACACCAAAACTTAGCAGAAAGGAATTCACCTCAACGCCTTACCCAACAAAATAACCGTCCGCCGCACCAGCCCCGTGTCAGAAATCAGACTGGAAAAATTTTTCCCGGGTTGAAAATATTCTGTGGATCAAGCGCCACCTTGATCGCCTTCATCACATCGACCCCAGGGCCGTGTTCCGCATCCAGAAACTTGATCTTGCCCTGGCCGATACCGTGTTCCCCGGTGCAAGTGCCATCCATGGCCAGCGCCCGCTCGACCATCCGGTCGAGAATGCCTTGCGCCTTGGCCGTTTCTTCCTTGTCGCCCGGGTCTACCATCAGGGAAGCATGGAAATTCCCATCCCCCACATGGCCGACGATCGGCCCGATCAGGCCGCTCGCATCGATATCGGCCTTGGTTTCCATGACGCATTCAGCGAGTCTGGAGATTGGCACACAAACATCGCTAGCGACACCTTCCTTGCCGGGTGCCATCTGTTTGGCGGCCCAAAAAGCGTCGTGGCGCGCGGTCCAGAGTTTGGTCCGGTCTTCGGCGCGGGTCGCCCAGTCAAAATCGCTACCGCCAAATTCCGACGCGATTTCAGCAAACCGTTCGGATTGTTCTTTGACGGAGGCTTCGCTGCCGTGAAATTCCAGGAACAAAGTGGGTTTTTCAGCCAAATCTAGATGGGAATAAGCGTTGCTGCCGCGCACCATCACTTCATCAAGCAATTCTATCCGGGCAACTGGAATTCCGGTTTGAATGGTCATGATGGTGGCATCACACGCGCCTTCCAGCGTATCGAACGAGCAGACCGCAGCAGCTATCACTTCAGGAATACCAAACAGCTTCAGGGTGATTTCAGTCATGATACCAAGGGTGCCTTCGGACCCGACCATCAGCCGGGTCAGGTCATAGCCTGCGGAAGATTTTTTAGCCCGGCGTGCGGTCCTTACAATCCGTCCATCGGCCATCACAACTGTAACCCCCATAACTACTTCGCGCATGGTGCCATAGCGCACCGCATTGGTGCCCGACGCGCGGGTACTGGCCATACCGCCAATGCTGGCATTAGCGCCAGGGTCAATCGGGAAGAACAATCCGGTATCGCGCAAATATTCATTGAGTTCGACCCGCGTCACGCCAGCCTGAACAGTGCAATCCAGATCCTCGGCATTTACTGAAAGAATTTTATCCATCTGGCTGAGATCAATGGAAATTCCACCAAAAGGCGCATTCAATTGGCCTTCAAGTGAAGACCCGGCGCCAAAAGGGATGATCGGCACATCACGGGTGGCGCAAACCCGAACAATTTCCGCTACTTCTTCGGTGCTATGCGCGAATACAACCGCATCCGGCGGTAAATTCTTATGATATGTCGTAGTGTGACCGTGCTGCTCGCGCATCGCCTGGGCTGTCGATACCCGGTCGCCAAAACGCTGGGTCAGTACCGCTATTGCTTCGCCAACCGCGTTTTCATTTTTTTCCTGCCGGGCTTCCATTAATGGTGTCTCCTAAATTCCACATTCGAGGCATTTGGCTTCATGCCACCCTAGCCTCTTGTTTCCGAGAATACGAGACCAACACCCAAATTCATGATCCCGACTGTACAAACATTGCTACCTAAACACGGTGCGTTGGAATATGCACCGCAATGTGCCAGACTTCACCAAAATTTGTTCAAGGGAGGGGCGGTGGAAACTATGACAATTGAGGCACCATTCACATCATCATTGCAGCGGGTCGAAAAGGACTGGATCGACTATAACGGGCATCTCAATATGGCATTTTACAATGTTATTTTTGATCGCGGCATAGACGAGGCAGTTGAATTACTGGGATTGGGAATTGAATATCTCAACCAAGCCAATGCCTCCTATTTTACCCTGGAAGCGCATGTAACATATCTCCAGGAACTGAAACTTGACGCCCCTTTGCGGGTAACCACGCAATTGCTCGATTATGACGAAAAGCGGTTACATTGTTTTCAGGAAATTTATCACGCCGAAGAGAATTTTCTGGCCGCAACTTCTGAAAACATATCCATGCATGTGGACATGACTGTAAAGAAGTCCGCGCCCTTTCCGCGCGATATTTTATCCCGCATTGAAGGCATGCATACTGCTCACAAGGTTTTGGGCCGCAAACCCCAGGTCGGGCATGTTATCGGCATTCCTAAAAAATCGACCTGATCAACAATGTTCCAATTTTCCTCCCGGATCACCTCATTTCTGAGCGGACAGGTGACTCTCAACCTGCAGCAATTTCGCGGCGAGCGCTGGGCGTTGCTCTGGGGGCTGGCAATCATTCTCGGGCTGGCATGCGCTGGCGCCGCAATCCTGTTCCGGTTTGCAATTTCAGGCACCCAGCTTCTCTGGCTTGGCACAATGTCGGAAACAATTCTAGACATTGCCCGCGCACTGCCCTGGTGGACCATTTTGCTGGCCCCGGCCCTGGCCGGGCTAGTGGTCGGTATAATTTTACAATGGCTGATGCCGTCTCGCCGCGCCGAAGGCGTCGCTGACGTTATCGAAGCACAGATGATGCAGGGCGGAGAAATCTCGCTTCGAGCTGGATTAACAAGCGCTGTCGTTACCGCGATTTCGCTGGGCGGCGGCGCCAGCGCTGGCCGCGAAGGCCCGGTGGTGCATCTTGGCGCTACGCTGGCATCTGCGGTCGGGCGCATGTTCACTCTGACCATCGCAGCCCGGCGCATTATCTTGTCCTGCGGCGCGGCGGCAGCCGTTTCGGCATCGTTCAACGCACCGCTCGCGGGTGTCGTGTTCGCCCATGAAATTGTGTTGGGGCATTATTCGCGCGCGGCTTTTATCCCAATCGCTATTTCAAGCGCCACCGCCGCGATCATTTCGAGATTGTGGTTCGGGGATTTCCCGGCCTTTATCATCCCTTCCTACCAGATCACATCCTATTGGGAATTTCCGGCCTTCGCCTTGCTGGGCCTGACCTGCGCCATTGTCGCTATCCTGTTCCAGTACGGCATTGTGATCGCCGACAAGACGGCCCGGAATATCGTCGTCCCGCTTTGGACCCGTCCAGTCATCGGCGGCCTGATGATTGGCGTAATCGCGCTTTGGATTCCGGAAGTGCTAGGTGTTGGATATGAAGCCACAGACAAGGCCCTGCATCAGCAAATTCCGTTTCTAATGCTGATCCTGTTTGTTGCCGCAAAAAGCGCCGCAACCGCCATAACACTCGCCAGCCGTTTTGGTGGCGGCATCTTCAGTCCGTCACTCTATATTGGTGCGATGACCGGCAGCGCCTTTGGCTATATTGCGGCCAGCGCCTACCCGGAAATGGCGTCGAGCAATGGCCTCTACGCCATTCTCGGTATGGGCGCAATCGCGGGCTCCGTGTTGGGGGCACCGCTATCCACAATCCTGATCGTGTTTGAGTTGACCGGCGGCCTCGCCATGTCGGTCGCCTTACTGGTGACCGTTTCAATCAGCTATGCGCTGACCCAATTGGTGTTTTCCGGTTCCTTCTTCAAATGGCAATTGGCCATGCGTGGTTTGTTCCTCCATGAAGGCAAGCAAAATGCCTTGTTAAACAGCATCCGGGTGCGTGATTTTCTACGCCCCGCCAAGGCTGACGAAGCCCCGCCAGAGATCAATCTGGAGACCAGTACCAATTGGCTGTTGAGGAGCGATTCCCTGGAAACGGCGTTGCGCACAATCGACGCAGCGGGCCACTCAAGGGTACCAGTTTTTGCTAGAGGCAATGCGGATAAGTTTGTCGGTTGGGCGGTTCATGTAGACGCGCTGGAGACTTACAATACGGCCCTTATTCGTGCCAGCCATGAAGAACATAGCTGACCATTTAGCCTCGATCTAATTCCGGTCTTCGTCCAGAAAAGTGCGTACTTTTTGTAGAAAAGGCAACGCGTCTTCAATTGAACTTTCACCAAAAGCAATGGCGAACCGTTTAAGTTCCGGCGCAAGCTGGTCCACGGCATGGTCTCTCAAATTTCGCCCCTTCAAGGTTAAACTGACCAACTTACCGCGCCCATCTGACGGATCTGGCCTGATCTTGATCAATTCCTGCGCTTCCAACCGCTGAATCGTATTGGTCATGGTTCCTTTGGTGACCTGCATTGCACGTGCCAGGTTGAGGGGCGTTTTCTCACCCCCCTGTCGCGCAAAATGTTGCAGCACCGTGAATTGCGCCATGGTGATCCCTTCGGGCAATTCCTGCTCAAGCTTGTTGCGGACAAGCTGCTCGATAATGCCGACTTCGGTAAAGAACCGATAGACCAGCGGATCAGTGTCCCTGGCACTCAATGGGTAATGATCCTGGACTCAACCGGCCAGCGCGGACTTGGCCAAGTCTCATCGGCATATCCAAGGCGCACCAGCATTTGCACCCTGTTCGGAAATGCCACGCCAAGCATATTGTGCAGATCAGAATAATGTCCGTCCATTTCAGGATATTCCTGCAAAGCTTGGCTAAGTGGTTGCATGGCCAGACCCATTTCAGCGACCTTCAAATTGGCGCGAACATAGACCCTGCCGGCTTCCAGTTGGCTAATACGGCTGTCATCCGGTGTAGTGATCCAGAAATGCCCCATTGCGCTTTCAATTGCCTTCCGCATATCAGCAATAACTGCCCGGTTATTGGGATCATCCAGATCCGACAGCATGTCCCGGGACACTATACCCGCACCATAAAGCCCTTCTATCATCACCCCGCGTAGAGAAATACCATCCGGGTTGGCGTTGATTTCGGCTTTCCCAATCCGCATCAGATGAACACTTTCCATATAGGTTCGCGGCGTATCAATCTCGATCTGAAACGCGGACGATGTGAGAGCACGCATCTCATCAAGCTTCGCCGCGTCGTTATTGCCAATAAGTGCGGCATCTCCGTCCCCAATTCCTTCAAGTGCCGAAATATGGTTGGCACTTATCGGTTGGGCCATGTCGAATAATTCCCGGTTGGTCCGGCGTACAAATATCTGCCGAAACAACGGATCGGTCGCAACATCAGGATCTTCGATAAACTTGATATGGGCGATTGGCTTGGCGTCCAGCCGCGCGCCTGTTGAGCCTTCCGGGAAAGGCGTGGCTTCCAACTGATAGCCCATTTCCGCTGCTGCCATTCGCATCAATTCCAAAAAACAACCAAGGCCAATGGTAATTTGTCGATCGAACGGGTCGGTCTCTGGCAATCGGCGATCGAGCTGGCAATACAGCGTAGCTTCGCTAGGCGTATCCAGATCTACCAGCCAGGGCTGGCGATTATGCGGGTTGGGCGCGAGAATGGCATGGGCAAGCGCTTTGATACGCACATCGCCTTCAATTCGCGATGCCGCACCCCATGGGGCCAGCGCTACCGTTGGTGCCCGTGTCAACGCAAATCCGCCAACACCTGCTGCCGTAATGACAACGCCCGAGCCAATGATTTTTAAAACCTGTCTCCGTGATACGGCCATTTCAATCTCTCCTGATTGACGTACAGTTAGTTTGATATCGAACTATTTATAGTTTGATGTCAAACTTGTCAAGTTGCGATTTGCAACAAAATCAAACCAATCGACAGACCCTTGCATTCCAGTGCTATAAAACAGGCCATATCCAGATTCTCTTGAGATCAGATTCGTTATTGTGAACAGCACAAGCCCGGAAAAATGGCCCCGGCCAGATACCGACCCGCCTGAACCAGCAGCAGGCAGCATCTCTGCGCGTGCGGCAGCGGCCGCTACGCCCCCGTATCTCGACGGGCTTAATCCGGAACAATATGAAGCCGCCACCACCCTTGATGGCCCCCTGCTTGTGTTAGCCGGAGCGGGCACCGGCAAGACCCGCGTCCTGACAACCCGGATCGCACATATTCTTACAACCCGGCGGGCGTTCCCTGGGCAAATTCTTGCGGTCACCTTCACCAACAAAGCCGCTCGGGAAATGAAAAACCGCATCGGCAAGTTGATCGGTGGCGTTGCCGAAGGCATGCCATGGCTTGGTACGTTTCATTCGATCGGGGCGAAAATCCTGCGCCGCCATGCGGAACTTGTAGACCTCAAAAGCGATTTCACAATTCTCGATACCGATGACCAGATCAGGCTTTTGAAACAAGTATTGGCCGCTGAGAATATCGACGACAAACGCTGGCCTGCCCGGCAATTTGCCTGGATGATCGACAATTGGAAAAACCGTGGTCAACGACCAAAAGATATATCCGGTGGCGATGGCTTCTCGTTTGCGGGTGGACGCGGCGGCGAACTTTACGGGCTTTACCAGTCACGGTTGAAAGCTTTGAACGCAGTTGATTTCGGCGATCTGCTGCTGGAAATGATCCGGCTGTTTCAGGATAACCCGGATATTCTGGCGGAATATCAAAACCGGTTCCGCTTCACCCTGGTTGACGAATATCAGGATACCAATGTCGCGCAATATCTGTGGTTACGATTGCTGGCCCAGACCAGAACCGATGAAGACGGGGAAACGCTTCCCCAAAACATCTGCTGCGTTGGCGATGACGACCAGTCAATTTACGGATGGCGCGGGGCTGAAGTAGAAAACATCCTGCGCTTCGACAAAGATTTTCCCGGCGCCAAAATTATTCGGCTGGAGCGCAATTACCGCTCCACATCCCATATCCTGCAAGCCGCCTCCCACCTGATTTCGCATAACGAAGGCAGGCTCGGAAAGGAATTGCATTCCGTTGGCGAAGATGGCGAACGGGTAGCGGTTCGCGGCGTCTGGGACGGTGAAGAAGAAGCCCGTGCCATCGGCGAAGATATCGAGCAGTTCCAGCGCAAGAAACACAACCTCAACGAAATCGCCATTCTGGTGCGTGCCAGTTTCCAGATGCTCGAATTTGAAGACCGCTTTGTGACCCTCGGCCTGCCCTACCGGGTCATTGGGGGACCACGATTTTACGAGCGCAAGGAAATCCGCGATGCCCTTGCTTACCTCAAAATCATTTCAAGTTCAGCGAACGATCTGGCATTCGAGCGGATTATAAACGTTCCCCGGCGCGGCCTTGGGGATGCCACCCTGAAGGTCATTCATGCGCTGGCTCGCAGCCAATCCATATCGCTGTTTGATGCCGCCCGAATTCTTGCTGAAACCGAAGAGCTGAACACTCGGTCGCGCCGCTCGCTTGCCAGCCTGATGGCCATGTTCGAGCGCTGGCAAAACCAGAAAGAGACCTCCAGCCACACCGAACTGGCAGAGATCGTGCTGGACGAATCCGGCTATACGGAAATGTGGCAGAAAGACCGCGCAGCGGACGCTCCCGGCAGACTGGAAAACCTGAAAGAGCTGGTCCGCTCGATGCAGGATTTTGAAAACCTGGCCGGGTTTCTCGAACATATTTCCCTTGTCATGGACACCGAAGCCAATAGCGAAGAAACCGACAAGGTCAATTTAATGACCCTGCATGCCGCCAAAGGATTGGAATTCGACACCGTATTTCTGCCCGGATGGGAAGAAGGTCTTTTCCCCCATCAGCGCACTCTGGACGAATCCGGTCGTGCCGGTCTCGAAGAAGAACGCCGCCTCGCCTATGTGGGCCTTACCCGCGCCCGCAAAATGGCCAGCGTCAGCTTTGCCCAGAACCGGCGCATCCACGCTCTCTGGCAGTCCGCCCTGCCTTCGCGGTTTCTCGATGAACTCCCGGCGGCCCATGTGAAGATTTTGGAGAACCAGAATAATTACGGGGCCTCCATGGGCAACAACAATGTGGAGAGCAGGTTCGACCGAAACCCGGCCGATTTTTCCGGCAATTACAATACGCCCGGATGGCAACGCGCCCAACAGCAGCATGCCCAACCGCGCACACCCATGGCGCGGAGCGGACCAAAACAAATTGACGGCGAAATTGTAGGTCGCGATACCGGGTCCGGCAGCAGCCAAATGCTTGGC
The DNA here is from genome assembly GCA_021775875.1 of Hyphomicrobiales bacterium. GTDB lineage: Bacteria > Pseudomonadota > Alphaproteobacteria > Rhizobiales > NORP267 > NORP267. The sequence goes on along the minus strand of JAJFHA010000002.1, from coordinate 236,960 downwards.
AATCGCGTCTTTCACCAAAAATTCGGCTACGGCGAAGTGATGGCCGTAGACGGCGACAAGCTCACTGTTGAATTTGATAAAGCCGGCACAAAACGCGTGCTGGCTTCCTTTGTCGAGCAGCATTGAGCCGATCATGCAGCAAGCAAATCAATGGCTGGCACGCATAACTGACCTTTCCCCTGAAATTGCTGTAGAGATTTCAGATATTTTTGAAAATCTGGAAGAGACCGCCACCAATGCTCCCCTTGCCGTTGCAGCATTTTGCGCTGGTGAGGATCCTGAATGGGCCGTTGAAGCAAATTTTGCGGAAAAGCCTGACGCGGCTTGGGTGCAAGGCTTGGTTTCCGGATTCAAAAACAGAATCGGGATTGCGCCATCGGTTCACATTGAAAAACTGCAGAACCGCGACTGGGTGTCCCTCTCCCTGCAAAACCTGGCCCCGGTCGAATCTGGACGCTTTTTCGTCCATGGCAGCCACGACCGGGAAAAACCAATGTCAGGGTCCATCGGTATCGAGATCGATGCCGGGCAGGCATTCGGTACCGGCCATCATGCCACAACGTCAGGATGCCTCGCTGCTTTGGACCGCGAACTCCGTCACACTCATTTTCGCAATTGCATGGATCTTGGCTGCGGCTCCGGCGTGTTGGCGATCGCCTTTGCAAAAGCCACAAAGAAACCGGTTCTCGCTACCGACATCGACCCTGTTGCGCTGGAAGTAGCCAAAGAAAATGTACGGTTAAACATGGTTGCACGAGACGTAAATTGCTTACTGGCCGACGGGCTTGAAAATCCAGCCATCCGGCAATCCGTGCCGTTTGATCTGGTCATGGCGAATATCCTGAGCGCCCCGTTGATCAGTCTGGCAAATGCCATGAGGCCTTGCGTTGCTCGCGGCGGAACCTTGATCCTGTCCGGAATTCTTAGCTACCAGGCACCAAAAGTTGAGGCCAGTTACCGGGCAGCCGGATTTCGCTTCAAATACCGCTCGATCAATGAAAACTGGGCAACCCTGGTATTGGTACGATAAAAACAAACAGGCGGCCCTGACTTTTACAGCCAGAACCGCCTATTAGGGAGGAAATATGGAGGTCTGATATGGAGCCTAGAAGGACGCCAAATCGCGTGGGCGCTTCATAAGCTGATCCCGGGTAAACCCTGCGCCTTCAATCGTCCGGTCGTCAAAAACCGACAGGTGCTGGGCGATATAGCGATGTGCCTGGGCTTCACGAGCCTGGATCATCGCAGCATAAGTCCGCTTGAGGAATGATCCAATGCGGGAACCAAGACCAACATAATTGTCTTCTGAATAGGTTGTAACTGACATTTAGCAGTCCTTTCGTTTATTTGGGTGCGCTCTTGCAGGCGCGTTGACTTGCGCTAAAGATAGCTATCTTGAATTAAAAAAGAAGACATTTTGCTGCATGGCAGCAATGCAATTTCGCATATGCGAGATAAATTTTGCATCGCAGCATAATAAAGAAGATCAGAAAGCACCATGTTCCAGAACTTTGATACCTCCGGCGGACCAGCCAACGTAAAATCCCGTGTTGCAGCTCTGCGCAAAGCTCTCAAGAAAGCCCGTCTGAACGGCTTCATCGTGCCCCATGCAGACGAGCATCAAAGTGAATATCTGCCCCCACATGCCGAACGGCTCGCCTGGATATCCGGATTTACCGGTTCTGCCGGTGCTGCAATTATTCTGGCAAAGAAAGCCGCTATTTTTGTCGATGGACGCTACACATTGCAGGTCAGGTCCCAGACCGACAAAAAGGTGTTCAAGCCCCAGTCGTTGATCGATACGCCACCCAATGCCTGGCTGGAGGCTGAGACAAAATCTGGCGATAGGATCGGATACGACCCGAAGCTTCATACCATCAATGGCGTCAAGGCTTTGGAAGCCGCGGGCCAAAAATCCGGCGCACGCTTGATCCCGGTGAAAAAAAACCTGATTGATCAGGTATGGCCAGAGCAACCTTCTGCCCCGGTGGGCAAGATATTCCGGCATCCCATAAGCCAGGCCGGGGAAAACGCCCCGGACAAAATTGCTAAAGTCCGCAAGGCACTCGTGAATTCTGGCAGCGATGCGACCGTGCTAACATTGCCGGATTCTATATGCTGGCTATTCAATTTTCGCGGCAGCGATATAGCCCATAATCCGGTGGCGCTCTGCTATGCGATTCTTCCGCGCAATGGCAAACCGACTTTGTTCATCGACCCCGCCAAGTTATCCCCCGTGACGTGGAACAACCTCCGGGCCATTTGCCACATCAAATCCTTAACCACTCTGGAGCAGGCACTTGCCGATCTCGGCGCACACACCAGGCAAATCCAGCTCGACGCCGCAACTGCCAGCCATTGGATCAAATCCACCATTGAAAAAGGCAACCGCAAGATAGTCCTTAAATACGCCTCCGACCCGGTCATAGCACTTAAGGCGATCAAGAACAAAACTGAAATAACCGGCGCACGCGCAGCGCATGAACGCGACGGGGTCGCCATGTGCCGGTTCCTCGCCTGGCTTGACCGCGAAGCACCAAAGGGAGAAATTGACGAAATCAGCGCAGCCAAAAAACTGGAAACGTTTCGGTTTGAGACCGGGAAATTGAAGGAAATTTCCTTCGATACAATTTCCGGGTCCGGTCCCAACGGCGCGATTGTTCATTACCGGGTCAACCACCAGACCAACCGGAAGCTCGATCAAAACTCTCTCTATCTGGTAGATTCCGGCGCACAATATAGCGATGGCACCACCGATATCACCCGCACCATCGCGATCGGAAAACCCTCAACCGAAATGCGCGACCGCTTCACCCGCGTCCTCAAGGGCCATATTGCCATCGCATCAGCGCGGTTCCCGGAAACCACGTCCGGTGCACAAATCGATATTTTGGCGAGAAAAGCCCTGTGGGACATCGGCCTCGATTATGCCCACGGCACCGGCCACGGCGTCGGAGCCTACCTCTCGGTGCATGAAGGCCCGCAAGGCATCTCAAAACGCGCCCACACGACGCTAAAACCCGGCATGATCGTCTCCAACGAGCCCGGCTATTACAAAGCCGGCTGCTACGGTATCCGCATCGAGAATCTGGTGCTGGTGACCAACGACAAACAGGACGGCGAGGAAACGCCAATGCTCGCCTTCGAGACCCTGACCCTCGCCCCGATAGATTTGCGGGTGGTAAAACGCAACCTGTTGGAAAAATCAGAAATCGCCTGGCTGAACGCCTATCACAAACGGGTATACAAGGCGCTCAGCCCGGTCCTGAAAGGGCGCGATAAAACCTGGCTGAAGCAGGCCACGAAAGCGCTTTAGCCCGCCGACAATTCTATCCAGGTTTCTTCGTCAATAACTTCAATACCCAGTTCCTGCGCTTTTTTGAGTTTGGAACCTGCTCCGGGCCCTGCCACTACAAGGTCGGTGTTTTTGGATACCGACCCCACCACCTTGGCACCAAGCGCTTCAGCGCGGGCTTTGGCTTCATCCCGGGACATGATCACGAGGGAGCCGGTAAAGACGATTTTTTTATCGGCAATCGCCGTATCCAGACGCACTGCTTCAACCGGGATTGGAGTTACCTCATTGAGCAATTGCGCCAGCACGTCGCGGTTATGAGGCTCGGCGAAGAACGCCCTGAGCGAGCGGATCATAACAAGACCGATTTTATCGACAGCCAGCAACTCCTGAAACGCTTCGCTGTCTTCTTCTTCTGCCGCATCCATGGCTGCTTGCAGCTTTTCAAACGTCCCATAAGTGCGCGCCAACAGCATCGCATTGGTGGCGCCAACATGGCGAATACCAAGCGCATAGATGAACCTGTTGAGGGCGATTTCACGGCGCTGGGATATCGCGGCAAACAGGTTATTGGCGGACAGCTCGCCCCACCCTTCAAGGTCATTCAATTGTTTTGGAAAGTCGGCATCGCGTTTTTCAAGAGTAAAAATCTCAGCCGGGTTCTTGATCCGTCCATCCGCGTAGAAAGCTTCAACCTGCTTCGCACCCATCCCTTCAATATCGAAAGCATTTCGCGAGACGAAATGCCGGAGCTTCTCAATAGCCTGAGCCGGACAGATCAACCCGCCGCTGCACCGCCGGATCGCGTCTTCCTTACCGGTATCGGGATTGACGTCCTTTATCGCCTTGCTTCCACATGCAGGGCAGACGTCAGGGAAAACATAAGCCGCGGAATTCTCCGGGCGCTTTTCAAGCACCGGCCCCAGAATTTGCGGGATAACATCACCTGCCCTTTGGACGATAACTGTATCGCCAACACGGACATTTTTGCGGATGATCTCGTCTTCGTTATGCAGTGAGGCGTTGGAAACATCCACACCGCCAACCTTAACCTTCTCAAGCTTGGCAACAGGGGTCAACGCGCCAGTGCGCCCTACCTGAATTTCAATATCGCGCAGGATGGTGGTGGCTTGTTCGGCCGGGAATTTATGGGCGATGGCCCAGCGCGGGGCACGTGAAACAAATCCAAGCCGACCCTGCAAAACCAGATCATCAACCTTGTAGACAACACCGTCGATATCATAGTCGAGACTGGCCCGCTGGCTTTCGATATCCCGGTAGACCTCCAACAGATCTTCAACGTTTTCGCAGCGGCGCATCAAAGGATTTACCTCGAACCCGAAGCTCTTGAAAGCCGCCACCATATTCATCTGGGTCGTCGCTGGCATCGCCGACATCTCGCCCCAGGCATAGGCAAAAAACCGCAACGGGCGGGACGCCGTTATCGCGGAATCGAGTTGGCGCAAAGACCCGGCAGCGGCGTTGCGCGGATTGGCAAAAGGAGATTTGCCCTCGCTTTCATATCGGGCATTGAGCGCCGCGAAATCAGCATGACCCATATAAACTTCACCCCGGACCTCTACAATATCGGGGACATTTTCGCCGGTAAGCGTCTCTGGAATATCACTGATGGTGCGCAAGTTTGCGGTGATGTCTTCGCCGACCAACCCGTCACCGCGCGTTGCACCAACGATTAATCGCCCCTTCTCGTAGCGAATGGTTGCCGATACGCCATCGATTTTCGGTTCAGCCGTGATCGGCAATGAAACTTCATCAGCAATTTTTAAAAACCGGCGAACTTTACCTGAGAAATCAACAACGTCTTCGTCGTTAAAGGCATTGCCGAGCGAGAGCATTGGAACTGAGTGAATGACTTTGGAGAATTTCGAAACCGGCGCGGCACCAACCTTGTCGGACGGTGAATCGTCTCGTTTCAATTGTGGAAACCGGACCTCAATCGCCAGATTACGCGCCCTGAGTGCATCATAGGTGCTGTCGTATATACTGGGTGCGTCCTCTTGGTAATAACGCCTGTCATGCCGGGCAATCTCATATGCAAGATATTCAAGTTCCCGCTCTGCTTGCTCTGGCGTCAAATTCTCAACAGCAATTTCACTTGTAGATTCACTCATCCGGCCTTGCTCAACAGCCGGTCCGCGGCGGCGCGGGCTTCCTCCGTCACTTCAGCACCAGAGAGCATCCGCGCAATTTCTTCACGGCGCTCATCATCGCCCAATATTTCAACGTTGGTAGTCGCTGTATCGCCACCAGATGCCTTTTTGGCAATTTTGTAATGGTGACCCGCCCGTGCCGCAACCTGGGGCGCATGGGTTATCGCCAACACCTGAACCTGCGACGACAATTTCTCAAGCCGTCGTCCAACCGCATCGGCAACCGCACCGCCGATGGCGGTATCGATTTCATCAAAGATCAAGGTCGGTGCGCCAACTTTGTCTGCCAGCACAACCTTGATCGCCAAAATGAAGCGGGACAATTCACCACCCGATGCGATTTTCATCAACGGGCCAGGATTGGTGCCCGGGTTTGTCTGCACCCAGAATTCCGCACGCTCACGACCAAATTCACTACCCTCCGGCACGGCTTCCAGATGAACCGCGAAACTGGCCTGTCCGAGCTTCAAGGGCTCCAGTTCGGTCTGTACAGCACGCTTGAGGGCGGCAGACGTTGAAATACGCCCCTTGGTGAGTTTTTCCGCCGCCACGTCGTAAGCCTTTTCGGTGCGCTCGACAGCCGCAGTCAGTTCCGCCAATCGCCCTTCTCCGGCCTCAATTTTCTCTAGATCATCAAGGAGTTTTATCCGCACCGCCGGCAAATCCGCTACCTGAACATTGTGTTTGCGGGCAGCCGCCTTGAGTGCAAATAACCGCTCTTCGTCTTGTTCCAGTTCGGCCGGGTCAAAGGCACAATCCCGGACCGCTGCTTCAAGGGCTGCCTGGGCTTCATGTATTTCACCGACAGCTTTATCAAGCGCTGTCACCGGCACAATCAGAATATCTGGTGCACTCGCTACCTGTTTTTCGAGTTTGCGAAGAACCGCACTGATTCGCGTCAGGTATGATTTATCGCCATCAATAACCCCGAGCGCGCTTTTCAGGTCATCAACAACCTTCTCAGCCTGCATCATGCTCGTGCGGCGACGGGTCAATAATTCTTCTTCATCCGGCCCCGGTGCCAGCTTTTCAAGCTCGTCCAGAACGTGGCGCAAATATTCCGTATTCTCGGCTGCTTCCGCCACCAGCCGCTTTTGCGTGGCCAGCGCACTACGCGCGTCCTGAAGCTCGCGCCATATCTTGCTGACCAGGTCCGCATCAGCCCCTAGGCCGCCAAACGCATCCAGCAATTTCCTGTGGGCTGTCGGGTTCATGAAGGCACGCTCATCGTGCTGACCGTGAATTTCAATCAGTTCTGCGCCAATTTCTCGCATTAATTGGGCACTGACCGGCTGATCGTTGATGAACGCCCGCGTCCGCCCGTCCGCTGTCTGGACCCGGCGCAATATCAATTGGTCCTCTTCGGAAATTCCGGAATCCTGCAATATCCGGTTAACCTGATGATCTCTGCCAGGTTCAAAGACCGCAACAATTTCACCTTGATTCTCGCCCTGGCGAACAAGGCCGGTGTCGCCTCGCGCACCGAGTGCAAGCGCCAAACCATCAAGCAGGATAGATTTGCCCGCACCAGTTTCGCCGGTCAAAACACCGAGCCCGGACCCGAAGTCCAGCCGCAGGCGATCGATCAAAACAATATCGGTTATGAGCAAAGACGTCAGCATGACGCATTTTTACCCGCCAACAGCAATTTTCCAAGCTCTACTGAGAAAAGAATCTTCATGTTCGCGTGGTTCCAATCCCCCGCTCTGCAACAGATCGAACGCATCCTGGTACCAGTCACTGGACGGGTAATTGTGTCCAAGGATAGCCGCAGCGGTCTGCGCCTCGCTTATAATTCCAAGAGCCATATAGCCCTCAGTCAATCGCATCAGGGCTTCCTCGACATGGGTGGATGTTTGATAGTCGGTCACCACCACCTTAAAGCGATTAATCGCCGCTACAAAATTATTCCGGGTCAGGTAATAGCGCCCGACTTCCATTTCCTTGCCTGCAAGTTGGTCGTTGGCAAGCTGAAGTTTGATCCGGGAATCGCGGGCATAGGGCGAATCCGGGTACAGCCGGGCCACCTCGCGATAGGCTTCCATCGCTTGCTGGGTCGCAGCCTGATCGCGCGTCACATCCGGAATTTGATCATAATATGCCTGGGCAATCAGATATTGTGCATAGGCAGCATCTTCACTGCCCGGATGCAAGGTCAGATAGCGCTGCAAGCCAAGTACCGCGCCGTCATAATCCCCGCCCCTGTAGCGAGAAAAAGCGGACATCAAAATCGCCTTGCGCGCCCATACCGAATAGGGATGCTGGCGTTCAACTTCTTCAAACATTTCAGCAGCCTGCCGGAATTCGCCTTCGTTCAACAAAGCCAAGGCTTCGTTATAGGCCGGGCCAACCGGAACCTCATCCTCGACGAGAAATTCATCTTTGTCGCCACATGCCGCGAGCGACATTCCGGCCACCAGCAGCACTGCTACAATAGCCAGTCGACCAATTTTTCTGAAATCAAGAAACATACGCCAGACCAATATCCATTCTGCCCAAATCAGCAACCGCCAAGAGCCGTTGTCATGCTTTGTCGACCATGACTGACGTTCTATTCGAAACAATCATTCCGCACCAGCCCGGTGCAAAAAATACGCCGGGGTCTTATATACTATTCAGTGTCTGAATAAGGTCATTTTGTGGCTCAGGCTTAATGAAGCACGCCAAAATTTGGGGATCAGGATACGTCCGGTCCAAAAGCCGGAACAGCAACACCGGCAGCAATGGTTCCAGCCGCTTTTTCACGACGTGCCGGCATATCCACATAAGACCATGCGTCGGGCGCATCAAACAAAGCCTGAAGCACTTGATGGTTGAGGCGATGTCCGCCTCGAACCGAGCGGTAGCGACCCAAAATAGGATATCCTGCAAGCGCGATATCGCCGATGGCATCAAGCGCCTTGTGTCGTACAAATTCATCAGCAAAGCGCAGGCCTTCCTGATTAAGAATTTTATCGTCACTCAATACAACTGAATTTTCAAGCGACGCGCCAAGTCCAAATCCGTTTGCCCAAAGCTTCTCGACATCGTCCATGAAACCAAAAGTCCGCGCCCGGCAAAGTTCAGATACGAATGTGTCAGGTGTCACTTCCATCACCACCTGTTGGCGACCGATAACCTTTGAGCTGAAATCAATGGTAATATCGAGTTCAAAACCGTCATGAGGACTCAACTCACCAACCCGATCGCCGATTTCAACACGGATCGGGCGCAATACCCGAATATACCGGCGCGGCGCATCAAGGTAGCGGATGCCAACCTGTTGAATGGCCGCCACATATGGTTCCGAGCTGCCGTCAAGAACAGGGACTTCCGAACCATCAATTTCAATAACCGCGTTATCAACACCCATGCCGCGCAATGCAGCCATAAGATGCTCGACGGTAGAAACGGAAGTGCTGGCACCAACGCCTAGAGCGGTGCATAATTCAGTGGCACATACCATCTGGAAACGGGCAGGGATATCCATGCCTGTCTGCCCACGGTCGGTACGGACAAACACGATACCTGTATTGCTGTCGCAAGGATTAACGCTGAGGGAAACAGCGCTACCATTGTGCACACCGACACCGCTAAATTCTACGCGGTCTGCGATCGTGGCCTGTCTGGTGGGCACATACCGTGCCTTGTGTGCATTACTCGTCATCTATACTACAAAAGCCCCCGTACTGGTCGGTGCGACAACCTTGAATTCTGACAACCCTGAATTCTTGAGTCCGCAAGCTGATTTTATAAAAACCAGCCAAGGATTGTGAAATTCATGTCGCACATTCCGACCAAAGACGGATTACAGAATACTAGTGACCCGCTTCTGCCACAAATCACGCTTTCTTTCACTCTGTTACCATTTGTAAACTATATTTTCTGGTGCAAAATTACTCCAACTATCTGAACTATAAGACTTTTTCAATTAAGGCGGAAAAGTGTCACGATTGCAACATTTCGCCTTAATTGGCCTGACGGCGGAGAAATGCCGGAATTTCCAGCCTATCATCTTCCATTTCAGGCGGTCCGTCGCTCGAACCAGCGATTCTTCTGGCCTCAACATTTTCCGCAGGTGCCGCTGCAGGGACCTGATTTACAGGTGCCGGGGCAGCGGGAGCCGTGCGCTCTTGCAATTGTGGTTCCTGAGGTGCAGCAGTGCGCGCAGTTTCCTCTTCCGCTTCACGACGGCTAATGCCAACACTTGCAAGCCTGCTGAGGAATCCCGTTTTCTTCTGCTGAGCCGCTAGGCCCTGTTCCGGGTCTTCGCCCTGTAAAGCACGAAGCTGGTTCTGAGCTGGCACCGGCAATTCTTCAGTGCGTGGCATGCGCGGCGTGCGCATTTCCGGTTTCTCGGCAACTGGCGGAATAAAATCTTCCACAACAGGCTCTACTACTTCACTTGTAACCGCTGGTTCCGGAACCGTATCATCTGCCGGAACAAATGGCTGGATCGTGACACCGTCACGGGTGGTTTCGGTCATCTGCACCGCAGGTTTCGGATCTGGGTCCACAGCTTGTCCATCGCCGTTGATTTCAGCTGTCAGAGCACGAAGTTTCTGCGCGATATCATCTGACATTTCAGGCACAACCGGCGGCGCCGCCTGGTCAGCAACATGCTCGATTCCGGTTGCAACCACTGAAACACGCATCACCCCTTCGAGGGTATCGTCGAATGTCGCACCAAGAATGATGTTGGCGTCCGTATCCACTTCTTCACGAATACGCATAGCGGCTTCATCAACCTCGTAAAGGGTCAGGTCATTGCCGCCCGTAATACTGATCAGCAGGCCACGAGCGCCGCGCATCGAGACATCGTCCAGCAACGGATTTGAAATAGCGGCTTCGGCGGCTTCGATGGCTCGTTTTTCACCAGAAGCTTCACCCGTACCCATCATTGCCTTGCCCATTTCATCCATTACGGCGCGAACATCAGCAAAGTCCAGATTGATGAGCCCCTCTTTGACGATCAAATCGGTAATACAGGCAACACCCGAATAGAGCACCTGGTCAGCCATCGCAAAAGCATCTGCGAATGTTGTCTTTTCATTTGCGATCCGGAACAAATTCTGATTTGGAATAACAATCAGCGTGTCCACATATTGATGCATCTCTTCGATGCCTGCATCTGCAACTTGTTGACGACGTTTGCCCTCAAACTGGAACGGTTTGGTGACGACACCAACAGTTAGAATGCCCTGCTCGCGGGCGACACCTGCAATCACTGGAGCGGCACCGGTTCCGGTACCGCCACCCATGCCGGCGGTCACGAAGGCCATGTGTGCACCGTTGAGCTGGTCTTTGATCTCATCGATGGATTCTTGTGCCGCCGCACGCCCGATTTCCGGGTGCGATCCGGCGCCAAGGCCCTGGGTAACTTCCGTTCCCATCTGGATACGGCGTTCTGCGGCTGACGCCGACAAAGCCTGAGAATCTGTATTGGCAACAACAAATTCGACGCCCTGGAGGCCAGACTGGATCATGTTGTTGACGGCATTACCGCCAGCGCCACCAACACCAAATACGGTGATCCGTGGGCTCAATTCGTTGACATCCGGTATTGTAAGATTGATCGTCATGGTGACCCCCTTGGTCAATTTTTCACGCTGTTTGTTTCGCTTTACATTCTGAACCGGGTTTACCGATCGCTCCGTCTGACACGTCCCTGCGATGCTTGTGCATCGTCATTTTTAAAAACTGTCCCTGAACCACCCACTGACTTTCTCCAGATAATTGTGGTTCATAAATCCACCCGAAATATCGGGCAGTTTTTCTGTCATCTCGCGCCCCGCAACTTGCGGATAGACGAGCATTCCTGTTACAGCAGCAAAGGCCGGGTTGCGGGCGGCTTCCGGTAGCCCGGAAATGCCAAAGGGCCGACCAATACGAACTCGCTTGTCGAGAATTCTGGCGGCCAGTTCGCGCGCACCAGGCAATTGGCTTGCGCCGCCTGTCAATACCAAACGGCGAGCGCCAAAGCGCTCAAAGCCGGAATTCCGCAACCGGTCACGCATAAGTTCGAAAATTTCTTCAAGCCGTGGCTGGATAATGCCCGTCAACATCGAGCGCGGGATTATATTCCCGGCTTCACCAGCCTCACCACCAATGGGCGGTACGGTGATGGTTTCACGTTCATCAGATTCGCTCGCAAGCGCACCTCCGTAAAGCGTTTTGATCCGTTCCGCCGCAGCCAATGGGGTTGAAAGGCCGCGTGCTATATCAAGAGTTACATGCCCGCCGCCAACCGCAATCACATCGGCATAGACAAAATTATTTTCGTAAAAAATTGAAGCGCTTGTCGTGCCGCCACCCATATCGACGCACAGAACACCGAGATCGGTTTCATCCTGCACCAGAGCGGACAGACCGCTCGCATAAGGCGTCGTGACCATAGCATCAACCACCAGATGGCACCGGCTGATGCAAAGCGACAAATTCTGCATCGGTGCGGTTTCTGCTGAAACCACATGAATATCCACACCGAGATCTTTGCCAAGCATACCACGTGGGTCCTGGACTCCCTGGTTGCCGTCAAGCGAATAACCGATTGGCACCGCATGTACGACGCTGCGCTCGTCGCCGCCCGAATGGGCACGACCGGCATGCAAGACCCGTTGGATATCGCGATCATCCACCTGATGTCCGCTTATGGAAACACTGGCGCTAAAAGCTTCGGAAAAAATCCGACCACAGGAAATGTTGACGACAACGCCTTCAATAGTGATGCCAGCCATCCGCTCAGCAGCATCAACAGCCGACCGGATCGCCTGTTCAGCAGTAGCCATATCGGTAATAACGCCGCCCTTGATACCTCTGGACAATTGGTGCCCGATGCCAATCATCTCGATCTCGTGAGTGCGCCCGAGCAGACCGGCTTTTCGTGGCGACGGTTTTAGTTTGGCAATAACGCAGCAGATCTTGCTGGTGCCGATATCCAGTACAGAGATAATCGTGGATCGGCTTTGCGACAGCGCGATACCGCGATGGCTATGGGATTTTCCGGAAGGGTGGCTCATGTCGCCCCTCCGGCTTGTTCTGATGTTGTGGCATCATTATCCCCCGCCAAGCGGATCGATATCCGGTCATGGATACGCAGATCAATGGCGCTGATATCGTGATTAAACAAGCCGTGAATGGTGTCCAACGCCACCAATTGATCAAGCGCAGCTTCAATGTTTTCTTCCGGCAACCGAATATCGATACCGTTATTCAGCCGCACATTCCAACGCCGTGCTCCGACCCGCACGATCGCACGCATTCGGGCGCGAATTTCAGGGCGAGCCGCAAGGGTCGCCAAAATTTCGCTGGCATCGCCATTGGCGCCTTCACCAACCACCAGCGGCAAAGCCGGGTCGGCATCTTCGGCAAATTCCGAGATGACCTGTCCTTCAACATCAATTACCGTGATCTGGCCCCGGTTTTGCCAAACGGCAAAAGGTACTCGTTCGCGGATCGAAACAATCAGAGTACCCGGGAACAATCTCTGGACATTTGCATCCGCAATCCACGGTAGGCTTTGAATGCGCTGGCGCGCCGCTGCGGCGCTGACTTGCAAGGTAGGTTCTTCGTAATCGACCCCCAAAGCAGCAATGACCTCGCCCCGGCGAAATTCATTGGTCAGGCCTTCGATCATGATGTCTTTAATCTCAAGTCCTGTGAACCGGCTCACATCCGCCAGGCTGCCCGTCAGATCGTTATTATAGGCGTCATCACTGGTACTGATCGAGAGGCCGTAAGCACCAACAAGACCATAAAAACCAAAGCACATGACAAGGGCCAACCCCATGGGCAATTGCCCAGTAGCATATTGACGTTTAAAGCCTGTTGGTTGCCGCCGCACCTTCATGAATCTGGCAATTGGTCCTGGTAAGGGCGCGTGCACAATTTTGTCTGGATCAGTATTTGGATTTCGAACAAAGAACGAGCGTAACCGGCCAGGAAGTCCTGGCCAATTTTCCCTGTTATCAGGGTAGTTATCCGTAAGGGATACTAAAAGTTCCCTTATCTTTCGCAAGAAGCGTCCTCCACCATCCAGCGTACCAAATCCACATATGAATGCCCGGCATGAGCGGCAATTTCCGGCACCAGAGAGGTAGCGGTCATGCCCGGCTGGGTATTCACTTCAAGGCAGATCAGTTCACCTTCACCGCCGGGTTGCTCGTCGAAACGGAAATCCGCGCGACTCACACCACGACAACCAAGGGCCTGATGGGCCTTAAGGGACAGCTTCTGTACCAATTGGTAAATATTTGGTGAAATTTCAGCAGGAAGGATGTGCTTGGAGCCTCCTGGCACGTATTTAGCGTCATAATCGTAGAATCCCTGCGCCGAAACGATGTCTATGACCCCAAGGGCCACGTCGCCGACCACAGCACAGGTTAATTCCCGACCCGGTATGAATCGCTCCACCAGCACGTCGCCAAGTGCCCAATCGCTGGAATGCAGTTCCTGGGGCGGGAATTCGTGTTGCTCGGTGACAATATAAACCCCGACGCTGGAACCTTCCCTGACCGGTTTGACCACGTAGGGACGCGGCAGCACATGTTCGCGAGCTGCCTCTTGCGCTGATACCACCTTGCCCTCGGCAACAGGGATATTCGCCGCTCGGAAAATGATTTTTGCCTGCTCCTTGTGCATGGCAAGCGCCGAAGCCAGCACACCAGAATGGGTATAGGGAATTTCGAGAATTTCCAGTACGCCCTGAACGGTGCCGTCCTCGCCGAACCGCCCATGAAGCGCGTTGAAAGCTACATCAGGGCGCAAGTTGTTCAGCACCGATGCAATGTTGCTATCAACATCAATCGACGTCACCCGGTACCCAGCTTCGGCCAAAGCGTTGGCGCAACCTTGCCCGGATGACAGACTAACCTCGCGTTCAGCCGACCACCCTCCCATCAAAACAGCAACATGTTTGGTCGTCATGGCTCACTCCTCCGTCTCAAATACAGGCATTTCGATTGCAGGAATTCCGACCCGGCGAATTTCCCACTCAAGTTCAATACCGCTGGTCTCCATCACTCGCTGGCGAACTGTCTCGCCAAGAATTTCAAGGTCGGTTGCCGTGGCATCACCGTTATTGATCAAAAAATTGCAGTGCTTTTCCGATACCTGCGCTCCGCCCACCTGCAATCCCCGACATCCGGCATCATCAATCAATTGCCAGGCTTTGTGGCCATCAGGATTTTTGAAGGTAGACCCGCCAGTGTGACTTTTTACCGGCTGGCTTTCTTCACGGGCTTCGGTGATATCTTTCATCTCGGCCCGGATCGTTTCCTTATCGCCGGGCATTCCCTGAAACAGTCCTTCGACGAAAATCAGGTCTTCTGACACGCCTGAATGGCGGTATTCGTATTTCATGTCCTTGAGCGACAATTCAATCATGGCACCATTTCTGTCCAGCGCTTTGGCAGACACCATAATTTGAGATGTTTCCTTGCCGTAAGCACCGCCATTCATGCGCAACAGGCCGCCAATCGCGCCGGGAATTCCGCGCAAAAATGCAAGCCCCGCAATACCTGCATCAGCAGCCGCTCGCGCCACCTTGGTATCCGGCGCTCCGGCTCCGGCACGAATACGGTTATCGCCCTCAACTGTGATTTTGCCAAAGCCACGCCCGAGCCTTATGACCACGCCCGGAATGCCGCCTTCGCGGACCAAAAGATTAGAGCAAAGCCCAATCACGAGAATTGGAAAGGCCGGCGGCAAATGCGAGAGAAAATATGCGAGATCATCAATATCTTCTGGGTGAAACAAAAGCTCCGCCGGACCGCCAACGCGAAACCAGGTGATCGAGCGCAACGGCACATCCTGTTCGAGACGTCCGCGCAATGCAGGCATTCTCTCTTTCAATGCGGAGGCGAGCCCGTGCTGCATATTTATGTCCCGGACTTGGGATCAAGTTGACCGGGAAGATCATTGGCCCATTTGGTAATGGACCCGGCACCAAGAAAAATCACCAAATCTCCGGGCTCGGTATTGGTGCGCACAATGTTAGCAATGTCGGCTTCGCTCTCGATGGTCAACACATTGCGATGTCCGCCAGCCCGCAATCCTTCCGCCAGACCATCCCGGTCAAAACCGGAAAGCGGCTGCTCACCTGCAGCGTAAACATCAGCTACAACAACGATATCCGCATCGTTAAAACAGGCGCAAAAGTCCGCGAACAAGCTTTTCAGCCGGGAATAACGATGGGGCTGTACGATGGCCAGAACCTTGCCTTTGGTGGCCTGACGTGCGGCTTTCAAGACGGACGTTATTTCCACCGGATGATGAGCATAATCATCATAGATAGCGACATCGTTCCACATGCCGGTCAGAGTGAAGCGGCGTTTCACTCCCCCAAATCCTTCAAGGGAAGCACGGATTTGTTCCGGTGAAATTCCCAATTCACAGGCAACTACAATCGCAGCGGCGGCATTCAAGACGTTGTAATGGCCGGGCATGGAAAGTTTTATATTATCAATCGCAACGTTGTCCCCTGTAGCCCGTTTGCGGACATTCATGTTGAACAACATCGCCCCGCCGTCGGCGCGGATATCGCTAATATGGGCATCGGCCTGAGGGTTGGTACCGTAGGTGATGATCCGGCGATCCTCGATTTTACCGACCAGCGATTGCACTTCCGGGTGATCCAGACACATCACTGCGAAACCGTAAAACGGAACATTCTCGACAAATGCGTGAAAGGCGTCCTTGACCCCCTGAAAGTCGCCGTAATGATCCAGATGCTCCGGATCAATATTGGTCACGATCACAATGTCAGCGGGCAGCTTGACGAAGGTGCCATCAGATTCATCCGCTTCCACCACCATCCAGTCACCAGCGCCGAGCCGGGCGTTGGAGCCGTAGGCATTGATAATACCGCCATTGATAACGGTCGGGTCCACCCCGCCACCATCCAACAAAGTCGCAACCATCGAAGTCGTGGTGGTTTTGCCGTGGGTCCCGGCAACCGCAATACAGGATTTTAACCGCATCAATTCTGCCAGCATCTCGGCGCGGCGGACAACCGGCAACAAGCGCCGCCGGGCTTCCTGCAATTCCGGATTATCCGGTTGGATGGCAGAAGAGACCACAATCACACCAGCTTCGCCGATATTCTCGGCGGCGTGGCCAATGGTGACTTTGATCCCTTTATCGCGCAGCTTCTGAACCATGCTGCTATCGCCAATATCAGATCCTTGCACCTGATAGCCGAGATTGAACATGACACGCGCAATGCCGCTCATGCCAATGCCGCCGATACCGACAAAATGGATGGGTCCTACTGACTGGGGTATTTTCACAATACAGTTCTTTCGCTAATTTTTTTCTGTTTTACCAAGCAGTTTTTCTACAAGGTCGGCCAAGTTTTTCGCCGCATCCGGACGGCCAACGGCGCGTGCCTTTTCAGCGGCCTCCGAAAGCGCTACGGGGTTTTTCATACAGGTGGAAATTTCTTGCGCCAGCCGTTTTGGGTCTATTTCAGATTGAGGCAGAAGCCAACCCGCACCCGCCGCCACAAGAGCATTCGCATTTGCAAGCTGGTCGTTATCAATTGCATGCGGCAGCGGTACCATAAGCGCCGGGCGACCAATCACCGCCAGTTCTGCGGCTGTGCTGGCACCCGACCGGGAAATCACCAGATGAGCCTGCGCGATCCGTATCGGCAAATCATTGAAGAATGCAGCTATCTCGGCTTTTACACCAAGATCGCGGTAGAATTCCTCCACGCGTGCGCAATCCTCGATGCGACATTGCTGAACGATCTGGAGTTTATCACGCTCCTCAGGCGACATACGGGCTATTCCTGCGGGCACCATATCCGAAAAAAACCGCGCACCCTGGCTGCCACCAAATATCAGCAATTTGAAAGGCTCGCCAGCCTGTGGCGTTTGATAGGAAGTTTCCCGGGCTGCAACCACAGGAGGGCGTACCGGATTACCGGTCAGGGTTACTTTGGCGAGCATTTCACCATCGACAAATTTCACTTCGGGCAGACTGAGCGCCAGCGCTTCGGCATATTTCGCCAACGCCTTGTTGGCTCGTCCGAGGACGCCATTTTGTTCATGCAGACAAATTGGCACGCCGCGCATATGCGCGGCCCAAATCGTTGGCAATGTCGGATAGCCGCCAAATCCCACAACAATACCAGGCTTGATCCTGCCGATTAAAAACCATGCGGAGATAAAGCCGCGCATCAATGTCAGCCCGGTTTTCAACAATCGTATTGGGGACTTTGAGCGGATCGTATCGGACGCTACATGGTGTACATTGCCATCCTTGATACCGCCTTTAAATTGGCGAACCCTGTTATCGGTCGCCAGATGTACGTCGTGATCGCGTTTCTGTAATGCATCAGCAAGCGCGAGTGCCGGGAACAAATGCCCGCCAGTCCCGCCGGACGCCAATAAAACTGGTTGCGAAGCCCTGGCCACGATCAGCGAATCCTTCTGGCACCAGCGCCGAACAGATTACGTGCAAAGACCGGCTTCAGGCTGATCAAGCCGGCCATATCCCGGTTGCGCCGGGTCAGGCCAAACACCATCCCCATCGCCAGCGACATAGACAGTAACGAAGAACCACCAGAGGAAATGAAAGGAAGCGTCATCCCCTTGGCCGGGATCAATTGCAAATTGACCGCCATGTTGATCAGGGCCTGCAGCCCAAACATTGTGATCAAACCAATGGTCGCGAACCGGGTAAAATCATCTTCTTCACCAAACACCCGGATCAGGACCCGGAGCACGATAAAGGCGAACAGAGCGACGAGCAGCAAACAGATGATAATACCGAATTCTTCAGCCGCGACCGCAAATACAAAGTCGGTATGGGAATCCGGCAACGACCGTTTTGCGACGCCTTCGCCAGGCCCTCTCCCGAACCAGCCGCCACGTAAAAATGAAGAAAGCGCTGTATCGACCTGGAAGGTATCACCCGTACCGGGCACCAGAAACCGGTCTATCCGATCGGTTACATGAGGTAAAAACAGATAGGCGACCCCAAACCCCACCAGCCCGATGGCCGCAAATCCTGTAATCCATATCCAGGGCATCCCGGCTACAAAGAACATTGCCCCCCACACAATGGCGATCAGCAATGTTTGGCCAAAGTCCGGTTGCAAAATCAGCAGTGTGGCGAAAATTATCATCAGCCCACCAGCTAAAATCGCGCCGGGCATTTCCTTATTCCGGATACCTTCTGCGAACAGCCACGCCGCCAGCACCACAAATGCCGGTTTCGCGAATTCGGATGGCTGAAGCCTGAAGCTAAAAATGTCGACCCAACGCCGGGCACCCTTGATCTCGACACCATTGATCAGGGAATAGACCATCAACAAGACGGCGCCTACGAAGACAGCGAGACAAATCCGTCGCATTTGTTTTGGAGACAATAGCGACGCCACAAACATGATCGCCAATGCTGGCACCATGAACATGGCCTGGCGTGCGACAAAATGAAATTCATCAAGTCCCAGACGGATCGCCACTGGAGGGCTGGCCGCCATGGAAAACACAAACCCGGTCGCGATAAGAAGCAGAATAGAAGCGACCAGAACTAGATCGACGGTCCACCACCATTGTGAGAATACACTATTGTTGGCGCGGCTGACATTCAGCACGGGAGATTACCCCTCGTCGCTTGCGCCGCCTCCGACAAATTCTTCAATAGCTTTTCTGAACGCTTCACCACGAACCTCAAAATTTACAAACTGATCAAAAGACGCCGCTGCCGGTGCCAGCAATACAACTGGACGTGCGCTCTGATTTTTGCGTGCAAAATCGAGCGCCGCCCGGGCGGCTTCCCTTACTGCGTCTTCAAGATCACCGTTTTTGGTAAACGAGACCTTTCCGGAAAGTGATTTTCCGTAATTTTCAACAGTTTCGCCGATCAGGAATGCATGGCGAATGCGCCCGAATAACGACGCCAGTGTGTCAATTCCGCCTTCTTTCCCGCGCCCACCGGCGATCCAGAAAATATCGTCATAGCTGGCGAGTGATACGGCTGCAGCATCCGCATTGGTAGCTTTACTGTCATTTATGAAGCGGACGCCATCCAATGTGGCAACCAGTTCCATCCTGTGGGCCAACCCCGGGAAACCGGCAAGCGCATCACCAAGCTGGTCTGGCGCATATCCAAGTGCACGAAGGGCAAGAACGGCCGCCCCGGCATTTTGCCAGTTATGGGCACCGTTCAGGGTTTCAATACCGTTGATATCAGCGACCATTTCGGATTTACCATTCTCGGCAACGAAAATCCGACCGTCCCGCGCATAAGCACCATCCTCTATTGTATGTGTGACGCTTAAAGCCTGAACCGCCGTACCAGCCTGTTGCAGCGAGGTGACAATGTTTTTGCACCATTCATCATCCACACCGACAATCGCCGCGCCGTGCCGGGAGGCCGCCTCTACCAGGTGCGATTTGATATTGGCATAGCGCTCCATGGTCCCATGGCGGTCCAGATGATCAGGAGAGAGGTTCAACAATATGCCCACATCGGGGCGCGTATCTGGTGTCAATTCGATCTGGTAGGAGGAATATTCGACAACGTAGGTGACATCGTCGCGAAGTTCATCAAAATCCAGTACAGCACGGCCAATATTGCCGCCCATCTCGACCTTCGCGCCAAGTCTACGCAGTAAATGAGAGATCAACGCAGTGGTCGTTGATTTCCCGTTGGTGCCGGTAATTGCGATCAAACGGGAATTCGGAGCATGAAACATCCGTTCACGCTCAAAAATCTCGATATCGCCTATGATCGGCACGCTGGCCGCATGCGCCAGCGCAACGCACCAATGAGGTGCCGGATGGGTTAGTGGCACGCCGGGGCTTAGAACCAGAGCTTTATAAGCCGCCCAATCACTATCGCGGAGGTCAACGATGGAAATGCCAACGTCCGCCGCCGCGCTGCAACGATCCGGACTGTCGTCAAAAGCTTCCAGCCTGGCGCCACCTGCAACCAGTGATAAGGCTGCACACAATCCGCTGCTACCTAAGCCAAACAAAGCAATTTTTTGCCCGTTAAACCGGGTTGCCGGGATCATGACTATCTTAGTTTGAGCGTCGCCAGCCCGATCAGCGCCAGCACTACAGAAATGATCCAGAACCGAACCACGACGGTCGGCTCCGCCCATCCTTTTTGCTCAAAATGATGGTGCAGCGGGGCCATTTTGAAAACCCGTTTTCCGGTTAGCTTGAACGAGACCACCTGCACGATCACTGAAACCGTTTCCAAAACAAACAACCCGCCAATAATGGCGAGAACAATTTCGTGCTTGGCCGCAACAGCAATCGCACCCAGGGCACCGCCAAGCGATAATGATCCGGTATCTCCCATGAAGATCATGGCGGGTGGCGCGTTGAACCACAAGAAGCCAAGCCCGGCCCCCAGCAAAGCCCCGCAGAAAATGGAAACCTCGCCCAGTCCCTTGATGAAATGAAGTTGTAGATAATCAGAAAATACGGCGTTTCCCGCCAGATAAACAATCAGGCCGAAACTGGCCGTCGCGATCATGACAGGCACAATGGCAAGGCCATCCAGTCCATCGGTCAAATTGACAGCGTTGCCGGTGCCAACCATGACGAATGCGCCAAAAGCGATGAAGAACCAGCCCATATCCACAACAAGATCCTTGAAGAACGGGAAAGCTAGCGACGTTGAAAACGGGGCTTCCCCGACCTGGATCAGGAAGAAACATGCGATCCCGGCGATCAGGCATTCAAGTACTAATTTCACCCGTCCCGGAAACCCGCGTGTGGAAGTTCGGCTCACCTTCAGATAATCGTCATAAAACCCGATCATGCCAAAGCCAACCGTGACCAGCAGCACAATCCAGACATAGGCGTTGGAAAGGTCTGCCCAGAGCAAAGTGGACATTGTAATCCCGGCAAGGATCATCAATCCCCCCATAGTCGGGGTACCCTGCTTTTCGATGATATGGCGGATCGGTCCGTCGTCACGGATCGGTTGCCCACGGCCCTGACGGACGCGCAGGGATTTGATCAGCGCTGGTCCGAACAGAAACACAAAGGCAAGGGCCGTAATAATCGCGCCGCCGGTGCGAAATGTGATGTATTGAAACAGATTGAAGATCGGAATTTGATCGCTGAATTGTTGCAGCATATAAAGCATATTAGTCTCCCGATCTCACCCCGTAGCGACGATTAGTTGTCGCGCAACCAATTTTCAATCGCCGCAACCACATCCATCATGCGGCTACCATTGGACCCTTTGACCATAACCACATCGCCCGGTCCGATTTTTTTCGGAAGGCTTATGGCAAGCGCCGCTGCGTCCACTTCGTGGCCCCCGCGCAGCAAAGATGGCAAGGCATCATAAAGTGATTCCATATCCACCCCCGCCGTAAATACGAGATCAATACCGGCATTAGCAATAGCTTCGCTCAATCCCGCATGCAGCGCGGCGGATTCTTCACCAAGTTCCAGCATATCGCCGAGCACCGCGATCCGCCGTCCGCTTGCCGTTACATCAGCCTGACCAAGGGTCAAAATTGCCGCACGCATCGAGGCCGGGTTGGCGTTATAACTTTCATCAATCAGGGTCAGCGTTTCCGAACCGAGTTGAAATTCATGGCGCGACCCGCGCCCTTTGGGCGGTGCCCATTCCGCAAGCGCCAACGCGGCCCGCGCCAAATCCTCGCCAGCAACTTGGACAGCCGCCAGAACCGAAAGACTGTTGATTGCCATATGACGGCCCGGTGCGTTTATTTTGTAAGTGAGTTTGGTTTCAAAAACGCTGGCCTTAACCACCGAACAATCCGGTTTCAGAATAAGGTCTTCAATTCGGATATCGGCCTGTTCGTGTTCACCAAAACTTACAATGCGTGCGCCCTTTTCCCCTGCAATATCAGAAAGGTATGAAAAATAATGGTTGTCACGGTTGAGGATCGCAGTGCCGCCCGGTCCCAACCCTTCAAAAATTTCAGATTTGGCTGCCGCGATTTCCAGCACATTATTGAACGCTTCTATATGCACCGCTTCAACATTTGTGATGATCGCAATATCGGGGCGGATCATTTTCGTCAGCGGCGAAATTTCGCCGGGATGGTTCATCCCGACTTCAAAAATTCCGATGGACACATCCGCCGGCATCCGGGCCAGCGAGAGCGGCACCCCCCAGTGATTGTTGAATGATGCAATCGACGCATGAACCCCGCCAAAGGCCCCAAAGGCGGTGCGGAGCGCTTCCTTGGTACTGGTTTTACCAACGCTCCCCGTTACCGCAATGATGGTCCCTTCGACGCGTGCGCGACTGACCCGGCCAAGGCCTTCAAGAGCGCCGAGAACATCCACAACTTCCAGTCGGGGAAATGGCCCACTGTCGGCATCGAACCTGCCAATCTGGCAAACAGCGATTGCGGCACCTGCTTCAATCGCCCGTTCGGCAAAATCATGTCCGTCGAAATTGTCGCCCCGGATAGCGAAAAAAGCGTCACCGTCGTTGATTGCACGCGAGTCGATAGAAATGCCAGTAACCGGATCTGTGAAATTACCACGAATATTCCCAGCAATTGCAGACAGAAAATCGTCGCGCGACCAGAGTGGCATTTGTTCAGCCACGCTGCTGTTCTTCGCCCAAGACTTCTGCCACCGCCTCGTGGTCTGAAAACGGCACCACCTCGGTGCCAATCGTCTGACCCGCTTCATGGCCCTTGCCAGCGATCAGCAAAATATCGCCGCTTCGCAATAGTCGCATCCCGGCTGCAATCGCCGTGCGCCTGTCACCGATTTCGATGGCATCGGGGATCGACTCCATAATCGCGGCACGAATTCCAGCCGGATCTTCACCGCGCGGATTGTCGTCGGTAACAATGGCAATATCCGCCATTTTCGCTGCCGCCTCACCCATCTCGGAACGCTTGCCCCGGTCCCGGTCTCCGCCTGCACCAAACACCACCACAACGCGCTTCGCAGCGTATGGCCGGAGCGCCTCAATGGCTGTCGACAATGCATCCGGTGTATGAGCGTAATCGATGAATATCGACGCCCCCGTAGCGCTTTTACCCACATGCTCCAGCCGCCCCGTGGGGCCGCGCAATTTTTCCAGCGCCTTGATCGCTTCGTCAGCCTCCATGCCGCAGGCAATCGCCATTCCGGCAGCTACAAGCGCATTCTCCACCTGAAATTCACCCACCAGCGGCAGCATGATTTTTATCTCTTTGCCGTTTACGTCCAGCTTGATCCGCTGCCCAAAGCCTTCCCGCACAACATCGAAGAGCCGTATATCACGAGCTTCACGACCGACATTGATTGTTTTGATGCCACGACCTTCCGCAGTTGCCAGCACGCGTTTGGAGCTTTCATCTGTCCCGTGCACGATCGCGGTTCCGGACGCAGGCAAAATCTCAGAAAACAGACGCATTTTCTGTGCAAGATAGTCTTCGAAATCCGCGTGATAATCCATGTGATCACGACTGATATTTGTGAACGCCGCCGCCTTTAGAGTAACCCCGTCAGTCCGATGCTGAGACAGCCCATGGGAGGACGCTTCAAGAACCGCGTGATCTACCCCCTTGCCAACAAGGTTGCGGAGCAATTCATGCAATTCAACCGGATCCGGTGTGGTGTGATCCAGAGGCCAAATTTCATTATCCACTGAAACACCGATGGTGCCGATGCTGGCAGCCGAGAGGCCAGAATTTTCCCAAATCTGGCGCAAGAATGAAGCAACCGAGGTTTTACCATTGGTGCCGGTAACCGCTGCCATAACGTCTGGTTGGACCACGAAGAACCGCGCCGCGATTTCCGCCAGCATCCTGCGGGGATTTAAATCATGGACCACAGGGATGGTAATATCTGCAGGTGTCTCAACGCCAGGACCAACCAGAATAGCTGCCGCGCCACGCGCACAGGCATCCGGAATATAGGCCGCACCATCCTCTTTGTTGCCGGCAATTGCCGCAAACAAAAAGCCAGGTTCCACCTGCCGACTATCCGCAGTCAAACCGGTAATTTCTACTTTGCCAAGGATATCATCTGCCTGCGCAGAATGATCCCGCACGTTTTTCCGTGCCAAATTATCGCCTAACAATGCCCCCAAATCCATTCTGCTGGTTGTCCCTGATCATCGAATAGTCTCGTTTCAACTCTTTAAAGTTCAAAAAGACGCCAAAATTGCACCTGCGCTGATATTCCTGTCGTCAAAACTCGGTGTCACGCCGAGCATCGGCGCGATCCGCGCGATAACCCGGCCCGCCGTTGGCACCGCGTTGAACCCTGCTGTGGACCCGCCGCCATTCGCGGCAATTCCATGGGGTTCGTCGATTGTGATAATAAACGCATATTGAGGATCATCCATCGGAAACGCACCCATAAAGGTATTCAGCTTGCGCGTAGAATCGTAGCGCCCGTCGACAATTTTTTCGGCCGTCCCGGTTTTGCCACCAACCCGGTATCCGTCAACATTAGCACGCCGCCCGGTCCCTTCTTCTGCATTCAACCGCAACAGATAACGCATCTGGTTACTGGTCTCGGGCTGGATAACCGCACGGGACAGTTCGCGCGCTTCTAACGGACTGCGCGGCAAAAACGTTGGCGGGATATGGAAGCCGCCATTGACCATCGCAGATGCCGCCGTCACCGCCTGAAGCGGGGTCACCGAGATGCCATGGCCATACGCGATTGTCATGGTGGAAATTCTGGCCCAGTTGCGCGGCAAAAGCGGGGCCGCTGATTCTGGCAATTCAGTGCGCAATCTGTCAAACATGCCGATCCGGCGCAAAAATTCCTGGTGCCCGTCAATCCCGACCGCGAGCGCCATACGGGCAGCGGCGATATTAGAGGATTTCGTATAGGCTTCCGGCACGCTGAGCACCCGGTTTTCGCCGTGAAAATCACTGATCGTGAAAGATCCGATACGGATCGGTTGGGTGGCGTCGAACTGGCTGTTCAAATCCCCAAGCCCTGAATCCAGTAGCATCGCAAAGGTGAAGGTCTTGAATACCGACCCAAGTTCGTAGACGCCAGATGTGATGCGGTTCAGCCGGTCGTCTTCAAGCGCCTGTTCCTGTTGATACGGGTCGAAATCAGGCAGCGACACCATGGCAACGATTTCGCCGCTATTGACGTCCATGACAACGCCGCTGGCGGCTTTCGCCGTGAACATTTCCATCGCGTCCGACAATTCCTGGCGCAAGGCGTGCTGGACCCGCAAATCAAGCGCCAATTGCACAGGCGTCTGGTCTCTATCGCCTGTGAATCCGGCAGAACGCAACGCCGATAATCCGGTGCCATCAATATATTTCTCGATACCAGAAATGCCTTCGTGATCCACATTGACCAGACCAAGCAGGTGTGACGTAGTTTCAGCGGATGGGTATACTCGCCGGTTTTCTTCGAGAAAGCCAAGGCCGGGGATGCCTAATTGATGGATCATTGCCCGTTGGCGGGGCGTAATTTCACGCTGCACAAATACAAAAGCCCGGTTGGTTTCCATATCCTGGCGCAGCTTCTCGGTATCCAGATCCGGCAATACCGATGTCAGACGCTCTACCGCATCATCCACATCAACAATCTGGCGCGGGTTTATATAAACCGACGGCGTTTTGATATCTGTCGCCAGCACTTCTCCGCGCCGATCGAGAATATCAGGCCTCCCGGCGGTCAGAGCCGCCTGCGCCGCAACACCCCATCCGGCAGCCTCAGGTTCACTCATACCAAGGCTGGTGAGGCGAAACGCGAGCACCAGAAAACAGAAGGAAAACAGACAGATCGCGATTGCCGCCCGGGACCGCTGGCCCTCACGGCCAACAGCGTCCGGCATGCCCGATGGCGAACCAGTTTTTGTTAGTCTTGATTTCAAAGTCTGCTTCATTCTTATCAACTAGGTTCCGTCTAAAAATCAATTCGTGCAATAATTCCGGTTATTGTTCAGGCGTATTTATGCTACCGGTAAACTCGTCCGAAGATCGCTCCACGCGAATGCTTTCCTGACGCCCAAGCCGCGCAGACAGCTCCTGAAATGTGACGATCTGATGGGCATCCATATTCTGCAAATCCAGATATTGATCCGCCAGTCGCTGAATCCGCCGGGGCTCGTTCAGAAAATTCCACTCGGCCTTCAACACGTTTATCTGCGCCCGCTCGGACGCAATGCCGGTGCGTAATTTCGCCACTTCGCCAGCAAAGTCCGTCGCTTCGTATTTCACACGAAACAGTACGATTGCAGCGATAAGCGTGATTGCAATTGCCGCGAGATTGATAAACCGGAACATGCTCAATGTCCCCCGGATGCAGGTTGCAATTCGGGAAGTTCGGGTAAGCCGGCAAGCAGCCCGTCAAATTTTCGGGCTGGTATGTCAGTGCGTACAGCTTGCCTGAGGCGCGCCGACCGGGACCGCGGATTGGTGTTTTGCTCAGCTTTTGACGGTTTGAGCATTTTGCGGCCTTTAATCGAAAAGGTTGCTGAGGCGCGGAGGTTCGTGGCAATCGGCAAATGCCGTGACGGCGACGGCTCACTGCCAGACGCCGTATTCAAAAACTGTTTTACAATCCTGTCTTCAAGCGAATGAAACGCCACCACCACGAGTCGTCCGCCTTCGCGCAAAATGGCTTCAGCCGCGAACAGAGCCTGCGCCAGTTCTTCCAGTTCCTGATTGACCAGCATCCGCAACGCCTGAAAAGTCTTGGTTGCCGGATGACGCTTCGCCCCACGCCGCCCGCCAAGGGCTTTGGAAACGATATCGGCCAATTCCGAAGTGCGCTCAATCGGCGCCTTCTCACGCGCTGTCAAAATGGCGCGGGCGATCGCGCGGGAACGGCGCTCTTCACCCAATATCCAGATGACACGGGCCAGATCGGCTTCTTCAAAATTGTTGACGATATCCGCCGCCGTTGGGCCATCGGCACCCATACGCATATCAAGCGGGCCATCAGACTGGAACGAAAAACCTCGGTCGACTTGGTCGATCTGCATAGACGAGACCCCGATATCCAGAGCTATACCATCAACCCGCTCAACGCCAAGTTGACGCACGGCATCCGCCATCTGCGAAAACCGCGTCTCAACAAGATTTAGCCTGCCGGGATATTTTTGTTCCAGCGCACGACCAGCCGTGATCGCCGCAGGGTCGCGGTCCAGCGCGATAACGTTGCAATTTGCCGCTTCAAGAATTGCCTTGCTGTATCCGCCAGCACCAAAGGTTCCATCCAGATAGGTTTCCCCATCAACCGGCGCTAGTGCTGCCACCACTTCAGAGAGCATCACGGGAATGTGGCGGGCGGGTCCGCCAGCGACACCCCAAGTATGTTGGTCGCAACCCACCATCATTCCCGTGTACTCACAGACGCACCCGCCTTTTGGGCAACTGCGTTCTGACGACTTTTGAAATCTCGTAGTTTCTGTCTGCTCTGAGCCGCCTGACGCTGATAGGCTTCGGGCTCCCAGATCTGAAACGATTGACCAAGGCCGACAAAAGTCACCTGATCTTTGATACCGGCATGGTCCTTCATCTCGTCCGGCAGAATGATCCTGCCATCCTGATCAATTTTCAGGTTGATCGAACTGCCAAATACAGCCCCTTGTAAATCTTCAAAATCTTCCGCAAACGGCCCGACCTGCTCAAGCAGATCATCAATATGCGCCATCAGCAGGGCGCCGCCTGCGTCAATCGCCGGACGGTCAAGGGCGGGGTAGCAAAACACGCCCGCAAAATCTTCTTTGGCCAGATTGGTCCTGAAAGGTGCCGGAACAGAGACGCGCCCCTTGGCGTCGATCTTGTTGGTGTATGTGGACAGATATTTGTCCATTGGCCCTTTGGTCCCTCACGTTATCCGTCGTCCCTGAATATCCGACAATCCACAGCAGAGGAGAGATTATTTTGAAGCACCAATACCCGGAAATTTCCCGGAAATGGCATTTTGCTCCCTCACCGTCTGCCGGCACAAAAGCGGACATTCGCACTCCCGGTCACATATTCTATAAACGGGATAATATGGGATACCATGGGACTATATGGTCGTCAACGGGGAAGCTAGGGTCAGAGCGTTGCAATCGCCTTAATATGGGACCCGTAAGCACCACGATAAAAAGGCATGATTAACAAAACCTTATCAAGGTGTTGGCGGGGTGAATTTATGTGATGAATTCACTGAAACGACCCACACCGGATTTCTGCAAAACTATTTCAGGGGATAAAGCGCCCGTGGATTTGTTCGGGGAAGGTTTGAGACGGAAGGTCATTCCGCTGCTTTACGGGACTCAGCCATATTTCAGCTATGTGCCAACAGCTGCCATTATTTGAATGGCTACAATGGGCGGGAAGCGGACTTTTGCTGCAAGCAGATGGGATGGCCGGAATGTGCCAAAAAGTGGACATTGCCAGATCAATCAACTGGTGGCTGTTTGCTCCTCAGCTTGGGCGTCCTGTGGAGGCAAAAACTGCTGCCATAGACAATACATATTGTTCGTCAGTCTCATAATCTATCAAAGCATTTTCAACATTCTAATTCTTCGACCGCAAATAAGTGGCCAAATGTAATCGCTCTTAGGGCTTTCTAGCTTGGTCAAACAGCTTACCAATGGCTTGGTCAATTTCGTCACCTAACTGAACCAAATCAGAATAGGGAGAGTCGAGCGCGAAACTGATTGCCTTGTTGATAGCGGTGCGATCCTTGTCCGGCATCATGCGAGTGACGTGATCGTGATCGAGACTGAAACGTTCATCTACCCGGACAAATAATTCGGCGCTGCCCTCGCCTATATCTCCTCTATGGACGGTTTGAAGGACACCACATTGCTCCGCCAAACGCGCCAATGAGCCAAGATGTTTGCGTTTGAAGATACCAAGCTGCCCCGCTTTGTATTTCAGATGGAGCTCGTAAAAGGCTATGGCGAGAACCTTTGTACGCCCAGGCAGTTCATCTATAGAATACTCTTTGATCATGGCGATTTCTCACGGGTGAACTTCGTGCTATCCTTAGTCTTGCCGATAACCTTGGTCCGCCTCATTTTTTTCAAACTTTAGCGGCCACGGCTTTTGTACGGTTTCAAGTAGATCATGGCCGTATCCCCCGCGTCAGTAGTGTTACAGCGTTCCATGTTGCTTATGCCGAAAAGGTGGCATTGAGTTAGCATCCACACCATAGCACGCCAAAGGCGGTGAACCCATCATCATTGAGGGAACGTCAGTCCGATCGCACATCGTTGAGCATGGCTTTCAATTTGAAACGGCGGTTCTATTAAATGGCGCATTGGCAAAGCTGTATTGTACATGCTACGCGCCGACTCTGTTATCAGATTATCTCGCTGTTCATGCTCATCAAGAACAAGGACAAAATTGTCAGATGGACTACAGTCAGAATCACAAAATGAATTTATACGCTTAATGGCCTCCACCAATACCCGACTATAAAGTTGATTTGGATTATGCTGATCGGGCGGCATCGTTTTTTTGATCCCAACATAAAATACAAAACCGCCTTCTGATTTTATTTTATTGAAAAACCGATTGGTGAATTTCCGAAGCTCAATATACTTCCCCACATTTGTGGCCGTATACAACGCTGCACCCTTTTTTTCCCAAGTCGCGGGATGATCGCCAGAACGTTTAATTTCGAAGTCAAGCAACTCACACTTACGCTGAAAAAACCACGTTCCAAACCCTCGAATTTTATCAGCAGGAAGGACAAAACCAGCCAGACCAAATACAGGGCTATCATTGTGTTTAGGGTCAACGCGGCTGATATAAGGCCCAATATGCCCAAACTCATCAAGATAAGCGATATAAGTCAGACTCTACCTCCAGATACACGAAAACCCACGCTTTTGGCATGGGCCTCGGAAAGAAGGCAATAATATAATTGCGCTTCAAGTTTTATGTAAGATAACGAGGGGCTTTTGTCAACCATTTACAAACATGAATGGTCGCATTCATATTCAAATTCGCTGATATGGTAAAACTAAATTCAAGTTCCATAATGAACCTTATGCGCCAGGCTGAAAGCTTCCGCTACGGGCTACAACTGGCCTCTTTGTCGACTGAGTCGCAAACCCCCAAGAAAAAGTGCCAGTTGGCCTGTAAGCCGGGTTCTGTCCGCCGTAAGGCGGGGTGACCATTCATCTGGGACGACCGTTACCGGCCGCCTCCTGCAATCTACCCGGATCGCTGGCCGGAAAACGGGCCTGGGGCCTGCGCCCCGCGCGATCCCTATTCGATTTTGCTCCCGGTGGGGTTTACCCTGCCATTCCTGTTGCCAGAAATGCGGTGCGCTCTTACCGCACCCTTTCACCCTTACCTGCGGCGGACCGCTGGCGGTTTGCTTTCTGTGGCACTATCCCTGAGGTTTCCCTCGCCGGGCGTTACCCGGCACCGTGTATCCCTGGAGCCCGGACTTTCCTCCCCGGCGGCCTTTCGGCACTTGCCGGCGCGGTCACCCAGCCAACTGACGCCTCTAGATAAAGTCTGGCCGGAACCACCGTCAAGCGATCCCGGCCAAATAAATTATTTGTTACTTAAAGTCCGGCAGACCGGGTTTCGCCCTGTTGGCCAAGGAAAGTCTGAACCTTGCGGCAATAACGCGCCGAAATCGGGTTCATGCGACGTGCACCATGGCCTGCATTGTAACGCAGGATCGTGCCACACACATCGCCGCCAGCCAGATCGTGGGCCCCTGCAAGATACGCCATGCCCCAGCGCAGATTTGTCGCCGGGTCATAAAGCGCCGACGCCGGGCCGCTAAAGCCCATACCGCGCGCGGTCGCTGGTTTAATCTGCATCAAGCCGATCTCGCCTGCCGCTCCCTGGACACGGGGGTTATAATTACTCTCCACATGCACCACTGCGTGCGCAAGAGATACCGGCACACCGGCTGCCCGCGCCGAACGGTCGATCATATGCCCAATTTCCTGACGCCCGTCAGGAACGCTGATTGAGGACCGCGAACCGGACATGGACACAAACATCGCCGACGGATCAAGATTGGCCGGATCATTTGAAACTGATTCCGCATTTGCGGACGTTCCGCTCACCATGAGCGCGACGAAAATTGAGGCCGCAGACGCGGCCTTGAACATCTTGTAGATTGTCATGAATTACTCCTGCAGAAAAAATCGCTTCGATCGAGCGATCGCCTGCTCAGTGGATTTGTATTTCGTCAATTTAGCGGAATAATTGTGTCAATATTGCGGTGCAGCATAAATCTGTTGGCAAATCGGCACTTTTATAAATCACATATAATTACATGTTGTTTCTTAATGATTTAAATGAATTTCAGGGTTTGAGCCAATTAACCCGAAATCACTTCACGATGCCTAATAAAGAGTTAAAATATTGCATTGCACAAAATTCAGGGTGAATCCGGATATTCTCGGTCACCTGCAAAATCTCCGCCCTAAACCAGGATTGCACCAGCCAACAATTGATCCAGAATAGCGCTCGAAACCGCGCCAAATTCACCGACCTTCTGCTCTGGGCAAAAATGAAGACGGAACGCGCCAACAACTATTTCTGTCTGGCGATCAAACTGACCTGACACCTCAATGCCATACCCAAAGTCTGAAAATCTGGACTGCATATCTGCGACTGCGGCGCCTGTATCGCCAAGCTTCAAAACAATATTTTTGCCTGATTGCTGGTCGATTTCGGGCCATAGCCCAATACCCTGCAACGCCAATCGCGCCCAGTCGAATTTCTCTCCGGGGTCTTGTTTGCGGCCCGGTGCCACATCCGAATGGGCCAGGACCCTTGCGGGCAGAATTTCATGACGCAAGACTATGTCCTTGCACAAATCTACAACAGATTCCATTTGCTCATCTGGAAAATCAGGCGAGCCACAGGCATGGCCCGGATTGGCGATCTCAATCCCGATTGAGCAAGAATTTATATCACTGTCGCCAGCCCAAAACGACTTTCCAGCATGCCAGGCACGATCCATTTCCGGCACCATCTGGATGACCCGGCCATCTTCAAATACAAAATAATGGGCGCTTACTTCGCTATCCGGGTTGCAAAGCCAGGAAAGCGCACCGGACGCGGATTCCATGCCTGTATAATGCAGGAGCAGCATATCGACCTTGCGCTCGCCCCTGCGCTCTCCGAAATTGGGAGACGGGCAAATATCAATTTCCAGCCCACCCGTATAATCAGGGGTCACAGGCCCCGCTCCTGCTCAATCCGGTCATAGGCTTCATTGATGCGGGCGAGTTTTTCGGTAGCGATCTTGATGAATTCTTCCGGCATCCCCTGAGCGATCATTTTGTCCGGATGGTTTTCAACCACGAGCTTGCGATAGGTCGATTTTATTTCAGCATCGGACCGGGACCTGTCAACGCCCAGAATTTCATACGGGTCACCCTTGTCGGGCCCCATATGCCGGGCTTGAATACGGGCAAATACAGCTTCGCTAAATCCAAAAATATGGGCAACTGAATTCAGAAACACCAGTTCGTTGGGATGCAACACACCATCCGCCTTGGCGATATGGAACAGGCCATCAACCACACTTTCCAGCGTTTGCGGGCTATCGGAAAATAAAGACGCCAACTGGCCCGCATAGGCTTCGAACCCGGCTACATCGGTTTTTGCCAGATCAAATACCCGCGCCACATTTTTCATTTCATGGGGCGGGATCTGGAAAACCTGCTTGAACGCTTCAACCTCGTCGCGGGTAACTACGCCATCGGCCTTCGCCATTTTGGCTCCAAGCGCAATGACCCCGATTGTGAATGCAACCTGTTTTTTAGCAGGGCTTTCACCTTCCGTCTGGCGGTCCAGCATATGCCCGGCAATAGCACCGGCCAGTGCGCCTAATGGCCCGCCAAATGCAAATCCGGCGGCGGCACCGCCGAGTTTTCCCCAAATTGACATGGTTCAATAATAAGTCCGAATGCGTGATTCTGATACCGATAAAGTTTTTCCGGCTTACAGGGAAGAGGCAGCTCGAGCGGCCTGGTCATAATGACCCGACAGGGCGCGCAGAAAGCCGGAAATTTCGCTCATCCGTTCTTCAGATAATCCCGTCGAGCGAACCGCTTCAACCAACAGGGTTTCCCGAATATCTCCGTATCTCAGACAGGCAGCCTCACCTGATACCGTCACCGCGATGATTTTTTCCTTACCCTGCTTGCCGCTTTTTACAAGGCCAAGCTTTTCCAGTTTGCGTATTGAATAGGTAACAGTATGGGTATCCTCAACGCTGAGTACAAGGCAGATATCGGCAAGTTTTTTAGGCCGCCCGCGATGATTGACCGTGTGAAGCACCAATACATCAAGCGGTGACAAGTCGCTGACACCAGCCGCCGCCATGCAACGCACCATCCAGCGCCCAAATGCATGCTGGGCCAGGATCATGCCGAATTCGACTTCACTCAGTGCCGGTGACCCACCTTCAGCCAGATGCGACGAAGATACGATAGGCCCAAGCTCGCTGATGTTTTTATCGTCAGGATTTTTCGTCCCCGTCTTTTTCATCATTGTCTGTCCTTAACCTGCAACACCACCGCCCATCATGGAATTCGGCATCCATAGAGCAAGATCCGGGATCAACACCAAAAGTCCGACAGCAAGCAACAACAAAAGGAAAAATGGCAAAGCCGCAACCGCGATTTGCAAAATATTGCGCCCGGTCAGTCCTTGCAGAACAAACAGGTTAAAGCCAACCGGCGGTGTGATCTGGCTCATTTCCACTACAAGCACCAGATAGATGCCGAACCAGATACGGTCAATTCCAGCGGCTTCAATCATCGGCAGGATGACAGCCGTTGTCAGCACAACAATCGAAATGCCATCGAGAAAACACCCGAGCACGATAAAGAAAACCGTCAGCGCACCGAGCAGCGCGTAGGGCGAAAGCTGCATGCTATCGATCCAGATGGCGAGCGCCCGGGGCAATCCTGAAAAGCCCATGGAAACTGACAAGAATGCAGCTCCGGCCAGAATAAAGGCGATCATGCAGGAGGTTTTTGTCGCCCCCAAAAGCCCGTCGAGAAACACCTGCCAGGTCAGGTCGCCATATATCCAGGCAAGAAATAGCGCCAGCGCAACACCCACCGCAGCAGCGTCCGTTGGGCTGGCAAGGCCGGTGTAGATCGATCCGATAACCCCGGTGATTAACCCCATGACCGGCAACAACCGGCGCGACGCCCACATTTTATCGCGAAAGCCCATGGATTTGTCAGCCGCCGGCGTGCGTCCTGGATGGGTCAGAGACCAAATCATCACATAACCCATATATAGCCCGATCACGAGTATGCCCGGCAGCACACCAGCCATGAACAGACGGGCGATAGATTCTTCCGTCGCTACCCCATACACTATCAAAATAATCGATGGCGGGATCAGCAATCCGAGTGTACCGGACCCGGCAATTGTGCCCAGCACCAGCTTCTCATCATATCCACGCCGCATCAATTCAG
The DNA here is from genome assembly GCA_021775875.1 of Hyphomicrobiales bacterium. Classification (GTDB taxonomy): domain Bacteria; phylum Pseudomonadota; class Alphaproteobacteria; order Rhizobiales; family NORP267; genus NORP267. The sequence continues at coordinate 202,160 of JAJFHA010000002.1, read as the reverse complement.
GAATCGCTACCTTGCCAACGGTGGCGCAGGTTGCAGCAGATGATCCGGATACGGCAGCAAACAACCCGCAACCCAGAATATTCACATGCACAAGCCGTCCAGGCAGCCGGTTGAGCCAGGGCGCGAGACCGGAAAACAGGTCATCCGATAATCGCGATCGAAACAACACCTCGCCCATCCAGATAAACAGCGGCAGGGCGGCAAGCGACCATTGCGCCGAAGCCCCCCAAACTGTTGTCGCCAGCACCTGACCAACAGGCGCATTGGAAAAAAGCACGATCCCGGCAAACCCTACGGCGAGGAGCGAAAAGGCTACCCAAACGCCGGAAGCCAACATACCAAACAGGATAACAATCAATATGACGGAAAGAGTTATTTCGTTCATTTCGTGTCTCCATCCATCAGATCGCCGTCACCAGACAATAAATCCATCTCCGAAGCCCCGCTCGTATAATCCGGCTCAAGGCCCCGCAACACCTGAACCAGTGCATCCAGGCTAGCTACAAAAAGCATGATAAGTCCGGCCGTCATGGCAGCTTGCGGGATCCAGAGTTTGATCGGCACCAGGCCTGGTGACAAATCGTTATATCGCCAGGAATCGTACATCAGGTCTGCCGAATACCAGGCGAAATACCCTGTGAAAGAAACAGCGATTAAACAGGCCCAGCTCTCAAACCAGCGTCGGACGCCGGGAGACAAGGGCATCAAAAACAGATTAACCCGGATATGCGCGCCCTCGCGAAAAGAATAGGCAAGCGCGAAGAATGTGGCTGTGGCCAGAAAGTATCCGGCAAAATCAGCGTAAGACGGGATCAAAAACCCAATCGGAGCACCGGTGAACCATTTCGCGACTTTATCCGCAACATTCAAACCAACCTGGGCCAACACAATAGCCAGGATCAAAACCAGAAACGTGGCCGCAAGGCCGCCGCTTATGCGGTACATGATATTCAGCGCAGGCCGCATCTAAAAATCCCCCCCCGGGTAAAATGGGTAAAAAAAGGGCGGGCAAATCATGCCCGCCCCAATTCGTTTTTACATACCCCTATAGGCGTCGATAATGGCCTGGCCTTCGTCGCCAGTAGCTTCAAGCCATTCACCCGTCATGGTTTCACCAATCGCGCGCATGGACGCAACAAGCGCATCACTTGGCGCAACCACATTGATCCCGTTATCAGCCAAAATCTGAGTCTTGGTTGTAGTCTCTGTCATGGAGGCTTCCCAACCGCGAGTCTCGGCTGCAGCAGCAGCATCGAGAATAGCTTTTTGGGTCGCGTCATCGAGCGCATTGAACGCTTCGATATTCACGACAGTGATGTTTTTCGGCAACCAACCCTGGGTGTCATGATAATGCGACAGGAAATCCCAGGCTTTCGAATTCGCACCGGTTGAAGGCGATGTGACCATCGCATCAACACGACCGGTCGAGAAAGCCTGTGCAATATCAGGCGCTTCAATCTGGGTCGGGATAGCGCCAGCCAGCTGGGCCAGGCGTTCGGTTGCTGCATTATAGGCGCGGAATTTGATCCCGGCGAGATCTTCAATCGTCCCGATCTCAACTTTCGCATACAGCCCCTGAGGCGGCCATGGAATAGCAAACAATGGCATCAAGCCTTGCTGAGCCAGCAGTGCTGTGACTTGCGGGCGCGATGCGGCCCACAGATTACGGGCTGAATCATAGCTGTTGGCAAGAAACGGAATTGAATCCACGCCGTAAATTGCGTTTTCATTTGAGAGCCGCGACAGCAGGAATTCACCAATTTGAACCTGACCGGAACGAATGGCATTCTTGATTTCCGGATGCTTGATGAGCGAGCCACCCGGATGAACCGTAATAACCATGTCACCACCAGTAGCGGCTGAAACGTCAGCTGCGAACTGGGTGATATTCATCGTATGGAAATTTCCGCCGCCATATGGCGTTGGCATATCCCATGCTGTTTCAGCATTGGCAGAACCGGCAATCATTGCAGCGAATGCTGCCCCGGTTACGATTTTCGCGCTAAGCGAAAATACAGATTTAATAGTCGACATAATCGTCCTCCCTTGAAGATTTGCTTGACCGATCTAATCGAAGCACATGAAGGCTAGTTCCACAAACTCATAACGTCAACGATTTATTGATAAATTATTTATGTTGTGCAAAACTACCCTCCAGTCTGAAGCGGCGCTTCAATGCCCAAAATTCAATAATAACGGGTTTTGCATGTCCGCTTGGCGGAATATCACAGACACGATTTGGAAGACCGAAGCCGATTTCCTGGTAACAAAAAATTTCAATGCAGGATGGAGATCGCACTTGTAAAAAAAGCCTCCGGTTGGGGAAGCTTTTCTTGCATCATTGCGAGCACTAAGGTCCAGACCCTAATTGAGTTTCTGGTTATCCGGTTCTGGAGCAGCGGCTTGCGGCTGGCTTTTCTTGCTTCCGTTCTTTGCAACAGGCATGCGGTTGATCGACTGCTCGAACATCTGCAACTCGGCCTTAAGCAAGCGTTTCAAGCGAAGATTCTCCTGCCGCGTAAATTCCAGCTCGCCCAGCCTTTCCTTGTAGCGTTCGTTGATTTCAGCAATTTTCTCGTTCGCTTCCGTCAAATGTTTGCGCTGCTCTTCGTTTTGACTGACTTCATGAGCTAGCTTTTCGCTCATGCTTTGGGTGACAGCCGATGAAACCTTGATCTCCTCAATGGAATTCTTGTTTTCCTCGTTTGCCTGGGTCAGCATCTGGTTTCGAACCCTCAATTCAGATTGCAACCCCTCGGCTTGCGAGCGCAGCGAAAACAGCTCTTCGTCGCGAATGCGAATATTACTGCTATTGCGCTTGTCGTTCGCCGAATTTTCCGCAACCATATTGTCCAGTCTGGATCTTAATTCGATATTTTCAGCTTGTTTTCTGTCCAGCGTTTCTGTTGTGCTCGCTACATCAGCTGAAAGCCGGTCGATCTCCGCAGTACCTTGCCGGCCATTTTCCTTTATCTCATCAAGCGTCTTCTGGAGAACCGTGGCCTCGGTATAATATTTATTCATATCGAAATTTGCGCGCTGGTAGTTTTCTTCAAGAACTTTGTTCTCGGCCAGAAGCTGCTCGGCCTGTCTGCTCGCCTCCAGCAATACAACTTCGCGCTTGCTAGAAGAGATTGAATATTGCTCAAGCTGTTCGCGCAATTTGGCGTCCCGCTCAGACAGCGTAACAATTTCGGAACGCGCCGCGCCCAACACATTCTTGAAATCACTGTTACGATTTTTGGTCGCCGAATGAAGTGCTTTTTCCTGGTCGAGCAAATTTCGAAGCTCGTCACCTCTTTTATCCAGGTTGCCAATTTTATGCTCAAGTTCAGCATTCTGTTGATGCAAGCGGTGAATTTGCGCCATCTCCACATCTGTCTTTTGAACAAATGCCCGGAAGCCTATCAACTGCTCTCGCGAATGCTTCAGGTGAATTTCGTTCTGCGTGATGTGGTAATCGAAGTCTTCCACATCTTTACGCACTTTTTGCAACAAACTCAGCTGCGCTTGCTTCTCAGGCGTGTCGGGTGATTCGATTGAAAATTTATCGCCATCTTCTTCCCCGGAGGTATCAGACTCCCCGAACAGGAAAGAATCGAGGTCCTCTTCCGCAGCTTCGCTGGACCCGGAAACAGACTCCATTGTCACAGTATCACGTTCAACATGACCGTTAAAATCTTGTTTTCTTTCGTTTCCTTCACGGTTTTCACCAAAAAACCATTCCAACATATCTAGGACACCTATAGCTTTGCAAAGCCGAAACAGACTCGCATCTGATAATTGGGACGCAAACTAAAATGACACTGACTAAACGGAACAAAAAAACTCAAATAGCAACGCACACGGGACTGCCGAGTGATATGATACTGGCACGCGCCATCCCGTTTTCCAAGTCTCGAATGTGTATATCCTTCTCTTGAATTTCTTGTTCATGGACATAAAACGACTCAAATTCCGCAGAAGAGCCAGAATAAAATCGAATAGATTCCATTATACGGATTGTAATAGATGATTTAGAATTTTCTGACGCAATTCAATCACCCCAATTTGTAGATACGGGCACTAAACACACCATGGAAATTACCTATAGCGTCATCGTGCCCGGCTCCAGCGTTGCGCTGGCAAACGGCTTTATCGGCTGGTCCTCAATTGTATTGGTTGAGGCTGGTGACACCCGCATCCTCTTTGACTGCGGTCACCATGTCACCCGACACGCCCTGGTCGCAGGCCTGAAACAGCGTGGGCTTGAGGCCAGTGATATCGATATCCTGTTCCTGTCGCACATGCATTTCGACCATGTTCTGAATTTCGATCTGTTCCCCAAGGCGCACCTCATGGTCAGTGAGACCGAATGGGCATACGCAGATAATCCTCATGAAAAAGATATGTTTGTACCGGGCTTCATAAAGAAAGCTCTGGAAATGGCAGACCTGGAAATATTTTCAGGCAGCCCGGAGCTGGTGCCTGGTGTCGCCACCCTTTACGCTCCCGGTCATACCCCCGGCCTGTATGGCCTTGCCTTCGAGAGCGGTGGCAATCGCATCATTGTTGCGGGCGACGCCATTAAAACCTCCCACGAATTATTTTCCGGCAAAGCGCAGATGGAATTCGACCCGGACCAGCGAGGGTCTCGAACAATCAGCTACATCCGGGAAAATGCCGACCGGATAATCCCCGGGCATTATCCCGAATTCAGAAAAACCGACGACGGCTGGATATGGGATGATCCGCAACCGCTCTCGGTGATTTTCCGATAATTAGCAATTACATTTACAATTTATCGATAAATTGTTGACGTTTTTTAAAAATCATGCTGAATTTCACGTGTCACAATTAGACAAGATGCGGGCAAAGCGGGAGGACTGATATGTCAAAATGGGATTTCTGGATCGACCGGGGCGGCACGTTCACGGATATCGTCGCGCGCCAGCCCGACGGTCAGATCAAAACCCGCAAACTGCTTTCGGAAAACCCCGAAGTTTACCGCGATGCAGCCATCGAAGGCATTCGCCGCTTGTTGGATATTCCGGCAGGTGAACCCGTCCCCGCAGACCAGATCAACGCCATCAAAATGGGTACAACTGTCGCCACCAACGCGTTACTTGAGCGCAAGGGCGACCGCACCCTGCTGGTCACTACAAAAGGGTTTCGCGACGCGCTCCAGATCGGATATCAAGCCCGACCTGATATTTTCGCCCTCAATATCATCAAGCCGGAAATGCTGTTCGAGCAGGTTGTCGAAGTAACCGAACGGGTCCGCGCCGACGGCGCAATCGAAATTCCGCTCGATCTGAATTCGGCAAAAGCCGGCATGCAAGCTGCCTTTGACTCCGGCATCCGAGCCGTCGCCATTCTGTTCATGCACGCCTATCGCTATCCCGCGCACGAACAAAAAATTGCTGACCTGGCCCGTGAAATCGGCTTCACACAAATCTCGGTCAGCAACGAAGTTAGCCCACTCATCAAGTTGGTCGGGCGTGGCGACACAAGTGTTGTGGATGCCTATCTGTCTCCGATCCTGCGCCGCTATGTGGAACAGGTTTCCGAAGAAATCGGCGAAAAGAACGGCAAGACCCGCGTGATGTTCATGCAATCATCCGGCGGCCTGACAGCGGCAAACCTGTTCCAGGGCAAGGATGCCATTCTGTCCGGCCCGGCGGGCGGCGTTGTTGGCATGGTGGAAACAGCGGCGCTGGCAGGGTTCAGCAATGTCATAGGTTTCGACATGGGCGGCACCTCCACCGACGTATCCCATTATAGCGGCGAATTTGAACGCGCCTTCGAGACCGAAGTAGCAGGCGTTCGCATGCGCGCCCCGATGATGCGAATCCATACCGTCGCCGCTGGTGGTGGCTCGATCCTGCATTATGACGGTGCCCGGTTCCGCGTTGGACCGGATTCCGCCGGTGCTAATCCCGGACCAAAAGGCTATCGCAAAGACGGCCCCCTCACCGTCACCGACGCCAACATCATGGTCGGCAAATTATTGCCCGCACATTTCCCGAGCATCTTTGGGCCAAACGCCGACCAACCACTTGATGCAGATGTTGTGAAAGAAGCCTTCGCCGAAATATCAACCGATATGGGAAGTAGCCGAACACCGGAAGACGCCGCCGATGGGTTCCTGAAAATCGCCGTCGAGAATATGGCCAACGCCATCAAGAAAATATCTGTCCAGCGCGGTTATGATGTGACCGGGTATCTGTTGAATTGCTTTGGCGGTGCCGGTGGCCAACATGCCTGCATGGTTGCCGACGCGCTTGGCATGACCAAAGTGTTGGTCCATCCCCTGTCCGGCATCCTGTCGGCTTACGGCATGGGGTTGGCCAGTATTCGGGCCGTGCGGCAAAAAGCCGTTGAACAGGCATTGGCGCCGGAAAACCTGCCCGCGTTCGAGGCCCTGCGGGCTGAATTGCAGGACGTGGCCATGGCAGAAGTGACGAGCCAGGGCGTTGCGACATCTGATATCACTATCCACCCCCGCGCCCAGCTTCGCTATGACGGCACCGATAATCCAATCGAAGTCCCGTTCATTACCGGCGACCTGGTTGATATGAAGTCCGATTTCGAAAAGGCCCACAAAGCTCAGTTCGGTTTCATTTTCGAAGACAAGACCATCATGGTTGAAGCCCTGTCGGTCGAAGCCGATGGCGCAGAAGAAGCTGTCCAAGAGACCAAACGAGAAACAACTGAAAGCGCGCCGGAGCCCACTTTTGAGACCCGCTTTTTCTCATCAGGCGTCTGGCATGACGCACAGATTTATGCCCGCGCAAATCTGCAACCGGGCCAGAGATTTTCCGGCCCTGCCTTGATCATCGAAGACCATCAAACCATTGTGGTTGAACCCGGATGGGGTGTGGTTGTAACTGCGCTTGATCACATCGTTCTTGAGCGCATTGAGGTCCTGAACCGCAAAGCGGCGATTGGCACCGATGCGGACCCGGTGATGCTGGAAGTTTTCAACAACCTTTTCATGTCAATCGCTGAACAGATGGGCGTGACCCTGCAAAACACCGCCTATTCGGTCAACATCAAAGAGAGACTGGATTTCTCCTGCGGCATTTTCGATGGCGACGGATTACTGATCGCCAACGCTCCTCACATGCCGGTACATCTGGGGTCCATGGACCGCTCGGTCGAAACCATCATCCGGCTGAACGAAGGCAAGATAAAGCCCGGCGACGTCTATGTGCTGAACGCGCCCTATAATGGCGGCACCCATTTGCCGGATATCACGGTCTGCACGCCAATCTATGATGACGCGGGAGCTAAGATTTTGTTCTGGGTTGCCAGTCGCGGCCATCATGCAGATGTGGGCGGCATATCACCCGGTTCCATGTCCCCACGCGCCACCCATGTGGACGAAGAAGGCGTGCTGATCGATAATTTCAAAATGGTAGATCAGGGACGCTTTCTTGAAGCGGAGCTGCACGACCTCCTCACCAAGCACAAATATCCGTGCCGCAACCCACACCAGAATATTGCCGACCTGAAGGCCCAGACTGCAGCAAACGAAAAAGGCGTCCATGAACTGCGCAAGATGGTCGCTAATTTCGGCCTCGACGTGGTCCTGGCCTATATGGGCCATGTGCAGGATAATGCCGCCGAAAGCGTGCGCCGGGTCATCGACGCATTGACGGATTCAGAATTTGAATACGAGATGGATCAAGGCGCGGTCATCAAGGTCAAAATCTCGGTCGATAAGGTAAAACGCGAAGCGACCGTCGATTTCACCGGCACCAGCCCGCAACAGCCGACGAATTTTAATGCCCCGGAACCGGTGGCCCGTGCCGCCGTCCTTTACGTCTTCCGCTGTATGGTCGCTGACAATATCCCGATGAATGCCGGGTGCCTGCGCCCCATCAACATTGTGATGCCAAAGAATTGCATGTTGTCACCGGAATACCCGGCGGCAGTGGTTGCCGGTAACGTGGAAACCAGCCAGGCGGTGACGGATACATTGTTTGGCGCACTCGGCGCGTTGGCAGCTGCCCAGGGCACAATGAACAACCTGACCTACGGCAACGAGCGTTATCAATATTACGAAACAATTTGTTCCGGCGCGCCCGCCGGACCGGGTTTCGATGGTGCTGACGGCGTTCATACCCACATGACCAACTCACGCCTGACCGACCCGGAAATTCTTGAAATCCGCTTTCCCGTTCTGCTCGAAGATTTTCACCTCCGCGAAAATTCCGGCGGCAAGGGACAATGGTGTGCTGGTGATGGCACCATGCGCACGGTCCGGTTCCTGGAAAAAATGGACTGCGCCCTGTTGTCCGGTCATCGACGTATCCCGACCTACGGCCTCAAAGGCGGGGAACCGGGTGAACTGGGCGAAAATTCCGTCCGGCGCAAAGACGGCACGATCGAGCCGGTCGAAGGGTGCGATCAAATTGAGTTGGAAGCCGGAGAGGCAATCATCATCAAGACACCGACCGGCGGCGGCTATGGCCCGGTCTCGAAACGTGGCACTTAATTAGGAACTGGTATCTGGCAAAATCCCTGCGGCGGCACGTCGATTGCGCTATTGAACTTGCTCGACATATTTTGAAAAGCTATCAAACCGGTCAACTCTACCAATGCGTCCTCGTCAAAGTAGCGCCTGAGCCGATCAACCATCGCATCATCTACCTCTTGGTCGGAGCGAGTCATTGCTTCCGTATAATACAATGCCGCACGTTCAATCTCGTTAAACAGACTGCTTGACTGCCAATCCTGGAGTGCCATGATTTTCTCATCAGATACCCCGCGTTTGGTCAGGGTCGCCGCATTAATATCGACACAGAAAGCGCAATGATTGATCTGGGAAACCCGCACCGTTAGCAGTGATCGCAAGGCTGAATCTAGCGGCGATCGTTTCCGGTTTAAAGCGCCATATAATAGTGCCAATGTGGCAAACAGCCAGGGCGAGCGCGCCCAAATGAGCCCCGGTTCCAGGACCTTGCCGTAGGTGCGTTTTTGCTTCCAGAAAAACAAACGGATATACCATGGATAACTGGAAATCGGTCTTGGCTCTATCCGCATGATGTTTCTCGCTCATGGAAGTCGTAATTCTGATAATGTCGTTTCCATCGGGATTATTATGCGCCTTGACCTGGACAGGTTGATATAGATCAATTTTCGTCAGACCACACGTGATTGTGAAGTGTGTAACTCGATCGGTTTTGTAAAAATGCCAGACGCCATCAGGAGTTAGGATTTGCGATGAGCACAGATTGGAGCAAAGAAAACGCGGCATCGCAGCTGCGAAGCGGCAAGCTCCTTCTTGGGGCCGGGATTTTTGCGTTCGCAGCCCTGTTGGCGACAGGGTTTTTCATGACCCTGTCGCAAGGTGATATAATGTTCCTGAAAGCCTTGATTGCAAAAATTCCCGGTTGTGGAGGCCTGTTTTAACCCGTCATTTGTTTTCGCATCGCCCCCAAATTTCGCCTGTGACAAATTGGCAGGTACCGTTAGCGATCCACAGCGTTAGGTTCGCCCCAACAGTTTTCAAAATTGTGGAAAATGAAAAAATGAAAACCTGCATTCAAGTCCTTCGTATTTTTTGCGTCTCGCTCTTTCTGCTCCCGGCCACGCCATCGCTGGCCAGCGACATAATGATTGGGAATGCATGGATTCGCGAAATGCCCCATGGTGCCGAAGTGGCGGCCGGGTATCTCGATATAACCAATCACGGAGCGGTCGCCGACCGCCTGATCGGGGCCGAAGCGAGCGGCGCGATGTCAGCCATGCTTCACCAAATGACGACCGATGATAACGGCGTCATGCGGATGCGCCATCTTGAAGGGATCGAAATTCCGCCCGGTGAAACAATGAGCCTGGCACCAGGTGGGTATCACCTGATGATTGTCGGCGTGAGAGAACCTTACGAGGCACATTCTGATATTGAAGTTACCCTGATTTTCGAACATGCAGGTACAATCACGACACCATTTTTTGTCGGCCATCATGCCCGCGCCAATCATGATGCAGCCCATAGCCCGACCATGAACCACGAACAGGGTCACAATATGGAGCAGATGCAGCACGACGAAAATCACGAGCAAACCACTGATGACTGATCAATCAGCCGCGCCGAAATTATGGATATCGCTGTTAACTGCGGCGATTTTTGCCATCGCCGTTTTTGCCATCGGGTTTACGCTTTACATTACCTTTTGGGCAAAACCGGAACTTTCAAGGTTAGCCTTGCAGAACCAGCAATTCACTCTTGTGAACCACCGGGGTGAAAACGTGACCGCGGAACATTTTGCCGGGCGGCCCAGCGCAATCTTTTTTGGTTACACCCATTGCCCCGAAATTTGCCCAACCACCCTCAATGATATCAGCATTGTGGCCGCTGAATTGGGAGCAACCGCTGACGACATTAATTTTGCCTTTGTCACCATTGATCCGGAGCGTGATACGGTTGAGCTTCTGTCACAATATATGACGTCGTTCGACCCACATATCGAAGGTTTGACGGGAAGCCCGGAAGAAGTCAGCGCCTTTGCTAGCGGACTTGGCGTCTATTTCCGCAGAACCAACGACGGGCCGGATTACGATATGGACCACACATCGTGGATTTATCTGTTTAAACGGGACGGAGATTTTTTTAGAACCGCCAATCTGAACAGCCCCAATGAAAACCTGACTGAAGCCCTGCGCGCCCTCGCAAACTAGCAGCTAACTGAGCACGTTTACCATGTTTGAGCGTCACACAAGCTTGTGACCCCACATTGCCGGATGCCATGATATTGTCCCACACAAACAGCAGGGCAGGCCCATGATCCCGGAACGTATAAAACCAACTGAAACACCCCGAATTGAACCAATTTGGGAATATCTGGCTGACGGCACATTGTCTGGCGCCTATGAGCGCTACAAAACCACTTTCCAGATACCCTGGGTTGGGGTTTTCGCGCTTGCCTTTGCGCGCCACCGCCATTTCTTCGATCTCTGGCAGGAGAGCTTGGCTGAATTATCTGAAAGCCGCGAATATGTTGAAACTGTATTGGCACTCCGGCAATCGGTAGAAGATGCGGTCACGGATTTCGCCCCTCCGCCAATCACAGGCCGTCTGCGGGAAATAGGTTATTCCGACCGCGAGCTGGACGAAATCCGTCAGACAATCGAGATTTTTTCGCACGGAAATTTTATCCAGGTGCCGGCAGCTTTCGCCGCCCGCCATCTGCTTGAAGGCGGGTCACTCGGTACGGCACCCAAAGTGACACCGTTTGCCGAAACCCATGCGCCCAACGTCTCAGTACCTTTTGTAATGGTCGAACCTCACCACGCCATGAATGATCAGCGGGAATTATACGGCGACGTCATGAAGACCCTTGGTCTTCCTTTCATAAATTCCGATTATCGCGCCCTCGCCCGATGGCCATCCTACTTCCAAATGGCATGGAGCGACCTTCGGCCGCACGCTACAACGCCTGCGCATGAAAAAATCGCGCACAATATGCACAATCAGATTTTCAACGCAGTTGCAGACCTGCCAAACCCTACCGGGCTGACAAGCGCTAAACTGCTTGAAGCAGCGGAAAAAGATGGTGACCCGGAAGGCCTGTTGGCGCTAACCAGATTCTTTACATGGCTAATCCCCGGACTTTTGGTCAATGTCGCCTTTTTCCGCGCACAATTTGAGGGATAAATCATCATCTGTTTGACCGCCCAAGTAGCCCATTGGTCTTTTTAAAAGTGATGCGTATTCAACAAATCATATCCGGTCTTTTGTTTCTGGTGCTGACAAGTTGCGCGACAACCATCATCAACGACCCGGTAAATATTCCGCTGGCCAGCTCAATCCCGGTATCGCGCCCGGCGCCTGTTGGTGAAGGACTGCAAACCGGTGATGTGATGATTGGCCTGAGTTTTTCCGGTGGCGGCACCCGAGCTGCTGCCTTCGCCCACGGCGTAATGGAACAACTTGCTGAAACACCGTTTGTTGTCAGAGGTCAGCAATCAAATCTGTTGCAACAAGTCCGGTTTGTATCCGGCGTATCAGGTGGGTCAGTGACCGCCGCCTATTTCGGGTTGCACGGCGAAAATGCGCTGGCAGATTTCCGCGAACGGTTTTTGATCCAGAATGCCGAAGCCAATTTGCGCACATCCGTCAATCCACAAAACCTGTTCAGAATTCTGGAGGGCGGCGTCAACGATTCAAGAGGGTTTCCAAAATGGTTGGATGAAAATCTGTTTCATGGTGCAACCTTTGAACAATTGAACCGGCCGGGACGTCCACGCATCTTCATAAATGCCTCAGACATTTTCAACCAAAGCCCTTTTATTTTCATTCCAATGACATTCAACGCTTTTTGCAGCGATCTGAATGCTTACCCATTGGCGTCAGCAGTAGCCGCTTCGGCGGCGGTTCCGGTAGCATTTGCACCCGTTGTAATCCAAACTTACGCGCAAAATTGTAGCGCTCCCATGCCGCCATGGGTCACTGCTTCAAGTTCCGATCCAGATACCTCCGCAATCCAACGGTCGTTTGCCACTTCCCTTTCCCGATACAGAAGCGGAGATATTCAATATATCAAGCTTCTCGATGGCGGCATCACCGACAATCTCGGCCTCCAGGGTTTTCTTCTGGCGCGAGCAAGCGCTAACACTCCGTTCCGCCCGATGACCGAAGAAAATGCGGTTCGCATTCGTGAATTGGCAATATTCGTTGTTAACGCCGGACAGGGTCCTAGAGGCGATTGGGTCAATACGGTCGAGGGACCAACTGGCAAAGAGCTTCTCGAAGCTGTAACGGACACGTTTCTGGCTTCAGGCGAGAGAAACTCTCTTGATGCCCTGCGTCTCTCCATGTTGAAATGGCAGGAGGTACTTATCAATTATCGTTGCCGTCTCCCAAGATCGCAGGTTCGGGAACTGCGTGGAAATTTGACCGGTTGGAATTGCCGTGATTTGAAAATTCGTGTCACAGAAGTCGGCGTTGAAGCTCTTGACCCAGCAACCCAAAACGCTTTTGAGCAGGTGGAGACCCGGTTCAGTTTGCCAACTAATCAGGTCGATTTGGTTATTCGCGCAGGCCATCAAGCTCTTACGCGCAATGCTGTCTATCAAAGTTTGCTGAACTGATCTGCACCATTTCAGGCCCACAAATCCCGGCCTGTCTTAACCATGTTTCTCACGACAATTTTAATCGTTCTCTCTCATTATACAGGCGGGATTTATTTGGTTTACGGGAGGAAACAATGTTTGGCACAGCAAAAGCAGGAGCGGTAATCATTGTCGTAGCGTCTCTGCTTGGCGCTTGTAGCAGCTCGTCGAGCCTGTCTTCATTGTTACCGGCAACCGTCAATTACAACGATACCAGCTGGTGCGTTCCGCCAAGTTTGAGAATAGTTCTGTACCGGACCGCGCGGCGCTTTGGGACCGTAACGGTCAATTCAACCCATCGCTGGTATCTGGAAAACCGGCGCGTCGGTGGCGCCCGTCATTCCTACCATCGACGCTGTCAGGCGGTGGATTTCGCGGTCAGCGGGAATTCCTCGGAAGTTGTGGCATTTCTCAAATCACAAAGCGCCGTTGGCGGGTACAAACATTATCAAAGCGGCCATTACCATATTGATACCGGTCCCCGCCGAACCTGGTAGAAAACGCCCTTCGATAGGGTCTCAGCAGCAAGACCCGCCTTGATCCGGATCACTGGTAATTTTCGCCTTACCCTGTTTGGTCTCTGCCGGATGACGAATTTCCCCATTCCCAAGATTATAATCTTCTTCTGTTTCAACCGGTGTTGCAGATGGAACTGCAACCATCTGCTCCGAATAGGGTTCCGAGGTCAGGATATTGAAGTTGCGCTCTGAAACCGCCATGCGTTCGCCGCGATAAAATATCTGGCCATCATCATCCTCAACCTGTTTCCATGGGCCCGGGTAAATAACCGCCTGATTTTTCTCGATATCAGCACCCTGATCACCCTTCCAGGCGAGAACCGTTACCGAGCGAAATTCGATGCCTTCGACGATCTGCCAGGGTTCATCTTCATATTTGTCAATTGTGATACCGTGAAACCCGGCATCCTCCAGCGCTTCAAGAAAGCCTGTTTCGGTCAACGCTCCGGAAATACATCCGCTCCAGAGTTTTTCATCATCTTTCAGATGTTGCGGTGAAGCTTCGTCTGAGACGATATCGGAAATCGCGATCCGGCCACCAACTTTCAACACCCGGAACATCTCGGCAAATAATTTGTCCTTTCGCACATCGGCGACAAGGTTAAGCACACAGTTAGAGACGATCACATCAACTGAATTATCAGCAATCATTGGCTGATCAGCCTGAAGCTTTTCGATTTTGTGTTGCATCAGTTCCAAATCTTCGACTGATTTAACAGCATTGTCCGCAAGATAGGCATCGACCAGATCAAGATCAGTTTTCAGATCTTCGATATGCCCGCGCTTGAATTCCACATTGTTAAACCCGGTTTTCTCTGCAACCAGCGGCGCACTGCGCCTTGCCAGATCGAGCATATCCGGTGTCATATCGACACCGATCACGCGGCCCTTTTCACCAACAACCTGGGACGCAATAAAACAAATCTTGCCGCCACCCGACCCAAGATCAAGAACAACATCGCCTTCGCGCACATAGGTTGATGGGTCGCCACAACCATAGTCGCGTTCAAGCACTTCTTCCGGGATTACCTTGAGAAAGCGCGGATCGTAATTGACCGGGCAACATAATGCGGCTTCGCGTTCCTGCGCACCTTCGGCGTAACGGTCCTGGACCGATTGCTGAATATTCATCTGGAAATCTCCATTCTGTCCGCAAAATCTGGCGGCTCTTTAACTTAAAATCCTGTACCCAGCCAAACTTGTTACACCCGGCAAAGTCAATAGTCCGGAGTTAAACTTTCCGCGACCCGGCGTCAAATACCGTTACATCAAACCCAAAATCGTCTCGTGCAAACTCTCTGGAATTTCAAACCCGGACGCACCGGTCTTTTCTCGATGCACGAACCGCCGCGCCCCCGGCAACCGGGTTCCGTCCTGCGCCAGAATTTCCGTAAATAGCTTTTCGCCCCGCGCCAGAAACCCGTCCGCATCGCCAAATCTCGTCGGATCAAGCGCCAGCATCAATTCGCCACCCTTGGGCGGACCACCCGCCCCGCCATCATCTTCCAAAGCTTCAACGCTTAAAAATTCTCCGATCAGGGGCCCCGCAAGCAATTCCACCATCATCGCTAGCGACGCGCCCTTATAGCCACCAAACCCGAGTTGTGCGCCCGCAAGCACCACATTGGGGTCGGTCGTGGCCTCACCATCAGGCCCGATGCCAGCGGTCTCGGGCACGTCATGACCATCCCGCGCCGCGATCTGGATTTCGCCCCGCGCCATCGAAGAAGACGCTTGATCAAATACCAGAGGCGGTCCGTCCGGGCGTGGCCAGGCAAACCCGATCGGGTTGGTCCCGTAAAGCGCCTTGATGCCCCCTGCCGGTGCCACATAAGGGTAGGACGCCGTGCAAGCGAGCGCACATAGGCCATCCATTGCCAGCTTTTCAACTTCCGGCCACATCGCTGCGATATGAAACATATTGACGAAGGCAAGCGCCGCGATACCGTTTTTCCGAGCACAATCCACCAGCGGCTGATGCCCCACCTCCTGGCCAAGCGGCGCGAACCCGCCATCGCCATCCACCCGGATAACGGCCGGTGCCAATTGCTCAACCTTCGGTCGCGCTTTGCCGTTCGCCCGCCCGGATTTCACCCCCGAAGCATACCAGGGCAACCGGAACAGCCCGTGTGAATGACACAAATCCCCTTCCGCCTGGATCATCCGGTCAGCGATTGCGGTCGCGTTGAGATCATCGCACCCATTGGCAAGCAGACATTCCAGCGCCAATGTATGCCCACCTTCAAGGCTCATATGAACATTTTTCACGGCACGTCCCCTCTATTTCAAATCTGCATCCAACAAACCCCAAGAAACCATTGACGCGCCCATAGGGTCAGCTAGAAGTGGCGCAACTCATTTCATTCTGGATCACATCTATGGCGCGTCAATATATTTATCACATGCACGACATGTCCAAGTCCCATACGGGCGGGAAAAAAGTTCTCGAAGGGGTCCACCTTTCTTTCTACCCCGACGCCAAGATCGGCGTGCTTGGGCCGAACGGGGCTGGTAAATCTACGTTGCTGAAAATCATGGCCGGTCTCGACAAGGATTTCACCGGCGAAGCCTGGCTCGCCAAAGGCGCGAAGGCCGGTTACCTGCCCCAGGAACCAACCCTTGATCCGGACAAGGATGTGCTCGGCAATGTCATGGAAGGGGTTGCGGAGAAGCAAGCCATTCTTGACCAATATAACCAGTTGATGATGGATTATTCCGAGGAAAACGCGGAAAAAGCCGCCAAGTTTCAGGATATTATCGACGCCGAAAATCTCTGGGATCTGGACAGCAAGGTCGAGCAGGCAATGGATACGCTTGGCTGCCCTCCGGGGGATTCGAGCGTTGAGAAATTATCAGGCGGCGAGCGCCGCCGGGTGGCCCTGTGCCGTTTGCTATTGGAACAGCCGGAATTGTTGTTGCTCGATGAGCCGACCAACCATCTGGACGCCGAGACGACTGCATGGCTGGAAGGCCATCTGCGCGACTATCCCGGTGCGATCCTGATCGTCACCCATGACCGCTATTTTCTCGATAATGTGACCGGCTGGATTCTCGAACTCGACCGTGGCCACGGCATTCCCTATGAAGGCAATTATACGGCCTATCTGGAAAAGAAGGCCAAACGCCTCAAGCAGGAAGCCAGCGAAGACGATGCCCGGTCGCGTGCCATCGAGCAGGAACGCGCCTGGATTTCATCATCTCCCCGCGCCCGGCAGACAAAATCCAAAGCCCGTATTCAGGCCTATGACGAACTGATCAAGGCCAATGACGCCCGGCTGAAATCATCAAACGCCCAGATCACCATTCCCCCCGGCGAACGACTTGGCGATGTGGTGGTCGAAGTCGATAAGTTGAGCAAAGGCTTTGGCGGTCAGTTGCTGATCGACGACTTGTCCTTCAAGCTGCCACCCGGCGGTATTGTCGGCGTTATCGGTCCCAACGGTGCCGGTAAAACGACCCTTTTCCGCATGATTACCGGTCAGGAAGAACCCGATAGCGGCACGATCCGTTTGGGCGAGACCGTAAAAATCGGCTACGTTGACCAGTCCCGCGATGATCTCGACCAGAACAAAACCGTTTGGGAAGAAATTTCCGACGGCAACGATCTGATCCTGCTCGGCAAGAAAGAAGTCAACAGCCGGGCTTATGCCTCAGCTTTCAATTTCCGGGGTGGCGACCAGCAACAAAAAGTCGGCAGCCTGTCCGGTGGACAGCGCAACCGGGTTCATCTGGCCAAAATGCTGAAATCCGGTGCCAACGTCCTGCTGCTCGATGAGCCCACCAACGACCTTGATACGGAAACCCTGGCAGCGCTCGAAGAAGCGCTGGAGAGTTTCGCCGGCTGCGTCATTGTCATCAGCCATGACCGCATGTTCCTCGACAGGCTGGCTACCCATATGCTGAGTTTTGAGGGCGATAGCCATGTGGAATGGTTTGAAGGCAATTTTGAATCCTACGAAGAGGATAAAATGCGCCGCCTCGGGACCAACACGATTGTCCCGACCCGTATCAAATACAAGCAATTTACGCGGTAGCTGAAAAAATCAGACCCGGAGGATCTCAGACCCGGAGGTGTCTCGGACCCAGAGGTGTCTCAGACCCTAAGCGCGGCGATCAGCGCGGCAACGTCACCATTATGGGACGCTATATAGCGCTCGAACATGCGTTTCTGAAAATAGGTGAGCCAGAACCCGGCCACCCGCACATCACGCACCTTGAACGACCGGCCCCTTGGCGCCAAAAGCCAGTCAACCGTATAAACCGCACCAGTCACCAGATGAAGTTTTGTCTTCACAAGCGTTTCACCTTCGCCGTATGGGCGCTCACCGGTAATAATCGCACGTTCCACGTTATATTCTTCAACCTGAGACGAGAAAAACCGGGCCATAAACCGCGCGACGCCGCGGCGGTAACGGGCATCATGGCTGGATTCCAGATTGCTGCGATAATTACCCAGCGAATATTCGGCTATTTTTGGGATATCGGCATGACGGTTGATCGCCCGCAAAAATGCAGAATCGGATCCGGTCCGGGCCGCAGCAAACAAGTCGCCTGAGATACGCTGCATATATTGAACGCCAGGCCCGCCCTCGCCTTCGCCGCGCTCAACTGCAGCCGCCGCCGCAAATGCTTGCCTGTCGCCACCCACAACAAAGGCGGCTCCAGCCGCAGCCAAAGTCAAAAAAGTTCGACGAGAAAAATCAGTCTTGTTGTTTCTCATAATCCGCACGCAAATACCGGGCCCGTTTGGACCCTGACTGTCCCTTTTATAGCATTATCTCGTCATAGAGTGAACGAGGAGATAACAGACGGCCCAAATTCACGAGTCCAATGCTATTATCCGTCAGTTTTCTCTATTTTTCCTGGCCTTTCAAGGCTTCCGTCATCAGGCACAGAATTTCGTACATCATGGTGGCACCGGCCAGCGACGTTATATTGGACGAATCAAATGGCGGCGCGACTTCAACAACATCTGCGCCAATTATGTTCAATCCGCGCAATCCGCGCAGGAACGACAGAGCTTCCCGAGTTGTAAATCCGCCAACCTCCGGCGTGCCCGTTCCCGGCGCATATACCGGGTCCAGCCCGTCAATATCAAAGGTAAGATAGACCGGCATGTCGCCAACCGTTTGCCGACACATATCAACAATGCCGTCAATGCCGATATCTTCCACCTGATGCATGAAAATGATTTTCATGCCGGCAGCTTCCGAATAATCCCATCCGTCTGGAATGATCTGCGACCCGCGAATACCGATCTGCAGGGTTTTCTCACCCATGATCAGGCCATCTTCATGGGCCCGGCGAAACGGCGCGCCGTGCATGAATTTCGACCCCTGAAACTCATCCCAGGTATCGCAATGGGCATCGAAATGGATCAACGCCACAGGCTCTTTGGCGGCCACCGCCCGCAAAATCGGATAGGATATCGAATGGTCACCGCCTGCCGTCAGAGGCCGGACGCCAGCATCCACCAGCTTGGTGTAGAACGCCGCGATTTCATCTGTGGTTTTGGCATGATCGTACATGGCGGTCAGCGGCACATCGCCCACATCCGCAATGTTGCAGGTATCATACGGGCTGGTGCGGGTCGTTGGATTGAGGGTCCGCATCATACTGGACACGTTGCGGATTTCCCGTGGTCCATGGCGCGCACCGGGCCGGTTTGAGACACCACCATCATACGCCACCCCGACCATCGCAATATCCAGCGCCTTATAATCCGTTGTATAGGGCGCCCGCATGAAAGTCGGCATGCCCGTAAAGCGCGGGTCCATCATAGCTTTGGTATCTGTCGGCATAAAAATCCCCTTACAATAAATTTCGCATGTCTATTTCCCGGCTCTCCCTCTTGGCGGCAACGGGTTGCTCCGTTTCTGGTGCCAGTCAACGGTCGCGTCCGGTTTTGAATCCGCATGCACAAAATATGGTTTGATATCAATCAGCGGCGTCCCGTCCAGGCAATCTATATGGCGGATTGTCAATACATTGCCTTCAACCTTGACCAGATCAACCGCACTGATTCCGATCGGGTTAGGGCGGCTCGGTGACCGCAAAGCAAAGACACCGTGGATTTTATCATCAATCGGCGGCTGGTGCTGCAACTTGTCCCGGTTTGCCTGATCGAGCCAGTAAAACAGAAGAATATGGCTGCAGCCTTCGATTGATTTCAGACCATCAGCAAATTTTTCCTTCAGAATAACCTGGCACAGCTTGTCGGTTTCCATCGGATTTCGCGGACACATATCACGGTTGGTCCAAGGGGTGGATATATGTCCAATGAAATATATCCCGGCATCGAATTCTTTTTCAGACATTTATTTTTCTCCCGGATATGGATCAGGAAACGGGTGGTTGTGCAGGTGTTTTTGCGGCACGTTGTCGCCAACACCCGGAGTATCATTTCTTCATGACAAACATATCGCGAAACATGAGCCCTGCCCAGTGGGGTATGCTCATTCTGCTCGCTCTTTTATGGGGCGGAAGTTTCTTTCTGGTGGAAATAGCGCTTGTCGATGTGCCGCCCTTCACGCTTGTTTTTTGTCGGGTATTCCTGGCAGCATTCGCGCTACACATTGTTGTCTTTGCCAGCGGCAAACGCATGCCGACGAATAGCAAAATCTGGTTGGCGTTTCTTGGCATGGGTTTGTTGAATAACGCCATTCCGTTCAGTCTGATTTTTTGGGGTCAAACCAGCATCACCGGTGGGCTGGCTTCCATCCTGAATGCCACTACCCCGCTTTGGACAGTTCTGTTGGCGCAATTTCTGACCCGTGACGAGCGGATGACATCAAACAAGCTTGTCGGTGTCCTGATCGGTTTTGGCGGCGTGGCCTTGATGCTCGGCCCCGGCCTGTTGGGTGCGCTCGGCAGCAATATCCTGGCCCAGGCTGCAATATTGATAGCCGCGCTTTCATACGGGTTTGCCAGCATTTTTGGCCGCCGATTTCAAGGCATTCCGCCTATCATGACAGCAACCGGCCAGCTAACATGTTCGACAATATTGATGTTGCCAGTCGTCGCTTATATTGAAACACCCTGGCAATTGAACATGCCCGGATTGCAATCAACTTTGGCCATTCTGTTTCTGGCATTTTTCTCAACCGCCTTTGCCTACATCCTCTATTTCAAACTGCTGGCCAGCGCTGGCGCTACAAATCTCTCTCTGGTGACGTTCCTTGTCCCAGTTGGCGCCATTGTGCTTGGCGGTCTGTTTCTGGCTGAAACCCTCACCGGCAACCAGGTTATCGGCATGCTGCTGATCGGCCTCGGGCTGATCGCTATCGATGGCCGCCCGCCACGTTGGGCTTTAGCCAAAATAAGCAGATCCAAACCTTCATAGGGTCTTGTTTTCTCCGGGTTCCATCTTCACAAGCCAAACAAGGGCTTGCGACACCGCACAATTCCCGTTAAAAGAAATGAAATAAAGATATCTTTATATCTCTATTTTATTCATTTATCAGGAAACAGGTCGATATTGTGGGAACCAACGACAAACAAATGGATCTGGATAACCTGCTAGCAGGGTTACGGGCAGGCAACGACCCGACGCGCTTGCGATTGCTGGCACTACTTGCCCATAGCGACCTCAACGTAAAAGACCTGACTCGCATTTTACGCCAGAGCCAACCGCGGATTTCCCGCCATCTTAAATTATTGAACGAAGCCGGGATGATCGACCGGTTTCAGGAAGGTAGCTGGGTCTTTTATCGCCTCACCGCAAAGGGTGCAGGCGTTGCTTTAGCCCGCAAAATCATCGCGTTTATCAACCCAAACGATCCGATTATGGCCCGAGACCGCGAACGCCTGACAGAAGTAAAGGAAGAACGGGCGCAAGCTGCTACATCTTATTTCCGCGCCCATGCTGCAGACTGGGACCGCTTGCGCGCCTTGCACATTTCCGAAAACGATGTGGAAGACGCGATGGTCGCCGCTCTTGGCGACCGACGCTTTGGCCGGGTGCTGGATTTGGGAACAGGCACCGGACGCATTCTCGAATTGCTTGGCGACCGTGCCGATAGCGGTATTGGTATCGACAGCAGCCAGGAAATGCTGGCGCTTGCCCGCACCCGCTTCGATAAAGCCGGGCTGGACCATTGTCAGGCCCGCTACGGCGACCTCTACGACATGACCTTTGAAGCAGGTGAATTCGACACCATAATCATCCACCAGGTCCTGCATTATCTGGACGACCCGGCAAGCGCGATCTCGGTTGCAGCCCGCATGCTGCACCCGGGCGGGCAATTGCTGATTGTTGATTTTGCCCCTCACGAGCATGAATTCCTGCGCGAAGAACATGCCCATTTACGCCTTGGCTTCACCAAACCGGAAATCAGGGATTGGGTCGCTGAGGCCGGTTTGCAAATTACAAAATGCCGACACCTGGAACCACCACTCGAAGCCGGTAAAACCGCAATCACCGTATCGATCTGGCTGGCCGAATATCCTGGCGACACGGCGATAGATACGACCCTGCCTGCATCAGAACGGAGCAGCCTCCCCTCATGAACCAGACCCCTTCCCACGAAACCCACCGGACCGGCAACCCGAGAGGCGTTGGCGTTTCGTTTGAATTTTTCCCGCCGAAAAATGAAGAAATGGAGCAAAAGCTCTGGTCTTCCTTCCATCGGCTTGAACCGCTCAACCCGGACTTTGTGTCCGTGACCTATGGCGCTGGCGGCTCCACCCGCGAACGCACCCACAATACCGTGAGCCGGATGGTGCGGGAAACGTCTATTGCGCCAGCCGCGCACTTAACCTGCGTTGATGCAACCCGCGAAGAGGTGAATGAGGTCATCCGCGCCTACCAGGCATCAGGCGTCAAACACATCGTCGCGCTCAGGGGCGACCCGGCAGGCGGGATCGGCGCCAAATACGAGCCCCACCCTGACGGCTATGCCAACGGGGCTGAACTGGTCAAAGGCATTCGCGACATTGATGATTTTGAAGTCAGCGTTTCAGCTTATCCGGAAAAGCATCCTGAATCACAAAATTTCGCCGCTGATATGGATATGCTTCGCGCCAAAGTGGATGCGGGCGCTACCCGCGCAATCACCCAGTTTTTCTTCGTGAACGATTATTATTTCCGTTATCTGGACCGGGTCGAGGCCGCCGGGATTGATATTCCCGTTACCGCCGGAATTTTGCCAGTCCTGAATTTCAAACAGGTTTCAAATTTTGCTGACCAGTCCGGCACCCATATCCCGCCATGGTTGGCGGATCGCTTCGACGGGCTTGACGATGACCCCCAGGTCCGCCGCCTGATCGCAGCTTCGGTTGTTGTCGAACAGGTCATGGATCTGATGCAGCAAGGCGTGCGTAATTTTCATTTCTACACTATGAACCACGCCAATATCATTTTTGCGATATGCCATCTGATGGGCATCCGCCCCACTAGACCATTACAAACAAACCTCGCCAGGGAACAACAAGATGCCTGAAAATCAACCTTCATCGCGCATGGCCCAGCTTGCAGAGGCCGCCAAATCCCGCATTCTATTGCTCGACGGCGCCATGGGGACCGCCATTCAGGGCTACAATCTCTCAGAGGAGAGCTTTCGCGGCGACCTGTTCGCAAACTGGAAACAGGATCTGCGCGGTAATCTCGATATTCTGAGCCTGACCCAGCCGGACATCATCCGCAAAATCCATGAATCCTACCTCCAAGCCGGTGCCGACATCATCTGCACCAACACGTTCTCCTCCACCTCAATCGCGCAAGCCGATTACGGTGCGGAGGAGAATGTCTACAAACTGAATTTTGAATCCGCCAGGCTTGCCCGCAAAATTGCCGATGAGTTTGAGCAAAAAACACCGGGCCGCCCCCGCGCCGTCGCAGGTGCCATGGGCCCCACCAACCGCACCGCCTCAATGTCACCAGACGTCAACCGGCCTGGATACCGGGCAGCCAACTTTGACGACCTGCGGATTGCCTATGTGGAAGCCGCCCGCGCACTGGTTGCAGGCGGTGTCGATCTGATCCTGATCGAAACCATCTTCGATACCCTGAACGCAAAGGCCGCTCTGTTCGCTCTTGAAGAGGTTTTTGCCGAAACCGGAACCCCCTTGCCGGTAATGATTTCCGGCACCATCACTGATCTATCGGGTCGCACCCTGTCGGGCCAGACACCTGAAGCCTTCTGGAACTCCCTGCGCCACACCAAACCTTTCTCGTTTGGCCTGAACTGCGCGCTTGGGGCTGCTGAAATGCGCCAGCATATCGATGAATTATCGCGCATTACCGATACCCTTGTCTGCGCCTATCCCAATGCCGGGTTGCCGAACGAATTTGGCGAATATGACGAAAGTCCGGCCCACATGGCTGCCCTCATGGGTGAATTCGCGAAGTCTGGTCTCGTCAATGTCATCGGCGGGTGTTGTGGCACAACACCAGATCATATCGCCGCTTTTGCTAAAGCTATTGAGGGCGTTGAACCACGCAATATTCCCGATCAGCCAAAACAAATGCGTTTGTCGGGGCTTGAGCCATTCAACCTGACACCGGATACGAATTTCGTGAATGTCGGCGAACGCACTAATGTTACCGGCTCCGCCCGCTTCCGCAAACTCATCACCAACGGCGATTACGATGCCGCCCTCGAAGTGGCCCGCCAACAGGTGCAAAACGGCGCCCGGATCATCGATATCAACATGGATGAAGGTTTGCTCGATTCCGAAGAAGCCATGACCACCTATCTGAATTTACTGGCCGCCGAACCCGATATCGCCCAAGTGCCGATCATGGTGGATTCATCCAAATGGTCGGTCATCGAAGCAGGCCTGAAATGCGTCCAGGGCAAGGCCATTGTCAATTCGATTTCCATGAAGGAAGGCGAAGAGCAGTTCCTGGAACAAGCCAAATTGGTGAAACGATACGGCGCTGCCGTAGTGGTAATGGCGTTCGATACAGAAGGCCAGGCGGAGACCGCTGAACGCAAATTCGAGATTTGCAAACGCTCCTATGAATTACTCACAGAGGTTGCGGGGATCGATCCCAACAACATTATTTTCGACCCCAATATTTTTGCCGTCGCCACAGGGATCGAAGAACATAATAATTACGGTGTCGCCTTTATCGAAGCCACGCGCGAGATCAAAAAGCACCTGCCCGGTGCACGCGTCTCTGGCGGTTTGTCAAACCTCTCCTTTTCGTTCCGTGGCAACGAGCCGGTACGCGAAGCCATGCATTCGGTATTTCTCTATCACGCCATCCAGGCCGGTCTCGACATGGCCATCGTCAATGCCGGGCAATTGGCGGTGTATGATGAAATTGACCCAGAACTTCGTGAAGCCTGCGAAGATGTAGTGCTGAACCGGCGCGATGATGCCACCGACAGGTTACTGGAAATCGCAGAAGGTTACCGCGGTGAAGCCGGTAAGGCGCGAGTGGAAAACGATCTTTCGTGGCGCGAAGAAGACGTCAACGAACGCCTAGCGCACGCATTGGTCAAAGGCATTGCAGACTATATTATTGAAGATCTGGAAGAAGCCCGGCCCACCACCACCCGCACGCTCGAACTGATCGAAGGCCCATTGATGGAGGGCATGAACCGCGTCGGCGATTTGTTTGGCTCCGGCAAAATGTTTCTGCCGCAAGTGGTGAAATCCGCCCGTGTCATGAAACAGGCGGTCGCCCATCTGCTGCCATTTATGGAAGAGGAAAAGCGAGAACAGGGACTGGAGGGCAGCACGTCCGCCGGCAAAATTCTGCTCGCCACCGTCAAGGGCGATGTCCACGACATCGGCAAAAATATTGTCGGCGTCGTGCTCCAATGCAACAATTTCGAAGTGATCGATCTGGGCGTCATGGTGCCGTCCGCGAAAATTCTTGAAGTCGCGGTTAAGGAGAAAGTCAGCGCCATTGGTCTGTCCGGCCTGATCACGCCGTCGCTTGATGAAATGTGCCACGTGGCTGCCGAAATGGAGCGCCAGGGTATGGACCTGCCGCTTTTGATTGGGGGGGCCACCACCAGCAAAATTCATACGGCAATCAAAATTCATCCCAATTACAATCGGGGCCAGGCGGTTTACGTGACCGATGCCAGCCGCGCCGTTGGGGTCACCACAAATCTTATATCCAGCGAACGCCGTCCGGCTTTTGTCAAAGATATCCAGGACGAATATCGCCGCATGGCAGATGATTATCAACGCGGCGGGGCCAAGCGCACCCGCTTAGCCATTGAATCTGCCCGCGACAACAAATTCAAAATCGACTGGAACAAATCAGCACCTGTAAAATCTGCAATTCCCGGATTGAAATCACTCCGGAATTACGACCTGTCGGTGATCCGTAAATTTATCGACTGGACGCCATTCTTCGCCACCTGGGAAATGAAGGGCCGCTTTCCGGCAATTCTCGACGACCCCATTTACGGCGAAGCTGCGCGCGATCTGTATAACGACGCGCAGGCATTGCTCGATACCATGATCGAGCAAAACTGGGTCCAGGCAAATGGCGTTATCGGCCTCTGGCCATCCAATGCGGTGGGTGATGATATTCACGTATTTGCCGATGAAAGCCGCAGCAAACCCAAAGCGGTTCTCCATACCCTGCGCCAACAAATGGCCCGTGGCACCAGCCGCTCCAATGTGGCTTTGAGCGATTTTGTTGCACCGTTGGATACCGGCATTCCGGATTATATCGGTGGCTTCGCGGTCACCGCAGGCATCGGCGAAGACGTCGTTGCTGAACGCTTTGCCAAGGCCAATGACGATTATTCAAAAATCCTGAGTCAGGCCCTGACCGACCGGTTGGCTGAAGCCTTTGCCGAACATCTGCATCAGGAAGTTCGCAAAAACTATTGGGGATATGCCACCGACGAGACGTTGAGCCCTGAAGACCTGATTGCTGAAAAATATCAAGGCATCCGACCCGCCCCCGGATATCCGGCACAGCCGGACCATACCGAAAAACGCACCCTGTTTGATCTTCTGGAAGCGGAAAAACGCACCGGCATTGAACTCACCGAGAGTTTCGCCATGTGGCCAGCTTCATCCGTATCGGGTCTCTATCTGGGCCATCCCGACAGCTATTATTTTGGCGTCGGCAGGATCGAAGAAGATCAGGTCAGGGATTATGCAGACCGCAAAGGTGAGAGCCTTGAAGAAATCGAACGCTGGCTCTCGCCGATCCTGAACTACGATCCGTTGAAACGTAAAAACGCGGCCGCCTGACCTGACTATTTATTTTGTTGAACAAGCTTCGTCGCCACCTGCAAAGCTGCTTCGACAGATGGAAACTTGCAGGTTTCAGAAACAGTTTTAACAACACCAAGCGTTTCCAACGTGGCCAATGCGTCACCCTGGGGCATAACCAGCAGGACAGTTTTCCTGCCGCCCTGCTCGGCTTTGATCAATTCTTCAATCGCCATTGCCGCTGAAAGATCGATCATCCGCACCACAGAAAAATCGTAAATCAGCACATGATTGGCAACCGCTGACCCGGCCACCCGAGACAATTCCCTGGCCGACGCGTAAGACAGCATGCCCGAAAATCGAAATAGAGCAATCGCGCCATCCGCCGCCAGAATTTCGTGGCGCTCTTTTTCTTTCAACCTATAATTGTTCAAGCCCCCCTCGCCGTCCGCATGACTGATCCCGCCAATTTCGACTTCCTCCACCCGTCGCGCTGCCACAAAGCCGGACATGATAACCCCCACGGCTACCGCCGTTATCAGATCGACAAAAACCGTCAGCAGAAGCGTCACCAGCATGATCGCTGCGTCCTGCAAAGGAACCCGGGCGATGCGTTTCACGAAGCCCCAATCGATGATATCCCAGCCGACCTTGATCAATATCCCAGCCAACACTGCTTTCGGAATGGGCTCCGCTAACGGGGCAAGGCCAAGTACCAGCGCTAATAATATAATGGCATGAAACGCCCCGGAGACAGGCGACCTGCCGCCCGCTCTGACATTGATAACAGTACGCATGGTAGCACCAGCCCCCGGCAATCCACCGACCAGACCAGCGGCGAAATTACCAATCCCCTGCCCAATTAATTCCCGATTGGAATCGTGTTTGGTCCGGGTGATCTGATCCGCCACCAGTGACGTTAGCAGGCTGTCGATCGACCCAAGTACCGCAAGAATAAACGCCGGCTGCACCATTTCCGGAAAATCGGGAAGTGAGAGGAACGGCGTCACCAAAGCCGGTAACCCGGTTGGAATGTCTCCCAGGACCGGTGCCTTTTGGAATAAAAAAAGACCTGCGAGCGTCCCAACCACCAATGCAACAAGTGGCGGTGGTGCGACAATCCCAGGGCGGCCCCGCCATACAATCATGATGCCCAGACTGATCGCACCAACGATCACTGCATCCAATTCCATACCGAACATTATAGACGGCCAAGCCAGGACCGCTGCGAGCGGATTTCCAAGACTGTCCATTCCAAAGAATGGCAAAATCTGGATTAAAATTATGATGATCCCGATACCAGACATGAACCCGGACACCACCATTACCGGCGTATAGATAATATAGCGCCCGAGCTTCAACAGTCCGAAGCCGATCTGCATCAACCCGCCAAGCATGACAATCGTGAATGCTTCCGC
Source organism: Hyphomicrobiales bacterium (assembly GCA_021775875.1). Taxonomy (GTDB): domain Bacteria; phylum Pseudomonadota; class Alphaproteobacteria; order Rhizobiales; family NORP267; genus NORP267. The sequence goes on along the minus strand of JAJFHA010000002.1, from coordinate 173,989 downwards.
CAGATGGTCGGCATATTGTGCAACGACCGCAGCCATAACGATGGTCATCGGTCCGGTCGGGCCGGAAACCTGCGACCGGGTACCGCCAAAAACGGCTGCGAAAAACCCGACAGCGATTGCCCCGTATATGCCGGCCATGGGCCCAATGCCCGCCGCGACCCCGAAGGCAAGCGCCAGAGGAAGCGCTACAATCGCCGCTGTCAGCCCACCAAACAGGTCGTCTTTCATATCCTGGAATGAGAAAGCTTGCCTGTCATTCATAGTTTCTGGTGTCCGGACTTACGGAATGACATTGACTAAAGGCCGGTTTTAAGGGGATTCGAATACCCATACAGTGACATTGACGTATTCATTGACTAAAATCGACTATCAATTTTCTGTAATGGGAATAAGGCAATGGCACAACAAATGTTCAAAAAGATCGCCGGACTATTGCTGGCGACAGGCATAATGACCCTCACAGCCCAGACAGCACTTGCTGATAGATATGAGCAGCAAGTACTTCGTCAGCTTCGCGAAGCCGAAAGACAGCTTGGCCGGGAGGGTTTCCGTGCGACACATGATTTCTTCACCGACAAAATCTATCAAGGCCGCACCGATACCTACCGCGTAACGCTTGATGGTGGCCGGGAATATATGATCGTTTCTTTTTGCGACTCAGATTGCAATGATGTTGATCTGTATCTCTACGACAATAACGGCAACCTGATTGATGAAGACGTAGAACTTGATGATTACCCGCTGGTCAGCGTGTCTCCAAAGGGCACAGGACGATACCAGGTGGAAGTTGCCATTCCGGGCTGTAATGCGGGGCGCTGCACCGTCGGCATCGGCATTTATGGTCGCTAGGAACCAAATTCCAACGCATAACCAGCCAGAAAGTGCGTTAACTGGTTCGGTTGCTACAGGTTCCTCTTGAACCCGGTTAACCTGTATGGTTTATCGGAGAAAACTTGGCTTTTGCAGTGGAAAAGTCACGTCGCATCAGGCGCCGGAGTAAAACCATGAAATGTGTTATTTTAGCCGGTGGCCTCGGAACCCGGATTTCCGAGGAAACCCATCTGCGCCCCAAGCCCATGATCGAGATCGGTGACCAACCGATCCTGTGGCATATCATCAAGCATTACGCCCATCACGGCATCAACGACTTCATCGTTTGCCTTGGCTACAGGGGCTATATGGTGAAGGAATATTTCGCCAATTACATGCTCCATCGCTCCGACGTGACTTTTGATCTGGGAACCGGCGAAACCACATTCCATAACCGTAAATCCGAGGATTGGCGGATCACTTTGGTAGAAACCGGCGAGCACACCATGACCGGTGGCAGGGTCGGTCTGGTAGCGGGTCACCTCGACAAAGACGAACCATTCTGCCTGACTTATGGCGACGGTGTATCTGATATTGATGTCGGAAAATTAATCGAATCCCACAAAAATTCAGGCAAAGAAGCAACCGTAACCGCTGTTGCCCCGCCCGGACGCTACGGCGCCATTGAACTTGAGGGCAGCAATGTTCTGCGCTTCAAGGAAAAACCGGCAGGCGATGGCGGCCTCATCAATGGCGGGTTTTTTGTGGCTGAACCCTCGGTGCTTAGCAGAATCACCGGGACCGACACCGTATGGGAAACCGGGCCTCTCGAAGGCCTTGCCGAAGACGGACAATTGAATGCCTTTATCCATGACGGCTTTTGGCACGCCATGGATACTCTGCGCGATAAACGCCATTTGGAATCACTCTGGGCCTCTGGCAACCCGCCCTGGAAAACCTGGAATTAAAACCCGGTGAGCAAGCGTCCCGACCCTTCTTTCTGGCACGGAAAACGTGTCCTCCTGACCGGCCATACCGGCTTCAAGGGAGCCTGGCTGCACCTGTGGCTGAACCGGCTTGGTGCCGAGGTAACCGGATTGGCGCTCGCCCCGGACCAGAATCCGGCCCTATTCACTTTGCTGGGAAATTCATCATCCGACTTTACCGATATTCGCGATGAAGATGCCGTCAGCGCCTTGATCCAACAAGCCAACCCCCAGATTGTCATTCATCTGGCGGCTCAAGCATTGGTCCCGCGTTCTTACCGAGACCCGGTCGATACCTTCAATACAAACATCATGGGCACCATCAATCTGCTCGAAGCCCTGCGCGAAACCTCTCCGACTATTGTTCTCAACGTCACCAGCGACAAGGTTTATCAGAACCGGGAAACCGGGAACGCCTTTACTGAAATAGACTCCCTTGGCGGCGACGACCCTTATTCAGCCTCCAAGGCGGCGTCCGAAATTGTCACCAACGCCTATGCAAAAAGCTTTCTTGAGCGCGAAGGCATTTTGGTCGCAACCGCACGCGCCGGCAATGTAGTCGGTGGCGGAGATTTTTCCGAAAATCGCCTGATCCCCGATATTTGGCGCGCTGTTAAGTCTGGTCAGGCGTTGGAGCTGCGCTATCCCGACGCAACAAGGCCTTGGCAGCATGTCCTTGAACCGTTGGAGGGATATCTACTTTATTGCGAAAAACTGGCGATAGAATCTGGCACGCCCCGATCCCTGAATTTCGGCCCTGATGCCGAAGGGTCAGCTCCGGTACGAAAGATCGCAGACATCATGATCACGGCGCTTGACGGCAAACCATGGCGTCAGGCGGAGGGAACTTTCGCTCCCGAAAAACAAGCCTTGGCTCTTGATACCTCCCTGGCCCAAAAAACATTGGGTAAAGTCAGCCGCCTTGGTTTGATCGAAACCCTGAATTGGACAGCCGCATGGTACCGCGCCTACAGCAATGGCGAAGATATCCTTGAGGTCACCAATACCCAGCTTGATGCCTATCTGGAATTATCATGAGCACAAACACTTCTACCCGCCGGTGCCGATTTTGCGAAACACCGCTTACACGAACATTGGTAGACTTGGGCAAAACCCCGCTTGCCAATTCGTATCTGATGCCTGAACAGCTGGACCAGCCCGAACCGCGCTATCCGTTGCACGCAATGGTCTGCGACGCATGTTTTCTGGTACAGGTCGAAGACGTGGTTCCGCCCGACGCGATTTTTTCTGATTACGCCTATTTTTCATCCTATTCCGATAGCTGGGTTGCCCATGCAAAAGCCTATTGCAACAAGGTTGGTGATCGGTTTGGTCTCGACGGAAATTCACTTGCGATTGAGATTGCCAGTAACGATGGCTATCTGTTGCAGCATTTTGTAGCCGCCGATATTCCAGTTCTCGGGATCGAACCAGCCGCCAATGTCGCCGATGTTGCGATCGCCAAAGGGGTACCGACAGATGTCAGTTTTTTCGGCGTCGAGACCGCAACCCGGCTGGCAAATGATGACCGCAAGGCCGATCTGATCGCGTCAAACAATGTTCTGGCCCACGTCCCGGATATCAACGATTTCGTTGGCGGCATCCCGCTGCTTCTAAAAGCCGAGGGTGTCTGGACCATCGAATTCCCGCATCTGCTCAATCTGATCGCCAAAATCCAGTTTGATACAATCTACCACGAGCATTTTTCCTATCTATCACTGGGCACCCTTGAGACAATTTTCGCGCGTCACAATTTGCGGGTCTTTGACGTGGAAGAAATCCCGACCCATGGCGGCTCGCTCCGTCTTTATGTGTGTCATATGAATGCCAACCATCAAGCTGGACCGGCGCTTGAAACCGTGCGCACCAAAGAACGCGCAGCCAGGCTCGACCAAGCATCCGGGTATGACGGGTTTACAGAACGTGTCGCGCTGGTTCGCGCCGGATTTCTGGAATTCGTCACCATGGCCCGCGCCGACGGAAAAACCATCGCTGCCTACGGGGCCGCTGCAAAAGGCAATACTTTTTTGAATTATTGCGGCATCACCGAAAACCAGATTATCGCTGTTGCTGACCGCAGCGCCGCCAAACAGGGGAAATTCCTGCCAGGCTCCAGAATCCCGATTGTGGCCCCCGAAATATTAGAAAAAATTGCCCCAGATTATCTGCTGATTTTACCATGGAATTTGCGCGAGGAAATTTCGTCCAACATGGCTCATTTGGCCAAAGCCGGAAGCAAGTTTGTCACTGCCGTTCCAGAAATCCGGATTTCCGATTAGGCTGCCCAAATGATCATAACTCCAAAAGACATTGACGGCGTGTTTCACCTCGAAGTGGAACCGGCAGGCGATGAGCGCGGCCAGTTTGCCCGCACTTTTTGCGTCGATGAATTGTCTGATGCCGGAATTGATTTCAAAATTTTACAGACGAATATTTCCACCAACAAAATCGCTGGCACATTGCGCGGAATGCACTATCAGCGCGATCCCCATGGCGAGCAGAAAATCGTCCGCTGCTCGCGCGGGTCGATCTTTGATGTCGCCGTAGATATCCGCCTCGGATCAGATACCTATCTCCAATGGACGAGCGAAACGTTATCCTCTGAACGCATGAACGCACTCTATATCCCGGCCGGATTCGCCCATGGATTTATCTCGCTCACCGACGACTGCGAGGTGACCTACCTGATGGGCAGCGCATATGTCGCAGACGCAAGCACCGGATTTCGCTGGGACGACCCGGCATTCGCCATCGATTGGCCCCGCGCCCCTGCAATCATGAGCGACCGTGATGCAGCCTGGCCATTGGTCAGTGCCGGAGCGTAAAATCATGAAAGTTCTGGTTACCGGAGGAACAGGATTTATCGGTCGCCATTGTGTCACCGAACTTCTGCGTTTGGGCCACGACGTCACGATTTTGAGCCGTAGCAAAACTACAATTCATGCCGGTGCCAATATTGTTGTGGGCGACATGACCGATCCTGCATTCCCTGCCGAAGCTATTTGTTGTGGATATGATGCCCTCATCCATCTCGCATGGGAAACCCGGCACGGTTATTTCTGGACCGCGCCGGAAAATGAGGTTTGGCTGGCGGCGAGTAAACAACTCTTCGCCACCTTTCTGGAGAAGGGGGGAAATCACATCATAGCGGCGGGCACGTGTGTTGAATATACCCCCCCTCAAGAAGGCCCCTGTATCGTTGGAGAAACCCGGCTTGCACCAACCCTGCCTTATGGCGTGGCAAAACATAACCTGCGCCTCGCTTTGGAAAAGCTGGCGACCGAACATCAGGCTAACTGGACCTGGGGCCGGGTTTTTCTCGCCACCGGGCCGGACGAACCTGAAAATCGCCTGGTGCCGTCCATCGTCAGATCGATCTTGCAGGGTCAGCCCGCGAAAACCTCGTCAGGCATTCAAGTCCGGGACATTATGCACACATCAGACTATGGCAAAGCCTTCGCGCACCTGCTAACAAGCCGCTTCAAAGGCGAAATCAACTTGTGCCGCGGGGTACCTGTCCGACTGGCGGACATATCCCGCGCTATAGGCAAGTTGATGAAACGCCCCGATCTGATCGAAATCGGAGAACTTGAAGACCGGCCAGGCGAACCACCAAATCTTTGGGGTGATGCTAGGCCTTTGAAAGTTAAGACCGGTTTTGAACCGGTTTTTGAACTGGATGAAATGCTGCAAGATGCCATCGATTGGTGGCGGGAAAGACAGAGCTGATGACGATTACCATTGATACTGATACGCGCCGCCTGTTTGTAGAAACTAATGGCAACAAACAGGAACTTGATCTTTATTCAGATGAAGCTTTCCGCGTGATCTCTGATCTTTATTTGAAGGTCGGCTGGAACCAGAAATACACCTACACATTTTCATGGATGGGTCGCCCTATGATCCAGCTCCCCGACGATATGCTCCGTCTTCAGGAACTCATTTATGACCTGAAACCCGACGTGATTGTTGAAACCGGCATTGCCCACGGTGGGTCGTTGATCTTCTACGCAAGCCTCTGCAAAGCCATGAACAAAGGCCGGGTTCTTGGCATCGACATCGAAATCCGCCCGCACAATCGCTCTGCAATCGAAGCCCATGAAATGTTCCCGCTCATCACCATGATCGAGGGCAGTTCGGTTGATAACCAGATCATCGAAGAAGTTAAGAACAATGTTGGCGATGCTGAAACAGTCCTGGTCATTCTTGATTCAAATCACACTTACGACCACGTCCTCAAGGAACTCGAATTATATAGCGGCCTGGTAACGCCCGGCTCCTATATTGTCTCCACAGACGGCGTGATGCGAGATGTTGCAGACGTGCCGCGCGGCGAACCAGACTGGGTTACCGATAATCCGGCAAATGCGGCCGAGGATTTTGTCAAAGCCAACCCAGATTTTTCCATTGGCGAACCGACATGGCCTTTCAACGAAAGTACACTGTCCGGGAATATCACCCATTGGCCGTCGGCATTCATCCGCCGCAATGGATAGCGTCTGATGGCTGTTCCATGCCCCGTTTGCGAGAAACTGGACAGCATCTTGCTGGTCGAGCGGCGCGACGTATCGGTCTATCAGAACCGCAAATATCTAGGCCCCGATCAAGCCCGTAAAGCGCCAGTCGGCAATCTCGAATTTCGAGAATGCAAAAATTGCCAATTTGTCTGGAACGCGGCTTTCGACGAAACCGTCATCGTTTACGACCAAAATTATGAAAATTGCCAATCGCACTCGCCCGCATTCCGCAGTCATCTGGATCAACGCATCGCGCGGATTATATCCGCCTTTCCCGGCGACCAACTTCTGACAATTGTTGAAATCGGCTGCGGCCAGGCAACATTCCTCGAAGAGCTTGTAGAAAGGTTTGGCAAAGACAGAATAGCAAATGCCGTAGGCTTCGACCCGGCCTGGCACGGAGAAGACGGAACCGGGCCATCCGGCACCCGCATTTACGGCCAGTATTTTAATGACCAAGCGTTAGTCAAAGTCGGTGCTGTTCCCGATATCCTGGTTTCGCGGCACACGATCGAGCATATCCCTGACCCGGCCCAATTTCTGCGCTCCATCCGCACCGCCTTGCCGGATAAGTGCGAGACGCGGCTATTTCTGGAAACCCCGACAAGCGACTGGATCGTTGAGAATAAAGTCACCCACGATTTTTTTTACGAACATTGCACCCTGCTAAACCATCGCTCCATGGCCGAGGCTCTTCACCGAACCGGCTTCGCGCCAGATCTGATCGAAGCTGTTTTTGGCGGGCAGTATCTATGGACCGAAGCCCATGCGGTGGACGCCGCACCTTTGGATATATCGTCAGAGGATAAAAATTATAGAAATCAATGGCAGGCCTATATTGCAAAATCACGCGATAGCGGCCGCAAAATCGCAATATGGGGCGCAGGTGCCAAAGGCTGCACTTTTGCATCCCTTATCGATCCAGACAGCAAGCTAATCCACTGCCTGATCGATATAAACGAGAAAAAACAGGGCGGGTTTCTGCCCGTGACTGCACACCCGGTCCTGTCTCCGGAACAGGCATTGGGAGAAGGCATCACAGAAATTCTGGTTATGAACCCACTCTACATTGACGAAATTGGCAAACTGCTGAAACAATTTGAGGCACATCCAAATATAGTTCCAATCGTATAATTCCAGGATCTGTCAGTGGCGTCGCAGGAAAATTTTATCCAGCCTGAAAGTTCTGCGTTGCGCAAACATGAACAGGAAAAAACTCCGTCGCAGCTTGAAAAACACCGATCTGCAAGGCTCATGCGCCTCGGCAAAATCCCGGCAAAAACTGTAAAAGGTGCGCAGCATGGCAATCTGTTCGGCGCGGGTTGCTGGAATATATGCCGCCGAGCCATGGCCATGGGTTTGCTCAAACAACGCTTCCTTGACCAAAATCATGCGATCGGAAATCCCAAACTGGAACAACAAAAGATAATCCAGCGCCCAAATCCAGGGGAACCCGTTGAGCACGGCGTGATAGGCCACTTTCACTTCATTTGTCCGGTACATGCCGTAAAACCAGGATGACGGGGATCGCCACACCATAGCCTTTCGGCGTGCCCAGCCAGTCTTGCCTGCAAGCCTTGGATACGGCCGGAAAACCCGCTCGCCATCAGGTTCGATCGTTACCATGGTTGGAACGGCCAATCCCATTTCCGGGTTGCTTTCCAGAGCACCCAACAATAGCTCTAGATAATTATCACTGCTGGTATCGTCTGCCGCGCGCCATAGAAAATACTCCGTCTCGGCCGCTGCAAGAGCCATTTTGAAATTTTCCTTTGCCCCCACATTCTCAGGCTGGTGGTGAACCATGAAACGGGCATCTTTCAGCGCAATTTCGTCGGCATATTCTCCCGTGCCATCGTCAGAGCAATTGTCGAAAATTAAAACCAGAAAATCACGCTCTGTTTGTCGGAGAAGGCAATCAACCGATCGGTGAAATAATTCACCGCCGTTATAAACCGGCATCCCGATTGTAATTTTCGTCATGGATTGCTGGCCCCAGTTTATTTATCACCGTCTTGATCTGCCTGATGCAGGATAACCTCCCGATGAGGATACGGGATGTTGATATCAGCTTCCTTGAATTTGTCCCAAAGATTCAGGAAGACATCACCCCGAACGTTGGTAATGCCTTTTTCCGGATCGGAAATCCAGAACCGCAAAACATAGTTCACAGATGAATCACCAAATTCGGTAATATGGCAAACCGGTTTGGGGTCTTCGACGGTCCTGTCATGGACATGAGCCGCATCTCGCGCCAAAGCCCGCACCTCATAGGGGTCTGCATCATAACTGGCACCAAAATTCAAATCGAGCCGGACCAGATTGCTGGAAAAAGACCAATTCAATACGGGGTTGGTAATCAGGTCTTCGTTCGGCACCAGATATTCCCGCCCGTCGCGGGCAATCACCGATACGTAGCGAGCAGCAAGCTGGTCGATCTTGCCAAAGGTTTCACCAACACTGATCACATCACCAGGCTTGATTGATTTGTCCGCAAGCAAAATGACGCCGCTTACCAGGTTCGAAATCACCTTCTGCAGACCGAAACCGAGGCCAAGCCCGACCGCGCCTGAAAAGAAGGCAAATGCCGTCAGGTCGACGCCAACAATCGACAGGCCGCCAAACACAGCCACCAGGAACAAAACAACTTTGGTGAGTTTGGACGTCAGTACCTTCAACGAAGGGGTCAGGTCTTCAGTATTCCGGATGATGCCTTCAATAAACTGCCCGATCAAAATTGCCAGCCAGATGAGAAAGGAAAGGATCGCAACAATCTGCATGAGCTTCAGCAGCGAGAAGCGAAAATCCTGCATCTCGAACGCGACACTATCGAGCAAGCTAATAGTATTTGGCAAAAGGCCGACAATGTTGAGCGCTGCCGCAATCCAAACTAAGACCGCCACGATATTCGCCACTGTGCGCCTTCGGATTACACGCGAGAAAACTGAAATAAACAGCCACGCTGTGGCCAGGCTCGCGGCTGAAAGTAAAATCCGGCTTCGGCTGGGCCAGGTAATTTCCAGCATCACCAACACAAGCAGCCAAAGGATACCGACAAACATAAACCATCTTGTTCGCCGGAACAGAATTGCTAAAAATCGCAACAGTCCGGGATTGCCCCGGATTTCACGAAGCCGGGCTTCGATTTGAGGCGCAATCATCCGCGCCGCCCAGCTTGCGAATAACCATGTCACAACGATTAGAAGAACTTGCCCGATGGTCCAATGGAGGTTTACTTCACTGAAGAAAAAACCCATATCGCGCAGCCAGCGCAGAAAAGCGCTCCAAAATTGATCAAATTGTCCGCTAAAAATATCAGGTTCCATTGTTGAAAGAATAGAGTTTTTTTCAACCAATGGGAATCGTTTCCCTGTAGAAATGTCTTGATGGTATTATCCACCGTAAACAAAATTTCCAATGAAGGGTATGTCATGAATACAACTGACCAAGGTCAGATTAGATCTACAGCCAACGCAGCAGCGCAAATTGTGCAGGATTATCTAGCTGCCATGGAGGCCCGGGATCTGGATACGGCTCTAGGATTTTTAAGCGATGGCTTTCGCATGACCTTCCCGGGCGGAGAGACCTTCACCCGGCCAGATCAATTGATGGATTGGGCAAAATCGCGCTACCGGTCGGTCGGGAAAACCTATTCCGGGTTTGATGAAATACCCTCCCCCGACGGTGCCGTCGTCTATTGTTTCGGCACCCTGCACGGCACATGGCTGGACGGAACGGCCTTTGAAGGCATTCGCTTTATCGACCGGTTTGAAGTGAAAGACGGCAAACTGACCGACCAGCAGGTCTGGAATGATATGGGTGAATACAGGCTCAGCGCCCGGTAACTGCACAGCACCAGAGCGACAGAAATCCTGAGGAATTCCGGGTCAAGTAACGGTTTCGATCCCAAGTGTTATCTTCACGTAAAAGAATTTTCGCTAGCGTTGACTTAGATTTGTGATCCTGTATTTGTGACCCCATGTGGGGCGCATTTGGATTACACAGACTGGGTCATATTTCATCGCGCCACCCCCGCGTTATATTGTTGCTTATCGGCCTCGCAACTATTGTTTTCGCGCTCGGGCTGATGCGGATTTCATACAGCAGCAAATTACACGACGTTTTTCGCACCAATTCCCCTGAATATTCCGTTCTTGAGGAAATGACGCAAACATTCTCCAACAGCGACAGCGATATTTTTGTTGTTATCGAAGGTGAAAGCCTGCTGTCTGCTGAAAATTTGGAGACATTGCGCAATCTCCATTTCGACCTTTTGCTGCTTGATGACGCTCAAAAAGTTTTATCGATTTTCCTTGCCCGGGCCCCTCCGGATGCGGACGGCAACAGGGTAACACTTGTTCCGGATGAAATCACGGCAGACACTGATCTCGACGAACTAAAACGGCAATTGCTGGATCACCCTCTGGTGTCCGGGAAATTTCTGTCACCTGATGCCAACCTGACGATCCTGGCTGTTTCCCTTGCTGACCCCGATCTCGGGTTTTCCGAAACCCGGAATGTAATCGAAGAAATTCGCGAATATGCCGAATCCGCACTTGAGCACAGAAATGCAACGGTCCGCTTGACAGGTTTACCTGTGGTGAGAATAGAAATCATAGATATCCTCACCCACGACCAACTGGTTTTCAAACTTGCCGCCTATGCAATTACGCTTGTCCTCTCATGGTTGTTCTTCGCGAGTTTGCGTTATCTGGCATTGGCAATTTTGCCTCCCGTCATCGCCACCATCTGGCTCTTGGGCGGAATGGGATGGGCCGGGCAGGATATTAGCGTTGTAACAAATGTAGTGCCGAGCCTCGTGATGGTAATCTCCTTTGCCAATGCGATCCATTTGTTGTTGGGCATCCGCCTCGCCCGCCGCAATGGTTTAAATACATCAGCTTCAATATACGAGGCGGTCACCAAGGTGGGTCCAGCCACAATCCTCACGTCGCTGACAACAGCTATTGCTCTGTTGTCATTGACCTTGGTTGATCAACCCGTGATCACGCGATTTGCGCTGACGGCTGCTTACGGTGTGGGGCTCACATTCTTTATCGTATTGACGATTGTACCGGCCCTTTCGACGTTGATTTTGAAAGATAACAGCCATGGCTTAACCGAGAGCCGCTTTTCACGCCTTGTTGCCAAACTCAGCAAAGCCTGTTCAGGGTTGGTGATTGAATGGCCGCGGGCGATTGTCTCCATCGGTGCAATCGTCTTTCTCGCATGCAGTATTCTCTATTTTCTCAACAGCCCCCATTTCCGTTTTCGCGCCAACTTGCCAAGGTCAAGCGAAGCCTTTGTTGCCATGCAGATAATCGAAGAAAAGCTGGCCGGGATAAGTTCCTTGCGCATTTTTGTACGATGGCCAGACGACCATTCAATGATCTCGCAACAAACACTGGAAGTTATCGGCAAGGTGCACGATATCCTGCTCGAAGAACCGCTGGTTCGCGACGTCTGGTCGCTGGCAGGCGTTGCGCGCTGGATAGAGCAAGGTCACTGGACCAGAGACGATTCAATCGATTTTTTCCGCGAACACACCGCCAACCTGTCCCAACGACTTTTATCCGAAGAGGGTCATGCCGCCCTCATCACTGGACAGATACCAGATAGTGACGCACCCGATCTTCTAGCTGCGAGTGAAAATCTCAAACAGAAATTGTCCGAACTTGCTAGCGAATATCCCAACGTCAGCTTTGACGTAACTGGCATCGCGATCCAATCAGCTCGATCTGCAACAGCAATGATCTGGCAATTGAGCCGCAGCTTGCTTGTAGCAATCGCGGTTATCATTGTTTTGATTGGGTTTGCATTACGTTCAGTCTGGGCGGCCGTGCTCAGCATTCTCCCAAATTTGTTACCGATTGCAGCCGCCGGTTCTTACCTCTATTTGTCCGGTCAGCAACTGCAATTTACCAGCATCATCGTGTTCACGGTCGGTTTCGGGATTGCCGTCGATAGCACCATCCATATGTTGAACTATTATTTCCGACAAGCGCCTGATGATGCCGAAAATCAGGCCCGAAATGAATATCCGGCATTGCAACGAACAATCACCGTGATTGGACCTGCACTCATTATATCGACACTGGCGCTCATGGCGGGCGGGGTCACCATGCTAAGCCCCCTGCCAATGGCACAGCTCTATGGTCAATTGATTGTGTTGGTTCTGGCAGTGGCGTTGATAGGAGATATCTTGCTCCTGCCAGCGCTGATCCTTGTCAGCCGCTTAAAGCAACGCGGAGGCGCGTAACAACACCGCTTCGCCCTGGATTAGCTGATCTGGTTAAAAGGCGGTTCAAAGCCACAACAATGGCTAGCACGCCAACAATTATGACCCCACCCGACATACCAAATTCACCATTTACGGGACCGCGATACGTCGCCGCCTGAACAATATCATTCGAAGTAATGAAAACACTCTCGGCCTTTGCCTGCCTGATTAGCCAGCCGGCAAACGGTCCAGCAAGTTCTTGCTCACTGAATAGCTCAGAAAAATGACCCGCAGCCCCGGTCATTTCATAAATCTGTTGTGAAAAATCGATGCAATTCACACCAAAATACAAACCGTAATGGGTCTGGTTACCTTCGATTTCTTCAAAATAGGTTTTAATTGCATTGAAGGTCGCGTCATCGACTTCGACGGTCTTCTCAATAATATTGACAGAAGCCCATGTCCGATAAACTTCAAAAACCGGCGAATAATTTCCCATGGGAAATGTGGTAAGATCCGCAGAATTTCCAAGCGTCAGCGCATAGCCATTGTTGGCAATGGTCACGTTAACGTGGCCGACGATACCATCTTTGATCATGTTAAAAGTGACGGTGGCCGTCATTCGATATCCTAAACTTTTTGAAATTCTTCTATCTGGATGGTCTGATCGTTTTCGATGATATGCAAGCGAATCTCGAAAGGCAACAGAGGCCATTGACTACGACAATTGAAGCTGTCCAGAAATTCTGTGTGCGACCCAAGCGAGGATGGTGAAGCTGTATCCTCCGGCCCGTTAAACAACACGCGGCACGGATGCGTGAACGCGTAAGTCAGTCGGTCCCGTACATACGGGTCGGCATAAACCGACGCAGGCACGAAAAAAATACGGCATTGCCGCCCGAGCCACCAGAAAGTGCAATTACGCGATTTACCACCAAAATTGCCACCAAAAAAATCGCAATTTACCGGAAATTCCGCATGGTCTCGATCGCTGGTGCATCGCGGCGCATCCCTCGTAACGCCAAGTTCCCAATCAGTGATCTGCGGCAGGTTTGCCAGCATCTCCGGACTGGTCGCGTTCAACGCCCGCCACACCACAACGTTCATTGCACCAGCATAAACATATTTGTATCGGTACTCACGCTGGAGCAGCCAGAAAATATAAATTCCCGCGATCAAAACCAGAAAAAGTTGCAACAATTTCAGACGCATACTGATAATACCAGCTATCTGGAAGAATTTGGAACATCTGAATCACCTTATAGATGCTCCGAAAAAAACATCAATGGCGACAGGCAGTGACAGACTCATGCCATCCGCAATGGCACCCGGTTTCAACCCCAGCGAACATCAAGACCAGATATTTCCAGCAACAAGGAAAGCCCCAGCATAACAATGGCGATGATGGCGGCTTGTTGTGCGAACCAAAGATAAGTCTCCCGCAACACGCCGCCGATAACTTGTTGAGCTATCTCACTTTTTACCCGAAATTTCTTGTCGAGAATGAGCCAAAGCTCGGTGCGTTTATAAGGCCGTTTCAAAGCCTTCATGGAGCAATACCCAAGAAAAACTGCGACGCAAAGGCTTAAAAAGCCCCCGGCGCGGGTTGCAAGTGCCGGCTGGAAACTCAAACTCATGGTGATGCAAAAAATTGCCAACCCGGCAAACCCGCAGGCCCTGCCTACTGAAACAAAGGCGGCGTTTTTAATGGCATCCATGACAAGTTCCCTTCTTGCCTGGATAAAGTCTGGCGCAACCTTTTTGTTAGCGCAACAGAATTTCAACTCAATCAGAGCTGTGTGCGCACATGCCAGATTTCAGGGAACAATTCCGTCTCCAGCATTTTTCGCAAGTAAGATACGCCGCCCGTACCGCCCGTGCCGCGTTTAAACCCGATGATCCGCTCAACAGTGGTGACATGGTTGAAGCGCCAACGACGGAAATAATCTTCAAAATCAACCAGCTTTTCCGCCAGCTGATACAGGTCCCAATAGTCTTCATTATTTTGATAGACCGTTTTCCACGCTATTTCGACTTGATCGTTCGGCTGGTGAGTTTGCGAAACATCGCGCTCCAGAACAGCAGACGGAATAGCGACACCAACCCGGTTCACCAGCCGCAGCGCTTCGTCATAAAGACTTGGCGTTGCCAGCTCTGTTTCAAGCATTTCCAGAATATTGGCTTTGTGCGCATGCGGGCGCAGCATCGCGTGGTTCCGGTTACCGAGCATATATTCGATCTGGCGATATTGATAAGACTGGAAGCCTGAGCTTTGGCCAAGGATATCGCGAAATTCGGTATATTCGCTCGGCGTCATTGTCCGCAACACATCCCAGGCATTGTTGAGTTGCTCAAAAATCCGCGTCACCCGGGCTAGCATTTTGAAAGCGGGCGGCAATTGATCGTTGCGGATTGCCAATCGCGCAGCGGCAATTTCGTGGATCGCCAACCGCATCCAGAGTTCAGATGTCTGATGCTGGATGATGAACAACATTTCATCATGAGCACCGGAGAGCGGCTTTTGCGCACTCAAAATAGCGTCTAGATCAAGATAATCGCTATAGGACATGCGCCCGTCGAAAGACATTTGCGCACCCTCTTCCGCTGGATCATACGGCTCGCTCATAAATCCGTTCCTCTATTCGCATTTGAGGCGCAAGAATCCGTTGCAAGATCCCTGCGCACATTTTCATTGGGAAGATAACGATCAGCAGTCTATGTCAACCACCAGATTGCCCTGATGTTCACCACGATCCATACGCTCGAACCCGGACGCGATATCATCGAGATTGAAAACCTTGTCGATAATTGGCTCGATTTTGCCGCGCGCGACCACATCAATCAGCGCCCGGAATTCTTCAACGCTGCCAAGGGTTGATCCATAAACTGTCAATTGCCGGGCAAACATGCGCTGGATATCTGCGGATGGATGCGCGCCGGTTGTGGCACCGCAGGTTACAATCCTGCCGCCGGACCGAAGCGAGCGCAGAGAATCGCCCCAACTGGCATCCCCCACATTGTCGATCACCATGTCGACGCCGCGTCCTTCGGTGAATTCCATCACGCGCTTGGCGACTTTCTCATCGCGGTAATTGATACCGTGCGCTGCCCCCAACCCTTTGGCCCAGGCAAGCTTCTCATCGGTTGACGAAGTTACAATCGCCTTGGCACCGATCATGGTTGCCATTTGCAGACAGGCCGACGATACGCCGCCCGCAACGCCCATGATCAGAATTGTTTCAGCAGATTGCAGAGGTGCTTTACCAAACATCATCCGCCACGCCGTCAGGTAAGCAACCGGCAGGGTCGCCGCCGCTTCCCAGCTGATACCCTCCGGTTTCGGCAAAAAACATTTTGCCGGCATCGCAATATATTCAGCAAAGGTGCCGTGGCGGGTCTCGCCGCAAATATCAAACTTGACGCAATTTGGCTGGTCGCCACGGTTACAGGCGGCACACCGACCACAAAAGGCAAACGGATACACGAGAACCGGATCACCAATTTTCAGATGCGAGCCTTCCGGCACCTCGACAATTTCACCGGCTCCATCAACGCCGAGCACGAGAGGCAATTCGTGAGTGATGCCTTTGCCTGAATCGCGCATATAAAGATCGATCCGGTTGATACCGCCAGCGCGGACTTTCATTACGGCTTCGCCAGGTGCGGGCTTCGGATCGGCAAAATCACCGATACGCAAGCCATCCTTGCCACGGCTTTCCAGAATTGCAGCCTTCATGGAGATTGTCCTTTTAAAATACGGGTTAAAGCTCTCAGTCCTTCGGAATGACTGCCGTTGCTTCCAGTTCAACCATACCGGGATGATCCAGTAGATCGGATACAAAAATCATACTCATTGCGGGAAAATGAGCCCCCATCCGCTCCTGCCAGATCTTACCGATATCGCGCCGCGCCGCCAGATAGGCCGGTTTGTTGATACAATAAACCGTCATCCGGCAAATGTCTGTGGGTTTGCCGCCAGCTTCTGCCAGAACCGCGATGACGTTATCCAGAGCTTGTGCAAATTGCGGGGTTAGGTCTTCGCTTTCAAAAACCTGACCGGCATTCCACCCAACCTGTCCGGCGATGAAGGCGATCCGGCCTCCGTCAACCACAATGCCATTCGAATAACCGATCGGTGCTTTCCAGCCCTCGGGCAACAATACGCTCATTTTTAATCTCCTTTGCTATTCCTGCAGATTGGGGGGGTCATCGTCATCCGCCCACCCGGCTGGTGGTTCCGGATTTTTCTCAAGAAGCCGCTCCACCAGAGTGACGTGTTCAGCCTCTTCTTCACGGAATTCTTCGGCCCATTTTTTAATTTCCGGATCCGTGACCGTATTCACGATATGGTCGAAAAATTCAAATGCCCGGGTTTCCGCTTTGAGCGCCATTTGCAGGGCGTGCCACGGCGTCATCCGGTAATGGGCCTCATCCAGCGCCGCCAGTTCCGGGCCTTCCGTGTCAGGCCATTTGTATTCGCTGGATTTCAGATTCATCAACCCGATTGTCTCGGCGCGGGCTTTAATCTCTGCCGCGTGTTTCTCTTCGTGGCCTGCCAGATCGCGGAAGAGTTTTGCAAGTTCGTGATTATTGTGAACCTCCATCTGGTCACCAAGCATGTGATAGCGGTCGATCGCGTCTTCCTCAATCGCATAGGCATGGGTCAGCAATTCGCTCAGGCTCGAAATTTCATTGTCAGGATTCGCACTCATATCTGGAATTCCTGTTCCAGATCAGCGACTGTTTTGTGTTCAACCCCGTCACCAATTTTGTAAGGACGCCGGTCACCACGATAGAGAACGCCGACATTAAATCCGTCATCGGTCATGATCCGCCGCGCAGCCCGGGCTGGATCGTCGGTCGCTTCTACGGGCGGTGCATGGATGGCTGATTTCCATTCCTTTTGTTCCGGCCGGAACGTGACGCACGGGCTCAATATCTGGATAAACGAGAAACCAGGATGATTGACTGCATCGGAAATCAGTTTCGTGGTGCCTCTAATGTCGCCGGAAAAGGCCCGCGCCACAAAATTGGCCCCTGATGCAAGTGCGATCACGAGGGGATGGAACGGGTTGAGGCCGGTCCCGCCTGGCGACAGGGCGCTGTCCCAATCAGGTTCGGTCGTTGGTGAAGGTTGGCCCTTGGTCATACCGTAAACCCGGTTATCCATGACTATGTATGTAAGGTCGATGTTGCGCCGACAGGCATGGAGGAAATGGTTGCCGCCAATCGAAAAGCCGTCGCCGTCGCCACCAGCCACAATTACCGTCATATCAGGCCGGGCCACTTTCAGCCCCGTACCCAATGGTAGCGAGCGCCCATGCACGCCGTGAAAGCCGTAGCATTTGAGATAAGCCGGAATACGCGACGAACACCCGATACCGGAAATCACCGCCACTTCTTCCGGTTTACGCTCCAGATCGGCGAGCGCCTTGGTGAGGGACAACAGCACATGATAATCGCCGCAACCGGGGCACCAAACGGGCTTCAGGTCAGATTTGAAATCGCTTGCCTTTAGCGGGGCTGAGACATTCATAGCCGGTGCTCCTTCATGATTTCGGATAAAATTTCTGTTGTACTAAGCATCATAGGTCCCGGATGGTGGTAGGCGCGGGTATCAGCCGGTAAATCAACATGACCCCGCAAATATCTGTAAAATTGCGCTAAATCATTTTGCTCGATCACCAGAACCCGGCGTGCGCCGGCAAGTTCGGCTTCAAGCGCCTCGACCCGCAAGGGGGCCAGCAACCTGACTGCGATGGTTTTGACGCTGATCCCTTCAGCCCTGGCCAGTTCAGCGGCTTCGCGCACGGGCGCCGCCGTCGAGCCCCATGTGACGATGACCAGATCACCCTCACCTTCAATCTCCGCCCAATGGGTTCCATAATTGAAACCTTCGATTTTACGACGACGCTTGGCGAGTTGATCATGATGATCTTCAGCAGCCGATGACGGCGTTCCGGTAACCGAATGCTCCAACCCGTCAGCGGTATATTGTCCGCCAGCCGTGCCAGGAATCGCCATCGGCGATACACCGTCCGCTGTCAGGGCGTAGCGGGTATAAGCCGTATCTATTTTTTCGACCTTGCTGCGGTCTGCGAAAAACGCCACATCTGCAGGCTTGTCGATAATCATCTTCGCCTGACCCAAATACTGGTCCGACAATATAATCGCTGGAACCTGCATGGCTTCCGCCAGATGCACAGACCATTGGGTTGTGAACAGGCAATCAGCCACCGATAGTGGAGCCGTAACCAGATGCGGCGCATCGCCATGCAAACCGTAAATTGCAATGTTCAGATCGGATTGCTCAGATTTTGTCGGAATACCTGTAGACGGGCCGCCACGCATCACATCGACAATCACAACAGGTACTTCCGCTGCAGTTGCCAGACCGATAGATTCGGTCATTAACGCAAGGCCCGGTCCAGATGTCGCGGTGATTGACGGAATACCGCCATAAGAGGCCCCAATAATCATGTTGATCGACGAGAGTTCGTCTTCAGCCTGAACCAGATTGCCGCCAATTGCAGTTAGCGACGGCGCCAGCCATTCGAGAATTTCGGTTGCTGGCGTAATCGGATAGGCGGCAGCAAACTTGATACCACCCCGAACAGCGCCGAGGGCCGCCGCTTCATTGCCGGTAATCAGCCAGCGCGGCACGTCGGCATTTTCGGCGTCTGACACAAGTTTCGGTGCATTCGCAACAGAACCTGCATGCTTGTACCCCGCTTCGAGACAGGCACGCGAAGCTTCCAAAACCGCCTCGCCTTTTGAAGCAAATTTTCTGACAATCAGCCCAAGCACCGTCTCTTTCGGCAAATCAATCGCGCCAGCCACGATACCGAGCGCTATCATATTCATGCGACCGCCAGGTATCTCGCTGGCAAATTTCTTGATCGGCAGCTCGATAATGTTCTTGGTGGCGGCTGAAACAATTTCGGGTACTTCGCCACCTTCAGGATCGAAAATCACGACACTGTTTTCATCCAGTGTAATCTCAGCAGCAAATCGCGAGAAATTACTCCAGTCCAACGCGAACAGAATATCAAACCCGCCGCGATGAATTTCCACAGCATGATTCGAAAGCCGCAATAACGCCGCCGCCTCGCCGCCGCGAATTTGCGGACCAACAGAGCGTGTCTGCAAACCGTAAAAGCCGGATTTTGCCGCTGCCTCAAGCAACATTCCACCGGCGGTCATTACCCCCGCACCGCCACTTCCTGTAAGGGCAATCGATATTCCCGTGTCGATTTTTATCTGGTCTGACATGTGCTTTCCCTGCCTTTTCCATCCGTGCCAAAACGTCGCAGATTATTCGTGTTGACCTCAAATAAGTAAATACGTACTATATTACGATAATAGCGATGTTGGACAAATGTCAAGACGCATGGGGATGCGTGAGAACGTCGCACCAACCACTTAGGCGGGCACCGAGCAGGCATTTGCCGGTTTGGAATTGTCAAGGGAGCTAGATTGGTCATGAAATCTACCGAAGAGATCATCAAACGCTGCGAGGAGTTATATGAAGACCTTAACTTCACAGCTGCGCGCGAATGGAAAGACGCCAAACCGGGCCGCAAGGTTGTCGGCTATATGCCGATCTACGTCCCCCGCGAGATCATTCATGCGGGCGGCATGTTGCCACTCGGTATTGTTGGTGGCGGAGACCAGTTGGAAGTTATCCACGGCGACGCCTATTACCAGAGTTACATTTGCCGGATTCCCCGCTCCACCATTGAACTGGGCGTTGGCGGCAACCTGGATTTTGTTGACGGCATGTTGTTCCCGTCGATCTGTGATGTGATCCGCAACCTGTCCGGCATGTGGAAGCTGATGTTTCCGGATGTCTATTCCCGCTATTTTGACCTGCCACAGAATTTCAACGACGATATTGGCGGCAATTACTACATTTCCGAATTGCAGGAACTGCGCCAAGGTCTGGAAGAGCATTGCGGCGTTGATATTACCGATGACGCATTGCGGCGCTCCATCGCAGTTTATAATGAAAACCGCAAATTGGTGCGTGAGGTCTATGCTTACCGCACCAAACAGCCGTGGAAAGCGGCTGCTGCCGATGTCTACTTGCTTATCCGTGCCGGGCTTGTTTTACCGGTCGAGGAACATAGTCAGATGTTACAGGACTGGCTGGCCGCGGTAGATGCCGAAGACCGGCCCATGAAAGACAATTGCCGGGTTATCGTAACTGGCCTGTTCTGCGAACAGCCCCCACTTAACCTGATCAAATCGATCGAACTGTCCGGCTGTTACATCGTCGACGATGATTTGTTGCTGGTGTCCAGGTGGTTACTCGATGATGTGTCAACCGAAGGTCATGCGCTTGGAAACCTGGCGGATGCATTCCTGCATCATTCCGAGAGCACATCTTCGAAATACGAACCCGTTGAGACAGAAAAGGGGCAATATCTAGTCCGCGCTGTAGAGAAATACGGCGCTGAAGGTGTGATTTTCGCCTCCCCAAGTTTCTGCGACCCGGCCCTGCTGGATCGTCCCATGCTGCAAAACGTTCTGAACGCAGCAAACATCCCCAACATCGCATTCAAATATGCCGAAAATTCCGGCCAGATGCAGCCCATCCGCGAACAGGCTGGCACGTTCGCAGATTCAATCAAGTTATGGAGCGAAGCATGAGCACCGTCATCACCACCCCGAAAAATCGTCCTGATCCGAGAGACGCCGCCAAAGACGATTCTATGATCAAGCAAAAGGAAATGATGGCGCGTCATTTCGACAAGATCACCGATGCTCCGGAAAGTGGTCAGAAGGTCTGCGCTACCTTTGTGCCCGGTAATCTCAACGAACTCATCATGTGTTTTGATTTCGCAAACAACCTGCCCGAAGTTAACGCGATCCAGAACGGGTTGCGCAAGAAAAGCGGCCAGTTTGTCATGGAAGCAGAAAAGCTCGGCCATTCCGAAGATGTATGCACCTATGTGAAATCCGATATCGGCATGATGGCAAAAGGCAATTTGGCCCCAAACGGCAAGCCGTTTCCAGACCCTGACGTCCTGCTGCTTTCCTATACTGGCTGTTTCACGTTCCTGAAATGGTTCGAATTGCTGCGCGAGCAATATAAGTGCGAAACCATCATGTTGCATACGCCGTATGAAGGCGACGGCAAAATCACCGACAACATGCGCAAATATATGGTCAAGCAATTGAAAGAAGAAGTGATCCCGAAACTGGAGCGGGTTAGCGGCGTCAAATTTGATATTGACCGGTTGCGTGAAAACTTGCGGCGCTCTGCCAAGGCCGAAGATGACCTTGTCTACGTTCTGGAATCAGCCAAGAAACGGCCCTCCCCGATTGATGCCTATTTTGGAGGCATCTACTATATCGGTCCAATTTTTGGCGCTTACAGAGGCACCGAAGAGGCAATTGAATATTACGCCACACTGCGCAAGGAAATCGACGCCCGCATCGCTGCTGGCCTCGGTCCGGTAACACCGGAAGGTCCCATGGGCAAAGAGAAATACCGCCTCGTCACCGAAGGTCCGCCCAATTACACCAATTTCCGCGAATTCTGGAAAATGTTCTACGATGAAGGCGCGGTGGTCGTGGCATCGAGCTACTCCAAGGTTGGTGGCGTCTACGATTATGATGGCTTCCGCCACGATCCTGATCGCCCGCTTGAAACCCTGGCTGAATATTGCCTCGGTGTTTACACCAACCGTAGCCTGCCCCAGCGGGTTGATATGCTGGTCGATTACATCAACGAATATGAAGCTGATGGCCTGCTGATCAATTCGATCAAGAGCTGCAACAGCTTCTCGGCAGGGCAATTGCTGATGATGCGTGAAGTCGAGAAACGCACAGGCAAACCAGCAGCTTTCGTCGAAAGCGATCTGGTGGACCCGCGCTACTTCTCGGCTGCCAACATCAAGAACCGTCTGGAAAGCTACTTCCAGATGATCGACCAGAAAAAAGCAGGCGCTAGCATAAAAGGAGCCGCAGCATGAAGACCTTTATCGGCATCGATCTCGGATCGACCACCACCAAGGCTGTCCTCACCGATGAAAATGCGGAAATCCTGGGCCGGGGCATCACCAATTCCCGCTCCAACTATGATACCGCTTGTCGGGTCGCAAAACAGGAAGCCATGATCGACACCCGCCTCACGCTTTGTCGCCGCGAATTGAAAGGCGATACAGCAGATGATGCTGGCAAGCTGGACGAACTCCTGACCCGATTAGAACTTGGCTTCCGGCTGGAACAATTTCTGGAGCAACTCGACGATCTGGAACAGACCTGCCGCCAACAGATTACCGGCGACCGCTTTGCCGGCAAGGAAAATGCCGTTGGTGAAGTCCTGACCGCTGTCTTCGAAAAGCTGCGCGGTGAAGCACCAGCAATGTACGCCCCCGGTGGCGAGCGGAAATCTGATTTTTTCCGCGATATCGCCGGCAGTCGCTACCTGACAGTTGCTGAAGAGACAGCCAAAGAAGCTGGCGTCCCATTCGATCTGTTGCTCAACGTCTACGACAAGTCGATCATAGAGGTTGAAAACCGCCCGCCATCGGACGATATGCGTGGCAAGTTTCTGCGCTCATTGAATGCCGTGGTCAAAGACGCTCCGGATTTCGGCGTCGATACCGGCATGGTCGAAAAAGCCGTGAAAGCGGCGCTCGAAGTTGAGTTGGAAGAAGCCTATCTGGTCGGCACAGGTTATGGCCGTGTCACCCTGCCCTTCTCCAAGGAACATATCCGCTCGGAAATTCTCTGCCATGGATTGGGTGCCCACATGATGTATCCGAAAACCAGAACCGTCCTCGATATCGGTGGTCAGGATACCAAAGGCATCCAGGTCGATCCCTCCGGCATTGTCGAGAATTTCCAGATGAACGATCGCTGCGCCGCCGGATGTGGCCGTTATCTGGGTTATATCGCGGATGAAATGAATATGGGGCTGCACGAACTAGGCCCGCTCGCCATGAAATCCACCAAGTCGGTACGGATCAATTCGACCTGCACCGTGTTTGCTGGCGCTGAATTGCGCGACCGGTTGGCGCTTGGTGAAAAACGCGAGGATATCCTCGCCGGATTGCATCGCGCCATCATCCTGCGTGCCATGTCGATCATTTCCCGCTCGGGCGGCATTGCCGACGAATTCACCTTCACCGGTGGCGTCGCCAAGAACGAAGCCGCCGTTCGAGAATTGGAAAAGCTCGTCAAAGAGAATTACGGTGAAGTCAAAATCAATATCGATCCTGAATCGATTTACACCGGGGCTCTCGGCGCAGCGACTTTCGCTCACCGGGCCCTGAACTAGGAGAAACATTATGACAATTGCAGCAGGTGTAGATGTAGGTACAGGGGCCGTCAAAGCCGCCATTTTTGAAGTCACTGAAGATGGAACCAAATGGCTCGCCAGACAATCTTTGCGGATCCGCCAGCGCGATCCACTTGAATTGGCCGGCCAGGCCTATGACGATTGCCTCAAGGAAGCCGGTTTGACCCGCGACGACATTCATTATGTCGCGACCACAGGCGAAGGCGAATCCGTCCCTTTCCATACCGGTCATTTCTATTCAATGACTACCCATGCTCGTGGCGCAATTTACCTCGAACCCAAGGCCCGTGCCACCATGGATGTGGGCGCCCTTCACGGTCGCGCCATTAGCCATGATGATCGTGGCAAGGTTTTGATGTATAAAATGACCAGCCAATGCGCCTCCGGCTCTGGCCAATTTCTGGAAAACATCGCCCGCTATCTGGGCATCGCCCAGGACGAAATCGGCAGGCTATCATGCGCCGCCGATGACCCGGAAAAAGTCAGCGGCATTTGCGCGGTGCTTGCCGAGACCGACGTGATCAACATGGTGTCGCGCGGCATTTCTTCGGAAAACATCCTGAAAGGCATTCATTTGTCTATGGCGGGCCGCCTGGCGCGCCTCATCAAATCGGTCAAGCCCGCAGACGGCGTGATCATGGCAACTGGCGGATTAGCGCTTGATGAAGGGTTGCTCGCGGCATTGCGGGAAGAACTTGAAACCAAGGGCAACCCGCTTGAGGTCAAGAACCACCCGGATTCGATCTATGCCGGTGCCATCGGTGCAGCGCTTTGGGGTGCCTTCAGATACGACAAACTAGCGAAACTGGATGCCTTGCCAATGGCATCTTAAACAAGGGGAAAATATCATGGCATTGATGATTGTTGACGGTTGCACAGCGTGCGACGCATGTGAGCCAACCTGTCCGAACGAGGCCATCAAGGAAGGCGATCCGTTCTACATAATTGACCCAATGAAATGCACCGAATGCGTGGGCGCTGAAGACGAACCGCAATGCATTCTGGTGTGTCCTGCAATGGAATGCATCGTCCCGAACCCGGATTGGGCTGAGGACAAAGACCAGTTGCAGGAAAAATACGACCAGCTGAACAGTTAGAAAGCGGATAGTTTGTAATGGAATTCACCTACGCCATTTCGCGCATCATGCACGAAGAGCACATGGCCGTGCTCGGCTTGCTCGAAAAGATAGAGCAGCTACTCAACTCAAATCTCGGAGCAGAACCGCCCGACGCAACAATTGGCGACACCCGCTTATTGCTTGGCACCATGAAGGCTGAAATAAACACCGAAATAAAGCTGCATTTCGCGTTCGAAGAAGAGCATCTGTTTCCAATGTTTGAAGAAGCCGGTGCTGGGGATATGAACAATATCCTGATCAACGAACACCGCGTCCTGATGCCGCTCGGCCTGCGTCTCGCCGAACTGGCCGGTCAGGCAGGCAGCGATGGGTTTACGGACGATAGCTGGGCCGAATTCAAAACATCATCGGGCCAGTTCATAGACGGCCTTCGCTCCCATGTCGCCAAGGAAGAAATGGGCATGGTCCCGCTCCTCGACGAGGTCATCGACGAAGACAAAGACGCCGAATTGATGAATATCTACAAGTTTTCCTGAGCAAGTTGAGCGCTTTCAGCTCAACCCCGGCAGTTCAGAAATTTCGCCAAATCAGAGCGGGTAGTCTCGCTCTGCGTCGATCCCTGTATCTTTGATAAATTTTGCCATCTGGCGCACCTGCATCGGGGATAATGAATGGGATTTATGGGAAATTTCCACAAAGTGCTCGTTCAGACGCACACCCCAGCGACCACCATGGCGTTGCTCTATCTCCGCCCCCATTTCCTTCAATACGGATTCAACCGAGCGCGCTGAAATGTTGGCGCTGACCGGATGGGCGAACAGGGCGTGGAGTATTTTGCGATGCTTGTGGTTCATGCAATTTCCTTCAAACGAGACCCGGCCAGGAATGGCATGCGGACACACCATTCATTGGCTCAAAAACCGGTATGGTTTCATGTTCTCAGTTTATTGAAGGATCACATTTTTGCATTTGACGTGGGTCAAGAGCAGGATTATCCGTCCGTTTTGGCAAAATTTAAAGCTTCCGCGTGAAGGCTAGCCTTTGCGCCGGGGCAAAACCGCAATGGTCGAGAAATCCGATCAGACCAAAGCTGTTCCACTGAACCGTGGTGCGGACTTTTTCCACCTGTAGTGAGCGCAGGTTACCGAGCAATTGCGCCATCATGGCGTGCCCGACTTCGTGATGGGCAAAGTCCGGGTTGACGCCAATCGTATCCATCACCGCTTCCGGTTCGGTATGACCGAATTCGCCAAAATCCACCCGCGCCATGATGAAGCCTACCGGGTAGCCGTCAATTTCTGCCACCAGCGATACACGAACCGCAGATTCGTCCTGGGTCTCGGCAATTTTACGCTCGAAATAGGCGGTGCGCTCCCGCCCGGTAATTTTCTTGTCGATCGAGACAATCGCCCGTAAATCGTCTTCGCGCATGGAACGGACAAACATATTCTCGCGTGCCTGGACGTCAAAATCCTGCCCGTCGGCATAACTGTAATCGGCTTCCGGCCCTTCGTCTGCGCGTTGAGGAATGAAAGGCTGTTTTGATTGTGTCATTGTTTTCTCCTATCCCGCTACCATTCAAGGTCAGCGGCAACGTCCCGCGTCAAAATTGTTTGTGCCGCCCGCTCAAAACCTGCCTTGGCGAAGAAGGCCAGCATTTCGCTGTTGGTCCAGGTGGCTTCTGTCTGTAATTCGGCAATATTCTTATGGCGCAGAATGTCCTCCACATTGGCCATCAAGGTTCTGCCGATTCCAGCGCTTTTGCATGAAGGATCAACGCTGAGCGCATCCAGCAGCCCGACCGAACTTTCGCCAAACTCACCGGTCAGCAACCGTACCAGCGCAAACCCTTTAAGCTCGCCATCGATACAGGCGCCCAAATAGATAAACCCGCCGGGATCCTTGAGCGCCGCATCCATGCGCCGGGCGAAAAATGCTTCCCGCGGCCTGCCGGCAATTTCTTTATCGATTGCCACAACGGCCTCCAGATCGTCAGCCGTAAGCGGTCTGAGGGTAACGGCAATATTATTGCCGTCGGATTTTGTAGATGCCATGACGGACCATCCTTTTTGGGTCAAATTCCTCTATATTCTTATTATCGTACTAAAATACTTTAATTGCAAGTGCCTGATTGCCGCAGGGGGTCACAATAAGCCCCCGACCTGCACCATGGCTGTGGTTTTCAAGTTCCAATATGGAATGAGGTCGAAATTCAGGTTAGAATTTTTATTCTGGTTTCTGTTATATATCCAACAGAAAATTGCAATCACAGGCGTCAACGCCGCAACCCCGGTTCATCGCAAGCAGCGATAATTCTTGACTATTATTCGCTCCATCCGGGCCGTGAACTTGTGCCGGGCGCAGCACCGCCGCGTGCAGGTTCATGCTTTAGCGCAAGTCCCTGATAATGCCCAAGGTGGCACACGATTTGATATTTCATGTGCCAGCCGGTCAAAATCACAAGAATGGAAGCAACCAGTCCCGCCACCATGCCGGAGGTCGGCAAAGCCAGCAAGATAACCGGTGCCACACCACCAATCCCAACAATAACCCATAAAAGGGTTTTCAAGCCTGGCTTAACAGCGTCCGGCGATTGGCCACCCTGCAGAGCATTGGTATAAGCGAGCATTGTAGCTGCCCGAACAATAGCGAGGCCACCGACGGCCATGCCGATCCAGGACGGCAACGAAATCCCACCTAAAGCTGTCAAGCTAACAAGACCCGCGCCTTCGGCAAGGCCGGTCGCCAGAACCAGCGGCACGATCGCCCCGGTGCGCCACGTGGGAATACCCCGCGCCATCCTCAGAATTTGCGCCTGGCAGAACAGGAACAAAAGCCCGAACAGCGCCGCAAGGCCATGAGCAATCGGCCCACCATAAACCAGACATGCCAGCCCGGCCGCGAACAGAAAATTCGCGACCCACGCCTCCCGGCTCATCCACGATGTCCAGGGGTTGCGATACACATTGAGAAAGCGAAGCGGACGCCCGATTTTCAACCAGACCATGAACAGGCCGAGGCCCGCCAGCGCCAGCCCGATCAGTACGAGAATATTATTGATAGGCGTATCGGTCGCGACAAACACCGCAAGTAGCGTCATGAAGCCGCCACCCGCACCGCCAAACAGAAAGTTTCCGGCGGCACGCCAGTCCCAGGTTACCTGACGTCTTGGTGCAATCGAAATCATGACTCATCCCACAAATAGTAAAAACCCGGTTTTGTGCCCAATTCCTCATGCATCCTGAAAGATTCATTTTCAGCGACCAGCTTCGACACATTACTGTTAGGGTCTTCGATATCGCCAAAATGCAACGCGCCCGCAATACAGGAATTGGCACAGGCCGGTGTCGCCTCGGGGTCAACCCCCGGGGTCAAGCCTTTTTCCAGTCCGGCATCAATCTTGGCGGCGCAAAAATCACATTTTGTCGACACCCCGAGACGTTTCGGATCGTATCTGGCTTCCTCTGCATCAGTCGGTTTGTCGCTATAGGCAAAATCCGCTTTGTCCACCTTGTAGCGCGCCTGATAAGGGCAGGCCACGTCGCAATAGGTGCAGCCGATGCAAAGATCATAATCGATCGTCACAATGCCATCGTCGCGTTTGCGCGTGGCCGTTGTCGGGCAAACCGTCATACAGGGCGGGTCTTCACAATGCATACACCCAACCGGCACAAAGGTACGGCGCACATCCGGATATTCTCCGGTTTCCATATCCAGCACCCGTCGCCATTGCACACCGGTCGGCGTTGCATTGGCATGACGACACGCGGCCGTACAGGTCTGACACCCGACACAACGGCGTAAATCGGCAACCATCACATAACGGGTCATGCGGCACTCCCTATCCGGGTCACGCCCACCTTGACCAGGTCGGCGCTTGAGCCGGTGGAATCGGTAAGCTTCATGGACATCGGTGTCACGGTATTCAGGCTTGGCACATGAAAGTCCTTGGCGACAGGCGTTTTCCAGTGATCAAACTGGCCAATCATAAGCAAGGTGTCAGGGCGAATGCCCTGGCGAAGTACGGCTCGCCCCTTGGTTGAGCGCAGGGGCGACGTAACCTCGACAAGGTCGCCGTCAGCGATGCCCAGTTTGGTTGCCGCCCCCGTATTTATAACAACGCCGCCATGCCCGGCAATATTGCTCGCCACTTCCTGCATAAGCTGAATGGTAACATTGCTGCCCCAGGAATATTGCATGCTGCGTGATGTCAGTAACCAGAAAGGATGCGGGTCGTCACCTTTGGCAATGGCGGCGGAATCTTCCCAAAGCCCGGGAATATTTTCCCATCCGGGCAATGGCCGGTATTCCTTCAACTGCTCGTCCCACCAGGTGATATCTTGTTCGTGCAGCCGGTTGCCAAGCTCAACACCGATCCGCGTCAGGCGTTCCTGATAAGGCATCTCGAAACGCAACCCGTGTTCAACAAGGCGCGGATACAGATACCAGTGAGATTGCGGATAGGGTTTGACCTTGAAGCCATGCTCCTTGTACCAGTCCAGACCATCTTTATTCTTGCCACCACTCAATTCGGCGCTTGCCGCCCTGCAACTGGCGTCCCATATAGCTTCCGCATCATGCTTCTTCGCCGGGTCCAGCGAAAAGTCATAATTGTCGCCAAATAACCTGACTCCGGCATTACCCTTGTTGATCCGCACGTTATAAGCTTCGAGCAATCCGCTACGCGCTGCCAGTTCAGTTGAAATATCGGTAAAATCACGCGACCCTTCCATGGCCTTAACTGCGGGCTGGCGCAGGGCATAACCTTCCTGACACCAGAATTGCTCGATAAACTTGGTCCCACCAATGCGGATAAGTTGCGTACTCTCCAGATCGTTGCTTTCCGGCAGCAGAATATCCGCCATATGATTGGTTTCATCCATCGTATAGGCAAACGCCACTATATAGGGAAACCGGGAAATCTTATCCGTCACGCCAGGCGCATCCCAGGTGGAAATAGCCGGGTTGCTTCGGTAAACGAACCACAATTCAGGCGAAGTGGCCTTTGGCAGATTATCTGGCGTCTTGTCCTGAAACATCCAGGAAAAATGCGTCGGCCCCAACGCCTGGCTCCAGGCATTGTCAGCGGAAAGCGGCACCAGCGTCTTGTAGGCATTGCGGATATTTGGCTTAGGCTCCCAGCGCTGCGGGTCGGTCGGGTTCATGGGAAATGACATGAAACCGTCTTCGCCCGGCGTCACACTATCAAGTCTGTCATTGACCTGACGATTGAGCCGCACGGTCGTCCCAAGCGTACCGCCCGGCACTTCAAGCGCTCCCACCAGACAGGCCAGCAAAGTCCGCCCCCAACAGCATTCAAAGCCGCCCCAGCCATTATTGACGGTTTTCCCAAGAGTTATCGCAACCGGGCGATAGGGAAGCGTCTGGCCATCAATTTCGATAGTCTCGCCGATACAGGCATGGGACAGGAATTCATTCGCCACCCGCCGGATGGTCTCTTCCTTGACATCGCAAATCTCGGCGGCCCATGCCGGGGTGCTGGATTTTACATGATCCACAAGCTTGTTGTGGGCGGTAATCACCTTGCAGGATTTATGCAAGGTCTGCTCGCTGTCCGGCCCCTGCTCAAAACCTGATGCCGTATACGTCCCCATCAAGGCGGGCTCCACACCGGGCGTATCAAAAACAACCGCCTTGTTTTTTGCGGGGTCCCAGATCATCGGTTTTTTGGTTTTCTTATCGCGCAGATAATAGCCCCCCGGCGCGACCAGATAGGGTGCCGAGGTACGATGCTTGAGAAATTCTACATCCAGCTCACCAACATCATGCTCGTGGAGCAGAACATGGATCATGGCCAGCATGAAGGCTGAATCTGTCTTTGGTTTTATCGGAACCCATTCAGCCGAACAGGCCGCAGTTATCGACTGCGCAGGCTCGATCTGCACACGTTTCAGACCATTCGCCCGGGCATTGGCATGGCGCCAAACACCACAAACGCCGCCGGACGCCTCAATATTGCTGCCGAACGAAACCAGATATTTGGTTGTCGGGGTATCTGCTGAAACGGTGAAGGCGCGGTGCCAGAATTCACCGTAAAGATGCTCCGAATGGGTACACCCAACGCCCTGTCCGCCGCCAAATCCGAAATCAACTGGCCCCAATGTGGCCAGGAATGCCGGGAATGACCCCATATAGGATTGCGGTGTACCGCCACCACCAAAGGTTGCCGCAATGCGCGGATATCCAGATTCGTCCAATCCGCCATCAGCCATAACCTCGACAACCTTGGCGGCAACCGCGTCCAGCGCCTCATCCCAGGATATCGGCACAAAGCCCGGATCTTCATCGCGCCCCTTTTTGGGATTGGTGCGCTTCATCGGCGTTGAAATACGGTGTGGATTGTAGGTCTTCTGGATCAGGCCATAAGCCTTGACGCAAATCTTGCCGGCACCCGGATGAATTTCGGTGGCATCAAAATTAGGCTCGACCCCAACTGCGACCCCGTCCTGAACATTGACCTTCAGCAAATCGGGACCAGCAACACATTGATAACAATATGTGGCGACAGATTTCGTTTCACCAGGTTTGGACATGATCAGGACCTTTTTTTCCAGGCATCTGCTTTTTGCTGCAACCGGCCAACGGTTTGCGCGACATCAATCACGAACCGGTCGTGCTTGCCTTTGGCAATCATATCATCGATTCCGTCCCGCGCTGTAACCTCGAACGAAACCGCACGCCCTTCAACGCCCGTAACCGTTACCGTGATCTCCGACCACATGCCGAGAAGTGTCGGCGCCAGGTGCTTGATATTCACCGATGTGCCAAGCGTGTCTTCACCGTCGTCGAGGTGCTCCAGTAAAAAATCGCGACATGTCGCCTCGATGTCTTCGATCAAAGCCGGGGTCGCGTATACGCGCGCACCATCGTCACCATCGCCAGACAGAAAATCAATTGTCCGCGCCTGATCAATTTCAAATTTCCGGGTAATCGTAATGCCTGCTTTAAGTGTGTCTTTCACTTATCCACCCTCTTTTAAATGTGGCGAACGGGCGAAACCCGCCAGCCATTTCAAAAACTTATTTTAGATACGTTATAATTCTTATTTGCCCACGCCAAGCAACTTTCTCTGCTTTGTTTGGTACATACCAGAACCCTATGTCTCCCGGAATATATGCGATATCGCCAGCAGGAAAAGCTGCGAAATGATCTATTATTCCCCAATCTCTCCAGTGTTCTTGACTAATACATAAAATAGTACCAAAATACTGAATAAGCAGATTCAGGTATCGAATTCAGGATCATGGGGATGAACTGAACGGTGCGAAAGTCCAAATTCAAGCAGCGGGCGGACCTTTATGACGGTCAATAACATGACAAGCGACACAAAAAATTTAATCATCCGTCGGGCCGAACAGGCCGACTTGCCAGAGATTGTCGCGCTGGATGAAAAAGTCTCCGGAACAGATGAGAAAAACGACTATCTCCTGAAATTATACGAACGTTACCAGTCCAGGCGACCTGATGAGCGATTTTTCTATATTGCAGAACATTCCGGACCAGACGGAGAAAAAATCGTTGGCTTTGTCATCGGAGAAATCCGCGCCTGGGAATTCGGTTCCGAGCCGTGCGGGTGGATATTTGCAATTTCAATAGACCACGACGTGCGCGAAAGCGGTACTGGCACGGCCTTGCTGGAACATCTGGAAAAGAGTTTTCGCGATGCCGGCATTTACCGCCTGCGGACAATGGTCTCTCGCAAGAACCAGCTTCTAATGTCATTTTTCCGAAGTCACGGGATGATGGCCGGCCCTTATATCCAGCTTGAAAAGGGTTTGACATGAAGCTGCAAACCGCGAGCCGCCTGGCTATCTATGCTGTCCTTGAATTGTCAACTGATCCCGCGCGACAACTCTCCGCCGCTGAGATCGGAGAGAAATACGGCATCTCGACGCATCATCTTTCGAAAGTCCTGCACACTCTGGGACGGGCTGGCCTTGTCCGTTCCGCACGCGGCGCTGGCGGCGGCTACTCATTTACCGGAAATGCCAAGCGAACAACTTTGCTCGATGTCATCGAGCTTTTTGAAACCCTTGAAGAGAGCCAGAACCAGCAGATAGACACCGCAACCAAAGCCAACAAAGCGCTGAACGCGGTTCTTGGCGAGGTCGACGAGTTGACCCGGGCAACGCTGAATTCAATCACAATTTCAACCATGCAAATGCTGATGGGGCGAGACGATCCCACGCCGAAGGATATTGATCAAAATCAAGGAGCGGTCGCAACCAATGGATAGACTGCCCGGTTAAAAATAGGGTCATCCAAATCTCGAATTCAGACAATTTTTTTCATTATGAAAGGCAACACAATGCGAGGGCTCGAAAATAAAACAGTAATCGTCACTGGTGGCGGCGGCGGCATCGGCGGCGCTACCTGCAAACGCTTCGGCGAAGCAGGCGCGAACGTAGCTGTATTTGATGTAAATGCAGAATCGGCACAAGCCACGGCTGAAGCCATTACGGCGGATGGCGGCAAGGCAACAGCCTTTGCCTGCGACATTACGGATAAATCGGCCGTTGATGCCGCCGTTGGCGATGTCAACAAAACGTATGGCACCGTCGATATTCTCATCAACAATGCCGGTTGGGATGTCTTTCGCCCTTTCATGCAAACCGAAGGAGATCTTTGGGCGCAATTGATTGCCGTCAATTTGACCGGCGCACTCAACATGCATCATTCGGTTCTGCCGGGCATGATCGAGCAACGCGCTGGACGCATCGTCAACATCGCGTCTGACGCTGCCCGCGTCGGCTCATCCGGCGAAGCCGTTTACGCCGCTTGCAAAGGTGGGCTGGTAGCCTTCTCCAAAACCATCGCACGGGAACATGCCCGCCAGAACATAACAGTAAATGTTGTGTGCCCCGGCCCGACCGAAACCGCTTTGTTTGAAGGTTTCAAGGAAGGCGCGAGCAATCCTGAAAAACTGGTCCAGGCCTTTCAACGCGCCATCCCGCTCGGGCGGATCGGCCAGCCCGATGATCTGCCCGGTGCAATTCTGTTTTTCGCCAGCGACGACGCAGCCTTTGTCACAGGACAGGTTCTCAGCGTCTCTGGTGGCCTGACTATGAACGGTTAAAGGAAATCGAAATGACCTACGAAGATATTCTGTATGAAGTACGCGACGGCGCTGCATGGATCACCATCAATCGCCCTGACAAGATGAACGCCTTTCGCGGCCAGACCTGCGACGATTTGATCAACGCCATCAACAAGGCCGGATACGACGATTCAATCGGCGTTATTGTCCTGGCTGGTGCCGGCGACCGGGCCTTTTGCACCGGCGGCGACCAATCCTCCCACGAAGGCTCTTACGATGGCCGTGGCACAATCGGCCTGCCTGTCGAAGAATTGCATTCCGTAATCCGCGATGTTCCCAAACCCGTCATTGCCAGAGTACAGGGCTATGCGGTTGGTGGCGGCAACGTGCTGTGCACTATTTGCGATTTCACCATCGCGTCTGAAAAAGCCGTGTTCGCCCAGGCCGGACCAAAGGTAGGCTCGGTTGACCCGGGCTTCGGCACTGCTTTCCTCTCCCGTGTCGTTGGTGAAAAGAAAGCCCGCGAAATCTGGTATCTTTGCAGGCGTTATTCCGCCGAAGACGCCCTCGCCATGGGTCTCGTCAATACCGTTGTTCCAGCCGAAGAGTTGGACGCCGAAGTTGACAGATGGTGCGCCGAGATCATGGAGAAAAGCCCGACCGCAATCGCGCTCGCCAAACGCTCGTTCAACATGGATACCGAGCACCAGCGTGGCATTGCCGGCATGGGCATGTATGCACTTAAACTTTTCTACGATACGGAAGAATCCAAAGAAGGCGTGGCGGCGTTCCAGGAAAAGCGCAAACCCGATTTCCGCAAATTCTCCAACCAGTCCTGAACAGGAAAATCTGTTTTAAGCTTCGCTTCTGAAGACCATATAAATCGCTGGGATAACCAGAACCGTCTAGATGGTCGAAGAAGCGAGGCCCAACAGAAGCGAAATGGCGTGGGCGATAAAACCGAGCATTAGCGACCAGGTTTTTGTGGTTGCGTCCAGCTAATTATTTTCCCAATCAGTTCTCCATCCTCAATCGGCAGACCTATTGAGTCACAAAATCCAGGTTGGGCCAGGTTCGAACCCGGCTTGTGCAAATGTTCCGGAATTACCAAAATATATTTACCGGATTTGTTTTCAGCAAGTTGGCGGATCATTGGCGCCTGCATGTCATCACTTTGGCGCCAAAGGAATGTCAGATCGGCCACAAGGTCTTCATTATTGACCTTGTACAGATACGCATTTCCACTGGTAAAAACCCTTACACTGTGGCCTACCGTTTCGAGGAAATTTTGAAGTTTCCACATTTCCTTGTTGCCTTCCCCAACGAGGACCATGTTCCTGGTTTTCATGGTTGGTAACTTATGTTCAAACCCATCCGGCAACTCAACCTTGTTCATGGCGTTGAAAAGTTTGATTTGATCAGCTTCTTTCTGCTTCAACATCCGACTACATTGTCGCAGCGACGCAGCGACCTTTGCATGGAGCATTTCGTAATCTATCGGCTTGGTGAGATAGTCATCAGCCCCAAGCTGAACCCCGCTCAGAACATCGACGCGGTCGGACAGGGCAGAAAGGAAAATGAACGGCATTTCAGAGAATTTTGGATAGTCTTCACGTAACCTCTGCAGCAATTCGTCTCCATTCATGTTCGGCATTGTAATATCGCTGACCACCATGTCCGGCTTATGGGCGAGGATCATTTCCAGCCCCTGTCTTCCATCGCAAGCTTGCAGGGTTTTATACCCCGCATCTTCCAGTTCTTCGACAATATCAGCACGCAAAGCAGGTTCGTCTTCTACGCAAAGAATGGTGTTCATTGATCTTTTCTCCTATAAATTGTCATGCTGACGCCGCAGCTAACTGACTGACTTGGGAATGGTCTTCAACAGGGCCGCCAATTGGCAATCGAACGGTGAAGGTACTGCCTTCTCCTTTGACGCTTTCAACGCTGAGTGTTCCGCCATGTTCTTCAATTAGGGTTTTCACCAGATTGAGGCCAATGCCGGTTCCCTCAATACTTGTCGCGGTTTTTGCGCGAAAAAACCGCTGTCCGATTTTCTCGATGTCTTCTTCGTCAATACCCAGGCCCTGGTCTTGAAGGGAAATCACTACCTGATCGTTTTCGACCCAGCCATAAACATCGATATCCGGCGCATCAGGCGCATATTTCACTGCGTTTGAGAGCAGGTTGGTGAAAATTTGTTCCAGCGACCCGGCAAAGGCATCAATTGTTTCAGGAAAGCCAACCAGGCTCCAGGTAATGTTGTGACCGGGGGAAATTTCCTGCTGATGCTCGCATATTTCCTGGATAACCCTGCCAATATCGCAAGGTGCAGCAACCAGCTTGGCCATCCCCGCCTCCATCCGCGCGGTAGAGAGGATACTTTCCATCAGCTTGGTCATGCGCTGCACCGCTACCCTGATATTCTGAAGCCGTTCGTCCATATCTTCAGGGGTCAGTTTGTTTTTATCCATTCGCGATTTAATGCGTTGGGCGGTGGAATCTATGATTGCAAGTGGTGTGCGAAACTCGTGGCTGGCCATCGCAACAAATTGTCGCTGCAACTCATTCATTTCTTTTTCCGTGGCGAGTGCCTCAGCCAGTCGAACCGCTCGGTCTTCCAGTTCTTTAGTCGCAGAATTCACCATATCCTGGAGGTGATCGCGATGATTGCCCAATTCCCTCGCTGTGCGGGCACGCTCCTCTGTCCGGCTCATCTGCTGGGTTACAAAGGACAGAATTTCGAGTTCATCAAGACCCGACAGGATTTCTTTGTCGGACATAAATTCAAGAACTGCGACCACCTCATCCCCTACTTTTACAGGAATAATAGCAGCACCTTTTAGTCCTGAAGATTTGGCAGCTTCCGAGCGCGTAAATGTCGGATCAATGGTTACGTCGGTTACCCATAAAGGGTTACCTTCATCAAAAACCCTGCCAATCAAACCCTCGCCTTGCTGAAAAGTTTTCTCCAATGATGCTTCAAGGAACGCTTCAAACCGTATGTCATCGCCAAAATAGAAATTCTTGCCCGATCTGATTTGGCCTGTTGTACTGTCAATACAGGTAAAAACCTGACCTACTTTCCACTCACAGAATTTACAAATTTTTTGTAGACAGAAATATTCCATATCGCTGGGCGCCGTTGCCAGGTTGGCCGCAACCGCAACACTGTTCATGATGTCCAACAGCTTGGTCTGGCGCGCCAGTTGTAGCTGCGTGTTTTTCCGGACAGTAACGTCCGAGCGAATGGCTATATATTGCCTGATCTTGCCATTAGCGTCTCTGAAGGGTGTGATGGTCGTATCTACCCAATAATATGATCCATTCTTGGCCCGGTTTCTAATTTCACCTTGCCAGGATTTTCCACTGGCAATCGTTCTATACATATCCACAAAAAACGATTTCGGGTGGTGATGCGAATTCAAAATATTGTGGTTTTTGCCAATCAGTTCTTCGCGATTATATCCTGATATCGCACAGAATTTATCGTTGACATAAGTGATGTCCCCTTTGACATTTGTGGTCGCTACTATGCTGTGTTCGTCCAGTGCCTGCTTGATATAGGAGAGTTCCTGGCGTGTAGCTTCGCCGGCAGAATGGGTCCGGCGCTGTTCTATCAAAGAGGTTAAAACACCCGCTACACAATCGAGAAAATGCTTATCAATTGTCTGATCCTGACACCCATCATCAGGAAACAGGATCATGACGGCCAGAACATTCCCCTGTGTCCCACGGACTGGAACCAGATAATGTCCACGTTGTGCGAAGCTTGTAACACCAGCACGGGGGTCCACCGCTTCGCCTGAAATAAAAGCTACACCATCAAGATTTGCTGCCCGGTCACTCAGAAAACTGGAAAAAGATGGATGGCTGAAAAGCCTCTGAGATTCTTCATCAAGCGCCCAGTCTGCAGCAAATTCCAATGCCTCGGTTTCTCTTTGCGAGAGGAATATTGCACCCTTATAACTACCTTCAGAAGCTGAAAGCGTCGCCTTAAGGACACGGTCCATTACTTCAGAACAGCCAACAGTAGAAAATGATAACTGCAGAATATCAACGAGCGCCCTCTGCTGCCTTATTTCCCTTTTCGCGTGGTACTCATCACTCGAAGCTGTAGGTCTGATCAGATTTGAATTCTCCATATTTGGTCAGCCCTTCAACGTACCAGCTTGAAAGCACGACAAGAAAATTGAGACATTTTTGTCGAATTTCTGTTCCAATGTCCGGTGAGTGCTGGTTGGAGAATGGGCGACCTTTGGCATTTTTATATTTCTATTTATTGGTGTAAAACAAATGAATGCACTTATTAAGTGTTATTTGAGTTAAATATCAATTAAGCGTAGAATTTAGACAGTGATCGAAGAGAAAACCGCTGTTTTCTGCGAATCCGCGTACAATTTCAAAAAATGACAACATTGATTTATGTATGGAAACCAGACCCACTCCGGTCTATTCTCCATTGTCAAAACAAATAGGGCGTCTTCGATGCGCGCAAAATTTCTGTTCTGGTTCACAATCTCCGTTACCGCCAGTCTTTACGGTGCCATGGCCGTCTGGACATTGCCGACCATAATCAATGAAGCCAAGG
Source organism: Hyphomicrobiales bacterium (assembly GCA_021775875.1). Classification (GTDB taxonomy): domain Bacteria; phylum Pseudomonadota; class Alphaproteobacteria; order Rhizobiales; family NORP267; genus NORP267. The sequence goes on along the minus strand of JAJFHA010000002.1, from coordinate 135,417 downwards.
GATTATGGCCATTTGACCTGCGGTTGACGGGATACGGTTTCGACGAAGCGCGAGAATTCCTCGCCGCCCTGTCGGATAAGGGCGCCGATTTTTACCTCAACGTTCAACAGCGCCTTGACAGGTATTTTCCCTTTTTCCTGGCACTCTCAACCGGATGGGCAATCTTCCTGCTAACGTCAGATATGGCACCCCGGCGGCGGACGCTGCTTACAATCATCCCAATCCCCGGCATGATTTTCGACTATATGGAAAACGCCCATGTCGCCGGCCTGCTGACCGCCGGCCCAAACAACATCACACCGCAAATGGTGGAATTGGCAAGTTTCTATTCCCGCCTGAAATCAGGCTACATAACCCTTGCCTTCGTCGTCCTGCTGATACTCGGAATAAAATGGTGGATGCAGCGCCGACAGGAAAATGGCGTTTGAGCCTCATGATCCAGTGTATCGCTGATCTCAAATATCAAATATCATTATCCCGGACGCATCTCAGACACTGCCTCCATCGGCAATTCAAGGGAATAATCCGTTGTTCAAAAAACTGCTTATCATCCCGCCCATCCTGATCGGCATCGCCGTTTTGTATTTTATGGCAAGCGGTCGGCAGACGCCGGAGCGAAATCCACCCGCGGAAATTGCCCGTGCTGTGCGGGTCATTCATGTGGAGCCGACCAGACTGGTGCCCCGCGTCACAGGGTTTGGCAGCGTCTATCCGGGCACGGTCTGGAGCGCCATCGCGCAGGTGAGCGGAGAAGTGGTGTATGTCAATCCCGGATTGGAGAATGGTGCAATTCTGTCTGCAGGCACCGAAATTGTACGGATTTCATCGGCTGATTTTTCACTCGCCATCGCCCAGGCCCAGGCCAATATTCGCTCTGCGGAAGCGAAATTGGCCGAGATCGATGTAACCGAAATCAATACCAGCGCCCTGCTCGATATTGAGCGGCGTGGACTGGAATTACGCGAAGCTGAATTGGCGCGCAAACAAAGCCTGTTTGAGCGCGGCACCATTGCCCAATCAGCCCTGGAACTCGAACAGCGCGAAACCCTGGCACAGCGTAAAAAAGTCCAGGATTTGGAAAACTCCCTGCGATTGCTCCCAACCCAGCGCATTGTGCAGCAGGAACAGATCGCGATTTATCGTACCCAACTAAATTCTGCCGAACTCGACCTGGCACGCACTCATATTGAGCTGCCATTTGATGCTCGCATCGCCGATGTCAATGTGGAGACAGCCCAATTCGCCCAAACCGGAAGCATTCTGGTGGTCGCCGATAGTCTGGACATCGCTGAAATCGAAGCGCAAATCCCGATTTCGCAATTTCGCGCCATGATCAATGTCAACGCGCCAACTGGTGCACATGGTGGTGTCACAGCTGAATCGATTGCACGTATCATCGACAGGTTCGGGTTTGAAGCGACGGTGCGCCTTCACGCGGGCGAAGAAACAGTTGAATGGCCAGCTCGTTTTGCCCGCATCAGCGATACCATAGACCCAAAAACCCGCACCATCGGTGCCATAGTGGCGGTCGACGGTGCCTACGCCAACGCTGCCCCCGGCCAACGCCCGCCCCTGACCAAAGGAATGTTTGTCGAAATTGAACTCCGCACCCGTTCCATGGAGGGCGCGATTACCGTCCCGCGTGCAGCATTTCACAATGGTAATCTGTATCTGGTGGATGATGAAAACAGGCTTGAAATCCGCGCCGTCAGTAGTGGGTTGGTTCAGGGCAACCTTGTCCTTGTCACTGATGGGCTGGAAGCCGGTGATCAAGTCATCGTCTCTGATCTAATTCCAGCAGTGGCGCGGATGCTGTTGAGCCCGATATTGGATGAAGACACACAAGCCACCCTAAAAGCCGAAGCAGCAGGCGGAACCGGCAGCCAATGATCCGGTATTTTGTAAACCACCCCACCGCCGCCAATCTGGTAATGATCGCGTTCATCGTCGCCGGTCTGTTCGCGGCACCAACCCTCCAGCGAGAAACCTTTCCACGCGTTCAGCCTAGCAAGATAGAGATTCAAATACTTAACCCCGGCGCGCGCACCGAGGATGTCGAAGAAGCAATTTGCCAACGCATCGAAGACGCCGTCGACGGCATCGACAATGTGGCGGAGATCAGTTGCGAAGCCCGCGAAGGCTTTGCCCGCGCCGTGGTTGAAATTGTGGAAGGTGCAGACCTCGACCGCTTCGCAGTCGATATCCGCACCGAAATCGACGCCGTTACCGATTTTCCGGAACAAGCCGAAGACCCGGTCATTAATCAATTAGGGAGAACCGATTTCGTCGCTTCGGTCGCCGTCACCGGCGCTGCCAGCGGACCTGACCTCAAAGCCTATGCCGAAGCAATGAAAGACCGCATGTTGCAGTTTGGCGGCATTCCGAAGATTGAAATTGTCGGTTTCTCCGATCACCAGATCCGCATTGAACTCGCCGACGCCGCAATCCGCCAATATGGCCTCAGTATTTCCGATATCGCCGGCGCGATCCAACGGCAATCTCTGGATTTACCGTCCGGCACGATCCAGACGAGGGATCAGGACGTGCTGATCCGGTTCGCCGATGAGCGCAAAACCCCGGACGATTTTAGCGATGTAATTGTCGTTACCGGAGCCGATGGCGGACAGGTGCGCCTTGGTGACATCGCCACCATCACCGACCGGTTTGATCTTGATGAAGCCAAAGTATTTTTCAACGGCCTGCCGGCCGCCATGCTGGATATCACCAAAACGGAATCTGAGGATACGCTTGAGGTCATCGATGCGGTCAATGCCTTTCTGGTGCGAGAGCGCCTCACCGCTCCACCTGGTATTGAGATGTTTGTCACCAACGATGTTTCATCCATCGTCCGCGACCGCCTGCAACTGCTCCTGACCAATGGTGGACAGGGACTTGCCCTGGTACTTCTCGTTTTGTGGCTGTTTTTTGGATTTCGCTACGCCTTTTGGGTCGCGGCAGGATTGCCGGTATCTTTCCTTGGCGCAATAGTGCTGATGGTTGCCGCCGGTTACACCATCAACATGCTGACCATGGTTGGATTGCTGATCGTTATCGGCTTGCTGATGGACGATGCCATTGTCATAGCTGAAAATGTGGCCACCAAACGCAGCGAAGGCAAATCGCCCCATGACGCAGCCATTGAAGGCGCCAGACAGGTGATGCCAAGTGTTTTCGCGTCCTTTGCCACAACCACATGTATCTTCGGATCGTTGGCATTTCTTAAAGGTGATATCGGCCAGATTTTACGCGTTGTTCCCATCGTCATGCTGTTCGTGCTTGTCGTATCTTTGGTGGAAGCATTCCTGATCCTGCCGCATCACCTGTCTCACGCATTGGAAAAAGCTGGCACCGGCCAACCCAGAATACAGGCGGCAGTTGATCGCGGCATCAACTGGACCCGCGACCGCCTTGTGGGACCTATCGCCGTTGCCGCCGTGAAATGGCGATACCTGACCACTGGCATCGCTGTCGGCATGATGTTGCTCGCTGTCAGCACCATTGCGGGCGGCGTTTTGAAATTCTCGGCATTTCCGGAACTCGACGGCAACGTGATGGAGGCGCGGATTTTATTGCCTCAAGGTACGCCTTTACGACGTACCGAGCAGGTAGTTGCGCAAATCACCTCAGCACTCGACCAGGTCAACGAGACCCTTAGTCCGGCACAACCCGAAGGCCAGGCTCTGGTCCTGAAAGTAGCAACCAAATTCAACCAGAATACCAGTGCCAACGAAACCGGCCCTCATGTAGCGACGATCACGGTTGACCTGCTGGATTCAGAAACCCGGACCAGCCGCATCGACGACGTTATAGAGATGTGGCGCAGCGAGGCCGGAAATATTGCCGATGTCATATCTGTAAAATTTACAGAATCCCAGGTTGGACCCGCCGGTCTGGCGTTTGATATTCGCCTCACTGGCGACGAACTGGATGATTTGAAAGCCGCGGCGGTGGAACTGACCGATTGGCTCAGCGGATATCGCGGCACGTCCAACCTGACCGATGATTTACGCCCGGGAAAACCTGAACTGCGCATTCGATTGAAAGACGGAGCCGGAACCCTTGGGGTAGACGCCCGTCAGATTGCTGACCAGCTTCGCGCCGCGTTTTTTGGTACCGTCGTGAGCGAAATACAACGCGGCAGCGAATCCTACGAAATCGATGTCCGGATCGACCCGCGCAACAAGGATAGCCTGTCGGACTTTGAAAATTTTGTTATTTCACAAGCCGATGGCAGCCTGATCCCCTTAAGCGCGATTGCTGATATAGAAACCGATCGCGGCTTTTCCCGCATCAACCGTATCAACGGTCAACGCACCGTAACCGTGCAGGGCGATGTAGATGTGCTTGTGGCCAATGCCGGTGAAATTCTGGCAGACTCGGAGGCGCGATTTTTCCCCGATTTGACATCCCGCTACCCGGATATTGCAATTTCTTTTGAAGGCCAGAATAAAGAAGGTCAAACCACCCAGAATTCCATGATCAACGGATTCATAATCGGCCTGATCGGCGTCTATTTGCTTTTAAGCTTCCAGTTTCAAAGCTACGTGGAGCCGTTGGTCGTGATGATCATCATCCCGTTTGCATTTATCGGCGCGATCATCGGCCATATTCTTCTTGGTCTGGATTTCACCATGCCAAGCATGCTTGGCTTCGTCGCTTTGGCGGGGGTGGTGGTGAATGATTCAATTCTTCTGGTGAATTTCATCAAGCATTTTCACGGCGATACAAAATCAGTTGCCGAAGCCGCGCCGCTCGCCAGTTGCGCCCGGTTCCGGGCTATTTTGCTGACTTCGCTCACAACAATTGTGGGGCTATTGCCGCTATTGGCGGAAACCAGCCTACAGGCACAAATTCTGGTTCCTCTCGTCGCCAGTCTGGCATTCGGACTGATGACCACTACCATTCTGGTATTGTTTCTGGTGCCTGCAGTTTATTCCATTCTGAATGATTTCGGCCTGGCCAATATCGACTGACAGTAAAAAAAGAGCCGCCCTCAAACGAGGGCGGCTCCCAAATGCCTACCAGCTAACTGAGTGAACAGTCAGCCTGATCGGGCTATACTGCCTGGATATTGGCGACAGCTGTCTTTCCGGTGCGGCTGTCTACTTCGGTGTCGAAGGAAACCTTCTGGCCTTCAGCAAGCCCAGTCATGCCAGCACGCTCAAGAGCGGTTGCGTGGACGAATACGTCCTTGCTGCCGCTGTCAGGCGCAATAAATCCATAGCCTTTTTGATCATTGTAGAATTTTACGGTACCGTTTTCCATGGAGATTCCTTTTTTGTTCCATGTTTGCTCACAGGTCAATCCACACGCCGAAGCGTTAGTATTAGCCCAAATTTGTCGATTTTTTTGAGGATTCTGAACGTGCGCCTGATAACTGTGAGGCGTAGCGACCAATTCGTCCGGCCAAAGTCGATGAGCATCATATACCCTTTTATCACGATATTTGCAAGACCGTAACTACAGGCGAAGCTCCAACGTGGTTTCTGGATCATTTCAGGTATCCATAAGATTATTCGCGGGCTTCAACAGCAACCCCATCTGAAATCTGATCACTGGGGTAAACGATCACATTCTCACCAGTCGCCACCCCTTCCAACACCTCTGCATATGTGTCTGAAAATCGCCCCAGAACAATATGTCGCTCGCTGGCAATCCCGTCTTCATTCAGGAACACAGCCCAATCGTTACCGACGCGAAACAGTGCCCCTAGCGGCACCCTTAAGGCATCTTCATTTTGCGATACCTGCAGGCGCACCAGAACCCGGAAGGCATGACCCAGGCTGGCCCAATCCTCCGCCGGGCTGATAATATCCAGGATCACATTGACCCGCTGCTCTTCGATGCCAAGGGCTGAAATTTTCGTAAAGCCTGCCGGGTCAATTCGTCGGACACGGGCTTCCAGAATCTTGTCGCTGCCCCAATTTTCAATTCCTGCCATCGTGCCTGGCTGGATCCTGACAGCATCCGCTGACAGGAGGTCAACAACTATTTCCAGATCACGCGGATTTCCGGTTTCAAGGATTGCGGTTCCAGCCTGCACCACCTGCTCACTCTCAGTCAGGATACGAAGCACAACACCGGTTTCAGGCGCGACAACAGCGACGCAACATTGATCCTCGGGCCAATCGGTAACAATCGCAGTGGGTTGTGATTCTCGTATCCGCGCATAATCAAGTTCGCTCTGGCGCAGCTCCAAATTCGCCTCCGCGCGCTGTGTCTGTGCCTGTTTGCCATCCACTTCCAGTGTGGCTTGTTCCAGTGCACGCTGGGAAATATTGTTACTCGCAGACAGAAGCTGCGCCCGCTCCAGATCGCTTTGAGCAAACCGCAACAACGAATTTGCCTGCGCCAATTCAGCTCGCGCCAAACGCACCGACGCCGAGGCGGCAAGGGTCGCGGCGGCAAGTTCGCGGCGGGTACGGGAATCCCTGATTGGCGGATCCACCGGGCGCACGCGGGCAACCCGTTGCCCCCTGATAACTTCATCACCGGCATCCAGTTCCAACCGTTCAAGCTTGCCCGCGATCGGCGCTGAAATCTGATAAACGTCGCGAACCCGGGTCTCACCTTCTTCGTCGATGACAACTTCGACCAGACCTCGGGAAATTTCGACTATATCCACGGTTTCGGGTTTGGGGCGCAACAAATACCATCCCACCAATACAACAGGGATGAGTAAAACCACCCAGCCAAAAGACCTCAACCTTTGCATATTCATCTGCTATTCCCTCGTCTTCAGCACCTGTATCATATCCAAAGAACGCACCCGTCGCACCACGATGAGGGCCGAAATTGCAGCTGCCGAAAGCACTGCCACACTAGACCACCCGAAGGCAGACGGTTCAACAATGAACGGTATTCTGAACAGATCACTCTGGAATCCAAGCACCACCAGCCACGACAAGCCGTATCCAAGCCCCCACCCAAGAGGTTGTGCGATCAAAACAATAAGCACCAATTCGGTTACCAGCACCGAGGATACTTCCCGCCGTGTAAACCCAAGCACACGCAAACTGGCTAGCTCCCGCCCCCGTTCAGAGAGTTGGATGCGGGCGCTGTTGTAAACCACACCAAACGCAATGATGCCCGCAAGCACCACATAAATACTGGTCATGATGGAAATATTTTCTTCAATTGTGTCACGAAATTTCTGTAACGATACAGATTGCAACGCAATCGACGCCGCTGCCGGCATCGACTTGATCGCGGCGAAAATATCTTCCGCCTGAGCTGGATCGAATTCGGCATAAACCCCGGACCGGCGCGGCCCGACACGCGATAGATTATCGAGCGCATCGATATCCATATAGGCCCCAAGCCCGAGATAGCTCTGGATGATACCGGTCACCGCAACATTGTGTATCTGCGCACCTTCTTCGAGAATTTTGACCTGAACAATATCACCAACCCGGACTTCAATCTGATCCGCAACCCGTTCGCTCAGCACCATCCCCGACGGCGGCAAACTGACCGGATCCAGATCAAGGTCAAGCAGGCGGCTCAGGCGCGATGTTGACGACTTTCCCAAAACGGAGATGCGACGGCTGCGGGGGCCAAACGACATTTCTACCTGAAGTGCGCGAAACGGTTCTACAGCCATGACACCCGGCAACCGACGCGCCGCCAATACTGCATCGGGCCCAAGAGGCTGTGAGAAACTGATGGTGACATCCTGTCGGTCAGTGCGGAAGAAGACCGTGTCGATCATGAAATTGATCGAGCCAAACGAGAACAATGCGGTGACCAGCAGACTGACGGCAGCCGCCGTTCCAAGAATGGTGAGCCCGGCCCGCATCGGCCATCTGGTCATGTGGCGCAAGGCCATGACGGTAAGTTGGGACAAGAACCCTGTGAGCATTTGACTGACAGCGCTGGCACGCCGGTAAAGCGGTGGCGGCGCGGGCTGCATCGCGACCGCGGGCGGCAACCAGGTTGCCGCCAATACGGCCTTCAAGGCCCCGGCAATGGCGGCGCCCATACTGACCAGGGCTGCCAAAACGTAGATGTCCGGGCTTCGCTGAAAAATCAGGAACGGAAAGCGGTAAAACTCCGCGTAAAGTCGCGTCAGGCCATTACCAAGCCAGGTTCCTACTGCAAACCCTATCAGGATGCCGACCAACGCAATTACCAGCACCAGTTTCACGTAATGCATAACCACAGCCCAGCGGCCATATCCAAGCGCTTTCAAGAGGCCAATCTGCTCACGCTCCAATGCGACCAAACGAGCCAAAATCATATTGATCAGAAAAGCCGATATCGCCAGAAATATCGGCGGCACCACCATCGCCATCCCGCGTAGTTGTGTTAGTTCGGTATCGAGAAATGCATGGGATATCTGGTCGTCGCGATCAAAAGCCCCGGTGCCGCCATAGGGCGCCAGTAATTGATCGAGATGCTCGATAACAGCTCCGGAATTCGTACCCGGCAGCAACGACAGGCTCACGGAATTGAACGCATCTTCCAAATCAGAAAGCGCCGCCAATTCGCCGCGACGCATCCACAGAACCGCAAACCGCTTGTCATCAGGCACTATATCGCCCGGCCCGACAGCGTAAATGAATTCAGGCGACAGGGCGACACCGGTAATATGCATCGCAACCCGGTTTCCAGCGATTGTCGCATGCAATTCGGACCCAGCCATGAACCCATGGGCAGATGCGAAAGATTCCGACACGACCACTTCGCCGCGCCGCCCAGGTTCAGGCAATCGCCCGGACCGCAAAAAAAGAAGATTAAGCCGGGGCACTCCATAATCCGGCAGGGAAAATATCTGGCCGGTTGCCGGTTCTGCCATGCCGGTAACATCAAGCAGGGCAAACTGGGTAACCCGTGTCTGCACCCCGGCCACCCCGTTAATGGCCGCAATCCGGCTCGAAAGCGCATCCGGTGCCCGCTCAACAGACGCGAATAAATGCGCAAAACGATAGCGCTCGTAATAAGCGTTCCGGGTCTCGTCCAGCGAGCGATAAGCCCCGACCGCCAGAATGAGCGTCGCGACGCCGCACGCTAGAACCAATGATACCGCCAACGATTGTGCCCAGAGCCGTTTGAAATCCCGTATCAACTTTTTATCGAGGACGCGCATACCAGTTACCAATCCAGGTCTTTTGGCTTAATGCGCTTCTTGTTGATCTCTTCGCGAACAACCTCGCCATCGGCGAAATAAAATGTCCGGTGCGCCAAATTTCGAATGACCGCGTTATGAGTGATGATCGCGGTCGTTGTGCCAAGCTCATCGTTGATCCGGGTCAGGGCTTCCAGAACAACCCTCCCGGTTTTGCTATCTAGCGCCCCGGTCGGTTCATCGCACAACAATACATCGGGGTTCTTGGCAATCGCACGCGCCATTGCCACCCGCTGTTGCTCACCGCCCGACATCTGGGCTGGAAAATGGTCCATCCGGTCTTCCAGCCCAACCATGCTCAAGGCATCTTCCGGCTTCATGGGATTGCGGGAAATTTCAGTTACAAGGGCAACATTTTCACGCGCCGTGAGACTGGGAATGAGATTATAAAATTGAAAGACAAACCCCACATGGTCGCGCCGAAATTTAGTCAGCGCTGCTTCGTTGCAGCTTGTTAGTTCAAGATCACCAAACCGTGCCGTTCCTGAACTTGCTGTATCCAGCCCACCAACGATATTGAGAAAAGTTGATTTGCCACTGCCAGACGGCCCCAACATGACCGCCAACTCGCCTTCATAAAAGGTTGCAGATGCGCCGCGCAGGGCATGAATGATTACATCCCCGGTCTGGTATATTTTCGTAAGATCCTTGATTACGAAAACAGGCGTTAAAGTAGACATGATCGTCACAATGAAACTGACTTCGTTCAGGGTCCGTACCCTGAATAATCAATATCATGGAATGCCCTGTCGGCAGACGCAATTCCGAATTTATTTCGCCAAACGCTAGCCGAGGTCCAACAAGACCGGCAAATCCGCCAACGTGGTAATTTCATGGTCAGGCTTGCCGGGCAGCCGTTCGCTACGCTGGCCATAGCGATTACACCAAACCACTTTCATACCAAATGCCGATGCGGCATGGGCATCCCAGGCATTTGAGGATTGGAACGAAATTTCACTTGCCGGGACGCCAACCCGATCAACCGCCATTTGATAAACGCTCGGGTGCGGCTTGAACACGCCCACATCTTCAACCGATAAAACATGATCCAGAACATCACCAAGTCCGGCCGCATTGACTGCATCCATCAACATATCAGGCGACCCGTTTGAAAGGATCGCGGTCACAAATCCGGCATCTTTTAACTGGCGCAGAACGGTAGGTACTTCCGGAAAACAATCCAGCGTCCGATACAAACCGATCAGCCGGTCGCGCAACGCCGTATCGCTGATACCAAGTGTATCCAGGCTGAAATCAAGGGCATCGGTGGTCACCTGTAAAAAATCCGTATGCAGCCCCTGCAACCCGCGCAACCAGGTATATTGAAGCTGCTTGTCGCGCCACAGAATGGACAGCGCGTCCGCTTTGTCGCCGAGCGCATCGCGGCAGGTTCCCGCCGCAGCGGCAAAATCGAACAAAGTCCCGTAAGCGTCAAAAACGCATGCCCGTACTTTGAGTTTGTTGTCAGCACCCATGCTGCGCTCCATTTTGGAATTTATGTTCCGCCAGAATTCTAGCTGGCTGAATTACCATTCTGTCTTTTCTTCAAGGCATCCCGCCCAGTTTGATAAAAATCTAACAGCATCATGGCACTCACAAAAGCGACAATGATTGCAAACGGTAACGAGCCAATTGAAACGGCAAGCCCGATCACAAAAGCCAGAAAAATCACCGCCCCGATAATTGTGGAAAGAACTGTATCCATTGATCTAAGCCTCCAGAGAATTCAAAAGCCAGCGCGCCGTCCGGAACAGACGGGCATCATCATCTTTGTGGGACACCAATTGCACCCCAAGCGGCAACCCTTTTGGTCCTTCAAGGATCGGCAGGTTAATTGCCGGAACCCCGCACAGGGTCCAGATTTTACAAAATGCCGGATTGCCCGTGGTCTCAAACCCTTCCGGCGCTTCGCCCGGAGCTGATGGCGTTATAATTGCATCATAATCTTCGAGCATCAGTTCAAGAATATCGTTCAGCCCGGCAATACTCTCAACCGCTTCAATATATTCTACAGCCGATACTTTTCGCCCACGTTCGATAATCTCTTTGACGCTATCGCTAAGCTGGTCGTTATGATCAGAAAAATCTTTCTCGAATTGCCGGGCGATATCCGCATCCATGATCCGGCGATGATATTCGCTGGCATAGTCGAATGAGGTCGGCAATGTCACCAGATCAACCCGCTCACCCAGATGCTCCACCAGTTCGCGAAAGGCTTCCTTGGTGCTGTCCTCAGCTTCGTCCCAGACCGGGGAACGCACAAAGGCAAATTTGGGTTCGTCCGGCGAATCCTCAGCCATGATTTCCGCTATCGACGCCCGTCCTGTCATCCGCATATCAGGATCGCGTGAATCGTACGCCATCAAGACGTCTGCAATCAAAGCCATATCGCCAAGGGTACGGGCAAAGACGCCAATCGTATCCAGGTAGCTGGAATGGCGCAGAACCCGGTGGCGGGAAATCCGACCGTGCGACGGCTTAAACCCGTAGACCCCACAAAAAGAAGCCGGGCGGATCACCGATCCACCGGTCTGGGTGCCGATACTCAACGGGACCATGCCCGCCGCCACGGCCGCTGCCGATCCTGCGGAAGAGCCACCCGGTGTGTGCTTCACATCGTGGGGATTGCGTGTTTCCGATGGCTCCAGCAACGCAAATTCGGTGGTGACCGTTTTGCCCGCTATGACCGCGCCAGCTTCCCGCAACAGAGAGATCATCGACGCATCTTCAACAGGCCGACGGCCTGAATAGATCGGCGAATTATACGTGGTCGGCATCCCGGCTACATCGATGATGTCCTTGATGCCGACAGGAAGCCCGTGAAGGGCCCCGAGCGGTTGCCCGCGAGCGCGGGCTTTATCCGCATTTTCCGCCTGCTCGCGGAAAATTTTTGGATCAAGACACGCCCAGGCAAGGATATCATCTTCATGAGCCGCGATATGATTGAGGCAAGCATCGGCTAGTTCGACCGAACTCAACCGCCCTTCGCGAAGGGCAGCGGCCAGCTCCAAAGCGGAGTCGCCCGAAGCTGCCACACCTGGATCATTTTTCTGCTCGTCACTCATTCGGTTATTTCCCAAACAGATAGTCCGGAAGCCAAAGGGCAATTTCCGGGAAGTTATACAGCAGAACCATCGTGAAGATCACGATCGCCAGATACGGCATGATCCCGAGGAAAATATCCGCCAGCTTGATATATGACGGCGCCACGCCTTTCAGATAATAAGCCGCCATCGCCATCGGAGGGGTCAGGAACGACGTTTGCAGGTTCAGCGCCACCAGGATGCCGAAGAATAAAGGATCAACCCCGAATGTATCCAGCATGGGCAGGAAGATCGGGACAAAGATGATAATGATCTCGGTCCATTCAAGCGGCCACCCAAGTATGAAGATGATGGTCTGGGCCAGGATCAGGAATGAAACCGTTCCCATATCCATGGCCAGGAACCATTCGTGGATAAGATCGTGCCCGCCAAGATAGGAAAACACCGACGCAAAGGTCCATGACCCGATAAACAACCAGCACACCATGGCGGAGGTTTTCGCCGTCAGATAGACGGCTTCCTTGAGCCGTATCCATGTCAGGTTCCGGTAGATCGCGGCCAGCAACAAACCACCGGCAGCACCAACACCGGCGGCTTCCGCCGGGGTCGCAAAGCCCATAAGGATCGCTCCCAGAACACTCAAAATCAGAACTGCAAGCGGTACGAACGAAGTCAACAATGCAACAATCAATTCACGAAATGTTGGAATGTCTTCTTCGCGCGGTTTAGGTGCAATTGTCGGGTTCATGGCAGCCCGCCCGACCACATAAATCATGTAGAAACTGGCAAGCAACAGCCCCGGAAACAAAGCCGCCGCGTAAAGCCGCAACGGTGAAATTTCAGCAATTGCCGAATAAACAATCAGCATGATCGAAGGCGGAATGAGAATACCCAGACAACCACCCGCGCAGATCACGCCAGCCGCGAATTTATGCTCGTACCCCGCTTTCAGCATTGCCGGAAATGCCAACATACCCATAAGCGTTACAACCGCGCCGACAATGCCGGTTGCAGTTGCAAATACGGCGCAGGTCGCCAATGCAGCAACCGCCATCGAACCCGGCACATTGCGGGCCGCCAACTGGATTGAGAAAAACAATCGGTCAACGATTTTTGCACGCTCAACCACATATCCCATAAACAGAAATAACGGCACCGCGACCAAAACATCGTTCGACATCACCGAGAAGGTATTTTGCACGAACAAATCAAATATTCGATTGTCGAACAGCGAACTCATGCGCAACGGATCGTAATAGGCGTAATAGCCAAACCCGAGGCCCATGGCGACAAGGGTAAAGGCGATCGGGAAGCCCAGCATCACTATGAAAATGAAAAGGCCGAGCATGACAATGGCAAGTTGAGGATCGGTCATTTCTCTGCCCTCGCCTTGTGAAATTCTTCCTGTTCGCGAAGTTCCATCTGCTCACGCATCAGGATCGCGTCAGTTTCTTCCACATCATGAAGCCGGACCGGCCAGGCACCATGCTTGATGCAGTGAATGCAGCGGATAATTTCCGCGATGCCTTGCAACAGGACAAGAAATCCGGCAATCGGGATAAGGGTTTTGAAAAAATAAATCTGAATACGTGCCGGGCTGTTCCAGCTCACTTCCCGGTAAAACCAGGAATCCTCGGCAAAACCGTATCCATAAAATATCAGGGCCAGCATACCCGGAATCAGAAACAGGATATAAAGTGTCAGATCAATGCTCGCCTGCACCCGCAATGGCAGCAACCGGTACACCACATCACCGCGCACATGGGCCCCCTGTCCGAGGGCATACGCGCCGGTCATCATGAATAGCGCGCCATACATTTGCACGCTCATATCGAACGCCCACGTCGTGGGGTCATTAAATGCGTAGCGGACCACCACTTCGTAAAGGGTGGAAAAGGTCAAAATCACGATGCACCAGGCAAAAGCCTTGCCGACCCATGTGGTCAAACTGTCGATATAATTCGGTATCCGGTCCATTTCCGCACCTTCTGACAGGAAATTTAATTGGATGGTAAGCGCATGCACAATTAAGGCAAGCCGGGGCGACACATAATCGTGCCGCCCCGATCCACTTTGGATCGTTAACGCCTATTGGAAGCGTCTAGAGGTCGCCGAAATAATGCTCGTAAGCACCACGATAATTCGGCGAATTGTTCAACGAATATGCACCATGGCGCTTGGCCCATTCGAGCTGGGACTCAATCACCTTCTTGAAGAACGGGTCAGACGCGTTGAACTGATCAACGATGATATCCCAAGCCTTCAACTGGTCATCCATGACGCTGTCAGGTGTCCGGTAAACATTGACACCATGCTCTTCCTTGAGCGCCACCAGATCCTGCGAATAGCGTTCCATCGCTTTCCAGGCCATGTCGGCAGAAGCTGCTTCTGAAGCATGTTCAAGGATGGCTTGCGCTTCTGAGGGCAGGTTGTTGTACAGGCCCTTGTTGAAGATGATCTCAAAACATTCCTGAGACTGATGGAAGCTGGCAAGATGATAATGCTTGGACACATCCTGCATGCCAAAATCTTTATCCGATGTTGGATTGTTAAACTCAGCAGCATCAATCAGGCCGCTCTTCATGGCTGCCTGAATTTCACCGCCGGGAAGCTGAACAACCGACATCCCCATTTCCTGCAGCACGTTCGCAGCAAGACCAACGGTCCGGTATTTAAGGCCGACCATCTGGGATGATTGCGTGATTTGCTCATTGAACCAGCCAAGCGGCTGAGCCGGCATTGGGCCGGAGAAGAAGCCAACAATGTCGAGACGGAGGCTTTCCATCAATTCATTATAGAGCGCTTTACCGCCACCATACTGGATCCAGCCCATCAATTCATTGGCGCTCCAGCCAAAGCATGGACCGGTGCCAAACAACGAAGCGACCGGACTTTTCGAATACCAGTAAGCGGTCACAAGATGCGCACCATCAAGCACACCATTATGAACAGCAGTTTGCATTTCAGCGGTTTTCACCACAGCGCCAACACCAAGCAGGTCAATCTTCAAAGACCCACCGGACATGGCGTTTACACGGTTCACATAATCTTGCGCGAATTCAAGAAAGATACCACCGCCCCATGCAGCCTGAACTTTCAGAACGATCGGCGCAGCAATAGCCACACTTGGCATCGCAAGAACAGCAGAACCACCAGCAACGCTGGCTGCCCCTGTTTTTAGGAACTTGCGTCGTGAAATTGGGGATTTCCCATCTTTGGACATTTCTAATTCTCCCTGACTGAATTTATACCCGGCACCAAAAAAATTCGCTTCTGGCACCATCTTTTTGTTTGTCGGAATTCAAGAAAAGAAATCGATTTTCCCTGACCGGCATTCCCACCCATCGGCACCATGGTGGACCGGATTCCAGACAAAACAATGCCTGAAATTACCCCTACCCCCTGACTGTCATAAATCTTGAAGCCAGATGCAAGCTGATGTGAAACAGTCCAAAAGGATAATAAGGGAATTTTCCGTAATATTTACAAATACATAACGTATTTTATTGTCGATTTTCAGAAAAGGAAAAAGAGTTTTTCCGGGTCACCTGAATGAATTACAAAAAATAAACCGTCCCTCACTTTGATCTTGTTTGGAAGTTGTTGCTATGCGCTCACCCGCAATAAAAGCACATGACATCGCCTACGGGCCAATTCTGGAATCAAACATTGTCACCAACGCCTGCCCATATTATCAGGTCATATCTTGCTTTGAATGTGGAGAAAAAAATGCGCGCTGCCCTATTTCATGAATTCCAGGGTTCGATTGATGTGGACAATGTTCCGGACCCCTCACCTCCCGCCGACGGCGTGGTGATGAAGGTGATGGCCAACGGGGTTTGCCGCAGCGACTGGCACGCATGGATGGGCCATGACGACGATATCAAATCCTTGCCCCATGTGCCGGGGCACGAATGCGCTGGGATCATTGAAGCGGTCGGCCCGGACGTTAGAAACTGGAAACCGGGTATGCGTGCCATCATCCCCGTTGTATCGGGGTGCGGACATTGCGGCTATTGCCTGGACGGCCAGCATCAGGTTTGCCCGGATCAATACCAGCCGGGCTTTACCGGATGGGGCTCTTTTGCCGAATATGTTGCTGTCCCCTATGCCGACGCCAATCTGGTACCGTTGCCGGAAGAAGTATCCTTTGAAGTGGGCGGCAGCCTTGGATGCCGCTTCACAACTGCTTTCCGGGTGATAGCGCAACAAGCCGAAGTCAAACCGGGCCAATGGGTCGCGATCCATGCCTGTGGTGGCGTTGGTCTCTCTGCCATTGTCATTGCTGAAGCCATGGGTGCCAACGTGATCGCCATTGATATCGATGACGACAAGCTGGCGCTGGCAAAGGAAGCAGGCGCCGCCCACACAATCAACGGCCTCAAGACCAACGATGTCCCAGAAGCGATCATGGATTTATCCAGCGGAGGCACTCACGTTTCGGTCGACGCGCTCGGCAGCCCCCTTACCTGCCGCAACTCGATCCTGTCGTTGCGCCGACAGGGCCGTCATATCCAGGTCGGTCTGCTGCTTGGTGGTGAGAATAATCCGCCCCTCCCCATGGACCGGGTGGTAGCGCATGAACTGGAAATTATCGGCAGTCACGCCATGGCCGGGCACACTTTCCCCGACATGATGGCGATGGTGACATCCGGCAAAGTAAAGCCGGAAAAACTCATCAAGCAACGGGTCAATTTGGCGGAAGGTGCCAAGGTGCTGGAACAGCTCGGTGAATTTACCGAAACCGGCGTGACCATGATCACGGAGTTTTAGGGCGCTTTAGGCAAATGCTCGACATAAACCTTGAGGGACTCTTCCAGCGAACGATTTGGATCGATTGTTTCGCGGGTCTCGCTGGCAAACGGGGTTTCAGACAAAATCCGGAATATGTCCGTTGCTCCCTCGTGAAACCCTGTCGGGACGCCAGAATCTCGAAACGTCGCAGCGATTTCTTCCATTTCGCCAATCCAGCGCCCGGAATCAGCCGGTAGACGAGAAACCATGAATTTCATGGATTTCAATTCTTCCTGCTGGCTGTGGGCAAACTCTTCCAAAAGCGCTTCGCTCAATCCCAGTTTTTGCGCTGTCATCAATACAGCCGTGTGGAGGGTCCATTTGGCTTTGGTAAGCCCGGCGTAACACATCTTCATGCCAGATGCCGCGCCGATGCCGCCAGCAAGCGCCATCACCTCAATGCCCTTGCCGTCCAGCGCTTCCATGGGGGATGTATCCACCCCGCTCACATAAAAGCGCGGCGGTTTTGCCTTACCCGGCGCGGTGCCGATAATGCCAGCGTCAATATAAGCCCCGCCCGCGCCCTCAATCGCCACACCAACCTGCTTCGACAATTCCGGCGAGATTGCATTGCAATCCACATATACAAGATGTGCCCCCGTCGCCGCCATCGCGTCGGCGACAGCTTCCGCCTGCGACAATGCGCTTGCAGGCGGCAGGATCGACAGGATCATGTCCACTTCCCGGACCAGCGCATTCAGATCACCAGCATCTTCCAATCCGACCGCTTCAGACAGGCCTCTGGTACGATCAGAGCGCCCTTCGAGGCAGGTCAGAACCCGGTGGCCATGTTCGCGCAAAACCCTGCCGACGGCGTTGCCCATATCACCGGGCATGAGAACTCCAAGAACGGGAAGCGCCATGATCAAAACCCAAAAAATTGTGAGCCGAGGCCCAAAAAGAATTTTACACGCCGTATAATTATCGATTTTTCTCCGCCCGACAACATTTACAGGAACAAACAATTTTCCTTTTTGTCTATGGACCGGAAATGACATTTCAGGTGTATATGCAATTCAACCATGCTCCTGAACTTTAGGAATAGAAAATGCTGAAAACCACAGTCGCAGGTTCACTTCCAAAACCATCATGGCTGGCGGAGCCGGAGACATTGTGGGCGCCATGGCGCCTTGAAGGCGCGGAGTTGGAACAAGGCAAGCGTGATGCCACCCTGATCTGGATTAAAGAGCAGGAAGATGCAGGCATTGATATTGTTTCCAGCGGCGAGCAATTTCGCGATCATTTCGTCCATGGTTTTCTGGAACATTGCGACGGCATCGACTGGGACAAGAAAACCAAAATGGGCATCCGCGACGACCGTTACGTAGTCGATGTCCCGACAGTTACGGGTCCGGTGAGCCGCAAATACGCGATCCATTCAGATGAAATACGGTTTGTGCGCCCTCATGTGAAAGGCGGGTTGAAATTTACCCTGCCCGGCCCGATGACGATTTGCGATACCATCGCCAACGCCCATTACGATACCCGCGCTGATATGGCGATTGCCTTTGCCGAATTACTCAATCAGGAAGCCAAAGAGCTTGAAGCGCTCGGTGTCGATACGATCCAGTTTGATGAACCCGCCTTCAACGCCTTTATGAAAGAAACCGTTGAATGGGGCGTGGACGCTCTGAACGTGGCGCGCAAGGGACTGAAATGTACTACCGCCGTCCATATCTGCTATGGCTATGGCATTCAGGCTAACATCGACTGGAAAGAAACGCTCGGTTCTGAATGGCGTCAATATGAAGAGATTTTCCCGGCCCTCAACGCGTCTGATATTGATCAGGTTTCTCTTGAATGCGCCAACTCAAAAGTCCCGATGGACCTGATCGGATTACTGAAAGACAAAGACGTATTGGTCGGAGCCATCGACGTCGCTTCAACCGATATAGAGACCCCGGAACAGGTCGCTGATACCTTGATGAAGGCGATGGAATTCGTTGACCCGGAACGCATGCTCGCCTGCACCAATTGTGGGCTGGCCCCGCTTTTGCGCGATGTCGCGGTTGGCAAGTTACAGGCCCTTGGTGCCGGCGCGGCACTAGTTAGAGAAAAGCTCTAATCAAGCGCCCATCATCTGTTCAATTCTGTGCAGGGTTTCCATGGCGGACAGACCCTGCGCCACCGAACTGTTCGGCTCCCGGCCTTCGCGGATTGCAGCAATAAATTCCCGGTCCGCCAGTTCAATCCCGTTATTTGATACTGCAACGCCGGACAGATCGATCTGGTTGTTGTTGCCATCATAGAGATCATCATAGCTCACCAGATAGGTTCCGTTATCGCAGATATAGCGGAAATTGGTGCCGAACGGTCCATCATTATTGAACGACAATGAGAGGGTGCAGAGCGCCCCTGACGATGCCTTCAGGCCGATAGTCATATCCATCGCGATCCCGAGTTCCGGGTGCTTGGGCCCCTGCATGCCGAGCACTTCCGCGGCCGCGCCGCCACCGGTCTGGTACTGAAACAAATCGACCGTATGGCAAGCATGATGCCACAAAAGATGGTCTGTCCATGTACGCGGCAAACCAAGTGCATTCATGTTGGTGCGGCGGAAAAAATAAGTCTGCGCGTCCATTTGCTGAAGGTTCAATTCACCCGACGCAATTTTACTGTGGATCCATTGATGCGGCGGGTTGAAGCGCCGCACATGATCGACCATGGCGACCAATCCGGTTTCTTGCTGAACCCGCACCAATTCCTGAGAATCCGCCAGACTGTCAGCCATCGGGATTTCGATCAGAACATGTTTCCCGGCTTTCATACATTGAATTGCCTGGGCCGCATGGGCCTGGGTCGGGGTCGCCAGAATAACGGCCTCCACGTCATCCCGGGTCAGGCTCTCGGCCAGATCCTTGGTGGCATGGCCAATATTGCGAGCCGAAGCCACGGCCTCAATATCATCCGGTTCGCCGCCAACAATCGAAGTGACTTCAACCCCGTCGATTTTCTCCAGCGCATCCAGATGTTTTTGTCCAAAAGCGCCCGCCGCGCCCGCCACACAAATCTTCATGACCAATCCTCCAGATTTTGGGTCAATTCCAAAATTCAAATATTTTTGTTTTTCGGGTTACCGGATAAACCAAGACTTTGCAGAATGGTTTCTGCCCGTTCGGAAAAATCCATATCCTTAATGTCCGCAGCCGGTATTTCGAGGTCGCCAATCGATTGTTGCCAATCAACAATCGCCCGCGCCATGCCGTTATTGAGGCCGAGATCATCTACCGTAATCGCAACTTCGCGCATTTCCGCAGCGCGCCGTTTGCCATGAACAATCATCCGCTCAAACATGTATCCGGCGCGGTCTTTCCACCCGAACCCCGGATAAGATTTTTCCAGAGACTCCAGAACCACGTCGTCAACACCGGCCTTGTGCCCGGCCAAAACGCATTCCGCAACCAGTGCTTCAAGACCTTTGACCATGATCGAGCGGACCATCTTGATTGACGATGCCCGGCCAATCTCGCCTTCAACCATTTGCGCGACCATGCCCAGTTCGGTCAATATTTCCAAACCATCTTCGGCGTGTGGGCCACTGATCAGGATCGGCGACTTGTGCAATTTCGGATGAACCGGCGACATAACAGCTGTATCCACATAACAAATGCCGGATTTCATCAGCAATTCGGCTGAGCGTTGCTTGGTGCCCGGGGCGCAGGAATTGCAATCGAAAAAAAATGTATTCGGTCCCAGAGCTTTTGCAGCATATTCCGCAGCCGCATAGGCTTGGTCGGCTGTCACCAGGGAGAAAACAAGTGAAGAGCCTTCAACAGCTTCGACAAGCGAGCCACATCCTGCCACATTATTCCGTTCATAGTCGCGCCGCTTCCCGTCACGCACCGAGCCATCTTGATGGTCGGTCTTGATATCGTAAGCCTTGAAGATCGTATCCGGATTATCCTCGCGCCACCCGGCAACAAAGGCCGCCGCCGCTTCGCCAAAACCCAAAAGCGTAACAACAGATCGTCGATTGGTGTTTGAATTTTCAGAGGCCATGCAAAGTCCGGTCGGGTTGGTTCGCGCTGATCAAGACAGCTATCACAGTCGTCATTTCAGTCGAAATTGTTTACTGGATCAAGCCATTCATTTTTTCTATAGCTTGCGTTTCATTGATACCCATTGTCGTGGCACTGGTCGCGGACCAAATCGAGAAATCTTGATTGCGCAGGTGTCGGGTGCCAGCCTTTTCTGAATGTCAGCCCGATGGGTCGCATGTTATTTTCCAGCTCAACAGGAAGCGCCGCAATCAACCCGAGTTCATGTTCCAGCTTCATCTGGTTGAGCGACATAATGGTCACATAATCCCCCCGCGCCAAAAGCCCGCGCACCAGCACCAAAGAGCTGGTGACGATCCTGACCGGCGTCTTCGGTAATTCAGGAATGCGCAGCATTTCAAAGAGATACGACCCTGAAGGCGTCACTTTTGGTGGAGCGATCCATGGGTAATCCAACGTATCTTCAAGCGATATCCTGGTCCTTTTTGTTAGCGGGTGACCAGCACCGGCCACAATTGCCAGCGGGTCTTCGAACAAAGGTTCCTGGACTACATCATCCGCAGGCTCCGGGTTACGCAACGCCCCAATAATGAAATCCAGTTCGCCAAATCGCAACGCCCGCAACAATTCAGCATAAGGCCCGTCGATATTGACGATCTGGATGCCTTTTCCACTCTCACTTAGAAAGGCCTCGATTGCGCCGGGCAAAATCGAGGTGCGCGACAGCGGCAATGAGCCGATCCGGATGCGTGTGGAATCCTGCCCCAGATATTCCGATATCTCATAGTATCCCTGTTGCAGTTCCGCAGCCGCCAACCGGATTTGATGGACCAGTATTTCCCCGGGCAGGGTCAGAGAAATACCGCTCCTGGTCGTTTCAAAAAACCGGATTTCAGCCAGTTTTTCCAGGTCCTTTACCGTCCGGTGAACAGATGGCTGGGAGGTTCCGATATTCCGTGCCGCCTGACTGAAATTTCCAACTTCCGACATCGCTACCAGGGTGCGTAACTGCACCGCCGTCAATTTGTTGTAAAAACTACCGGTTGATTTTTGCCCGGCACGCAATGCCTTCCTGCGCGCCAGCTCCGCGCCGGCTTTGAGGTGATTCAAAGTCAACTCAACCCGGCGGGCAAATATCTCACCCGCTTCGGTAACAAACATGCCTTCGGGTTGGCGTTCAAACAATTCCACTTTCAGGAATTTTTCAAGTTTCGCAATCGCCTGCGTTATCGCAGGCTGGGACAGAAATATATGATCAGCGGCAATGCTGATCCGGCCATGTTTGACGACCTCATGGAACGCATTCAGATGGCGTATATTTGGAAACTTGAACTGCATAAACAGATCGACCGTGACCCTTGAGTTTTCGCAGTTATATCAAAAAATTATACCGTGCCAAGAGAATGAATTGGGTTTTCGCCTGCTGTCTGGATTAAACTCGACCTATAATACAATTTGATGGACGCATCATTTGAAGGGGAAAATTATGACCGGAAAAAAAACGGCTTTGGTGATCAGCGCCCATGCAGCAGATTTTGTCTGGCGTGCCGCAGGCGCAATCGCACTGCATCAAAAAAAGGGGTACGAAGTTACAGTTGTCTGCCTGTCTTACGGCGAGCGCGGCGAATCCGCGAAGCTATGGAAGCAGGAAGGCATGACCCTTGAAAAGGTAAAAACCGAGCGGCGCAAAGAGGCCGAGGCCGCTGCCCAGGCACTGGATGTGCATGATATCCAATTCTTTGATCTCGGCGATTATCCGCTCAATCTTGATCGCGATGCCAAATACCGTCTTGTCGATGTTATCCGCGCGGTCCAGCCAAAATTTATGATGTCGCATTCCCAATATGATCCCTACAATACCGATCATATGTATACCACCGAAGTCGCTATGGAATGCCGGATGATAGCGCAAGCCTGGGGTCATAACCCCGGCGAAAAAGTTCTCGGCGCACCCCAGCTTTACCTGTTTGAACCTCACCAGACCGAACAGATGCTTTGGAAACCCAATGTATTTCTGGACATTACCGAGGTATGGGACAAAAAACGCGCGGCCATTGAATGTATGCAGGGCCAGGAGCATCTCTGGAATTATTACACCAATGTCGCGGAAAATCGCGGCAACCATTTCAGACGCAATTCCGGCGGCATGTCGGGCGGACGCCCGGCCCAATATGCCGAAGGGTTTCAGGCCATCTTTCCCCAGACCGTGGATGAATTGTCATGAATGTTGTTGTCCAGAATACTGAACGCGCCGACCCGGAAGTTATCAAAGGCCTCGGCGAATGCGGCGTGGCAACGGTCCACGAAGCGCAGGGTCGCAAGGGGCTGTTGGCCGCCCACATGCGCCCGATTTATACTGGCGTCCGACTTGGTGCTTCAGCAGTAACCATTTCCGCTCCTCCCTGCGACAATTGGATGCTGCATGTGGCGATTGAGCAAATCAAGCCGGGCGATATCCTGGTGTTGGCACCAACTTCACCGTCCAATTCCGGCTATTTTGGCGACCTGATCGCTACATCAGCACAAGCGCACGGATGTGTTGGTTTGATCATTGATGCCGGTGTGCGCGATATCAGCGATTTGACCGAAATGAATTTCCCGGTCTGGTCGAAAGCAATTTTTGCCCAAGGCACCGTGAAGGAAACCATAGGTTCAGTGAATGTGCCGGTGGTGTGTGCCAACGAGCTGGTAAACCCGGGCGACGTGATCGTCGCCGACGATGACGGCGTTTGCGTCGTGCGGCGTGAAGAAGCAGCCGATGTTCTTGAAAAAGCCCACGCCCGTGAAGCTAACGAGGCCGAAAAACGAGCGCGCCTTAAAAGTGGCGAGCTGGGTCTTGATATTTATGACATGCGCCAGAAATTAGCTGACAAGGGGCTGAAATATGTCTGAAGCTCCCTGCATGTGGATGCGCGGCGGCACGTCAAAGGGCGGCTATTTTTTGGCCCACCACTTGCCGCCGGATATATCTGTGCGGGACACTTTTCTTTTGTCTGTCATGGGATCTCCAGACCTGCGCCAGATAGACGGCATGGGCGGGGCTGACCCACTCACTTCCAAAGTTGCTGTAGTGCAAAAATCCACCCGCGGTGGGGTCGATGTGGATTATTTGTTTCTACAGGTTGTTGTCGATCAGGCGATCGTGACTGACGCCCAGAATTGCGGAAATATTCTGGCTGGCGTCGGGCCATTTGCCATTGAACGCGGTCTTGTAGAGGCCCACGATGGCATGACACCTGTATCGATTTTCATGGAAAATACCGGATTGACCGCAACGGCCATGGTGGAAACACCCGGTGGCAAAATCTCTTACTCCGGCAACGCCCGGATCGATGGCGTACCGGGCACCTCAAGCCCGATCCCGATTGAATTTCGCGACACCGCCGGATCATCTTGCGGGTCATTGCTGCCAACCGGCAACGTGATGGATGTTATCGACGGCATCAAAGTTACCATGATCGATAACGGCATGCCGTGCGTCGTGATCCGCGCCGCCGATATGGGTATTTCCGGTTCAGAGACCCGCGAAGATCTGGAAGCCAATACAGTTTTGCGCGAGAAACTGGAAGCCATTCGGCTCATTGCCGGGCCAATGATGAACCTTGGTGATGTGGCGGAAAAAACCGTACCCAAAATGACCATGGTCAGCGCCCCGAAAGAGGGTGGCGCGATTTCCACCCGGACATTTATCCCTCACCGCTGCCACGCTTCAATCGGTGTCCTTGGTGCGGTCAGTGTCGCCACCGCGTGCCTGCTGGACGGATCGCCAGCGGCAGATATGGCGGAAATTCCTGACGGAACTACCAAGCATCTGCAAATTGAACACCCAACCGGCGAAACCACAATCATCGCTGAAATTGATAATAATGGTGCGGTAACAAGCACCGCGATCCTGCGCACCGCCCGCAAGCTGTTTGATGGAACTGTGTTCGCGCACTGAAGAAAGAAACATTATGGACGATGACTACAGACCATTCCACCCAAGCCCGTCAAAACCGGCTTTCACCCCGCCGCAAGGCGCGGTTGATGCCCATTGTCATGTGTTCGGGCCGGCAATCGCATTTCCCTACGCGCCGGAGCGCAAATACACCCCTTGCGACGCGTCGAAAGAAAAGCTGTTCGCACTCCGCGATCACCTGGGCTTTTCGCGCAATGTCATTGTCCAGGCATCGTGCCACGGGCGCAACAATGATGCCCTGGTTGACGCCCTGCATTCAGCCGGTGATCTGGCGCGTGGTGTCGCCATCGTCGACCCCGACATTAGCGACGACGAATTGCAAATGATGGACAAGGCCGGTGTTCGCGCCGTCCGTTTCAATTTCGTCAAACGCCTGGTAGACGCCACCCCGCGGGAAGTATTTCTTGGCATCGCCGAACGCGTGGTCAAACTCGGATGGCACATCGTAGTTTATTTCGAAGCCCCTGATCTGGCGAACCTGATCCCGTTCCTGAAACAATTGCCCGGCATCGTGGTCGTTGACCATATGGGCCGACCCGATGTTTCAAAAAGCGTCGATCACGAAGATTTCCAGCAATTCATTTCTCTGTTGGCGGAGAATGAAAACTTCTGGACCAAAGTGTCCTGCCCCGAACGGCTCACAATTCAGGGGCCGCCCTATGACGATGTCATTCCATTCGCCCGGACCCTGGTTGAACAATTTCCCGACCGCGTATTGTGGGGCACTGACTGGCCCCACCCGAATATGAAATCCCACATGCCGGACGATGGCATGCTGGTCGATGTCATCCCGAAAATTGCCGTATCGGAATCAGCACAGCGGGCACTATTGATTGAAAATCCGATGCGGCTTTACTGGAATCAAGGTCTCACACAAGGAGAAATCTGATGGAAATCACCGAATTCGATTCTCACACGTCGATACCGGGCACCACCCTGTTTGACGGCAAAATGGCGATGAAAGGTTATGCGCTCAACAAAATGTGCTTCTCGTTCAACTCTGCCGAGGCGCGCGAAGAATATCTTGCTGACCCGGAAGCCTATCACGACAAATTTAAACTCAATGAAGAGCAAAAGCAGGCGTGCCGTGACAAGAATGTATTGGCGCTGATCGCAGCTGGCGGAAACATTTATTACCTCGCCAAATTTGCCGGGATATTCAAGCTCGGTGTGCAGGATGTCGGCGCCCAGCAAACCGGCATGAGCGTTGAAGCTTTCAAAGAAAAATTATTGCGGCAAGGAGACTGAACCATGGCCAGGATTATTGGTGGAATAACCACATCCCACATCCCCGCCGTTGGCAATGCCATTGCCAATGAAATGTTTGACGAGCCTTATTGGAAGCCATTTTTCGATGGCTACCCGCCCATTCGCGAATGGCTCCACGATGAAAGGCCTGATGTTGTCATCAACATTTACAACGATCATGGTCTTGGGTTTTTCCTGAACCAGATGCCGACTTTTGCGATTGGCGCAGCGCACGAATATATCAACGAAGACGAAGGCTGGGGCATTCCAAAACTGGACCCCTTCCCCGGTGATCCGGAATTATCCTGGCATATTATTGAAGGCATGGTTGCGGACGAATTTGATATTGCTTCTTGTCAGGAACTGGCGGTCGATCACGGCTTTACCGTGCCGATGCAATTGTTCTGGCCCGGCGCACCGCATAATCCCGAAATGCCGCGTGCGATCCCGATCAGCGCCAATACGGTCCAGCATCCAATTCCAACCCTGAACCGGGCCTTAAATTTCGGCAAGGCGCTTGGCAAGGCGATCCGCTCTTATCCGGAAGACATCAAGGTTGTTGTGCTTGGAACCGGCGGTCTGTCACATCAACTTGATGGCGAACGGGCCGGGCACATCAACAGGGAATTTGATGAGATGTGCATGGAGAAAATTGTAACTGCGCCCGAGGAGCTGACAAAAATCTCTCG
Source organism: Hyphomicrobiales bacterium (assembly GCA_021775875.1). GTDB lineage: Bacteria > Pseudomonadota > Alphaproteobacteria > Rhizobiales > NORP267 > NORP267. Next base: position 108,559 of record JAJFHA010000002.1, on the reverse strand, counting down.
CATGGAACTGGTCAGACAGGCTGGCACGCAAGGGACCGAATTCCTGATGTGGATGATGATGCGCGGCGCACTAACCGAAAAGGTCACCCCGCTTCACAAGAATTACCATATCCCGATATCAAACACCGGTGCCGGGACAATGCTTATGGAATGCACGGATTAGTAGTCAAACATTTCCAAATATCAGTTTAGGGACCGTGTCTGGATAACAGGCACGGTCTTTTTTTAAGGCAAAGTCCGGGCCAATCAGCCAATCATTGTGTTGGGTAGATATAAGGCAATCGCCGGGAACATGATGATAAAGATCATTGCGATGATCATCGCAATGAGAAACGGCAGTACGCCGATAAAAATTTCCTTGAGTGGCACATCCGGCGCTACCGATTTCACTATGAAAACGTTGATCCCCACAGGCGGCGTTATCAACCCCATCTCAAGCACCATCACCACCACAACGCCAAACCAGATCGGGTCAAACCCAAGGGATACGATAACGGGGAAGAAAATCGGCAGGGTCAGAACCATCATCGCGAACCCTTCCATGAAACACCCTAAAACCAGATAGGTGATCAGGATCAGTGCCAGGATGCCGTACCGGCCGATATCCAGCGACGTCAGAAATTCCCCGACGAAAGTTGGCATGTGACTGAGCGCCAGAAACGGTCCGATAACATGGGCGGCAATCAGGATCAGCATGACGGTCGCGGTAGTTGAAACGCTGTCTTTCAAGGCATTGACGAATTTTTCAACATTCAAAGACCCGGCCAAAGTGCCGCCCAAAATGGTGAGACCGACGCCCACGGCAGCCGCCTCAACGGGAGAGAAAATTCCGGAATAAATACCGCCAATGGTCATCAGAACAATCACCATGATTGGCAAAGCGCCGAGCGATGCTTTAATTTTTTCGCGCAATGTTCTGGATGGACCGGGAGGCCCCAGCTCTGGCTTGAAAAAGGTCATAATCCAGATCGACATCACAAACATGAAAGTCAAAAGCAAGCCCGGCAAAACGCCGGCCAGAAACAGCCGACCAATAGATTCTCTGGTCAGGATTGCGTAAAGCACAAATCCGGTTGATGGCGGAATGAGAATGCCTAACGTGCCGCCCGCGGCAACAGCCCCGGTTGAAAGGCGCGGCGAATAATTGAACCGTTTCATCTCGGACAACGACACCCGCCCCATGGTTAGGGCGGACGCGACCGATGATCCTGATAATGCCGCAAACCCCGCGCAGCCAATCACGGTTGCCGACGCCAACCCGCCCCGGATTGTCCCGATCATGGCATAGGCCGCGTCATACAATTTGCGGCTCATCCCGGATTCTGTCGCGACATTCCCCATCAGGATGAAAAGCGGAATCACGATCAATTCGTGGCTCGAAGCCAAGGTAAAACTTTCAGATGCCAACAGCGACAAAGCGGCTTTTGTGCTGTTCAACACCGATACGCCAACAAGGCCGACAATGAACATGGCAAACGCCACCGGCACACGCAGCGCCAGCATCGAGAACAGGGAGATTATCCCCAAAAGGCCAATGAATTCAGGACTCATTTCGCTGCACTGTCTGAACCATTGTCCGGTTTTTCAAGAATAATCCCCAAAGCCGTCACAGCCATCGCCAGACTGGTAATTCCAGCCAGAGTTCCAATCGCATACTGAAAAGGCGCCCGTGGCAAGTAAAGTATATTTGTCGCCATATTCAGCATGTGTGAGAGCTTGATGGCTTCAAACGTCTGCCAAGCGATTAGCCCGAAGACCAATGCACCCAACAGGCTGCCAATGATCGTGAGCTTTATGTTGAATGAAGCGCTGAATGAAGCTTCCAGCAGATCGACACTGATATGTCCACCACGACGCTCGCAATAGGCCATCCCGCCAAACACGATAAAGAGCGCGGACATCTGCACGATATCCTGTGCTCCATAAAGCGGACTGCCAAAATACCGGCCGATCACATCAATGATGACAATCATTGCGGTAATGACCAGAGCAAGCGCCCCGACAAGCGCCGACAGGCCAACCAGCCTGTCGACTATTTTTCGGGTACGATCAAACATACCAGCGTCTCCGTCAGCCTATTGTCCGCTCATCGCAGACAATACAGCGGACGCTGCCAAACCTTTGGCATCCAGTTCGCTGACAACAGCATCACGAACTGCCAAAGTGATGGCATCAAATGCCGCCGCTTCGTCGCCCGTCAGACTGATAACCGTCTTGCTGGAATCTGCCCTGAGAGCTGCCATGGTGTCATTGGCAACCTGGTTCCAGTTGTCTTCGCCCGATTTGGACAATTCAAGACCGGAATTAGCGTCAATGGCGGCCTGCTCGTTTGCAGGCAGCGCATTGTAAGTGGCTTCGTTCATCACCAGGAAGAACAGAATGTTACCGAGGGCCGGACCTTCTGTATAGAACTGGGCGACTTCACTCAGTCGGAAGTCATGGATAGCACTGGAGCCGGTCATGATGCCGTCTACCAGGCCAGTTTGCAGCGCGTTATACATTGCCGGCGCAGGCATATGAACGGGCGTTGCGCCAAGAGCTTCAATAACCCGGGCCGGGACCGCGCCGGAGACGCGGATTTTCAGACCAGCCAGATCCGCAACAGTACGAATTTCTTTTTCCTTCATGATGAGAACCATCGGCTCACTGGTCCAAAGGGCAAGCGGGCGGGTGCCGGGAAATTCGCTGGTCAGATGGTCTTCGTAAGCATTCCAGATCGCTTCATAACCCAAGCCAGACGTGCCAACGACACCAGGCAACTCGACGATCATGGAGAGCGGAAATTGTGCGGACGTGTATCCAGCCAAACCAAAAGTAATATCGGCAACACCGTTTACGGCGCGCACATATTGTTCAACCGGGCCTTTGCCAAGTTCACCGCCGGGATAGACCTGGATTTCGAGTGAACCACCGGTCGCAGCATTTACACCATTCACCAGCGGATCAGCAATCGCGCCCGTAAATGTATGTGCTGGCGGCACGAAATGCGCCAACTTCAATGGTTCGGCTTGAGCGGCAACCATCATCAGGACATTGATACAAATGGCCGCCAGGCCAACGTGCATAGCTTTAAAAATCAATTGTAAGTTCATTTTTTATTCCTCCCATTAGTCTCTAAAAAGACGGACAGGGTTTTTTGGTTGTCCGCCAATCATGGAATTCTCCGGAGCATTTGCGCTCCCGGAAGTTCCTAAATACCGGTTACTAAGATTTAGTACGCCAGCTCTCTGCATAATTTTCACGTGCTTCCCGTGCATAAGGAACCTGGGAAATTTTGACCCGAATCTCGGCCTGTTTGTGACGCTCGGTCGAGGTTTTTCCAGTGCCTCCGTCCGGCTCACCCCAAATCATCGTCAACACATCACCGACCTGAACGTCAGGGTCGACAATTCCAAGCGACAGCATGGCGCGTTCATTGAAGCTAAAGCCGTTGAACATGGAAAGGCCAACCACTTTGTCGCCATTCATGACCCGGTCAAAACTCGATGACGCGTAATTAGGCTGCGGGAAATCCACCCATTTGTAATTTTCGCCGCCAGGATCAAATGCCGACGCGATGATTTTGACCAGATCCTCGGAATTCCATTCAAAGGTCACTTTCTTGCGCTGCGGCTGGTCTTTCATTTTTTCCAACGCCGCCCGGCCGACATAATCATGGTCGTTCTTGATATAGATGCCGTATCCCAACTCGTATGGATTGGTATAATAATCCTCGATATTGCTGGAGACAAAGCTGCCGCCAATCGCGCCGGTGGCTTCATACGAAGCAGCAGGCAACCATTCGCGGTACCCGGCCATTTCTTCGCCTGTATAAATAGCTGGCAGTGGAGACGGTATCCAACCGGATTCAAGCGTATTAGTCGAATAAGCCCGCGCCCCGACCAAATACATGTCCTGGCCTTCGGCAGCTTCCATAATGGCTGCGTGGATTTCATCTTTTTCTTCGTATGGGCCCCAAAGTTCAAGACCCGGCGCTCCGGCCATACCGTGGCGCAATGCACGGACCTTGCGGCCTGCAACATTGATCCAGTCCATATTGAAGAATTTGATTTCCTGCACCGGGCCGCCATTCAGCTTGTCGAGAATAGCGTCGGCATTCGGCCCCTGGATCTGGAACCGGTAATGAACCCGATTGACCTTCTTGCCATCAGGGCGCGAAGGCGAGCGCGGGTCGTGTTTCAGCGTCACGTCGTAATTGCCGCGTTGGGCGTTATACAAAATCCAGTTTGCCGTAGGTGCGCGACCGACCAGATTATAGCTGCCTTCGGTTTCGTGGAAAATAATCATGTCGCCAATGACATGGCCCGAATGGGACACGGGAACAAAATGCTTTGCTTTGTTGACCGGGAAATTCGCAAAAGAATTGATCGCCAGGCTTTCCAGAAAGGCCCTTGAATCCGGCCCCTCAACCAAAAGTTCGTCCATATGATGGGATTGATCGAACAACACGGCTGAATGCCGCCACGCCCGCTGTTCATCACGCCAGTTGGTGAATTCCGGTGCCACGACCGGATACACATACATGCCGATCCGCGAATTCCGCAGCAACCCAACGGTATCATTCTTAGCTTTCAATACGTCTTCGAGACTCTTCTGTGTCATGCTAACTTCTCCAAAATGTATACATACATTCCCGTTTTTTCTGACAATAGCAAGGATATACCCAGATTTTGTGCAGTTTTCCGGTTTTCATGCATACATTAAAGTATTAAAATACAGAATTTCATTATCTGCCAAAGACATTCAATTTACGATCAACGCCAACCCAGGCAGATGCTGATCAAGATTGATATCCTCGCCAATGACATATTCAAGATTGTGCCGGGCGATCCGCGCATGTTCCCGGGCAATCGCCTCTGCGCGGGTTCCCTCCCGGGCTTCGATAGCAGCGGTTAGCGCCCGGTGCTGCTCCTGGGCGCTTCGGAATGAATGAGTTTGCGGGAAATATCGCGCATTTTCAGGCAAAAAGGCCGTGGGCGATGCGAACGGCAATTTCGTCGCCCGTTCAATTTCCCGTTGAATGGTGCGGCTACCGGATACAACCGCAAGCGCCTCGTGAAAGTCCGCATTCAATTCAGCGTATCTGCCGATATTCACATCTTCGCCGGAAAAACATCTATCAATCTCGGCAACTATCTTCTGCATGGTCTCTAACTGATGCGGATCAGGACCACGCTCTGCCGCCAACCGCGCTGCCATACCTTCCAGCACACCACGCAACTCAATGGCGTCGATCACATCTTCAACGCTGAAAGTCCGGACCGCATAACCGCCACCGGGCAAGCGATCCAGTAATCCTTCTTCGGCGAGCCGTGCAAAAGCGTCCCGGACCGGCGTTCTGGAAATCTCCAATTGTTCGGCAACCGGCACTTCGTAAAGCCGCATTCCGACACCGAATTCGCCGGTCAGAATGCGTTCGCGCAATTCCAGAAGCGCTCTGGTAGCATGGGTATTTGCCCCTACCTTGCTCATGATGCGCTGGCGCCAACCACCGGCGCGCCACCATTTTCAGCCACCCACCCCGCACTGGCTTTGATGCCACCAAGAGGAAAGAAATGCACCTGCACGATATTGCTGTCTGGATTGGCCGCTTTGTGGGCCGCAAGGCCGCTCAAAACATCCGTCGGCTCATACGGCAATAACAACCGCTTCACATCCATCGCGCGTTTTTTAAGAACACCAATGGACGCCCCGACACCACAAGTCATGGCAAACTTGATCAGGGTCTGTAATTTGGCAGGTCCCGCCACACCCACATGAACTGGAATATCCACGCCCATATCTTTCAGGCTTTGTGCCCAGGCAATCACCGGATCCGCGTCAAACACAAATTGCGTGACGATCGCCATCTCGGCGTCTGTACGTTCAGAAAATTCCTGCTTCCATTGCAACGCCGCCGAGAGATTAGTCGTCGACCCATCCGGGTCTATATCCTTGTTTCCCTCAGGATGCCCCGCTACATGCAGCCGCTTGAAACCGGCTTTGTCGAAAAGACCGGATTCCATCAACTGGATTGAAGAGTGCAATTCGCCAACCTGCCTGGCAGGGCCACCGGCCAGCAGCAACGCTTCTTCAACGCCAGCCTCCCCCTGATACCGGGCGATCCATTCAGCCAAGGTTGCTTCATCCTTGATCAGGCGGGCCGGGAAATGCGGCATAACCGAAAACCCGTCAGCGGAAATGCGCTTCGCTGTCGCAACCATTTCTTCAAGTGGTGTCCCGTCAATATGCGCTATGTATACACGTGTGCCTTTTGGCAACAGGGCCGGAAAGCTCTCAATCTTGGCCGCAGTGCGCGGCAATACTTCAATCGACGCTCCCTGCAATAGCGGCGCTAATTGTTGCGGCGACACAGTTATTTCGCCTACTTTTTTTGGCTTAAAACGTGATAAAATCATAATGAACTTCTCTTCAGCCAAAGGCGCACCGACACTTGCCTACGGTCGGTTTCCACCTGATCAACATCCTTAGATGCATTGGAAACCAATGCTACGCGAAAAACTTAGCGCAGCAAGCTTCAAATCGACCAAAATGTATACATAAACGACCACAACTACAAAGAATTTGAATTTCCCTACACTCATATCAAGGTACAATTAGACGACCTTACGAGAACAGGAAAGGCTCAAAAATATCTAAAACGTCACCTTAAAAACCAAGGAGTTTACGGGCATTTTCTTTCAAAATAAGCGGGCGAACCTCGTCCTTGATATTGATTTTCTCAAAATCCGCGAGCCATCTATCTGGTGTAATTGCCGGCCAGTCCGACCCGAACAGAACCTTGTGTTTCAGGAGCGAATTTGAATAACGCACCAGATTTTCGGAAAAATATTTCGGCGACCATCCCGACAGGTCGATATAGACATTGGGCTTGTGACTAGCGATAGAGAGCGCTTCGTCTTGCCAGGGGAAAGAGGGATGCGCCATGATGATCGGCATATCCGGGAAATCAACGGCCACATCATCCAGATAAACCGGATTGGAATATTTGATCCGCATTCCCATGCCGCCCGGCATCCCGGATCCAACACCCGTCTGGCCGGTATGGAATAACGCCATCGCCCCTTCATCCTGAATCGCTTCGTAAAGCACATAGGCGCTTCTGTCGTTTGGGTAAAAACCCTGCATGGTCGGGTGGAACTTGAACCCGCGCACGCCAAATTCACGAACCAGACGCCGCGCCTCACGCGCTCCCATTTTTCCCTTTGCCGGATCAATAGAGGCAAACGGGATCATGATATCGTCATTTTCCGCCGCAATTTTTGCGACTTCCTCGTTCGAATAGCGGCGAAACCCGGTTTCGCGTTCGGCGTCGACCGGAAAAATCACACAAGCAATTTTGAGGGCGCGAAAATAGTCAGCCGTTTCATGCATGTCCGGCGGATAGGACCGGCCGGAGCCAAAATATTCGCCCATCCCGGCATGAAATTCGTTGTAACCATCATCACGCGACTGGCAGCACGGCTCTTCGGCATGGGTGTGGAAATCAATCGCGATTACATCATCAATATTCATATTTTCGTCCTGATTTTTCGATTTTTTACGCTTCAGCACGAAACGTATTCCCGGTTTTTTGGAATGGTCGCAAACTATAATAGACAATATATCGCAATTTTTTACATGTTAAAAACATGTAAAATGACTTCACGACACAGGACACAGCGATAAAAATTGGCCAGCAATAAATCCAAAAAAATCGAGACCGCACCCCTCCGCCCGGTTGCCCTGGCAAAATCTGCCGTCGCGGTCACCCGGTTGTCAGATGGCGGGATGCTTCTCAAGTCTAAGGACCCGCTTCTGGATTATGATCGCCAAATTGGCGTCTGGCTGCGAGGCTGGGCCAAACAGCGCCCTGATCAGGTGTTTCTTGGCGAACGGGATGACAGCGGCGGATGGCGCACCATAACCTATTCTGAGACCAGAACCGCTTGCGACGCGATTTCGCAATTTCTGCTGGATCGCAGGCTGGACCATACCAGCCCGGTCATGATCCTCTCGGAAAACTCCATAAATTTCGCCCTGCTGGCAATCGCCGCCATGCAAGTGGGCATCCCGGCATCTCCGGTTTCACCGTCTTATTCGTTGGTAAGCCGGGATTTCTCCAAACTGATACCAATCTCGAAATTGTTGAATCCTGGCCTGATTTTCGCCGAGGACGGCGCAAAATTTGAAGAAGCATTGAAGGCTCTGGATACAAGCAACGCCGATATCGTGGTGGCGCAAAACCCGGTCCTAGGGTTGGAAACAACCTTGTTCAGCGAACTTCTGTCAGCGACGCCCGGACCCGGTGTTGATGAAGCTTTCGCCAACGTCACCCCGGACCATATCGCTAAATATATGTTTACCTCCGGCTCCACGGGCACCCCCAAAGGCGTCATCAACACCCACCGTATGCTCTGTGCCAATCAGCAAATGACGAGCCAGACGTTGCAATTTCTTGCTGACGAACCGCCAGTCGTAGTGGATTGGCTGCCATGGCACCACACGGCGGCTGGAAATTTCATGTTCAATACCCTGCTCTGCAACGGCGGGTCCTATTATATCGATACCGGCAAACCGGTGCCGGGATTGTTCGATCAAACCCTTGAAAATCTGCGCGATATCTCTCCAACCATGTATTTCAATGTTCCCGCCGGGTTTGCCTCTCTCCTGCCACATCTGGAACGCGAAAAGCCGTTTCGGGAAAAATTCTTCAAGAATATCAAATTCATCTGGTACGCCGGTGCAGCCTTAACACAGGACCTTTGGGACCGCATCGAGCATGTGGCATTCAAAGCCACCGGCGAACGTATCGCAATGAGCTCCGGGTTCGGCACAACAGAATCCGCGCCCTCCCTGACCTTCTCTCATTGGCACGCCAGCCAGCTCGGCAATGTGGGCGCACCGATGCCGGGTTGCGAAATCAAGCTGGCCCCCATGGGCGACAAGCTGGAAATTCGCGCCAAAGGCCCTTCCATCTCGCCCGGATATTTAGGCGACCCGGACCTCACGGCTTCAAGTCTCGATGAAGACGGATTTTTCAAATTCGGCGACGCCATGCGTCTGCTCGACCCCGACAACCCGTCAAAGGGTCTGATCTTTGACGGTCGGCTTTCAGAAAATTTCAAATTATCCACCGGCACCTGGGTCAATGTAGGATTGTTGCGAACGGACATTGTAGCGGCCTGCGCCCCTGCTCTTCAGGATCTGGTAGTGTGTGGGCATAACAAGGATTTTCTCGGCGTTCTTGCCTGGCCATCTCTGACCGGATGTCAGGAAATTTCCGGTCTTGGCGCAGACGCAGATATGGCGACGCTTATAAAAGACCCCAAAGTTCGCACTCATATTGCAGAAACATTGAGCAACTTTAACGCCACAGCAGGTGGCTCCAGCAGGGTCATAAAGCGCGTCATTTTAATGGCCGAACCGCCCCGGATCGATGCTGACGAAATTACCGACAAGGGATATATCAATCAAGGCGCGACACTTGTCCGCCGCGCCAATCTCATCGGCGGCCTTTTGTCAGATAAACCACCCCGCACCGTCATCAAAATTGACTGAGCAATATTGTTTCACTGAAGGTTGATGACTGGCTCGCCGAAAACACCATCGACCGTTCATCAGAATTGCTTGATGTCAAAGCCTAAAGCCAATGTTCTGCGCCGATCAGATCGGCTTGAAAATCATCTATGACACGTTTTGCGGCTACAAAGAGCAAGTCGGGGACTGGTAGGTGAGGCACAACCAACAATGAGCCAATCGACGTGACAAAACTGATCTTTTTGGTAATATCTTGCATCTGGCGGGCGCAATCGAACATTTGGGGCCGATTCTGTTTTTCCACTTCGATCTGTAAACGCACAACTTTGTGATTAGAGAACGCCCATTAGGAGCATTAATCTGTTCGAATCTTATGGGGTAACAAAAATACGGAGGAATCAATCATGGAAAATCTAAGAGACCCAGCCAAGCTGGTAGGACGGGTTATGCTGGCCCTGATATTTGTAATTATGGGATATGGCAAAATAAACGGGTATGACGGAACTGCAGGATATATGGAATCCAAAGGGATTCCCGGCATGCTGTTGCCGCTCGTCATTTTGCTTGAACTTGGCGGTGGTGTTTTGATAATGCTCGGGTTCTTTTCCCGCTACACAGCACTCGCTATTGCTGTCTTCACGGTTTTGACCGCGCTGATCTTCCACTTTGATTTTGGTGACAGAGGCCAGACAATTCATTTCTGGAAGAACATCGCAATTGCTGGCGGAATGCTGATGCTGTTTGCAAATGGTCCCGGCAAAATGGCCATCAACGACAAATAGTCAGTTTTATAATGTGACAGGGCCGGGTGAAAATCGCCCGGCCCTTTTTTTTTGCATTCAGCTACCTTTGAATAAAGGCGTGCGCTTTTCGCGGAACGCTTCTACCCCTTCACGAAAATCATCAGACCCGCGAAGTCGGCCATAGGCCTCGCCTTCAATCTTGATGGCCACATCAAGCGGGGCGTTTTGTGCGGTGTTCAAGACCGATTTCAACGTCCGTTGTGCCAACGGCGAGATTTGCACCAGTTCCGCTACCAGATCGTCGGTAGCTTTTTTCAATTGATCATCTGCGACGCAGTCTATGGCAATACCCCAATCATAAGCCTGCCGGCCGGATACCCGACGGCCCCGCATACACATATCTTTGGTGCGGGCGACACCGATGATGCGATCAAGTCGGGCGGACCCGCCGGAACCCGGGATCATGCCTATTTTTTGTTCAGGCAATGCCAAACGGGTCGATTCCGTGACGATGCGAAAATCGCACGCCAGCGGCAATTCCAGCCCAACCCCAAAGGCGTACCCATTGATCGCGGCAATGACCGGCTTCGAGCAACGCTCCGGCGCCGCCACATGCAACGCCAGATGGGATACAGCTTCAGGCGTTGCTTCCATGAAGCCGCCAATATCGCCGCCGCTGGAAAAATGCTTGCCTTCAGCCCGCAACACGATGACGCGCACCGCGTCGTTGCGATCCAATTCTTCAAATACACCGCGCATTTGTTCGCGCTGGACCATCTTGATAATATTGTATGGCGGTCTGTTCAGGATGATATCGGCGCGTGAAGCCGCTTCATCAATCTCGACTGAAAAACCGTCATAGCTGGTATCTGCGCTCATTCTCTGGTTCCCTGTTCTCTGAATTTTTTCTAGATCTCAATCTCATAATCACCGGTTTTCAGCATCCGTCTTAGAAGCTTGCCTACTGGTGATTTCGGCAATTGCTTCACAAATACGTAAGCCCGGGGGCGCTTGTAATTGGCGAGGTTCGACGCCTTGCAATGGGCGTCAAGCACCTCCGGATCAATCGGCTCGGTACGTTCAATAAAGGCCGTCACGATCTGACCCCATTTCTCATCCGGCAACCCGACAATGGCCACATCATTAACGCTTGGGTGCAGCGATAATACGGATTCGATATCGCCTGGCGATACATTTTCGCCCCCAGTGATGATCATGTCATCGACCCGCCCGGTCACGAATAGATCACCGTCTTCGTCCTGATACCCGGTATCTCCGGTGAAATACCACCCAGACCGCAACCCCTTGGCGTCGGCGTCCGGGCGACGCCAATAACCTTCAAACGCTTCATCATTATTGAGATTGGCGATGATCTGGCCTTCTTCGCCAATCTGCGCCAATTCAGTCGGTTCTTCCGCATCGAGCCGGACCACGCGGATTTGCTGGTTGATGCCGGATTTACCTGCCGACCCCGGCTTGCCAACGGCGTCCGGGCAAATCGTGAAGGTATAAATTTCCGACGATCCATAATGATTGACGAACAGATCGGGCTTGAAAGCGTCATTGACTTGCGCCAGCAACCCATCGGTCATGGCAGCTCCGGCAAAGCCAATTTTTCGCACGGTCTTGACCCGTGCCGAGCTGAAATTCGGATCAGACAACAAGGCATGAAAAAGCGTCGGCACCAGATACAGATTCGTAACCGCATAATCCTCGACCAGGCCGAGCGCCACATCGGAGGAGAATTCCGGCAAGCAAACGAATGTTCCGTTGATCAACGACATGGCAACCAGCGAGCGCACGCCCATTGTGTGGTAAAGCGGCATGACGCCGAGCGCCCGTTCGCCATAGCAATATTGGTTCTGGGCAATATGCGCGACCGATGCCGTCCGCTCCGCACTATGCTTGCGCGGTACACCCTTCGGGTTTCCCGTTGTGCCGGATGTGTAAAACATAAGCGAAATATCTTCGCCCACACACGCTGAGACCATGGGCGCCGGGTCGCTCTGGATAAGCGCTTCAAACGAAATTGTGCCCCCATCCGCACCGCCAATCGCGATACGTGGAATGTTTGCTGCTTGTTTTGATCCCGCAATTGCTGTTGCTGTCGCCGGCTCGAAGGCCAGCGCTCGCCCCTCGGCATTCTCCAGATAGAAATCAATCTCTCCGGCTTTCGCACGCCAATTGATCGGTGTGATAATGATACCGGATATCTGACAAGCCCAATGAAGCGTCGCCATTTCCCAGCGGTTACGCAGAGCAACAACCAGATGGTTGCCATGTTGAAGGCCTATATCGCGCAACCCCTGTACCAGCCGCAATACCTTGTCCTGCCATTCAGCGTAGGAAAGGCATACCTTGCCGTCAACAATCGCCAACGCCTCAGGCTGACGTTCGACACTGGCGAAAAAACTCGCGCCCAAATTCTTCATGCGTTTTCCCCGTTTTCGCGCGCGATATTTTCCAGCACCAGACTTTGCACCGCTTTCACGATGCCCACATACCCCGTGCAGCGACAAAGATGCCCGGACAAAATATCTGTGATTTCGTCATCCGTAGGCGTTGGATTTTCGTTGAGTAGATTTGTCATCGACATCAGGATTCCTGAAGTGCAAAAGCCGCATTGCAAAGCGTGATGACTGCGAAATGCCTGTTGCAGACGATTGAGCGTCCCTTTATCTGACAGCCCCTCAACCGTTTGAATTTCACGGCCCTCAGCCTGTACCGCCAGCATCAGACAGGAGCGCACTGGCCGCCCGTCAATCTGAATCGTGCAGGCCCCGCAGACCCCGTGTTCGCAGCCCACATGGGTGCCGGTCAGGCCCAATTCATGGCGAATAAAATCGCTCAACAACATCCGTGATGACGCATAGCCTGTCAGGCTTTCGTTATTCACGGTCAGGGTCACTTTCACCCTGTCGGCAGCGCCATATTCGATCACGCCATCACCTCCAGAATTACCCTTTTGCCAATTGTTCGGACAAGTTCGCGCCGATACCCAGCGCTGGCATGAATATCGTCATAGCCGCCCAATTCATGAGCCAGATCATTGAGGGCCGTATCAATTTCATCCTCTGGCAAATGCTCCCAATGCCGTACCTCAGGACGGTCTGCAACACCACCAACGCCAAGCCGGATACCATCAGGACTATGAGAAGCAGCCACCGCAACAAGCGCGAAATCTCCGTGGCGAATGGCAACTTCCTGAAATGCAAATTTGGAAACATCAGCAGGCACCGGAATGCGAATTGCCTCGATCAATTCGTCTTCCTGCCGTGCTGTCGTCAAGGTGCCAATTTGAAAATCCGCAGCCTTGACCATTCTCCGATTGGTTTTTGAACGCAACACAATTTCACCGCCGAGCAGAGCCAGACAAAGTGGCATCTCAGAACTTGGGTCAGAATGGGCGATGGACCCGCATACCGTACCCTTGTTGCGGGTTTGAGCGTGCCCGACCCATGGCAAAGCTTTCGCCATCAGCGGTGCATATTGTTCAAGGTCAGTCCAGGCCAGCAAGTCCGCCTGAATAACTGCCGCGCCAATTTCCAGATAATTGTCAGCCACCCGGATGAAGCGAAGCGCTTCCATCATGGAAATATCAACCAGAATTTTCGGCTCCACCAGGCGCATATTCAGCATCGCCATAAGGGTCTGCCCTCCCGCTAAAATCCGGGAGTCACCGCCATGTTGGCGCAGCAGGTCCAGAACCTGCTCCACATTGTCGGGTCGGCAATAGGTGAAAGGAGCAGGTTTCATCGCTTGATCCCGATCGCACGCAAGAGATTTTCAAGCCATCCAAACAGGGGAAATCCGGCGGGTGCAGTTTCAGGCGCTGCGATGCGGATAAACCGTTCGAAGAAACGCTTGATAAGCACTTTCATAGCCCCGCCAAGCAACCGCCCGCCAACCGCCGCGATCTTGCCCGAGAGAGAGACGCTATAATCATAATGCAGAATTGTGGCGTCACCATTTGCACCAGTTGCGGTCAGCAGGATTGTGCCCGACCCCGTAGATGACCCAAGCGGACCATCGGCTGAACCACCAAGCCGCAGGAATTTGGATGGGTCTAGATCGGACAGCTTCACCAGCGCGACAATATCTCCGCGCACCGGTCCAACCGCCACCGAAACGTCGGCCCGATACGAATGATCGCCTTCAACAATCAACTCCCGACAACCGGGGATCGCTTTTTCAAGATTTTCCGGATCAAGCAACAAATCCCAAACACGCTCAACGGGGAGACGGATCGTCAATTCGCCGCGACCGGTAATGGCGTCTTTATCGGCCACAGGAGTTGCGACCGCCCCGCCGCTTGTTGGAGGCGTCTCGCGAATACCAATCCAGTCCCGCACTTTGGATTGCTTGAGCGGCAATTCTATATCGTCCCGCCCCAGCGCATCGGCTACCGCGTTGGCGAGGCATACCGGCGTGCTCATGGAATTGCCTTCGCCAACACCCTTGGCACCCAACGGCGTGAACGGAGATGGCGACGACATATGCAGGATGACCGGAGCCGGTGTTTCAGCAACAGTGGGGATGAGATATTCAGCCATGGACCCTGCCTGAAATGTGCCATCAGCCGTGTAGGAAAGCTCCTCAAATAAAGCCGCCCCCAATGCCTGGGTAAAGCCGCCATAGACCTGCCCGTCCACCAGAGCCGGGTTCAGCAACCGGCCTGCATCGTGCATCGTCACATATTTATCAAGCCGCACGCGGCCGGTATCGCGGTCAATTTCAACACCACAATAGTCGAAAACAAACCCGTGAGCGCCGGAACTGTTGACCCGGTCTTCCGGGTCAGGTGCTTCCAGTTCAGGCATTGTCCATGAACTAGCGGCGCGCAACCCGGGCACATCGCCTTCCGGCAGCAATCCAGGCGACCAATGCGCCTGCCCGGCAAGACGGCGAAATTGAATGGCGTTATCCGGATTGTCAGCGTCGGAAAATTTTCCATCTGAAAATGACACTTTATCAGCCGCTATATTGAGCGACGTTTGCGCCATGCGCTTAAGCTTGTCACGGATTTCAATCGCTGCCAGATGCACCGACCCGGCTACCGACCCGGCAAAGCGGCTCGAATAATTTCCCGCTGAGATCGACCAATTATCCTTGGCCGTATCCATAGTGACATCGACCCGAATATCAGCAGGCTTCAGGCCCAAAACATCTGCCACCACCTGAGCCGCAACAGTACGATGCCCCTGGCCTTGAGGGGTCGAATCCATGGTCACCGACACCGACCCCAACGCATCCACCGAAACCGTGGCCATCGCCGCACCGCCATCTTTCGGCCCGGCTTTTTCACGCTCCAAAGCGGTCAGCGCCGTACTGATATAGCCCATGTTGGAAATGCTGGGCTCGACAATGGCTGTATAGCCGATCCCGTAAAGACCACCCGCGCCCCGCACCTGATCGCGGCGTTTCTTTAACGCTTCAAGGTTACCTTTTTTGCAAGCTTCCAAAACGGCTTTGCGATAGTCACCGGAATCATACAAGGCCCCCGATGGCGTCCGGTAAGGCATATCCTTGGCCTCCACCAGATTGCGCTTGATCACTTCAAGAGGATCAAGCTTCAGCTCCACCGCGATTTTGTGCATTAGCCGCTCAAGGGCGAAATACACCTGCGGCCCACCAAACCCGCGGTTCAATCCGGTGGGGGTTTTGTTGGTCAGCACGACACGGTTTTCAATCGCCAAATTCTGAACCTTGTAGGCCCCGGTCATGTTGCCGTGCATCCGGTACAAGGTGGCCGGTTCCGGCGCGCGCAAATACCCGCCGCAATCTTCCAGTTGCCGGTAGCACAGGCCGATCAATTCTCCGTCTTTAGTGACCGCGCCTTCTATTTCGGTGACACGGTTTGTGGCCGAAGTCGCCGCCATCAGATGCTCCAGCCGGTCTTCGACCCATTTAACCGGGCGCCCCGCCTTGCGCGATGCCAGACAAAGCGCAACGATATATGGGAAAATTGCCTGTTTGACGCCAAAACTGCCGCCTGAATCCGGCGGTGTCCGCAACCGCAATTTGTTGACAGGGATATTGAGCGCCAACGCCATCACCGGGAGCAGGCTGAATGGCCCCTGGAAATTGGCCAATACATCATAATTATCCTCGGCAGCATCGTAATCCGCATTGACCACAAAACACTCAATCGGGGTGCAAGCATTGCGCGGATAGCGAACTTTCATACTGACAATGCGGTCAGCATCCCTAAACGCCTTTTCCGGGTCGCCATAAGAAAAATTCCGCTCGCTGATGAGATTGCTGCCAACCGCTTCGTGCAGCACCGGCGCGTCTTTCAGGATCGCGATTTCCGGATCAACCACCGCCTTCAGGGGCGTGTAATCAACTTCAATCAGCGCCAGCGCATCTTCCGCTATGTAGCGATCTTCAGCGACCACAATCGCCACCGGTTCGCCGATATAACGAACCCGGTCTTGCGCCAGACACCAATGTTCCATCGGCTGTTTGACGCCCACAATAAAAGGCCGCGACCAGGCGCGAAGGTCTTCACCGACAACGATAGCGTGGACACCGTCCAAAGCTTCCGCCGTCTTGATATCAATCGAATTTATGTCCGCATGGGCGTGAGGCGAGCGTAGAAAAGCCGCATGGCCGGTCCGCGCACCGACCGCGATATCGTCGGCAAAGACGCCAGCACCTGCAAGCAGAGCCGAGTCTTCAACACGTTCCAATGCCTGAGAAACATACACTTTATCAGCAATCTTTTTCACTGAATTTCCCCGCTATCCCTGTTGCGGCCAAATGACGTCAACGCCCAATTTACGCCCAAAATTTCAGTCGATCATATCCTTCAGCAAAAACCGTTTGATCTTGCCCGAACCGGTCCGGGGAATTTCCTGAATTTCATAAATATCCGCTGGAATTTTGTATTTTGACAAGCGCGATTTGCAATGGTCAAGGATCGCTTCGCGCCCAATTTCAAAACCGTCGCGCACAACAACAAATGCAGCCGGCACTTCGCCCAGATGTTCGTGGGGCATGCCGACAATTGCGCAATCCAGAACGCTCTCGCATTCCTTCACGATGTCTTCGACTTCGGCTGGCGCAATATTTTGCCCGCCCCTGATGATGAGTTCCTTCAATCTGCCGGTGATAGTCAAAAAGCCATGCTTGTCGGATACCGCCAGGTCGCCGGTATAATACCAGCCGTTTTTAAGCGCCGCCGCCGTTTCAGCTTCTTTTTGATGATAGCCAAGCATCACATTCGGACCGGATACGATCAATTCGCCCTCTTTACCGGTCTCTACATCCTGTCCGGTATCCGGGTCCAGCAACCGCACCGCCAACCCCGGCAAAGGCAGGCCGCAAGAACCCATGATACGCCCACCCGACGGCCAGTTCATCGTCACCATGGTCGAGGTTTCGGTAATGCCGTACCCATCGAGAAGCGGAATTCCAAACCGGGCTTCAAACTGTTCGTTCAATGCCGCTGGCATAATGGCACCCGCCGAGACGCACATGCGAACGCCCGCTAGTCCGGGACCGGAATTGTCGCCGGATTGCTCCAGCAGATAATGAAACATTGTAGGTACACCGGGAATGACCGTAAACCGCCCTTCCCGCGCCAAAGCCAGCACTTCGTCTGTGGAAAATTTCTCCATGATATATTCGCTGGCACCAAGCGCGAGGATAGCCAGAACCGACAGGTTGAGTGCGTATGAATGGAATAACGGCAGAGGCGACAACACCACATCGTCTTCGGACATGTTAGTAATTGGCCCCCAGCATGCTGCCGTGATCCAGAGCATCCCGCGCGTATTTAAGAGCACACCCTTAGCCTGTCCGGTGGTCCCGGACGTGTAGACAATATAGGAAACACAATCGATATCTTCCGGATCACGCGGTTGGGTTTTCGAGAGATTTTCCCCAAGCCGGTCGTAAGAAATCACATTTCCCAGATCGCTGATTTCGCCCGTCAGAATTATATATTTCAAGGACGGCGAAGAATTTCTGGCTTCAGCGATCAGATCTGATTTCTCAGCCGTGGAAACAATAATTTTGCATTGCGCATCCTGAAGCCGGTACAGCACTTCAGCTTTGGTAGAGTCATAACTGATCGGGACGCAAACCCCACCTGCTCTTAGAATAGCGAAACAGGTTTCCACCCACCGGACGGAATTCGGCAGAAACAACGCAACACTTTCGCCAACCTTCAAGTCGAGATCGGCAAAATGACCCGCCAGATTTGCGGTGGATTTCAGAAGCTCCCCATAAGTAATTTTCTCCGTCGCGTCTTCAAATGCAATTTTTTCACCGCGCGCAGCAGCGTGCCGGTTTAGTAATTCAGGAATGGAAGCGATAAGATCGGTTCTAATCATCAGATTTCCCCAAAACGGATGCCATCATAAAGCGGCGTTAGCCAGGCATGCAGAAGCCGCCATTGATGCTCATCACTTGACCGGTAATCCAGCTTGCCTTTTCTGAGGCTAAAAACGTAATCATTGGGCCAATATCTTCAGGCTCGCCGATCCGGCCCAACGGATATTGTTTGACGATACGGTCCCGGTATTTATCAAGCCACGCCTTGTCGCTATGGGCGGTTTCAATCAACCCCAAAGCAATCGCGTTGACTGTAATGTTCGATCTGCCGAATTCCCGCGCCAGAGATTTGGTCAGGGTCAAAACGCCGCCACGCGACGCTGCTGTGATCGAAAGCCGGGATTCGCCAATTCGCGCGGAATCTCCGGCAAGCGATATGATCCGGCCGCCATTATTTGCCACCATGTGCGGCGCCATTGCGTGACAACAATGGATTACACCGTATAGCCCGACGCCAATCTGCTGGTGCCATTCGTCCGGGCTGGTTTCGAGAAACAGCTTGGGCGTTACGAGGCCTGCATTATTTACCAGCACATCAATTTGTCCAAAATCGCTAATGATTTTATCGGTCATCGACTGGACCGACTGGTAATCCGCAACGTCCCCCTGATAGGCAATCGCCTCACCACCATTAGATTTTATTGTCTCTACAACTTCATTGGCAGCTTGTTCAGAGCCACGATAATTGACCGCGATTTTTGCGCCTTCAGCCGCAAGCGCCAATGCAATATCCCGCCCCACATCGCGGGCGGCACCCGTCACAACAGCTACTTTCCCTTCAAGACCTAAATCCATAGGTTCAATCCTTTTCCGAATTTCTTGCTTTTTCAATCAAACGATAAAGCCGCTCGGGTGAAATCGGTATTTCATTGATCTCAATGCCAAACGGGGCCAGCGCGTCGGCCACAGCATTGGCGATCGCTGCCGGTGCGCCGATCGTTCCGCCTTCACCCATGCCACGAAACCCGCCAATCGTTGACGGCGATCGCGTATCTGCGTGGAGCACATCAATTGTCGGTACTTCGCAACTTGACGGCACTAGATAGTCAACCAGACTGGCGGTCACCACCTGTCCATTTTCGTCGTGGATAACCTCTTCGTACAACGCTGCACCGATGCCCTGTGCCACGCCGCCATGGACCTGCCCATCAACCACCAAAGGGTTGATCATCCGGCCACAATCTTCCGAGACCACATATTGTTCGATTTTCACCTTGAAGGTTTCAGGGTCTATATCGACCACAGCAATATGGGAGGCCGAAGTGGTGGTACCGAAATACGGATCGTAAAGCTTGGTCGCTTCCAGATCGAGATTCTCGCGCACTTCTTTGGTGAAGCGCCCCATTTCGGAATAAACTGCGCGGGCCAGTTCGCGCAGATCCATTTTCCTGTTGGTGCCGGACACATGGATCAGGCCGTCATAGACGTCGATTTCTTCGGCTGGCACTTCAAATAAAAGCGAGGCGGCTTCGACAATTTTTTCACGCACAGCGCGGGCTGCCAGAGTGCCTGCACCACCGGCCAGAACAGCAGAACGGCTGGCATAAGTGCCGGTGCTATGGGCCATCACAGCGCTGTCACCAAGAACAACCTCAACATCCTCGACTTTGACGCCCATTTCCTCCGCTACCACCTGAGCAAGAGTCGTCTCCAGGCTTTGGCCGTGAGACGCAACACCAAAATAGGCAATCACCGACCCGGATGAATCAACCCTGATCCGGGCAGTTTCGGTTCCCGTATTAATCGGCATTCCGGGGGCCGCTGAAATGCGCGACCCGATCCCCGTCAATTCAGCATATGAGGCGATGCCGATACCCATCAAACGGCCTTGCGATCTGGCAATGCGTTGCTTCTCCCTAAGCGTTTCATAATCAAGCTTCTCGGTTGCTTTATTGAGACATTCGGAAAATTCTGACTTATCCCAGACGATGCCAGACCCGATCCGGTAGGGAAATTCATCCCCAACAACGAAATTTTTCAGGCGCAGTTCTGCGGGGTCCATTCCCAATTTACCCGCAGCCATATCCATCAACCGCTCCATAACAAATGTAGAAGCGGGCCGCCCGACACCGCGATACGGACCGGTTGGCGGTTTATTGGTTGCAACGCCCCGCACTTTGCCCCGATAATTGGCAAGCCGGTAGGGACCGGGCATGAAACTCACAACCTGAATTGGTTCCAGCGCCGCGGTCCAGGGGTAGATCGAATAGGCCCCCACATCGCCCAACACGTCGGCGGATAACGCGAGCAAATTGCCCTCGCTATCCAGCCCCAATTCAGCATCGATAATTTCATCAAACGCCTGGCTGGTCGACATCAGATCTTCCATTCGGTCGCTGGTCCATTTGACCGAACGCTTCAATAATTTGGACAAGGCAGTGACGACGATCTCTTCAGGGTAAAGCGAAGCCTTGCCGCCAAACCCGCCGCCAACATCCGGCGCAACCACCCGCAGACGATGCCCCGGAATATCGAGAATATCCACCAGAGCATCGCGAATTATGCCGGGTATCTGGGTAGAAGAATGCAGCGTCAACGACTGGCTGCTTTTTTCAAATTCCGCCAGATAAGACCGGGTCTCCATGGCAACAGCCGTCTTTCTTCGTGAGCGAAACCGCCCCTTCACCCGAATGGCCGCCGACGACATGGCTTCATCCACCTCGCCGCGCTCAAATTCGCGCGCCACCAGAATATTGGATTTCAAGTCTTCATGGACCAATACCGCATCACCGGACGCTGCATATTCCGGATCAACCACATTTTCCAGAGGCTCATAATCAATAAAAATTTCGTTCAGCGCGTCTTCCGCCAGATAGCGATTTTCAGCAACCACCACCACAACCGGTTCGCCCACATAACGCACAACATCTTGTGCTAGCGCGCGGATCGGCGTTGCCTGATAATCCTTCATATTTGAAAAAGCGATTACCGGTTTGGTGATCTCATTGAGCGTTTCGGCCGTATAAATCCCAATAATCCCGGGCATACTGGCAGCTTCTTCGGTGTCTATCTTGAGGATTTTGGCATGCCCGAAATCGCTGCGCCTGAAAGCCAGATGCAGCATTCCCGGAACCTGACGGTCATCGACAAAAGCGCCATTTCCGGTGAGCAGACGCGGGTCTTCTCGCCGCTGGACCCGGGCACCGATAATTTTCGGACGGGTATTAATGTCCATCCGGAAATCCCCCAAAAATTTCGGTTGCACCGATGTAGCATCGGATATTCAGCTGGATTTTACGCATATCCATCCAGCCCTCTTTTGAGATGCGCCAATTGTTCAGCATCATGACCGCAAATAATCTGAGCGCCGGCCCTCTCAATTTTTCGGATTTCGTCATAGGATTTGAGCAGCAAATCACCTTGCCAGGTATTCTTTGGCACCATTTCCTCGTCCAGATTTATCTTCAGACTGACCGCATCGGACGCCAGAAAAAACGCGCCATCCCTATCTAAGTTAACAAGGGCGCACATCATGCCGGCGGTATGGCCGGGCAGCGGGATCAATATGATACGGCCATCATTGAAAACATCTTTTTGCGCTGTAATCGCTTCAAATGAAGTTGCATGATCCCAATCAGCCCGAAAATAGCCATTGCCGTCAATTTCAGAGGCTCTGGCGGTTTCAAGCTCTTTCTGATGAGCAAAGAAAGACGCGTTGATAAAAAATTCGTTGCACCCGCAATGGTCAGTATGAAGATGGGAATTTATGACCAGGTCGATATCTTCAGGCTGCAACCCGACCTTTCCAAGTTCAGAAATAACGTCCTGGCCGGGGCTGTGTTTTGGCACCATGGCCCTTTCAAGCCCACCCCACCGCGCCGCCGGGTCGGTTGCAATCGACGGGTGGCACCCGGTATCGAACAGAACATTTCCCTGAGGGTGACGCAGCAGATAGCAGGATACCGGAATTTCAATCGTCTCCAGACGATCCTCTGTATCCGGCACATAGATGTGCTTCTTCATCTGCAATTCGCCACCGGATAAAATATTCATCTTCATGACGACACGTCTCCAGCTTGTTTTGCAGCGTCCCGAACTGCATCGACAATATGCTGGTACCCGGTGCAACGGCAGAGATTGCCCGACAGGCCCTCGCGGATTTCCTCGTCGGTCAATGACGTATTCTTTGAGAGCATGTCTGTGACCGTCATCAACATACCGGACGTGCAGAAACCGCATTGCAGGGCATGATGCTCGCGGAATTTTTGCTGCAACGGGTTGAGGGCTTCGATATCGCCGAGCCCTTCTACGGTTGTAAGTTCGGCATTGTCAGCCTGGATCGCCAGGCACAGGCAAGACCGGATACTGTCGCCGTCGAGCAGGATCGTGCAAGCTCCGCACACCCCGTGTTCACACCCCATATGGGTTCCGGTCAGGCCAAGGTCTTCGCGGAGAAAATCGGATAATAGCCTGCGCGGTTCCACCATGCGCTCGTATTTTGTGCCATTCACGCGGACATTGATTGGTACTTTCCGGGTCACTCAAATATCCCCCCTGCACCCGCAAACGCGTCTTTCAAGACCCGCGCGGTCAACACCCCAATCAAGTGTCTCCGATAATTGGATGACGCCTGCAAATCGGTTTCGGGGTTGATCTCGCTTTGGATGGTTTCACAAACCGCTGTCAGATGATCATCGTCCAGCATTTTGCCGCGTAACATTGCTTCAGCCCCGTTCATCCGCCTTGGCGTTTCATCTACGCCGGCAACTGCAATGCGTGCCTCTGAAATCTCCCCGTCATTGACCACAAGAATTGCACTGACCGCAGCCAACGCAAAATCGCCGGATTTTCTCGAAACTTCTTCAAAACCCCAGCCGGTATTTGGCGGCAATAGCGGCAAGCTGACCGACACCAGCAATTCCCCTTCCTGGATATCGGTTTCCAGGGCACTCTGAAAGAAATCCTTCGCCGCAATTGTTCGCGGACCTTTACCGCCAGCAACCATTAACTCCGCATTGAGCAACAGCGCCATCATGGGAAGTTCAGCCGCCGGGTCCGCGTGGCACAGGCTGCCGCCTATCGTTCCCCGGTTACGGATCGCCAGATGGGCGATATGGGTTACGGCTTTAGTGATAACCGGGAAATGCCTGGCGATAATCGGCGATGAGCCAAGATCAACATGGCGGGTCATGGCACCGATGGTAACCACGTTGTCCCGTTCAATCAGTGATTTTAACGCCTCAATTCCTGAAATATCAACGAGGATTTCGGGCGCCGCGAGGCGAAAATTTAGCATCGGCAACAGGCTTTGCCCGCCCGCGATCACAACAGCCTCCTTGCTCGAATCCGCAAGAATCGCCGTCGCCTCTTCGACAGTAGAAACTTTAACATAGTCGAAAATCGGAGGCTTCAAGAAACTGATCCCTTTCGACTATTCATAATTCCGTCTACAAAAACGGGCCGGATAATGGCCCCCCTCAAAGGACAAATTGCTAAACTTCAGAAACCTGAAATGCGGCATATTATAATCTATCAGTATTAGTTCATTAATGCAAGTTATAGGATATAAATACGGAAGCACGATGATGCGCGCCCACCGCGCAAATTCTTGTCGAGAATATGTGAAAACGGTGCGCTGGCAGGCCATCAATGCAGAAGACGCTCAGTCTAATCTTCGCTGATAACACCACGTTCGATTGAAAAAACCCGGTCGAGAATATCGCCGCAATGCTGCAAATTGGACTCAGAAATCATAATTGAAACCCCGTCAGATTTAAGATCCAGCAGAATTTCAGAAATCCGTTTTGCCAATGCTGGTGCCACGCCCTCGGTCGGTTCGTCCAAAACCAGCATTTTGTTGCCAATCATCAGCGCACGCCCGAGCGCCACCAACTTTTGTTGGCCGCCGGAAAGGCTGGCAGATGCCCTGTCCCGAAACACTTCCATCTCGGGGATGATCTTGTAAATCCATTCCAACCGGTCTTCCCAATCAGGGATATGCAGCGACCAAATCGGGGTTTTGATATTTTCTTCCGATGACAAGTGAGGAACCAGACGGCGATCCTCCGGCATATAACCGATCCCCAGATGGGCCCGCTTTTGGGCTGGTATCTTGGTTAGTTCCATATGATCAAACATAATTGTGCCGGATTTGATTTTCAGCAAACCCATCAAGGCACGCAACGTAGTGGTTTTCCCGGCGCCATTGCGACCAATCAAACCAACGGTCTGCCCGCCGACAATATCCATCGAGGCATTCCGCAGAATTTCCGCTGGGCCAAGATTAACGTTCAGATCCTTGATTTCAAGCACGGCGGACCCCTGAAGATTTTTTTGCCGGTTTCCTGGCAGTTTTTTTGGTGGATTTCCTGGCTGGTTTTTTCGGATCATGATCCGAACCAACCACATATTCGATCACTTTAGGATCTTTGAGCGCTTCGGCTGGCGGGGCATCGCAAATGATTTCACCCTGATAGAATGCCAATACCCGGTCCACATAGCGTTCCACGATTTCCATATCGTGTTCCACAAAAAGAACCGAAGTACCGCTTTTTTTCAAATCACCAATGACCACATCCATGATCGGGAATTTGTCTTCCGACGATACCCCCGAAGTCGGCTCGTCAAGAAGCAGAACCTTGGGTTCGGATACAATCGCCATCGCAATATCGAGAAGCTTGCGCACCCCCTGCGACAGAGTGCTCACCTCAAGATCACGAAACTCAGACAAATTATAACGCGCCATAATCTGTTCGCATTCAGCAATCAGTTCAGGCCTGTCATAGGCTTGTAGAATGGAAAAGCCCCTGTCCTTGGAGACCGACAAAGCGATAAGCATATTCTCCAGAACGGACATTGTCATAAAGACCTGACTGACCTGGAATGATCTGCAGACACCCATATGGGTGGCGTTGCGCGGCTCGATCCCGGTTATGTCCTTGCCAGCAAACTCGATTTTTCCGCTGCTGGGTTTGAGATACCCGGTGATCATATTGATAAACACGGTTTTACCGGCGCCATTGGCGCCAATCACACCGACAATTTCACCCTCTGCCACATCAACATTCAAATTGCTGGCGGCTACAATACCAGAAAAGGATTTATGCAAATCAGTGACACGCAAAATCGGGGAATTATCCATGGTGACGCTCCCCCCTTTTCCAGAGTTTTTCAATCAGCGACCAAATACCTCCCGGCAGGAAGAATATAATTCCAAGCAATGTGGCGCCAATCACCAATTGCCAGGCATGAGGCATAAATTCCGAGGCGTATGTACTCAGAAAAGCAAAAACGACCCCGCCAATGAATGGCGCTACAACGCTACCGGCACCTGACATGATTGTAATAAAAACCAGCTCACCCGAAACGGTCCAGTTGACCATGGAATCCGGATCAACCTGACCCAAAGCCATTGCAATCAACCCACCTCCCAGTCCAGCCATGATGGCGGAAATCACGTATTTTACATGGACCGCCCTTGCAACCGAATAGCCCAGATATTCAACGCGTATTTCGTTATCTTTGATTGCCGTAGATAACTGGCCCAGGCTCGATTTCAGATAGACCTGCACAAATGCCGCAGACGCCATGCAGACAATAATCAGCGATAGCAATAATGCATATTTGGATTCAGGAACCCATCCAAAAAAGGTGGTCCTGGAGACCGAAAATCCGTCTGTAGATCCCAACACTTCCATCTTCACGAGAATGCCGTACATGACCATTGAAAAAGCCAGCGACAACATCGCGAAAAAAATCGCCCGGTAACCACGCAGGATAAATCCGAGTAGATAGCCGACAATTGCCGAAACTATAACGGCGCAAATCAACCTCAGGAAAATATCCGTCGTTCCGGTATATTTCTCCAGAAGCGCAACGCCGTAAGCTCCAATGCCGAAATAAAGCGCATGTCCGAACGAGACCAAACCCGTCCGCCACAACAGCATCAACCCGAGCACCGCCAGCCCGCGGGCAAGACCGAACATCACGTTGTTCACAATCCAGTTGGGCAAAAACAAAGCTGCGATTGCGAGGGACAGAAAACAAAGCCCCATCCAAAAAATCGTCTTGTCTTGAAATAATATTGAACGCATCAGATTTTCCTGGCCACGGCCGGGGCAAACAGCCCTTCCGGCCGTACTATTAGAACGAGCGCCATAACGGCGTAGACAACGAACAATTCAAGTTCCGGCATCTGATGAACAGCGATGGCGCGCAATATACCGACCATCAAGGCTCCGATCACCGCGCCGGGGATTGACCCCAGGCCACCGATTACCACAACGGCGAAACTCAAAATGATAATGTCGATACCAAACCCGGGTGCCACCGATACCGTGGGCGCAATATACGCACCCCCCAAAGCTCCAAGGGCCGTGCCCAGCACGAAGGTCGCCGTATAAACCGCTTGAACATTGATCCCGATCGCCAAGCTGATCTCACGGTCAAAAATGACAGTAGCGAGGATATTACCCCACTTGGTTTTGTTCAGACTGTACCAACAGCCGATCGCGATTACCGCCGCCGCCGCCAGCAGGGTCAGCGAATAGACATCGCGACTAATACCGCCAAGTTTTATGTTTCCCAGATAGGCCATCGGTTGATAGGCGAAAAAGGGATTAACGCCGAAGACCAGCAGAATAAGATCTTCCAATATTAAAAAGATGCCAAAGGTCGCGAGGACAAGAACAACCTCTTCCTGGTCATACATTTTGCGGAGAATGACTCGCTCGATAATCACTCCCAATACGAGGCCAACCAGAATGGCGGACAAAAGGATCAGGATGAACCCGAACCAGGCTGGAAATCCGGCATTCGCCGCCAGACCAATTGAATAAGCCGCGCCATACGCGCCCCAGGCAAAAAAACTGCCATGGGCAATATTCAAAATCTTCATCACACCGAAGATAACAGTAAGGCCGACAGAGACGATGAAAAGGTACGAAGAGTAGGTTAACCCGTCGATCAGAATAGTAATAAAAAGTTGCATCTGCAGCCCAATCCTAGCGGGAAAATTCGGGGCGGCGAAACGAAGTTCACCGCCCCGTATATTTGATCAGGTATTAGCAGGTTGAGCCAGGCATACCGGCTGCCATCCAATCAGCGGACGTTTGACCTGCTGGCGGATAAAGGCACTCGTTTGGATAGAATGTAACGTCGGTGACCGTAGGTTCACCAGCTTCGCTATCCCATTTCGTGATGCCATATCCAACAGGATGGATCGCCTGATGGCCATCACCCAGAGCAAGACTTATCTCGCCACCGAACGACTGGAAGGTCGCGCCATTCATGGCTGCCATGATTTCGTCTTGAGACGGAACACCGTCTGAAGTTTCAGCAGCCTTGTCCATCGCAACTTTGAGCGACAGAACCGCACGGGCATACTGATAAGACGGGCCCATCGGATAAGCGCCATAGCGTTCTTTATAGGCGTTGATGAACCATTCATTCAAAGAACCAGGCTCAGCGTTGCGAACAAGAAGACCAACTTCACCGCGGGTTCCCATCACAACTCCATCCGGGAACTGGTTCCCGAGGCTGTCCACGGCGGACGCACCAACCACAGAGACAACCAGCTTGTCATCAAAGAAGCCACGCACCAGCGCCTGGATTACAAAGGCTTCGATGTCGCCGTCCCAGAAGCTGGTATGAACCAGATGAGCGTCATCAAGCGCCAGCGTAGAAATTTCGGTGCCGTACTGGCCCGCAAAAATCTTCGGGAACTGAGGATTGTCCGAAGCCGCGATGCTTGGGTTATAATGCTCCATCGCGAGACCGAATAATTTGTAGGAATCCTGTCCCCAGGCATAATTCTGGTTGATCCCGGTAAAGCCGTTCTCATCACCAAAATGTTCACGAACATACAAGGCTGCTGCTATTGAATCGCCAACAGCATTGGCTTGTGTACGGTATGTATATTGCCAATCGCCTTCTTCAAAAAGACGGGGCGTGCCGCACGTGGACATGATTGTGAGGCGCTGCAATTCTTCAGCAACCGGTGCAATGGCCATGCATGAACCGGAAGAAATAAATCCGATCATGACATCCATATTCTGTTTCTCAACAAGATTCCGGTATTCCGCAACCTGCTTGGCATTACCACCAGACTCGTCAGAGTAGGTCGGCTCCATCTGTGCGCCACCAAACCCTGCACTGTTGTAAGGTGCTGGCATTGTGCCCGCGTTGATGGCTTCAATTACAAGTTCGGCGCCCTGACGGCCAGGCACACCAAACGGTCCCGCAGCCGGTCCGGTCAGGAATGATACGATCCCCGCCGAAATGGTTTCCTGCGCATAAGCAGGTACAGCGGATATCGCCATCGTGGCCGCAGCCCCGATTACGGCAATACCCTTGCCTAAAGATAGAAGACGTTTATTCATCGACATTTCTCCCTTGTTTGTCAGTGAACAGTCACAATAGCCGCTCTTTCACACAGGCCATTATAAACCCGGCCTGGGCAATTCTTGCTTGGTCAGCAACAGATTTACACCTGTTACGGTCGCACGCAGTATGAGGAAAATTGAATGTTTTTAAACTTGAAACGTCCCTCAACATCTCGCTCAATCGACCAATCAAATTAAATCTTGGATCATTTCCAATCCGGTTTCAAGCGATTCAATTAGTCCCGGTCCAAGAAAAATTCGCCCCAACGAATTGTTTATAGCGTGTTTGACGAAACCGGATAACTTTTGTTATTGAATGGGTAAATCATTAAGTTCAGTAACACAAGTCGTTTGTAAAAATCGACCCCAGAATTTTCACTTTGAAGGATGCATTGATAGCCGGGATATACGGGTAAAATTTTATAAATTACTTAAACCTTGATTTTGTTGAAAAATTTAACCGATAGAATGACCTGGCAGACGTATTTATGGCATTCAAATATCTAGCCGGGACAAAGACGAATATGCGGGCCGGGATATCAAAATATCGAAATTGTTCAGTTGCCCGAACCCTTGATATTATTGAGGATGGCTGGACATTTCTTCTCATTCGAGAGCAGTTATTCAACGTTCATAAGTTTGAAGAGCTCCAGAACAACCTTCAAATTTCGCGCGCAACCCTGACCGCCAGATTGAAACGCCTTGTAGAAGAGGGTATTTTCAAGAAAACCCCCTATAGCGCCGGTGGCACCAGATATGAGTATCGCTTCACGAGAAAAGGGACCGAGTTATATCCGGTTATGCTCGCTCTTTTGAAATGGGGTGATGACTGGTTGTTAGGGGAAAATGAAACTCCGCCGGTTGCTCTTTTTCACAAGAAATGTGGTCACTGGATCACCCCGCGCATTGTTTGCTCAAAGTGCAACGAAGATATCCTCGTCCATGAAGCGACCTATTCGGATGGTCCAGGCGCTGGATGGAACGCTGAACCAGTTTTGAAGCAGAACAGAAAATCAAAAAAGCCCCTCGGCCGACGGCTCGATAAAGGCTGCTCGGTTGGCCGCTCACTGGATATCATCGGCGATAGATGGACCTTCATGGTCATGCGCGAAACGTTTTTCGGCACAAGAAAATATGACGAGTTTGAAAGACGGTTGGGAATCTCATCGAACATTTTGGCAGACCGGCTAAAGAAACTTGTTGAAGCCGGGTTATTGAGGAAAGAAAAATACGGAAAGACACATAACAGATTTGGCTATCGGCAAACCGAAATGGGCGCCGACCTGTACGGCGCGTATCTGACCATGATCGCCTGGGCCGATAAATGGGAGGCCGGAACAGATGGCCCACCGCTCCTGCTGCATCACAAAAATTGCGGCAAAGTATTTTCAGCCAACGTCGTTTGCAGTCATTGTGACGAGGTCCTGAACACCTGGGACGTTGGCGGCACCGGATTCTAGAAAATTCTGAAAACCAGATGGGTATATAATGAGCAACAACATCACATTTCCGTTTCAGTTGATCAGCAAAACTGAGACCCGCGAAGAAGACATTGTCATCAACCGGCTTTTTATCGCAGGCTGGACCGGGCGAAATAAGGCCAAGATGGAAGAGCATATAGTCGAACTTGAAGAATTGGGTATCAAACGGCCTAGCCGGACGCCTGTATTTTACCGGGCTTCATTTGAACGACTGACCCAGCGCGAACATATGCAATCACCCGGTAATTTTTCCAGTGGCGAAGTAGAATTCATACTGCTTGCCCATAACGACACACTTTGGGTTGGCATCGGGTCCGACCATACCGACCGCGAAGTCGAAACTTATGGAATCACGGTTTCCAAACATATGTGCGACAAACCGATTGCCAACACGTTATGGCCTATGGCCGAAGTCGCGCCCCATTGGGATCAGTTGCAGTTGAAATCATACGCAGTGGATGGCGGCGAACGCTGCCTGTATCAGGATGGCGGCGTCGCCAGCATGCTGACACCGGACGATCTTCTGGCGGAGTTCAGGTCAGTGCACGGCGAAGACTTCCAGCAGGGCGATATCATTTTCTGCGGCACCATGCCAGCAATCGGCGGCATCAAGCCAGCCGAGAGATTTGAGTTTGAAATTTCAGACCCGGTCATGGAGCGCAAAATATCCCACGGCTACGATATTGAAGTCCTGCCAATCAACGACTGAGGTCTATTGGTTCAGGCAGGATTCAACTGCCAGCGCAGCCGCAAACAAGCCCCGGTCACCCCCTGTTTCACCCATCATCATGAAACCAACGGGGGCCTCGTTGCCGGTCTCAAGCGGCAATGATATGGCGCAACGGTCCAGGAAATTCCCGACCGCCGTATTGCGCAGGGCAAGTAAATTGTGTTTCCCAAATTCGCCATCATCTGCCAGTAATTCGATTGGCGGTGCCGCAATCGCCACCGTCGGCATTACAACCGCATCAAACGGTGCAGTTGCTGCGTCAGCTTCAGCAATCATCGCTTTTCGTGCCGCCAGCAGGGCAATGAAGTCCTCGGCTGATTGGCCTTTGCCCGCCATGATCCGTGCCGCAACGCGCGGATCATAATCACCTCCCCGCGCTTCAACCATATCCTGATGCCACGCATAGGCCTCCGCCGCAGCGATCCCACCCTGACTGTTCAACCCAGGCAAATCATAAAGCGCCGGAATTTTGAACGAGGTAATTTTGACACCGGCTTTGGACAAGCCCTCAAGCGCCTCCTGAAAAGATGCCACCACATGGTCTTCCGCATCTTCAAACACAAATGACCGCAACACACCCAGATGCAATTGGTCAAGGGACCGTGGCGCTGGAAGCGGTCCGGTATTGCCGGACAGAATGCCATCAAGCACCGCGCAACAGGTAACGCTATTCGCCAACGGACCAATTGAATCAAGGCTTGAAGATAACGGCGTCGCGCCGTCAAGCGGGACACGGGATGCCGTTGGTTTATATCCGGTGATGCCACAAAATCCCGCCGGTATCCGGCACGACCCCCCGGTATCGGTGCCGATAGCGGCAAGCGCCATACCGTCAGCAACAGAGACCGCAGCGCCCGACGAAGATCCACCCGGGACCCGACCGGTAGCACGGTCAAACGGATTTTTTGGGGTGCCATAATGCGGGTTGATACCGATCCCGGAATACGCGAATTCGGTCATATTGTTGCGACCGACAAAGACGAACCCGGCCTGACGCAACCGGGATACAACAGGCGCATCTTCTGATGCAGGCGCAGTATCCGCCAAGACTTTAGACCCGGCGGCCGTTACCTGACCACGAATATCAAACAGATCCTTGAGCGCAATCGGAATCCCGGCCCACGGCGACGGTTCAGCCCCGACGGCTCGTAGCGCATCCATCGCATCGGCCTGCGCCAATGCGGCGTCTGCATTGACCGAAATGAACGCCCGCGCACCTTCGCCCGCCGGGTCATCGATCCGGTCCAGACAACCTTGAGTCAAATCCCGGCTTGTTACTTTGCCCGCTGCAAGTGCAGCTGCTGCTTCCTGAAGTGTCCGCAACACTTATCCCTCTTCATAATAATGAATTTCAAGCAGCACACAGCCGCCTTCCGATTTGAAAGGACCATGATACGCCCCCGGTGGGCGACATGCATAGGTGTTTGGCGAGAAAGATTCACCGCCATTCCCGTCAGCATCGTTGCCAACCGTCAAATCACCGGAGGTGAGATAAACCTCTTCCCAATAGTCATGCACGAAGGGCTCGGTCGTGAAAATACCAGGGGCAAAGCGCAGCAGGCGCGTGCGGTTTCCGGTTTTGCTTTCTTCATCCAGCGAACCGGCAAGAATTTTCTGTTGGATGCCTTCTGGATATCCCTCTGGCGTGTGCCAGCCCTCATCCATACTAATCGGATGAAATTCTTTATGCTCTTTGTTTATAGCCAATTTAAATTCCCCTTTTTATTTGGCATCAGACAGGTTCGCAATTTCGTCTTCAAGCGAATAGCTATCTAAAATATTGTCGACAAGAGCGACAGAGCGATCCCATTCATAAGTTCT
The DNA here is from genome assembly GCA_021775875.1 of Hyphomicrobiales bacterium. Taxonomy (GTDB): domain Bacteria; phylum Pseudomonadota; class Alphaproteobacteria; order Rhizobiales; family NORP267; genus NORP267. The sequence continues at coordinate 75,603 of JAJFHA010000002.1, read as the reverse complement.
GAAGCTGTGGTTCTTGGTAACGAACGACGCACCTGAATAAAACATTTCATATTGGGTGTGGCGAGAGGCAAATTCCGACCCGACCGCATCCCATGCAAGCTTGAACAGTTTCACCCGGCCCTCGGAATCTCTTGTTGGTGATTTCTGGGTTTTATTGATCAGATCCCGCATTTCCGGATTGGCAAAATCATCAACTGACGATGGCAGCATGATCATGCCGCCACCAGCCAGATCACGCAGCGTCGTCATGATCTGCGGATAGAGCTGCTGGTTCAGCACCTGGGCGGCGTAAAGCGTATGCGGATCGGGGATAAAATATGCGCCCCGCATCGATCCTTTCACTTCCATCGTATGAACCAGCGCATCAACGCTTGCCGCTTGCGCCGCCAGCACGCCGAGGGTTTCGCGCACCTGCGGAAAGTTGGTGATCCCGTTGGTATCAGCGATGCTTTTCGCGACGCCGACCAGAAACTGCATCTTCACCATCATCCGGACTTGCGCCTGATAATTCTGGTAAACATGCGCCGGGGTCGCGTGGAATTGCTGCTGACACATGGACACATCCTGATTGATGAATACCCGGTCCCACGGAACTTTCACATCGTCGAAATAAAGAACCGCATCATTCTCGTCGAACTGACTTGAGAGTGGATAATCAAAAACCGACCCGGCATTTTCCTCATAGGATTTGCGCGAGAGGATTTTCAATCCTCTGGTATTCATCGGCATCGCAAATGAGATTGCGTATTTCTTATCAGCTTCCTGCATAGGTTGAATGACAGTAACGAACACTTCATTCGCCATGATCCCGCCGGTTGCCAGCATCTTGGCACCGCGAATGGTAATGCCTTCACCGTCCTCATCAACGACACCCGCCGTCAGAAATTCATCTTCCTGTTCGTGCGCCGCCTTGGACCGGTCGGCCTGGGGATTGATGATGACGTAGGTGAGATAAAGTTCGTTGTCGCGGGCATAACAATAATAATCGGAAAGCGCTTTGGCGCGAGCCTTGTCGTGGGCTTCAAACACCTCAACGCCCATATACATTCCAGCTATGCACGACGCCACATGGTCCGGTGCACGCCCCAAAAACCCGCCGTGAAGCTCGGTCCAGCTCACGAGTGCTTTGCGCCTCTCAACCAAGTCTTCGTAAGTGTGCGGCAATTGCCAAATCCGGTTGGCGCGCTCTTTGCTGCCCGGAATTTCAAATGTCATATGCTCGACATTTTCAGGCGCACTTTGAAAATCGTACAATTTAGCAACCGACCCAACCACATTACGATAGGCCTTGTGGGTCGTTACATCCTCGACAATGTCCCCATTGAGAAAGACCTGGCGCCCATCCTGAAGCTCGCTGGTATGTTGTTTCCCGGTTTTAAGCATTTCCCTCTCCTTCGTGTTTTAGGTTTTGGATCGCGGCTGTATTTCGCCGTATCGCCCCTGACAGAAAATCAGCGGGGTCGCTTCATGGTTGACAGCCACATGGATAATTTCAGCGATAAAAAGCATGTGATCACCGCTCTCATGCTGGGCGAACGGTTTGCATACAAAGCAAGCCGCTGTTTCCTGCAAAATCGGCACATCGGCGTGCCCGCGATCAAATGCGACACCCGCCCATTTGTCGCTCAAGGCAAGCGCAAATCGCTCAGATAATAAATGCTGATCATCGCTTAGGATATTGATCGCGTAGACGTCCGCCGCCTGCCATTTGGCAAGGCTGTTGGCGTACTGTCCGATTGAAAAAAGCACCAAAGGTGGCGTCAAAGACAGCGAGCTGAACGAACTCATGGTCATGCCAAGGTCTTCGCCTTCGCTGGTCCGGGTTGAGACAATCGCGACCCCGGTTGGGAATTGCCCAAAAGCCTTGCGCAAATCCGCACCTTCAACCCTTGAGGCCTCGATCAGGTCCATGGAATTTTCCAGATTGCTCATTTGCCTGCCCCCATCCCTGAAAGATAATCGGCAAAAGCGGCCGCCTTATCGGCATTCTCCACCAGGTCGTGGGAAATCTGAAGCAATTGTGCGAATGTTTCGTCATTCAACGCTTCAAACAGGAGGTCATTCACTTCCCTCTGCACCGGCGCCAATCCGGCCAACAACGCGCTCCCCTTTTTGGTCACAGACAACAAGACCCGCCGCCGGTCATTCGGGTTGACCCGCTTTTCAACAAGTTCAAGTTTGACCAGCTTGCCGGTCTCGATCGTGGCAAACGCGCCGCTGAGAGAAAGATGATCGGCGATCGCTTTGACCCCGACGCCATCTTCACCCTGAAGATGCGCGATCGAAATCAGCACCGTATATTGAATGCCCGATAATCCGACCAGAGTTCCGAAACTGGAACGCACGGCTTCCAGCCTGGTGGAAAATGCCAGCATGTTGTGAACCATCACACGGAAATCCCCATCCGACCCGCGCTTAAGAAGCGCGTCCCTTGATACCGTGAGAGGGGCCGTTGAATAAACGTCCCCCTTGTCAGTCCTGATTGCCCGCTTCACTTGCCCGCTTTCCTTCCTGCTATCGACATCTTCCATGACCAATTTCCAGGATAAACAGATCAGGATTTTAGATTTGAAAATTAGCTTTATAATAAAGCTTTATTAAAAGATAGAGGTAAAGTTTGAAGAACATCCAGGCCGCTTCAGGTCAAAAACATGACCCGAACTGGCTCGGCTCACAGCAAAAAATGCGCGCATAAAAGGCCCACATTCAACATTACTTGAGGGCTAAGATGTTGTTTCTGTGGCTAATTCACGAAGCGCCACCCGGTCCAGTTTGTTGGCAGCCGTTATAGGCAATTCTTTCATAAAACGAAATTCCGCCGGGTTTTGGTACGGCGCAAGATCCTTTTCGCACAATGCCTTGAGCTCCGGCGCAATGCTGTCTCCCTGATCAGACACCACGAAAACAACAATCCGCTCACCCGACCGCTGATCAGGAACCCCAATGACACCAACATTCTGAACTGACGGATGGGTAAAGACGACCTCTTCCACATCGCGCGGAAACACATTGAAGCCGTTGACCAGGACAACGTCTTTTTTGCGATCCGTGATGGTAATAAACCCATCTTCATCAATTTTGCCGATATCGCCGGTATAGATGAAACCGTCATGGATGGTCTCTGCGGTTTCATCAGGTCGGTTTCGATACCCTTTCATCGCGAAAGGACCGGAAAAACGGATTTCACCAACGCCACCAACGGGCAGGATTTTATCCTTGTCATTGAGATCAGCGACCTCCACCCTGCATCCGGGGATAGCTATACCAACAGTCCCGGGCTTGTTACCAAAGGTATCCGTATTTCCGGAAATCGGCGCCATTTCGGTCATGCCATAGCCTTCCTGAATTGTCAGCCCGGTCGCCTTGCGCCAGCGATTGATAAGCTCCACCGGAAACGGCGCACCGCCACCTGGGCAAACGCGAAGCGCTGACAGGTCTGCCCCTTCGAAATTAGATTGCTGCAAAAGCGCACTGTAGACCGCTGGCGGACCACCGCCAAACATTGTCACTTTGTGGGTGGCGATCAGATCGATGATTTCATCCGGTTTGAAGACACCCGGGATAATCACGGTGCCGCAATTATAAACCGGGTTCAGGACACCGGTCAGAAAGCCGTAAATATGGAACATCGGTGCGATGGGGAGGCAAACCTCGCCGGACGCACGTGCAGGCCATATCCATTCAATCGCGCGAACCGCATCCGCCAACATGCCATGGGTATGCTCCACCCCTTTGGAAATACCCGTAGTACCGCCGGTATAAAGCAATGCCCCCGGACTATCTGTGTTGATATTCAGCAAATCAGAAGGCGCTACTGCGTGGGCCGAGAAATCTTCAATTTCTTTAGCTGATCCGCTCAAAACAATATTTGTCAAAGTGAGGCCGGATTCAGACAAAGCGTCAAGTGTCTCACCCGTTTGCGCCGTGCAGATAACGATTTCAGGCGCGGCATCCTTCAGTATCGGCACCAACTGCGCCGGTGGATAAGCTGGATTCAATAGCGTTGGCAGCCCGCCCGCATACAGGATTGCAAAATAGCCAAGTGAAAAAACAATCCCGTTGGGAACCAGCAATCCAACGGTGTTGCCAGTTGCTCCCAAAGCGACAAGGTCTGCCGCCAGCCCCTTCACAGCGCCATCGAGCTGCTTGTAGGTTACCGCTTGTCCAGCTTCCCACAACGCGATCACGTCCGGTGTGGTTTGAACGACATGGTCGAACATTTCTGCCAATGTCTCAAATGGCGGATGAACTTCGCCAACACCATGGGGTTCAAGTGACATAATCGGCATAAATAATCCTTCACAATCGGTATTGATTACATTTCAATCGGCCCGAAACCCAATTACACCATTGTGACATTTTCAATTGGATGTGGTCCAGCACCACGGAATGAGGCGTTTGTGATGAACAACAAAGAGAAAGTCCTGATAGCCGGTGGTGGCATTGGCGGCATCACCGCAGCCTTGTGCCTCTTGCGTGCCGGATTTGCAGTCGAGATTTTCGAACAAGCCTCCGAATTGGGTGAAGTTGGCGCAGGCATCCAGTTGAGCGCCAACGCGGTCCAGGTCCTCGAATATCTGGGTCTCAAGGAAAAACTTGCAGAGATTGCAGTACAGCCGCTCCGCTACGAATTCAAAATTTTTGACACCGCCGAAATACTCCAGCAAATCCCCCTTGGCGAAGCTCATAGCAATAAACACGGCGCGCCGTACCTCCAGTTTCATCGCGCCGACCTGCATGCTGTTCTGGTTCAAAAAGCACTGGAATTATCTCCATCCCTGATCCGTCTGGGAAAAACCGTAACCGGATTTGACGAAGACGCGCAGGGCGTGACTCTGAAACTCAGCGATGGAACAACTGAGCGCGGTGATATTTTAATCGGTGCCGACGGAATTAAATCCGCCGTCCGAGCGCAAATTGCTGGTGATACAATCCCCGAATATACCGGCCAGGTTGCATGGCGCGTTATGGTGCCAACGAGCGATCTGCCGAACGACTTCATGGAGCATATCACCGAGATCTGGGTCGGGCCGGGTAAGCACGCCGTTGTCTATTTTCTGCGTCGGGGCGAATTGCTGAATTTTGTTGGCGCGGTGGATCATGCCGAATGGTCTGAAGAAGGTTGGACGGTCAAATATCCGTGGTCAGACATGAAAAAGGATTTTGAGGGCTGGCACCCGAACATACAAAAAATTCTGGACGCCGCCGACCATGATATGTGTTTTCGCTGGGCTCTGAACAACCGGCCGCCGATCAAAAACTGGAGCACAGACAGAGCGACCCTTCTCGGCGACGCCGCCCATGCCACCCTGCCCTATATGGCCCAGGGTGCGGCCATGGCGGTTGAAGACGGAGCGGTTCTGGCACGCGCGCTGAAAGCTTCCGATAATGTCAGTGAGTGTCTGCAAATCTATCAAAACAGCCGGATCGAGCGGACCACCAGAATCGTGAATGAATCGAGTGCAAACAAAAAGCTTTTCCACTTGAATTCTACCGAAGAGCTGAAGGCCGCCTTTGCCAAACGGGACATATCTTCTGAGCGCTCTGATTGGCTATTTTCCTACGATGCCCTGAACGTAGAACTGGCCTCACCACATTCTGGAATCTGATCTCGGGCATAAATTCCGGTAGCAGACACCGAAAATAGTATAAGATAAAATCAATCAATATTGGCCGTGGAAATTTCGGGAAGGGTTTATAATGCGCACTTACCTACATATCAATCTGGCAAACCAGGCAATCAAGCAAGAGCAACTTGGCGGCAAGGATCTTGGCCATGCAGGCCGTCATTTCATCGCCAAAACCCTGCTCGAAGCCGGTGTCGCCAAGGTTGACCCGTTGTCTCCTGAAAACCCGCTGATATTCTCGGCCGGTCCCTTTGCCGGCACCAATTTCTCAAATGCCAATCGCCTCAGCGTCGGGTGTAAAAGCCCGCTCACCGGCGGCATCAAGGAAGCCAATTCCGGCGGCACATTCGCGTTTGCACTCGGACAATTGGAAATTGCCGGTTTCACCCTGAACGGTGCTTCAAATGATTGGGTCATCATTCATATCCCGCAGGACGGCGATATTACATTCGATTCCGCAGACGGCTTCATGGGCATGGGCAACATTGAAACCGCAAAAAAGCTCCATGAAAAATACGGCGATAAAGTCAGCATCGGCTTGTGCGGCCCGGTCGGCGAATATCAGGGCCTGTTGGCAGGCATCGCTTTCAGCGACAATGAAAACCGCCCGGTGCGGCTGGCAGCTCGCGGCGGCGTTGGTGCCGTAATGGGATCAAAAAAGGTCAAGGCGATCATTGTTGAAAAGAATAAAATGCCGCCCCTCCATGATCGCAAGGGGATGATGGGCAGCCTCAAACAATATGGCAAATTGCTGAACGAATCCGAGCCTGTGCAGACCATGAAAAAATACGGCACTGCGGTGATGGCCGATTTCACCAATCATATTGGCGGCCTACCGACCCGGAATTTCACTGCCGGTCAGGTCATTTCCAAGGAAGAAGGTCGGCTTGAAGTCGGCGGCGATTTCATCCACGAACAGAATGGCGGGCGCGGCGGCGACGTATCCCATGCCTGTATGCCCGGATGCCTGATCAAATGCAGCAACATCTACGTGGATAAAGACGGCAACGAACTGGTGTCGCCGCTTGAATACGAAACCCTCAGCCTGCTCGGCACAAATTGCGGCCTGTACGACCCGGACGACATTGCCCGAATGAATTATCTCGCCAATGATCTGGGCATCGACACCATCGAAGTCGGGGCCACAATCGGTGTCCTTATGGATGCCGGAGAAGGCGAATTTGGCGACAAGGATTTCATGATTTCGGTTTTTGACGACCTCCGCGCCGCTAACGAGCGCGGTAAATTGCTGGCCGGTGGCACAGCACGCGTTGGCGAACATTTTGGTGTCAAACGGGTACCCGTAATCAAGAAACAGGCCATCAGCGCCTACGACCCCCGGGTGATCGAAGTTACGGCCATTTCAATGATGGTCACCGCCCAGGGCGCCGACCATACCGCCGGTAACGTTCCCGCCTATAGAAGCAAGGGCAAAAGCCTCGCCGATATGGCGGCAGCAAGCTACGACATGCAGGTTAATACAGCGGTCGCGGATTCCCTCGGACTGTGTATTTTCGGCCGCTCGGTCACAAACGAAAATCTGCGCCTGATCGCCGACGCCATCAACAGCGCTCATGACGCCGGTATGGAGCCTGATGATATTCTGGAAATGGGCCGCGAGGCGTTGCGCCTTGAACACGAATTCAATATCCAGGCCGGGTTCACTCTGGCGGATGATGAATTGCCGGAATTTTTCACAACCGAACCGTTGGCTCCCACAAACAAGGTGTCCGGCCTGCGCAGCGCCGATGTCAACGAACACATGAAAGAGCTGGTGGGATACGAAACCAGCACCTGATTGTTTCTGGTACTATGTTCAAATCCAGTCAGGGGCAATCAGACAAGATGGCCCTTGGCCTCATCCCGCGCTTTAAGTTCGGTCTCTTGCTTGGCGGCAAATCTGGCGGCACGGTCAGGCGTGAGCCCTAAACATTGCAGCCCGACGGCGGCGTTCGCAACTTCGGTATAATCAGTTATCAAATCGCCTTCCATCCTGCAGATTGAAACGCCTTCAAAAATGGCGCGTCGGCCTTTTGATGGTTCCATTTTGGATTCATAACTGAACACGTAACGAACATATCCAACGCCATCCTGCTCCACAGCATCGTGCAAGTCCCAGCGAAAATTTGTCCCGTCACGGTGAAAATGATTGTCCACCATATCGGCAATATCCGCCCCGGTGAACGGCCCGTAAAAAACATCGTGATAGGTGCCGTCAGCGGTAAAACAAGCCGCCACCCCCTGCCCGTCACCGCTAACAACAGCTTCCGTCATTCGCTTGATCGTATCAGCAAAACTCATTTGAACATCCTCTAACTCAAAACCCGAGAATAACAATATACAATAGCATTGATACCGGGATATTCAGCGTTCACCCACACCCTGATAGCGCTGCTCTAGCTATCATGACCCAGATTTGCAATCGCCTCACGTCTTGTCCATCTCCTGGACCTTGTCACCACCGGCGACCGAATATGTAATTGGCACCTTCCGGGTTGCCAGAAATTCTTCCAGCGTCTCGCCACGAAATGCGGCATAGACTTCCGGGTTCGGCACACCGAGCACAGCGGCCATTTTTTCCAGGACAAAGAAGCTCACGCCGCGGCGGATCATTTCAATCCATTTACGGCTTTTGATGAGATCGATCTCTTCTTCGCTCAGTCCGCGTTCCGCTGCCAGCGCATCGAAATCATTCACAAAGCGCTCGCGATGGGCAGGCTTGATCAGGTCATGCAAAAATCCGTTGATGCGGAAATTGGCGAGGCTGCGCGCATGGGTGAATGGATAGGTGCCTTCCAGCATATCAGCCCCCGCCAATTCGTAACCCATATGTTCGCGGTAAGCTTCGATCTCCTTTGGATCAGGCTCACCGCCCAGATCTTCAAAGACCAATGTCGCGATATTGGTTACGGATGGTGCGTAGGTCTGCTTGTGAATGAGATTGACGTCGTCTGATAATGCGCCGCGCATAATCAGCCACATAATGACCTCGGCACCTTCCATGCCGCCTTTGACGACATATTCAGCCAACCGCATGTCGACCAGTTTCTGCGGGTCTTTTTCGAGCAATTCGAGAAACTCGTCGTCCCATTCCTCGTTGATAAAACCCGCCCGCTCGCCATGCACCTGATGCGACAGACCGCCGGTCGCCACAATCGCCACCCGCAAATCTTCCGGATAGGATTCGATCGCCTTGCGGAGAGATTTACCCATCTTCCACATCCGTTTGGCGTTTGGGATCGGCAGCTGCAACACCCCCACCTGCAAAGGAATGATTGAGCCCGGCCACGGCCCATTTTCATCGCCCATCATGGAAAGCGGCGAGAGACAACCATGATCGAGCGGCTTTCCCTGAAAGAATGACATATCAAATTCATCAGCCGAAAGCGCCATCGCCACATGCTGCGACAGACCCGCATTACCCTTTGCAGGCGCCACATCGCGCGGGCTCCCGCCCTCATCTGCCGGTTTGTATTCGTCGTCGATGCCCATCGTGAAAGTCGAATAATGATCGAAGAAAAAGGATGTGATGTGATCATTATAGATCATGAACAGCACATCGATATCCTTGCGCTGTACCCAGTCACGCACTTCGGCAAAACCATCAAAAATTGGCTTCCAGGCCGGATCGTCCTGCTTGTTGGTATCCTTGGCATAGCCAATAGTTGGTGAATGCGAAGCCCCGATACCTCCGATAATGCGTGCCATTTATCTCTCCTGTTCCTCGAAAATGGGTGAGGATATTGACCTCAGAATAATAGACAATATCATTATTCAAAACGCTTCGTCTGTAATGACGGACATGGTTCACTGTGAACAGGGCCTGATGAAATCAACAAGAGGAATTATCATGACGAAACCAGTGATCACCCAAAAAGAGCCCTATGCGGTTCAGCTCGAAGCCGACAAAAATTACGCCTGGTGTGCCTGTGGGTTGAGCAAAAACCAGCCCTTTTGTGACGGCGCTCACAAGGAAACCGATTTCAAACCGGTTATTTTCCAGGTGGAAGAAGCCAAGACCGCCTATCTGTGCGGCTGCAAAATGACCGGCAATGGGCCGATGTGTGATGGCACCCATAAAAACATATAGCGGCTAATGCGAAGCCTGGACATGCACCAAACCGGTTAGGAGACAAGCAGTGCGTAAAATGCCGACATTATTCATTCCCCATGGCGGGGGGCCCTGTTTTTTTATGGACTGGGATCCACCGGGAATGTGGGACGAAATGGCGAAATATTTACGCGGAATTTCAGATGATATAGGCCCAACGCCCAAAGCGATTGTTTTGATCTCCGGCCATTGGGAAGAAGATGTCGTCACCGTCCAGAATAATCCTGCACCCGACATGCTGTTCGACTATTTCGGATTTCCCGAGCATACCTATCAGCTTGAATATCCAGCACCGGGTGCGCCGGAAGTGGCAGATCGGATCACGAGCCTGCTGGCCGAGAACGGCATCAAAAGTCGGCAGGATTCGAAACGCGGTTTTGACCATGGCGTTTTCATCCCGCTGCTGCTCGCCTATCCGGACGCCAAAATTCCCGTCGTCCAAATGTCTCTGCGGTCCGATCTGGACCCTGCGCATCATATCGAGATTGGCAAAGCACTCGAACCCATGCGTGACGAGGGGATTTTGTTCATCGGTAGCGGCCTGAGTTATCACAACATGAAAACCCTGATGCAGAATTTGCGCGGTGGCGATGTGGCCGCCCCGGAATCGCAAATTTTCGATGATTGGCTCACCACAGCAGCGACAGATCAGGACCCGGACGCCCGCAACAAGGCCCTGATTGGTTGGGAACAGGCTCCCGCCGCGCGTGACGCCCATCCGCGCGAAGAACATTTGCTGCCGCTTCACGTCATCGTGGGCCTGGCTGGCAGTGACACCGGCCAAAAAACTTATGGCGATACCGTTTTAAGCTCGGTCCAGTCAGCATTTCAATTTGGCTAAGCCAGAAACAAACAAGAACGCCAACAAAGTGCCCATACTCGCGGAGATATCGACTTTTCATCCAAGGAAAATTGGTTAATCTCAAAGTGGCGAAGGACTGAAGCAAATTTTTGCGAACCGGGCATAATTGAGGGATTATCCATGGACCAGAACCGAACATTTCCGCTGAACGCCTGGTATGCCGCCGCATGGTGCCACGAGGTTGGAAAGCGTGAACCGCTGGCGCGTACGATTTGCAACAACAAGATTGTATTTTGGCGTAAGCCAGACGGGTCCGTCGCAGCTCTTGAAGATGCCTGCTGGCATCGCCAGCTGCCTCTTTCGATGGGCAGTATAGAAGACGGCGAAGTTGTTTGCCTATATCACGGCCTCGCTTTCAACTGCGAAGGCAAGTGCACCCGGATGCCCTCTCAGGACAAGTTGAACCCAAAGGCGCAAGTACGCGCATACCCGGTCGTCGAGAAATATCGTCTTGTCTGGATATGGCCCGGTGATCCGGCACTTGCCGATGCCAATCTCATTCCAGATTTTCACTGGAACGATGATCCCGAATGGGCCGGCGACGGCGAAACCTTGCGCGCTAAATGTGACTATCGACTGTTTCTCGACAATTTGATGGACCTGACCCACGAGACTTTCGTACACGCAACCAGCATCGGGAATACCCATGTCGCCGACACACCCATGACAACGACCCAAAACGAAAACAAGGTTACATCGTCGCGGTGGATGACAGATATCGACGCACCGCCTTTCTGGCGCACCCAGTTGGACAAGCCGGGCAATGTCGACCGCTGGCAGATCATCGAGTTCGAGCCCCCCTGCACAATTATTCTCGATGTGGGTGTGGCTCTGACCGGCACCGGCGCACCGGAAGGAGACCGGTCCCACGGCGTCAATGGCCGGGTGCTGAACACGATCACGCCCGAGACCGACAATACCTGCATGTATTTCTGGTCGTTGGTACGCAACTACAAGCTTCGTGATCAGTCGCTTACGACGCTGTTGCGGGAAGCCAACGGAAACATTTTCCTAGAGGATCTGGTTGTCGTTGAAGCCCAGCAAATCATGCTGGATGAAGACAAAAACCGCCCGCTGCACAACTTGAATATTGACGAAGGCTCAATGCGTGCCCGCCGTCTCATCGACGACATGATTGCAAAAGAAACTGTAAACGCTTCGAGCTAGGACTACGCTGGCGACATTGTCGAATGAATGAGAAAGTCCTACACCCCGTTAAACAGCAGGGCTTCGGCTTTCGACCCGGTATTACGTAATTCGATCAAGGGTTGATATTCGGGGTCCGAATGCCATGCTTTTGCGGCTTCATGGTCAGGAAATTCAATCAGAACAGTTACCGTCGGCGCCTTGCCCTCGCCCTCAATGCGTTCACCCTCACGGCTAGCGGCAAGCACCTTGCCACCATATTTTTTCAGCAACGCACCGGTCGGTGCTCCATAGGCCTCGCGCCAGGAAGAATCCCATTCTTCCTGCTCAAATATTATATAAGTACTCATTCGTTCATATCCTTTGCATATGGTGGATCGGTCGGGAAAATCAGACCATCGCTGTCATCCTGGAGCCGAATTTTCCATTCGGATCGCTTCTTTGTATGGTATGAGACGGGAATTCAGTTCCGCAAGTTTATTTTGGCGCGTGCCAGGATAATCCCCCATTTTTAATGGGGTCCGCTATTAGAATTACGCGGCCATTTTTGGTTCAATGGCAGCTTGGTCAGAACCCTTTTCGCTTCTGAACGCGGACTCATCTCGCTGGCCATCCGCAACAACGAGCTGCGTGTCGAATATCCCGGCACCTCGGTGCGCACTGAAATTGCTGTAACCTATATAGTTGCAGCAATCGCGGGCGGGATTGGCGGTGTTATTTCCGGAGCAGCGATCGGTCACGTCGAGCCTGTGGAAAGTGGACTGATAAGTTCAAAAAACTTCAAATGTTCGGTTCAGGCCGGAAGTTACCAAAGCTTGCTCAGCCGGTTTACCATCATTCACAGAGAAAATTCGACACGCAAAATGCCTGCTTCTGATCCACAGTCAACATACCGGGTCCCTGTGCTCCCCTTGGCTTCAGCCCGCTACGAAGCCTTCCCAGCTTGACATATATTCCAGGAAATTGTCGCCCAAGCCCTGGCCGCGTAAATATTCCGCCGTCACAGGTAGCTGGACCGCCCTGAATGTAGAATCATCGCGCACCAGATCAGGAAAATCGTGGTGCAAAATGGCTCCCCGGCCAAGGAGAACGAAATCACACCCTTCATCAAGGCACCAATTGGCAGTTTCGGCATCATAGATTTTGCCAGCCACACCAAGACGAACTTTGCCCCGATCAAGCTCGGTAAAGTAGCTCATCAAGTTGCGTCCCTTGTGCGCGTCTTCTTCGGGTTCCTTGCGTACATCCCATAACGACATATCAAGAAAATCAATCGCTCCGTCGCTCATCAGTTTTTGCGCAACTGCAGTGACTTCGCTCAGGCGCATACCGAAGCGCTCAGGCGATAGCCGGACGGAAACATTAAAGTCATCGCGGCAATTCTCACGTATACCGGCAACGACCTCGTAGATCGCCCGCGCTCTATTATTCAACGAGCCGCCATATTTATCGTCACGCCGGTTTATGTCCGGACTGAGAAACTGGCACAGAATGTATCCATGCGCCCCGTGCACCTCGACGCCATCGAAACCGGCTTGTTCCGCCCGTTTGGCAGCAGCGACAAAATCGGCGATCAAATCTTCTACTTCGCCGGTGGTCATTTCCCGGGCTCCGGTTTTTTCGTCCGCCGACGGACATAGCGGCGCTACGCCGATCAATTTCTGTGGCGAGCGCATTCCAGCATGGTGCAACTGAGCGATGGCCAAACTGCCTTCCTGCCTGATGTCGGCGGCCAGTCTGGTCAAGCCCGGCAGATGATCGTCGGAAAATATACCCAACTGCCCCGGGAAACCTTGCCCGGCGGCCTGTACATGCGACGCACATGTCATAACTGCTCCGAAGCCACCTTTTGCCCGCATGGTGAGCCAATTATACTCGTCGTCGGACAATGTGCCGTCCTTGTAACTTTGGGTGTTCGTCAACGGCGCAAGCATGAACCGGTTTTTTTGCGCCGGGCCACGGGTGAAATTCAACGGATCAAATAATTTAGACATAGCACCTCAATAATTGTTACGGATTTTGTTTCAAAAGGATGGCCGAACCGGCTCATACGGGCCGATGTGACGGTGTTCTGATTTCCTGGAATGTTGGGACTCTCAGCGAAAAAACCTATCAGATCAGCTTGCAAAGTCCAGAGGCCTCAATTTCCGTTTATGGCAAAAACTCTCCATTCCGGTAATGTCTGTCATTGGAGTTTCTCTGTCATGTTGTCGTCATCGCACTTCCGAGCGCTTTGGCCGCATCCGCACGCCCCGACGAGGGCGGGATATTGAGACCCCGCTCGCAGGCAGGTCGCGCGCGCAGCTGATCCATCCAGCGTTCAAGATGCGTCAAACCCTCGGTCGGAACGCGGGCCCAGCGGTGGCTGCGGATCCAGGACCAGTTTGAAATGTCAGCGATCGAAAAATCACCAGCCAGCCACTCCCGATCCGCCAACCGGGTGTTCAAAACTTCATAGAGCCTGTGGGTTTCATTGTGATAGCGGGTTCGGGCGGCGGGCACGTCCTCGGGAAAGTAACGCTCAAAAGTTACGGCCTGTCCCTGCATTGGCCCAATGCCACTCGCCTGAAACATCAGCCATTGCATCACATCATGACGCTCCGGACCGGATGCGGGCAAAAATTTTCCCATTTTTTCTGCCAAATAGAAAAGGATGGCGTTTGAATCAAATATGGTCAGACCGTTCTCATCGTGATCTACAATAATCGGGATCCGCCCGTTAGGGTTCATCGCCAGAAACGCGGGCTTGTGTTGATCCCCGGCAGCCAGATCAATGTATTTGACGACATACTCCAGCCCCACTTCTTCAAGCATCATCGCGGCTTTCCAACCGTTTGGCGTGGGGGACGTGTAGAGGTCGATCATGCTGGTTGACTCCATTTTTTTGTCTTCGGATATAGGCTTTTGCGAGCAAGGCTCGTTAATATACATGCATCAGTCAACTCAGGGACCCCCCGGTCATGACCAAAGTCACATGGTATTTCGATTTCATCTCGCCTTTTGCCTACCTGCAACTGGCGCAGTTTGACGAGTTGCCGAGTAACCTGGAAATCACGCCGATTCCCGTGGTTTTCGGAGCGCTGCTGAAACACTGGGGGCAGCTCGGACCGGCGGAAATTCCGCCCAAGAGACGCTTTGTCTATCGGTTTTTTCAATGGAATGCCGATCAGTTGGGCATCCCTTTTACAATGCCCCAGCGTCATCCCTACAACCCCTTTTCCTCACTTCGCTTGTGCGTGGCCGCCGGTAGCCGGATCGAACATGTCCGCGCGGTTTTCGACGTGATTTATGGGAAAGGTCTTCAACCAGACGCACCCGAAGGTATTGAGGCGACGGCACAGGCTTTGGGTATTTCTGATCCTGAGGCAGCCATGTCCGATCCAGTTGTCAAAGATGTCCTGCGCAGCAACACCGAACGTGCAATTGCGGACGGCGTGTTCGGGGTGCCTACATTCGTGGTCGAAGGCGAAGTTTTCTGGGGTGGCGATGCGACGGATATGATGCTGAATTATCTGGAAAATCCGAATCTTTTTGAGACGCCCGAGATGAAGCGGATTTCCGAAATGCCAATGGGCTTGGTACGTCGGAAATGATCGACTGTTCCAGGCTAAGCCAGGGTCAGGACTCATTAATTGCCTCTGAAATCAGAGAGAAACGTGCTGCAGGTCCTGATCCAATCCAAGGATCAGCGTCCGGTCAGAGGAACGAGTTCAAAACTCTGACAATGCACCATCCTGAATTCTATTCCAGTTTCCCGCTAGCTGCTTCGAGCAGTTGACCAACGACCTGGCCCATTAGGTCGATGCCAACACCGCATTTGCAGCCAGCGCAATCAACGCAGGCATCGAGGCCAAGCTCGATGGCGTTGGCCAGGGCAGCATTTTGCCCGGCTTCGGTTGTCAGTGGGTCGACGCGGATACGCTGTAATTTGAGAAGCGAAAACGGATTACCCCACTTATAGCCCTGTGCCGGATCAGGCTGCGCTTCGCCATCCGGCATGCTACCCGGCAGGCCACCGGCAAAATTACGCGCATGCATAGGACACCCGTCGAGACAGGCATAGCATTCAATGCAAGCTGTAAGATCGTGATAAACATCGGGCGCATCGACATTCAGATCATTGCCTTGCGCACCGTTTGCCAGCCGCCCGTGCATCTGGCGCGCAATCCCATCCCGACGCACCACGAGATCAGCAAGTACCGGCAATGTCGCCATCGGGGCAAGCCGGTCGCCTTCGCGCACCCGTGATCGGCAGGCGATGCGCGGCTTGCCATTGATGTCGATAGTGCAGACGCCGCAATTGCGAGCCCGGCAGCCATAGCGAAAGGCGAGATCAGGCATGGAAGTTGCCTGCGCCTGCAACAGCACATCAAGTGCCATCGGCTTTTCCCGTAGTTCGCGTTTTTCATATTCAAAGGCAACGACGGCCTCTTCACCATCGCGGCGGGTAACGATATCTACCTTCACGCTTTTGTTGCCTCCGCAATCGCCCCATCAACACCACCGGGCATAATCTCAGGCGCCGGTCCGCCGACACCCATAATTGCCTGATAGCGTTTCTCAAGCTGTTTGTCCTGCATCGCCGAAGGCAACATGCGCAGCATCTTGATCTGCACCTTGCGCCAGTTTTCCTGGGCCTTGTAGGCAATCAGGCGTTTAATCGGAGTGCGCGGCCGCTCCACCCGGAATACCTGCGGCACGCCGCTCTCGTCCTGATTGACAATTGTCGAATAGGGCTGTGAAAAAGCGGAAATTTCACCACAATCAAGGCGTACATGCCCGCCAAGACTGCCGTCACGCTCACGCGCGGCAACGGTAACCAGTTTCGCCGTCTCCAGCATGTTGCGCAATTCTGCAAATTCAATGAAGGCCTGGTTCCACGTGCCATAAGCAGGGATTGCGACCTGATCGAGTTTTCCCGACCATTCCTTGATCTTCGCATCAATCTTTTCTATCCGCTCGGCAGTCCGTACAGGTCCGATATAATCCCAGGCATCGTGCTGTAATTCACGCTTCAGCGCGGCCGCCGCAATAGTGCCTTTTTGGCCAAAGCATTTCGCGGTCTGTTTGATCAGGGGCGCAAAGGCCGCGTCATCGATTTTTGTGGTTGTCTCCGCCGCTCCCTTTGCTGCTGCCTTGCCGGCGCGCGCGCCAAAGACGGCGCCTTCCGTGAGTGAGGTTGACCCGAGTCGGTTGGCACCAAAAACGCCGCCCATCGCCTGGCCAGCGGCATAAAGCCCGGTAATGCCGTTAGCCACCTCGCCAGCGCCGGCACCACCAACGGACCTGCCATTTTCATCAACCCGGATGCCACCCATCATGTAATGCGCACTGGGGCGCACCTCCCAGGGCTCCTCACATTTCGCCGCGACTTTACCTAGCGCCTGACGCGCATTGCGGTACGCCGATGGTAGACTGCCTTGCAGAAAGCGCATGAAATAAGGCCCCGAAAGCGGCTTCTGCTTGTTGGCAGTCATATCGAGATAGGCGCCACCGTTGGGGCTGCCACGGCCAGCTTCAACGGCCCGCATGATGGCCGCCGAACATTCAGCACGCGTACGCAGATAGACCCCGTCGAGGATCACCTTTCCGGCCTTGTCGCGCAAAACGCCAAGGAAACTCGCGGTCATCGGCTCACCGCATAAAAGCCCCTCATAGGCGGGCGGCGAAGCCAGACAGAACGGCAGGAACTGCACCTGTTCCATGTCCACAAGATCGGCGCCCGCGCGTGCTGCCACTGCATAAGAATCTCCGGTATTACCGCGCATGGTATCCGTCTTTGGAAAATACAGAGTCGAAAGACCACCCGCCGCAATGACAACAGATGGCGCACGCACTGCAACCAGAAGCCCGCGCGCCGCGTCATACAATAGCCCACCGACAATCCGCTTTTGCGGCGCGCCTTCGGCATCGGCGACATCCTCTGTCACCAGTTCGAGAAACCAGGCGTCTTCCAGATATTCAATCTGGTCGGACTGCACCACCGCATTCCAGTTGGCATGGCTGAACGCAACGCCTGAATTTTTGTGCCCCACCGATCGGCGCTTGTTGTGGCCACCCATTGGAAGGGGCAGCGCTTGCGGCGTATCGCGTTTTGTATCAATCGAGGGGCGCAGGCCCAGCATCCGATAACGGTCATAGGCCTGCTTACTATCTTCAGCAAAAGCGTTGGTAATGGCTTCAACAGGAAGATCGCCACCGGCAACACGCAAATTTTCCGACAATGCGTCTTCAGTGTCGCCCTCGGCACCGGATTCGCGTACCGTCGCTATCCCTTCCGATATCTTGGTATCAGAGCAACCGATGGGGTCCTTGGAGACAACCAGCACCCGGGCGCCCTCTTCGGCCGCCGCATGGGCAGCCTGACTTCCCGCCCCGCCGGAGCCAACCACAATCACATCATAATCGCGCCATTCAGTTTTAACCGCCATCCGTACGTTCTTTCCATTAACAGCAAAATATTTGCCCGAAACCGTTCGTTTATTCGACATCGCCAGATGTGCTTGTTCTGTAACGAGATATTGGCCTAGGTCACTCATCTTTTCAAGTTCAGAGCATTATCCGATCGAGAGTTTCGATAACGTGATGGGTATCGATCCAGGGGTTCCATCAAAGCCCGCAGCAAACCTTATGCTGTAATGAGAGGCCGGATTTAAGACTGCAAACCCAACCCGCATATCACGTCAAAAAGCACCTACAATCAGAAAGATATCCATAGATGACGACGCCCTCAATAGCCCTATCTAAATCCCGTCAGCCCATTTTGAGAATAATCTTACCCTGCGCCTGGCCTGTCTTCAGACGCATCAGCGCTTTAGCATAATCCTCAAGAGGGTATATTTTGGATATATACGGCTTCAACTTGCCGTCCGAATAGAATTCAAAAATCTCATTTTGCACACGCCCCACCCAGGCCGGGTCGCGCTCGCGATAATCTGACCATTGCAGCCCACTGACAGCAATGTTTTTTACCAGAAGATAGTTAGACTTGATCATCGGGATATCGCCTGAGGCAAATCCGATGATCACCATTCGCCCGCTCCAGGCCATGGCCCTGAGCGCGGCAGCATTGGCCGCACCTCCAACAGGGTCAATCACGATGTCAGCACCACGACCGCCGGTCATCTCACGGACTTGGTCACGCAGACCGTCACGCAGATTTTCCATGCCAAGATCGATGGTGTGATCCGCGCCAGTTGCCTTGGCGATGGTAGCGTTTTCGGCTCCAAGAACACCGCCAATGACGACACCGGCGCCAAGCGCCTTCGCCAATTGCACGCTCGAAACGCCAATACCCCCTGACGCACCAAGGACCAGAACATTATCGCCGGGTTTAATGGATGCCCGCCCTGCAAGAGCAAAATGCGAAGTCTGATAGACGAGACCAAGCGCGGCGGCATCCTCAAACGGCATCCCGTCTGGCATCGGATAACAGGTGGCAGGGCTGGTGATGAGCTTTTCAGCATAGGCCCCGTGTTCTACCTGCACGGCCACCCTGTCACCGGGTTTAAGCGACATAACCTTGCCGCCTGTAGATTCAACGATCCCGGCTGCTGCCTTACCCGGTGAGAACGGCAATGGTGGCGTAATCTGGTATTTGCCTTCCATCACCAAAATATCCGGGAAATTGGCTTCCGCCGCCTTCACGGCGATGAGGACTTCACCCGGCCCCGGTTCCGGGTTTGGAATATCAACAATTTCCGCCTGATCAAAAGGCGCAAATTCGCGCACATAAACAGCTTTCATCGCAGGTAATTCTCATTGTGCAGCAAGAACAGGCGCGTCCGCAACGGTTTCCAAAGAAGCATACTCATTTGAGATTTGCCCTCTGTTTAGCTACAACCGCCCGCCGGGGCGGCGTATAGGCGGACGTCCCGTAAATCTCGAACAAAGATTTGGTGACATCATAATGATGCCCAAGACCGCCGCGTTCCACCCGCTCAATCGGCCCATCGGGATATCCGAGCCCCATTCGGCAGGTCAGGTCCATGTCCTTGGCGGTCGCGAGCCCCTCATCGAGGAACCGCAGCGCGTCATTGTATTTTGGCCGCATCAACCGGTCGATAATACGCCCGGCCTGATCACTACATAAAGCAACTTCAAAACCGGCTGATTCAAACATCGTTTGGGCCGCCTCGATTGCCGACGCAAGCGTTGCCGGTTGCCGCACAAGTTCGATCAGGCTGGACGGTGCATCGTCGCCATTCCGGTAACGGCTAAAGCCCAGCACATTGGAGCCTTCTTCACCGGCATTTTCGCCGGTGTGAACACCCAGGCATTCTGTTCCAAGCTCGATCAGGATCGCGGCTTTAGTATCATCAGGCTTAAAGAGTGCGCCAAGATAAATGGCGATATCTGCATTGCTTGAAGCTGATTTCAGGAAAGGATCGCCCGTTGGAAAGGAGCGGCTTTCGCCGGAAAGATCGATCGTGTAATGCATGATTTCAGGCTCCAAACATGGTGTTGCCGTCGTAGGTGAAAAAACCACGGCCGGATTTTCGACCCAGATGACCTGCAGCCACCTTGCGGCGCAGCAGCGGCGGCGCGGAGGCTCGTGGATCATGTGTCACTGGATAAAATGATTCACAGAGGCGGATTTGCGTATCCAGGCCGATCAGGTCGATCAATTCCAAAGGCCCCATCTTGTAGCCAAGACCCACCTTGATCGCCTTGTCGATATCGGCTGGTTCAGCAACACCCGCCTCAACGGCGCGAATGACGTCATTGTTGAACGGCACCAAAAGTGCGTTGAGAATGAAGCCCGGCTTGTCCTGGGTTTTGACCGGGATTTGTCCGGTTGCCTCGGTCCAGTTCCACGCCAGATTGAAAACTTCCTCGGACGTGTTCAGCCCCGGCGACATTTCGATCAATTTCATCAATTGTGCAGGCAAGCAGAAATGCATGCCCACAACCTTGTCTTCGCGCCCGCATCCGGATGCAATCTGCGTGATTGAGAGGGTCGAAGTGTTGGATGCAAAAATCGTATGCTCGGGACAGATATTATTGAGATTGCCAAACAATTCCTGCTTCACTTCAAGGTTCTCAAAAATAGCCTCGATAACAAGGTCGCAATCTGCCAGCGCTTCAAGGTCTGTCGTTGAAGACATCCGAGTCAATACCGCTTCGCGGTTCCCATCCGTCATTTTACCGCGCTCAACAGATTTGGCAAAAAACCCGTCTGTTTGTTTGACCGCCCGGGCAAGTGCCTCGCCTCTTTGGTCGTAGGACACGACCTCAAAACCAGCACGCGCGGCGACAATCGCAATCCCCGCCCCCATTGTGCCTCCGGCACCACAAATGCCGACTTTTCTGATTTCAGTCATTTGCTTCGAAAACTCCTGCCAATGAACTGGCGATGCACCTGATTGGTACCTTCCCAGATTTGTGTGATTTTTGCATCACGCATGAGCCGCTCGACGCGATAATCGGTGCAATAGCCGTATCCGCCGTGCATCTGGACGGCTTCGGTCGTCATGCGCATTGCAAGATCGGACGCGCGCATCTTGGCGATTGAAGCTTCAAGACCGAAATCGTTTGAGCCGCCATCAACCTGACCTGCGACATAATCGATCCAGTTTTCAACAAGCGCGAGTTCGCTGGCAAGATCGGCAATCATGAACTGGTTGCCCTGAAAATCGATGATGCGATGATCCGACTGCACCCGCTCATTGGTATAGGCGATCATGTCTTTAAACGCGGCGCGGGCGATGCCGGTGGCGTGGGCAGCGATGCTGGGCCGGGACTTGTTGAGTGAAGACAGCAGAATTTTCAAACCATCACCCGGTTCGCCAATCAGATTGGCACGCGGCACCCGGCACCCATCGAATGACAGAGTAACGGTGGATGAGGCGCGGTGGCCCATCTTGTCTTCTTTGCTGACAACGGAAAAACCGGGTGTATCTTTCTCAAAGACAAGCACGGAAATTGCAGATTTTGCTTCGTCGATTTCCGACCATTTGCCGAACAGCAACAGAAGGTCGGCGACATCGCCATTGGTAATAAATATCTTGGAGCCATCGACAATGATGTCATAACCGTCAGGGGTGAAACTCATTTTCATACGGGTTGCATCGGAGCCAGCGGCGCTCTCGGTGATGGCAAGTGACCCGAGGCCGCCCGCTGCGATACGTGGCAACAGGCGCTGTTTCTGTTCGTCGCTGCCCTCATCAATCAACGGCTTCATACCGTGAAAAGTCGTGGCGTAGATGATACCTGTCGAGGCACAGGCTTCTGAGATAATTTTTACGCATTCAAGATAGAGCGCATACGAGGTCGGCGCGCCACCAAAGATTTCCGGCACGAAGATAGCGTTGAGGCCCAATGCGTTTATGGCCTCCACATTTTCCCATGGAAATGCGCCGGATTTGTCGTAGCGCGCTGCATTGGGCGCTAAAACTTCGTCCGCCATCCGCTGTACCTGATCGAGCATCATGCGCTCGTCTTCTGCCCAGTTTCGCCGCCGCGCCAATTCTTCAAAAATTTTCATCAGAGGTTCATCCCCTGGCCGCCATCGAGGTAAATCGTCTCGCCGGTCAAAAAAGACAGGTCTTCGCTCATGACCGCTCCGATCAGGCGAGCCACCTGCTCCGGCGCACCGGGGCCACCGGTCGGAATATTTTTCTTCATCCAGGCATTGATTTGAGGCTTTGCAAGGTAATCGCGGTTTAGGTCCGTTTCGATATAGCCCGGGGCAATATTCAGCACCCGGATGTCGTCACCAGCCCATTCTACGGCCAGGCATCGGGTCATGGCGCCGACAGCGGCCTTTGATGCGCAATAAGCAAGATTTTCGGCAACCCCCAGCTTGTCAAAAAAGGACCCGATATTGACAATTAAGCCTCCACCATTGTCCCGGAGAAATGGGTAGACTTCGCGGGCCGCCACCATCACGGAGGTAGCGTTTAGCCCCATCACTTTTTCATATTCGTCGGTATCAAGCCCGGCGCTTGGCGAAGAAAGATGCAGGCCGGCATTGTTGATCAGACCGGCAATTGCTCCCTTGCTGGCAATTTTTGCCAAGGTCTCGCACACCGCGGTTTCATTCGTCATGTCGCAGGCAATGCCCTGCCCGCTTGGCACGTCGCCGGAGCGCGAAAGCCCAACCACTTTGTAATCGCGCGCCGTGAGTTCGCTCACAATTGCAGCACCGATACCACGGCTCGCGCCGGTCACTATGATCTGGCCATCAGGCATCACGGAACTCCGGTTTACGTTTTTCTTCAAACGCGGCCATGCCCTCTTCGGCGTCACCAGTACGGAACGCCAGGGTCGAGAGGTCGGCTTCGGTTTTCAAACCCTCATGGATCGGCATATCGGCCGCACGCATGACGGCCTGACGGGCAAGCCCCAACACGGGAAGACTGTATCGGGTGAAGCCTTTAGCGAAGGCAAGACCTGCTTCGAGCGGGTCGCCTTCCATAATCTGATTTACAAGACCGATATGCAAAGCTTCTTCGGCATCAATTGTGCGCCCAGTCATGATCATTTCCAGAGCGCGGGCTTCGCCGATCAAGCGTGGCAGGCGCTGGGTCCCGCCATAACCCGGGATCAGGCCAAGTTTGATTTCCGGCAGGCCCATCCTGGCTTGCTTTGCTGCGAGCCTGAACGTGCATGCCAGTGCAATTTCAAGTCCACCGCCAAAAGCATAGCCATTGATAAGCGCAATCGAGGGTATCGGTAGTGTTTCAATTTTGGATATTGTCGCCTGCCCGGATTCCGCGCCACGCTTTTGCGCCATGAGGTCACGGTTACGTAATTCCTTGATATCGGCCCCGGCGCAAAATGCCTTGTCGCCAGTCCCGGTGATCAGCAGCACGCGAGCATCAGAGCGCGCCACCTCTTCAAGAGCATTGTCGATTTCGGCGACAATGGCGAACGAAAGCGCGTTGAGTGCCTCAGGCCGGTTGAGGACCAGAATTGCGGCCTCTTCCCTGTAACCAAGTTCAACAGCCATCAGGCAATCTCCTTTTTTGCAACATAGCGTACCGGCTTTGGTTCGAGTTCACCCCGTTTCACCATTTCGGCCAGTTCACGTTTTAAAATCTTGCCACTTGGCGTGAGTGGAAATGCGTCCAGGTTCAGGAAAAATTCCGGCATGTCATATTTGGAAAGGCCTTTGGCCGCGAGATGCTCCAGCACCTCTTCTGCATCAGGCGTCCCGATGATACCAAGACACACCCGCTCCCCCAACCTATCATCGGCGACCGGGAACGCTGCCGCTTTCTCGATGCCATCATGGCGCTGCGCCAGTGCTTCAATCCGGGCGGGGTAAATGTTATGCCCGCCACGAATAATCAGATCTTTGAGACGCCCAACCACTTTCAGGTTTCCGTCCTTGTCCAGAGATCCGAGGTCACCGGACCTGAACCACCCATCCCGATTGAAACTGGCCTGGGTTGTCTCCTGATTGCCATAATAGCCCAACATCAGGGCAGCGCCTCGCCCGGCAATTTCCCCCGTCTCACCGATATCAAGAATAATATCAGGGTTTTCAGGATCCAGAATCACAATTTCATAGGCCGCTCCGCCCCGGCCAGTCGTCTTGGTCCAAATGTCCATGTCATCATCGGGATGGGTGTATTGGTGCGATGAATTTTCGGTCATCCCGTAGACGTTTTGGGGTTTGATACCAAGTTTTACCAAAGCCTCCGCCACCACAGGCGGGATCGGGCTGCCGGCCATGTAAAACATCTCAACCTCGCCCAGGCTCTTGAGGCCAAGACGCTCCTGCTCCGCCAGAACATCCATCGCGTGGGTCGGCACACCCATCACGTAAGTAGCCCTGGTCTCAAGTATCCAGTCCAGTTGCGACATGCCTTTTGGCGCATCCTGGGTGATGAATTGGCACCCGGCCAACAGCCACTCCGCCACCCCGACCCAGGCAATGTGATGGGATAATGGACTAAGCGACAACATCCGGGCATTGGGGCCAAGGCTCCAGTCACGCACCATGTCTCTGGCGTTTGCGAGCAGAGTATTGGCCGAATGCATCACGCATTTCGGTGCACCTGTCGTTCCTGATGTGAAGGCAAGATAATTGACCGCATCGGGATCGCCCCTTGGTACAGGCGCATTATTTAGATTGCCCGCCGGAATTCCCAGTTTAGGAAAATTCTCCATTTCATATGTTGCCTTGAGAGATGGCAGACCATCCAGCATAGCGGCAAAATCTGATGAACCACGATTGGTACCCCACCCTGTTTCGGTCACCAGAGCGCTCACATCCAGGCGTGTCAGCAGCGCGATGATTTCTTCGCACGTATAGGTGTGATGGAGCGAAGGGTTGCAGGCAAGCCCGGCGCGAGAGCAGGCAAGAAAAGTGATAATCGCCTCGACCCGGTTTGACATCCAGATCGAAACCCTGTCGCCCGCCGACAGGCCACGGGTTGAAAAAGCGGTGGCTACATTGTCAGTCCATTGCAATATTTCTGCCCAGGTGAGCGTTCGCTGCCCATCTTGCAATGCGGGCGCATCCGGCATCCTGGCGGCATTTTTGACCAGAAGATCGTAGAAAGTCTGATCGACCCACAAGCCTTTCTCATAATAGGCTCTGGCCTTGGCCGGATGATGCAATGTCAGAAATGGTTTCATGGCGCTGTCTCAGTGACCAAACTTGTCAGCGTCCGGCGTCCGGCGCTCGGAAAACGCGGCGTTCAATTCTTTTGCTTCATCGGAACCAAGATATTGAGGCAGCAAAAGGTCATGAGCCACCCGCGCCAGACCACCAACCCCGCCATGCCGCGCGTTGAAAGCACCCTTGATCGAGGCCAGTGCAAAAGAGCCTCGCTCGGCCACTTCCAGCGCAAACTCCGTTGTCTTTTCGCGCAGTTGATCGTCCGGTACGACGCGGTTCACCAACCCCATTTCAAGCGCCTCGGCGGCTTTGATTTTCGGGTTGCAATACCAGATCTCCTTGGCCTTCTTTTTGCCAACAATGTCTTCCAGATACCAGGTGCCGTATCCGGCATCGAATGACCCCATCATCGGACCAACCTGCCTGAAGACCGCGCTTTCCTTGGCGATTGTGAGATCGCAGACAATCTGTAAAACATTGCCGCCGCCGACCGCAAAGCCGTTGACGCTGGCGATGACGGGTTTCTGCAGACGGTCGATTGCCTCATACATTTCCAGTGTTGGCAGCACGCCAGCATAAAGCTTGGTGTCCTCCATGCCGTCCTTTTTGCCACCTATACAAAAGAATTTGTCTCCGGCACCGGTAATTACGATTACCCGGGTTCGGGTTTCGCGACGGATATCGTTGATGCAGTCGCGGATTTCGTGGCACATTTCATGCGTAAACATATTGCCATCATCAGGCCGATTGAGCGTAATTGTGCCGATCGGTCCTGCTTCTTCGTAGAGAATTGTCTTAAACGTCATAGGGCTAGGTTCCTCTATCAAATGGCCTTTGCAGAACGTAATCCGGCAATCCGCGCCGGGGAATAATTCAATATACCGCCCAGAATTTCTTCTGTCTGCGCCCCCAATTCAGGCGGCAACGCATTCGGCTGCATAGTCTCCCCGTTGAATTGAATGCCAAGACCGACCTGAGGAACGCGGCGGTCGCCATCTTCAAGAGCAAAAAACAGACCACGGTCCTGCAAGGCTGTATCCGCCGTTACGTCGGCAACGCTGTTAATGGGACCTGCCGGAACACGGGCGGTGGAAAAAATCTCCAGCCATTCCCCGCTTGTGCGCTGCTTCAGGGTTTCCTGAATATGAGCAACAATTTGATCACGGTGTTCGCGGCGATTTGCGTTCGAGCGATAGGCGGGATTGCTGGCATAATCCGGGTCACCAATCGCCTGCCAAAAACGTTGCCAGATGCCATCGGTGCCGAGCCCCAGTGTGATTGGGTCATCGGAAGTATCAAACGCCTGATATATGGCAATGACGCTATCGGTGCCGCCGCTACGGCGTGGCTCATCGCCGGAACCCAGATAAGGCGTAATCCGACAGCTTAGAAAACGGGTCATGGCTTCGACCAGCGAAATGTCCAGCAATTGAGGTCCAGGATCACGATAGCGTTTGATAAGTGCCGCCATTACCGCCATTGCAGCATCTTGTCCGGCAAGCATATCTGCCGCCGGCGCACCAATCTTCTGCGGCGCAGCGCCAGCAGCGCCGGTAATGTGCATCACCCCGGAATATCCTTCCGCAATCAGATCATAGCAGGTCCAATCGGCGCGCGCGCCGCTCAATCCAAATCCGGTGATAGACGCATAAATGAGACCTGGATTATGGGCTATGAGGCTGTCGAAATCCGTCCGCAGTTTCTTTTGCACACGCGGTGGTTGGTTGGTGACAACCACGTCAGCACCTTTCACCAGATCTTCCAGGACCGCACGGCCCTCAGGCATCGTAATATCAAGTGTCAGGCTTTGTTTATTGCGGTTGATCGCCGTGAACCAAAGCGATTGCCCATCGAGGAAGGGTGGGCCCCAGTGTCGCGCATCGTCGCCACCACCGGGTCGTTCTATCTTGATGACGGTTGCGCCGAAATCAGCCAACAGCATGGTGGCGTACGGACCAGCCACCGACGTAGTCAGATCAACGACTATGATATCCCGCAGATGATCAAAGCCACTCCCCGGCCGTAATGTCGGCAGGCTATCCATCGGTATTGATTGTCCAGATGTCATCAAATTTTGCCTCTCAAAGTCACCTGAACATGCTCCTTAACGCCCGTTTTCTGATTTTGATCAATTTGATCTTGTATTCTATTTAAAGTAAATGTATTTATATAGAATACAAATTGAGAAAATAAATCTATGAGCGCTCGCCCTTTATCCACCGCACTGAAGTGTTTCGATGTACTGGACACCCTGGCAGACTTACCTGGCCCCATTCGCCTTTCCCAGCTTGCCCGGAAAATGGGAGAGACACGGGCAACCAGCTATCAGCGGCTTTTGACGCTTACGACCGCTGGATGGGTAGACCGGTTGCCGGACGGTACTTACAGGTTGTCGATGCGTGCCTGCCGGATTGCAAATGCGGCATTGGAACAAGCCGGGTTCGGGGACCGCGCACTACCGATTCTCGAAAATCTGACAGTCGCAACCGGAGAAACCAGTTCGCTTGTGGTTCTGGAAAACGACAAGGTTGTTATAGCCCAGCGTGTTGAATCTCGCGGAGTGCTGCGCGCAGACTTGAGATTAGGGGCTGAAATGTCGTTCTCTGAAAGTGCGTCAGGACAAATCTGGACGGCATTTGGTCCGGACGATTTACGCCACCGGCTTGCCAAAAAGGGAATAAAAACCGCATCTGACAAAATTTTGAAGACGGTAAAATCCAGTCAAATCTCGATCGCGGGTGGCGGGACAACGCTACAAGGCATTGCAGTTGTGGCGGTCCCGGTGTTTGGCCCCACAGGCGATTGCCTCGCCTCCCTGTCGCTAGTCGGGCCCGACACACGCTTTAACGCTGAATTGTTGATCCCTCCGCTGCGTGAAGCAGCTTCCAGACTATCGGCGTTGCTGGCCCATTAACCGTCCTGGTCTTATTATTTACCTGCGAAATTCTATTTTCCAAAAAGAGAGAGCAGACCAGATTTTTAGTCTGCTGCTTGAACCCGACCGATTGATTAACCGGCCGCCAGCATTTTCACCCATGAAAGAGCGCTGTCTTTCATCGCTTCAACAGAGATGAATCTGGCCTAAGATGTCGAAGAATTTCGGGCTGAGCGTTTTGTCGACGTTTCACACGAGGCAATTTGACGGTGGGCTAGGCAGTGTCATTTAGTCCCGCTACCCGTTCAAATAATACTGGACTTCAAAAAACAGGCATCCCGTCTCTGATTTGAATGGCCCGTGAGGCGTTCCAGGAGGGCGGCAAGCATATGCAGGTGGGTTATAGAGTTTTCCTCCAACATCTAACGTGCCCTCGATAAAATAAACCTCTTCCCAATAATCATGTACAAACTGGTCGGCGACTTCTGCACCCGGCAGAAACCTTATCAAGCGGGTGCGAACACCAATCTGCGCAGTTTCATCCAGTTCACCGGACAGCATTTTTTGTTCAACGCCCGGCGCTGCGCCGGGAGCCGGTTCCCAACCCTCCTCAATATCGATTTCATGAAAATCGATTGCTGGTTTCGGCATGGTCATTTTTTTCTCTCCACCTTGCTGGATTGACTATTATCTGACCCGATCAATGCGGACAGAATGTTACCTGGCGAGCCGTCATCCAACAGGGCATGACAGGCCGCAATGGAGGTGTCAGCCGCCTCCAAATCGTAGCCAGCCATAGCGATCAATCGCCGGGATTTCGATACTAGGTCTTCCTTACTCATGGGGTTTTCGGGATCACCTAGCGCTGTCGCAACGGTTTTTGTCCTGGTGCCTCCATTTTTGGAGCATACCTTCATGCTGGCTCCGTAACATCGCGGAAAATTTTGGGTGAATTCTACGTCCTCGGCCAAACTGACTTTGGAAGCAAGCAGTAATGTTTCTGGTGAAGTAATCGCAGACGGTGAAAAATCCTCCATACGCGGCGGCCCGTTCAAGATAGCCGTCGCCGCACAATATTGCAGACTAAAGCGCGCTTCATGGGGAGTTGCCGGGACAGAATTGTCGCAAAAATCCAGCGCTTCGGCGTAGGATTGAATTTCAATAACATCGATTTCCTCAACTGCTATTTCATCGCGCAGAGCCAACGCGGCTTCAATCATCGGGTGAGTATGACGGCAAGCCGACCATGGTTTGAAACTCACATCGTGGATTTTCCAGGGTGCTGTCGTGTCTGCAACCACCTGCCTGCCATCGGCACCTGGCGCAGCAGCGGCAAACAACCCGTGGCTCCCCTCAAGAATTTGCTGTGGGCCCTTTAGACCAGTCGCCGCCAGATCTGCAGCAATCAATCCAGATTGCGCTGCCCTGGCGGTGAGCACCTGCTTGGTATCCGTTGGCTCAATGCGGCATTGCCAGGTCCCTGATGACATAGCGCCAGCCTGCCCCAACGCATGCACTGTGATATCCCGGTTGAGCCCGAGCAGACTGGCAACAGCTGCAGCCGATCCGAAAACCCCGCAAGTGGCGGTGTTATACCAGAGTTGGTAATGCCCTCGGCCAGCGCCTATGCCGATACGAATAGCAGCTTCATATCCTCTGATAATGGCATCAAGGAGTGCAGTACCGGTCGAACCTTCCCGTTCAGCTACTGAGAGAGCCGCTGGGACAACAACATCGCCGGCGTGAACGATCGACGTACGATGGAGATCATCCATTTCAAAAATGTTGCCAAGTCCGGCATTCACAAAAGCGGCTGTTTCAGCGCTTCTCCGCCCAACCCCAAACACATGGCTCGAACCTGCTGTCTGGCGACGACCATATTCCGATAGAGACCGCCCAGCAGGAGCGGTCGCACCGATCGAGGCTACACCGAGCCAGTCTATAATGTGACAAACCGCCCGAGCCCGGTCTTGAGCGCTGATCGGACGGCTCAGGATTTCAACAAGATCTTGGGTTAGACTCATTTGAGGCCTTTGTCAGAGTGTTTTCGGGTCTGTCGTCTGGCACCCTGCCATTTGCCGGATTCAATGAGGTGATCCACTTCTTCATGGATTTGGGCAATCAAAATACTCACGGCTCGCGACATCGGGCGCTGAGTAGACGTCGCAAGCACCAGATCGCGGCTGATCTTTGGTTTTAGGATGCGCCGCGCACTCAATCGCTTGCTTTCAACTTCCCGGTGAACGGATGCATAGGACAGAATCGTCCAACCGGCACCTTCCTCAACGAGTTCCTTGATTGCTGTCAGTGAGTCCAATTCGCAGTCAATCGTGAGTGTCTTGCCCTCCCGAGCAGCATAATTGTCAATCAGAAGACGCAGGCCGTGCGGGCGGCTTGGCAATATCAACGGTAATTTAGCGACCTCGCTAAAAGGAATTGATTGCTTCTGGCTTCGGGTATTACCGTCGCCGATCAAGTATAGTGCTTCGGTGAGCAGTTTTTCCGTCTGCAAATGGCGCATGCGCGGTGCGTCGTACAATATAGCGATATCAAGTTTTCCGGAGGCCAGCCATTCATTCACGAACCCGCTGAAACCCTCAACAACCTGGAGTGTAATGCCTGGATGATTGGCGCGCAGATTGCGGATCAGGGGCGTCACTAAAACGAGGGTAATTGTGGGCGGGATGCCAAGGGTCACGGTTCCACTTGGCTGGTCCTGATCATGAGCGACGTCGTTAACAAGACGGTCCACTTGATCGAGTATGGTCTTCGCATGGTCAAGTAACCGCTGTCCTGATTCCGTTACCGCTACCCCGCGCCCGGTTCGGTACAAAAGGCGCGTATCTAATTCCATTTCAAGATTGTGAATCTGTCGGCTGAGCGCAGATTGCGCGACCGATAGGAAGGCCGCTGCGCGCGTGAAACTGCCGAGCTCGGACACATTCACGAAATATTTGAGTTGCCGGAGCTCCATTACCATCCACCAAAATTGCTCATGCCATCTAGATATATCTGATAGCACAAATATCGCTCTAGTTGTTACTAATCCAACTTTTATCATTGATCAAAGATCGCTCGTAGCGTCAACGAAACTATACAATTCCAGCCATTTTGGAGAGACAATGGCGACGTTTACCGAAGACCGCTCAGACGCGCAAAATGTGTCTGTAGCGGATATTGAGCACATCCGGAATGCAGTGCAGGCTCTATGCGCTTCATTTCCCGGAGACTATTGGCGTGAGAAGGACCGCACCAAAACCTATCCAACGGAATTCGTCGACGCGCTGACCAAGGCCGGGTATCTCGCTGTCCTCATCCCGGAAGAATTTGGTGGCAGCGGCCTTGGCATCCGCGCGGCTTCGGCAATTCTTGAAGAAATCCATAAAAGCGGCGGCAACTCCGCTGCCTGCCACGCTCAGATGTATATAATGGGCACGATTTTGCGCCATGGCTCTCCATCGCAAAAAGAGAAATGGCTGCCCATGATCGCGTCCGGAGAATTGCGCCTCCAGGCTTTCGGGGTAACCGAGCCCACAAGCGGCACAGACACACTCAGCCTGCGCACAACAGCTGTTCGTGACGGGGATGACTATGTGATCAACGGGCAAAAAGTTTGGACATCCCGCGCGGAGCATTCCGATCTAATGCTCTTACTGGCGCGGACAACGCCGAAAGATAATGTCGAAAAACGAACTGATGGCCTTTCCACCATTTTAATTGATATGCGCGAAGCGCTCGGTAACGGCCTGACAATCAAACCGATCCGGGCGATGATCAACCACAGCAGCACCGAAGTGTTTTTTGATAATCTTCGTGTGCCCGCCGAGAACCTGATCGGGGAAGAAGGCAAGGGATTTCGTTATATTCTGGACGGGATGAATGCCGAGCGTGTACTTATCGCGTCCGAATGTATTGGGGATGCGCACTGGTTCATTGAAAAGGCCACCAATTATGTGAAGGAGCGTCAGGTTTTTGGCCGTCCCATTGGCCAAAATCAGGGGGTCCAGTTCCCCATCGCCAGATCCTATGCCTCCACCGAAGCCGCCGCGCTGATGGTGGCGGAGGCTGCGCGGAAATATGAATTGGGTGAATCCATCGGTAAAGAAGCCAACTTGGCAAAGATGCTCGCGGCCGATGCTTCTTGGGAGGCGGCCGAAGCTTGTCTTCAGGCTCATGGTGGGTTCGGGTTTGCCGAGGAATATGATGTTGAGCGCAAATGGCGCGAAACCCGGCTTTATCAAATCGCCCCGATCTCAACGAACATGATCCTTGCCTATATCGCTGAACATGTACTCGATTTGCCGAGGTCATACTGATGGCCGGCCCGCTCGATGGCATTCTGGTTGTATCTCTGGATCAGGCGGTCGCGGCGCCTTTCGCCGCATCAAGGCTTGCTGATGCCGGCGCAAGAGTCATCAAGGTTGAGCGGCCGGGCGGCGACTTTGCCCGCGGTTATGACGATATCGTACATGGCCAGTCGAGCCATTTCGTTTGGCTAAACCGGGGCAAGGAATCAATCGAGCTTGATATCAAGGATGCAGACGACGCAGCCCTTCTGGAAACGATGATTTCCAGAGCAGACGTTGTAATGCAAAACCTGGCGCCCGGCGCGGCCAACCGCGCAGGATTTGGATCGGCGGAACTGCGTGAACGGTATCCGCGCCTGATCACCTGCGACATAAGCGGTTATGGCGAAGAAGGCCCCTACGCACTAATGAAAGCCTACGATCTGCTGATCCAGTGCGAGTCCGGATTAACCTCGATCACCGGCACGCCCGATAGCCCGGGGCGGGTCGGCATTTCGATTGTGGATATCGCCGCCGGTATGTATACGCTTGTCGCTATCCTTGAGGTGTTGCATGAACGCAACCGGACCGGTCGTGGCAAGGGCATCAATATCTCGCTCTTCGACTGCATGGCGGACTGGATGACAGTCCCGCAAATGTTTGTCGAACATACCGGCAAAGCGCCGGAGCGGGTGGGTATAAATCACCCCTCCATTGCGCCTTATGGGGCTTATGTGACCCGCGACAAGCATCAAGTTGTTATTGCCATTCAAAATGAACGGGAATGGGTACGTTTTTGTAAGACCGTATTGGGAGATGAGTCGTTGGGAGGCGACCAGCGGTTCAAAACCAATTCGGCCCGTGTAGCGCATCGTGATGAATTGAACGGGATCATAGGCGATGTATTTTGCTCGCTCGACCGGGAAGCGATCGTTGCCAGACTTGAAGACGCCCGTATCGCATTTGGCAATTTGAACGGCGTGGCGGATTTATTGAACCATCCCCAGCTTCGGCGTGAGGTGATTGATACACCCGGTGGCCCGGTGAATGTCACTGCCAACCCGATCCGATTTTCAGATGATCAACCTGCATTCAGACCGGTGCCGGCTATTGGCGAGCATTCAAATATGTTGCGTGAAGAATTCGCTGTGGATTCGGCTCCGCGAACCCAAAAACGGCATAACGGATGAGTGGTTCCGATCAATTCGAAGACTGGCTTGGCAACTCCGAAACAGCGGATGACCAGGTTACACTTGGACACGTGCGCGGCATGGCAGCAATGCTGGACCGGGAAGAGCCCGCACCAGATATTGGAGACCCGCTGCCATTGACCTGGCACTGGATGTTCTTCATGCCTAAAGCGCCGCAATCTCAAATTGGTCCTGACGGCCACCCAAAACGTGGCGGTTTCCTGCCACCTATTCCGCTACCCCGGCGCATGTTTGCTGGCGCAAAAACAATCCAGCATGAACCGATACGGGTTGGTGACACCATTACCCGCGAAGGCGAAATTATAGAAATAACCCGGAAAGAAGGGCAAAGTGGGCCCTTGGTTTTTGTCCGTGTCCAACTCCGAATTTCGTCGCAACGCGGGCTAGCGATTGAAGAAGAAAACACCATTGTTTATCGGGACGAACCAAAAACGGCGCCACGCCCGCCACCAAAGGCTGAGCTTGGTGGCTTGAGCTGGCGGGAAACGGTGACGCCGGACCCGGTCATGTTGTTCCGGTATTCGGCGCTGACTTTTAACGGCCACCGGATTCATTACGATCATCCCTATGTGACCAAGGTTGAGGGATATCCGGGTCTCGTGGTCCACGGGCCGCTGATTGCAACGCTTTTGTGCGAACTGGCACGGCGAGAAACGGGTAACCGGGCGATTGCTCAATTCAGTTTCCGGGCCATCAGCCCGTTATTTGATACAGCGCCGTTTACCATTGCCGGCGGCATGAATGCCGACGAAAATAGTTGCCGGCTTGTGGCTGCCAACAACCATGGCGGTACAGCAATGGAAGCCGAAATAGTGTTTGTGGATTGATGGGTAGGCGAAAATGGATCTAGGACTCGAAGGCAAAATTGCTCTTATAACCGGCGGCAACAAAGGTTTGGGTGCGGCAAGCGCCGAAAGGCTCGCTGCTGAAGGGGCCAATTTATTCCTCACCGCACGCAATAGTGCCGATCTTGAAAAAACGGCGGCCAATATCGTTGGACGACACAGCGTCGAAGCTGCGTTTCTCGCTGCCGATCTGACCGACCCTGCCAGCGCTGATATTATTGTTGCATCCGCCTTAGAGCGGTTTGGCCGCATCGATATTTTGGTGAATTGCGCAGGCGCTTCCCAGGGTGGGGTATTTTGGGATATCCCGGACCAGGTCTGGCAGGACAGCATGGAGCTCAAATTCATGGCGACGATACGCATGATCCGCGCCGTCATTCCACAAATGCGAACACACGAATACGGTCGCATCGTCACAATCGTGGGCAATACGGGACAACAACCCAATCCCCGCATGTTGCCAGGCGCTGCGGCCAATGCCGCACTCCTTGCTGTCACCAAGGGCCTCGCAGACGAAGTGGCCCAAGACGGTGTTGTGGTGAACGCTGTCAATCCCGGGCCTACGCGAACCGAACGCTGGAATACCTTG
Organism: Hyphomicrobiales bacterium; assembly: GCA_021775875.1. GTDB lineage: Bacteria > Pseudomonadota > Alphaproteobacteria > Rhizobiales > NORP267 > NORP267. Next base: position 40,478 of record JAJFHA010000002.1, on the reverse strand, counting down.
ATGGAAAATTTGGCGAGTTCGACAAATCAGTCGGTAAAAGACGTCGAGAGTGGTTTCATGAAAGAAATTCCGATGAACCGATTAGCTTCGCCAGACGAGATTGCTCGCATCGTCACGTTTCTCGCTTCTGACGCTGCCGCCAATATGACAGGTACGTCGATCACTGCTGATGGCGGCTGGACGAAAGCACTACCTTAAGGAACCAGAGAGCAACACAAAATGACCAATCCCCGCATTCCCTACCAGATGTCGAATGAGCGCTCGTCGCTTGCCCCCCCTGATGGCAAAAGCCTGATTGTCCATCTGGTCGTGAATGTCGAGCATTGGGAGTTTGAGAACGCAATGCCGCGCAAGATCATCACAGCGCCGCACGGACTGGAACAGGTGCCGGATATCCCCAATTATTCGTGGGCGGAATACGGCATGCGATGCGGCATGCCGCGCATTTTGGAAATGTTAGCATCAAGGGGGTTGCCAGCAAGCACGAGTATCAATGCGGGGGTCATCGATGCTTATCCACAATGCGCCGAAGCCATGTTGAATGCGGGTTGGGAATTTATCGGACACGGTATCCACCAGCGTTCAATCCAGGGCGAAACCGACGAAGCCGGGTTAATCGCCATGGCCAAAGAAAAAATCGAGGCGTTCACGGGAATATCAATGCGCGGCTGGCTCAGCCCCGGTCTGAAGGAGACCGTCGACACTCCCGATATCCTCAAAAACCTTGGAATTGAATATGTTTGTGACTGGGTCCTCGACGATTTGCCGGTCTGGATGAAGACCGAACACGGGCCCCTCGTCGCGATGCCTTACAATATGGAAATCAATGACAGCATTATCTATGCAATCGAAAAGCATGCCTCGCCAGAAATGTATCGGCGACTGGCAGATACGCTTGAGGCGTTCCAGCCTGAACTTGAACACCAGCCCCGGATATTGGCTATTGGGCTGCACCCGCATCTTATCGGGGTGCCGCACCGTATCGGATATCTGAAACGCATGCTCGACGATCTAATGGCCCATGATAATGTGGTCTTTATGAACGGTAGCCAGATTTTGGACTGGTTTCTTGCCGCGGACAGTGAAGGAGCCTGAATCATGGAACCACCCATCCTGCAATCGCTGGAAGAACGTATCGACCCGGCTCATACGGCCCTGTTCATTATCGACATGCAAAAGGATTTCTGCATTGACGGCTTTGCCACCAGCAAGGCTGGCCGGCCTCTTAAAGCCGCCCAGTCGATTATCCCTCAAATTGTAAATTTGCGCGCGGCAGCCAATCGCGCAGGGGTTCTTGTCTGCCATATCGGGTTCTGGACCCTGCCTGATCACATGAGCGATTCCGGACCCTGGCTGACCCAGCGCAGGCGGTCGACCTATGCGTCAGACAAAATCGCAATCGAGGACAGCGAAGGCGCTGAATTCATCGACGAACTGAATCCAACTGACGGCGAATTAAAAATTTTCAAGCATCGCTACAGCGCCTTCAAGGGCACAGACCTCGACATGCTCTTGCGTGCTCATGAAATCCGTTCAGTGATAGTGACTGGCGTGTCCACCAACGTTTGCGTTGAAAGTGCTGTGCGCGACGCATTCGAATATTCTTACTATGTCTGTGTACCCGAAGATGCAGTGGCGTCCTGGGACATGTCGCTTCATGAGGCAACTTTAAAGACCGTGAACGCGCGCTTTGGCGTCGTCAGCACATGCACAGAAATTTCCGATATCTGGGGCAACGTATCCGATCAAGGCCGCGCAGCCGAATAGCAAAATTCAAGGAGAATTACGTGAGCGAACTAAAAACACTGACCGGGAACGCAGCGAAATTTGCGACCAGCCTGACCTACGATGCCATTCCTGATGATGCCATCAGGATCGCACGACGGTGTATTCTTGATGGTCTCGCCGTCCAGCTTGCCGGTAGCGAGCAGGAAGCCATTGATGTTGCCGAAAGATACATCCGGCGGACGGGCGGTACGGCCGATGCCCGGGTTATTGGTGATGCCAGCCTGAAGGTTCCAGCCCATCTCTCGGCATTCTGGAATGGCCTTGCCGGTCACGCCATGGACTGGGACGATACCCAGTTGGCAGAAGGTCCGGGCCGACCTTATGGTCTCCTGACTCATCCCACGATGCCACCACTTTCGGCAGGTCTGGCGATTTCCGACATGCTGGGTGGTGTAGACGGCAAAACCTTTCTGACCGCGTTCAATGCGGGTTTTGAGGTTGAGTGCAAGATCGCTGAGGCAATTAACCCAGACCATTACAATCTGGGCTTTCATTCAAGTGGTACATTGGGGACTTTTGGGTCAGCGGTCGCGGCTTCAAAATTGCTGGAACTCGAACTGGGCGATGTCGCCATGTGCATCGGGCTCGCAGCATCAATGGCAGCTGGCATCAGGGCGAATTTTGGAACGATGGGCAAACCATTTCACGTGGGACGCTCATCGGAGAATGGTGTGGTCGCGGCATTGATGGTGCGTGAAGGCTTTACTGCAAATGAAACCGCGCTTGATGGCCAATGGGGTTATTTGGCTGTCGCAGGTCGTGGCGGCGAACCCGAATTTGTAATTGACCGGTTTGGGGATCCGTTCACGATCGTTAGTCCGGGCGTCAGCATCAAGCCTTATCCCTGTGGTGTCCTTACCCATCCGAGCATGGATGCGGTATTGAAAGTGATGCAGGATCACAATCTCAAGCCCGACGACATTGAGAAAGTTACATTATTTGCGGCAAACAACATTTTACATCCGATCCGGTTTGAAATTGCCAACACCGAACTTGAAGGCAAGTTCTGTATGGCATTTTTGCTTGGCTCGATGATTATTGCTGGCAAAGCTGGCAAAGCAGAATTTACGGATGAATTCGTGCAGCGGGATGATGTGCAGGCCATGCAGCGCAAGATCGGAACGGAATTCGATTCTGACATTGACGCCATGGGACATGACCGGATTCGTTCACGTGTCGAGATATGGACCAAGGACGGCCGGCATCTGACCCAATGGGCCGATGAGAATTACCGAGGCGGACCACACAACCCGCTAAGTGACAAAGAGCTCGAAGGCAAATTCAGGGACTGCGCCGACGGCCTCATGTCAGATGCAAAGATCCAGGAGGTATTTGATTTCGTTTGGTCACTGGAAGACCAAGACGACGTTTCGGAAATTTTCAACCTGCTGGACTGGCGCGGTAAGGCTGGCCGCAGGCAAATGGTGGCCTGAACAACAGGTTCAATGGCAACAGAAGCAATTTTCTGCAAGCTCGATCTTTAGGATGTATGCAATCTGGCATCGCCAAGTTCCCAGGCCAAATAGATATCGTCCCCTTCAGAGAACTCACTTGTTCCGGCCCTGTCGCTGCTTTCCCGCACGATCATATCTGCGCCGGTTTTCAGCCTTACAAGGTGGGAAACCGTGAGACCAAGGAAAAACTCCTCTACGTAGGTCGCGGGAATTTTCTGCACGTTGCGCACGTTTTTCTCATTCTCACCAAGGATGCGACAAAGCTCGGAGCGGATTGATACCGCAACCTGGTCGCCAACCGACAAATTTTTGCTGCGGCTGTTGGCAGCTATGGTCGTTGATCCGACGTCAACCTTAGCCTGTGTACCCTTGACCGCCGTGACCTTGCCATCAACGATATTGTTCTCGCCAATGAAGCCAGCTGTGAAACGCTTTACAGGTTCCCTATAGATATCCTGAGGTGTTCCCTCTTCTATCAGCTCGCCATCCGCGATGATGGCTATCCTGTCAGCGATTGTCATGGCCTCTTCCTGGTTGTGCGTCACATGAACGAACGTGATTCCGACTTGTTCCTGGATTTGTTTAAGTTCGAAGCACATATCCTTGCGCAACTTGGCATCAAGTGCCGCCAGAGGTTCGTCCAGAAGAATAACGTCGCTCTCCAACACCAAAGCCCGGGCAAGTTGCACTCTCTGTTGCTGACCACCGGACAATTCATGCGGCAACCGGTCTTCAAAACCTGACAGGCCGACAAGGGAAAGCATCGCCACAACTTTTTCGGCTATTTCAGCTGAAGGCAGTTTCTTCAGTTTCAGCCCGTAACCAACATTTCCAGCAACGGTCATATGAGGAAAAAGTGCGTAACTCTGAAACACCATAGATGTTGGGCGCAAATTGGGTGGCACGTTACTGACATCGTGACCGTGCAAATAGATCTGTCCGTTTGTCGGGCGAAGAAACCCGCCAATCAGCCGCAATAGCGTAGTTTTGCCGCCGCCGCTGGGGCCGAGCAATACATAATATTGGCCGCTCGCGATCTTCAGATCAACTGATTTGAGCGCGGTTACAGTGCCATAGTTTTTCGAAAGCCCTATACTTTCAACAGCTATATCAGTCGTATTCTTCAACTTGGTCTCTCAATTCAGTTTAGCCTGACATGTCCGCGTTGACTTTCAACCGCTGGGTACGCTCCAGGCTCTGTACTCTCAACATTGTGAAAGCGATAATGCCACCGATTGTAAGGATGGCTACAAGGCTTACGATGCCGCCCATGGCATATGATTGTTCGGACATTCCGGTGTTCAGCATTTGGGAAATCAGGACACTTGTGAAGGTATCAAACCCGCCCTTCAGCATACTGGTCCGGGTATATTCGTTGAATGTCAAAATGATTGTGAACGCAGCGGCAGAAAAAATCCCGGCGCGAATTTGTGGGAATTCCACGTCACGAAAGGCTTGCCACGCGGTTGCCCCGCAACTGCGTGCAGCTTCCGTTTGTTGCGGATGATACCGACCCATTGTGATCAGGATCACAATAAATATGTAGGGGATGGTGTAGATGATCAAGCCGATCAGCGCCGTCATGAAGCCCAGATCAAACCACCCACCTAACCAGCTCAGGCCCGTCATATCCGCAAGCCAGCTAAGTGAGAAACTCAGATTTTTGAAAAAGACCAGTAATGACGCCGCAACGATATCTGCGGGAACGAAAAGTGGCAGCAGGAGGAGCGCGACAAACCACACCTTGAAACGCGTGGTTTTGAAGAATTTAGCAGCAACCAATCCAAGCGGTACAGCGGTCATAACCGTGCACAGCGCCAAAAGCATAGTCCAGCCAAAAGCACTCAAAAGCAGCTGATCTTGGAATACGACCGAGTACCATTGCAACGTAAATTCGTAATTATAGGCACCGAACCCGAACTTGTTGAAGGAAATATAGAGGTTGTAAAAGACCGGAACCATGAGGGTCGCGACCAGCAGTAACAGGTAAAGCCACTTCAGCCGATAGGACCAGACGCTGGAAAATTCATCCGTCATGAGCGCCTCATGCAATCGGTTCTAGAATGCGGGTCAGGTTGAACAGTCTGTGACCAACAAACAGCAGCCCCAGCAGAGTGATCATCATGATCGCGCTCACCGCCATTGCGAGCGGAAAATCAAGCGCGGAAATAGCTTGTGTCGCAATCAGACCGGCATTCACTGCTCCCGGTCCGCCGAGAATATTGGGGATAAGGGCAACACCAAGCCCATTTACGAAAATGAAGACGCCGCCTGCAAAAATACCCGGTGCCGCCAGCGGCACTATAATATCGACAAAAACACGCCATCGGCTCGCACCAAGATCCTGGCAAACTTCAAATATGTATTTTGGCACGGCTTCCATCGCCAGGAATCCCGCGAAAACGATAAATGGCAAAAACGACATGACTTCGCCGATAATCACACCGAGCGGAGTGAACAAGATTGAGGTAATCGGTTCTGAAATGATGCCCAGTTTTTGAAGAAAGGTGTTCACCAGACCGTTTCTCCCAAGCACTGGGCGCAGCATGAAAGTACGAATGATCTCAGACACCATAAACGGCAAAATGAAGAGCAAAATTACCCTGTGCTGAGCGACCTGGGGGACGTGCCTGCGTACAAACACAGCAATCGGAAACCCAAGAATAAAACAGATGATCACAGAAATACCGGAATGAAACATCGACGACAGAAAATTATCGAACCGGGCGGATGTAAAAAAATTTATGTACGAGAAAAAGGTGAAACCGGGTTCCATCCAGAACAATGTGCGTTCAAAAAAACTCCATACGATTGTCAATAGCGTCGGGATCAGGAAGAACACGACCATAAAAATCGCAGGCAGATAAAACAGGTATTTTTGCAAACCGTTATCGCCAAATAGGCGGCCGAAAAAAGTCGGGGAAGCCAGAATTGTCCGGCCTCCCCCTACTTGTGTCTTGTTCGTGCGGATCATCTGAATTTCACTGCGTTGTGACTGATGATCAGGCAGCTTGCACTTTCGCCCACCAATCCTGATACGCACGGATATTTGTCGGGAATACATTTTGCCACGAATTTCCGCTAACCGCGTAACGCGCATTCTTATTCGCGAGCCGTTGCGCGACCGTTTCCTTGGCTGCCGCTTCAAATTCTGAAGCGCCCTCGATATACTCAAGAACGCCGTTCATTTGCGGCGCAAAGCCAAATGTCAGAAGGGTACGTGCGCCAAACCACGGTGACAGATAGGTATTCATAAGCTTGTAGAAATCATCTGCCCTGCCGCGTTCCACACCGCCATTGGTCAACATCCAGATATTGTTCCAAGTCTGGTGACCCTCTTTCATCGTGCCATAGCGGATATCCTTGCCGCTCTTTCTGGCGGCCACGATCTGGACAGGCTCCCAACATGAAGACACCAGCACTTCTTCGCTGGCAAGGATGTCGACACCGTTCTGGAAGCCATCCCAGAATGTGCGAAAATGGCCCTGTTTCTTCAAATCAATCAGGAACTGAGCAACACCAGCAACTTCAGCTTCCGTCATGTCTGATGGGTTTTCGATGTCCTGCTTGCCGCTCTCTTTCAGGTAAATCCCGGTGTTGGTGAAGGTGGGCCCGAAATCATTCTGCATTGCTGCCCGTCCCCTGAACTGGGAGTCAAACAGCGCTTCCCAGCTATCCAGGGTCCCACCAATTTCACTTCCGTTATAGGCCAGTGAATCTGCATTTGAAATATAAGGAACCCCATAGACGTCACCATCGTGGCGGATCGTGCCTTCACCAATGCCACCGCTTTGGTAATGGTCGAGCAGGTTGCCCCAATTGTCGATCTTGGAGGTGTCGATCTTCGCTATCGCACCTTGCGAAGCAAGCGCATCTTCCATGCCGCCACCATTATCAGTGATGGCATCGTAAAGTTGGTTGCCATCGCCAACGACCATCTTCAGTATGGCTTGGTCGGCGCTACCGCTTTTCGCAGTATAAGCGATTTTGATGCCTGCTTGGCTCTCCATATCACCCCAGTCAGCCCCGCCGGTTCCCGGCGCCGCTCCAACTTTTGCAACGCCGATCGTCCAGATATTCAAGGGCCCTTCGGCAAAAGCGCTACTGAATGGAATGCCGCTCGCAGCAGCCGTTGCCGCGATTGTGCCCATCGCCTGAAGCATTACGCGGCGGTTGAATTCAAATTGAGTTTTCATGATTGTTTTCCTTCCTCAATTGGCCACCGATCTGGCGTCGGTTAGCCACAAGATGACCAGGTTGCTGCCATCTTTCCCAAATTTTCTGGCTTCCGCCCTGCTTAAGAACTTCATTTCAGGGTTTACGCACTGCCAACGATAGTGGAACCCACCCTATCATCCAAATCTATGTCAAAGCTATCAGATATGCCTTATTGGCATGATTTAAAACATTGTCGTCAATGGACACGTTGCGCTTGCAGCTAGAGTCAGGATTCATTAATTGCCTTCATTCTACGGCTACATCCAGGTAAAATTTAAACCATAGTATTTTCCGCATTATTGATGAGTATCAAATCGGAAAAGCTTAAATGATGCTATTCCGCTCTTCATGACCCACATTAATCCAGCATCAGACATTCCCGGTTCTTCGAGGAGGTTTCCAAGCTGGATGCCGCCTCCGCCGTTATTCGCGATCCAACCGGTGCTTCGGCGCATCGTAAACCGGGTTGCAACCGATAATCCTGATATGTTCGGGAGACTGGGCCCTCACTATAACGCGCATTTCGTCATTGACCCCGTGAACTTGCCATTCGTATTGGTTCTGCGCCCCGATCCTGATGATTTGTTGCTGGATGCGCGCCAACGCAACGATATCCCGCCGCATGATGCGAAGGTCTCCGGTAGTTTTCTTGATCTGCTGATGCTGGTTGACGGCGACCTGGATGGAGACGCTCTGTTTTTCGCCCGCGACTTGACCATCACCGGCAATACCGAGGCTGTCGTGTGTCTACGCAACGCTCTGGATGATATCGACGGCAGTATCGCTGAAAATATATCCGATATGTTTGGCCCACCCGGACGCGCAGCACTTGGAATTCTTCGTCGCGCCAAACAACGCAATAAATCAGAATAAGGGAGGCACAGATGAACAGACCGGAATTGGTATGCCCCGCCGGAACCCCGTCAGCGATGCGTACTGCAGTCGAAGCTGGTGCTGACGCTGTTTATTGCGGTTTTCAAAATGCGACCAACGCCCGCAATTTTCCAGGGCTGAATTTTACCGTTCCGGAATTGGAAAAATCGGTCAGGCATGCCCATAACGGGGGAACCAAGGTTCTGCTGGCGGTGAACACATTTCCACCCGCCGGGAAAGTTGATCTGTGGAAAGAAGCGGTAGACACCGGCGCGAAACTGGGTGTCGATGCTTTTATCGTCGCTGACATTGGCGTAGCCGATTATATAGCCAAAAACTATCCCGATATCAGACTGCATCTGTCAGTACAGGCCGCTGCTTCCACGCCTGAGGCAATCAAATTCTATTGTCGGGAATTCAACATAAAACGGGTGGTGCTGCCGAGAATTCTGACCGTTCCAGAGATCAAAACCATGGCCGACGAAATCCCTTGTGAAATCGAGACCTTCATTTTTGGCAACCATGGTTTGATGGTTGAGGGGAGATGTAGCTTAACAAATTATATAACCGGCTTGTCAACCAACATGGACGGTGTTTGCTCACCCGCGGCGCAGATTCAGTATATCAAAGACGATTCTGGAAACCTCACGACTAAACTTGGTGAATTTACCATTGACTGTTTTTCGTGCGATGAAAATGCAGGGTATCCGACAATTTGCAAGGGCCGGTATCTGACGCCTGCGCATGACGGAGCCTATTATGCCTTTGAGGAACCCATCAGTCTGAACCTGTCCACGCTTCTACCGGACTTAATGGCTGCAGGTGTCACTGCTCTGAAGATTGAGGGACGGCAGCGCTCGCGAGCCTATGTAAAATCTGTGGTGACAGCCTATCGCAAGGCCGTGGACAATATCATGGCCGGACACAACCCTGAGATTTCCGATCTGTTAGCCTTAACCGAGGGGCAAAAGGAAACGCAAGGCGCATTCAAAAGCAAAGCATGGCGGTAATGATGAAACCCAACCTAACAATAGCGCCGATCCTGTTCCACTGGAATGCCGAGCGAAAGCTGGAATTCTACGCCCGCATTGCTGACGAAGCACCTGTAGATGTTGTTTACCTGGGTGAAATCATTTGCTCAAAACGCACCCCGTTCTTTGAAAATCACTATGACGAAGTAGCTGAACGCCTTGTGCGCGGTGGAAAGACGGTGGTTTTTTCTACCCTCGCGGAAGTCATGTTGAAACGGGAACGCAACATGATTGCCGGATTTTGCGATCTTGAAGATTTTGAGCTGGAAATCAACGATAGCTCGGCACTTTGGCATCTGGATGACAAATCATACCGTGTTGGCTCTCTGATGAATGTCTACAATGAAGACACCATGGCCTATCTGGTGGCGAAAGGTGCGACGCATTTCACCCTACCGGCAGAACTACCACGCGATTCCATAGCCATCCTTGCTGCCCACGCCAAAGAACTGGGCGCGACGACCGAAGTACAGGTATTTGGTCGCGTCTCACTGGCGCTGTCGGCTCGTTGTTACCACGCCCGCGCTCACGGCAGGATCAAAGACAATTGCCAGTTTGTGTGCGAGGAAGATATGGACGGAATGCCTTTGAACACGTTGGACGGGGAAGAATTTCTAACCGTCAACGGGATCCAGACACTCTCTCACAGCTACCTGAATTTATTGGATGATATGGATGATATGAAAGAGATGGGTGTCACGCATTTCCGCTTGGTCCCGCATACGCAGGATATGGTGGCGGTGGCGAATATCTTCCGGGAAGCTCTTGATGATACTGTTTCAGCAGAGGAATCCAGTGAGAAATTAACTGCGCTGGATATTCCCGCTCCATTCTCCAACGGTTTTTGGAATGGACGACCAGGGCATCAATGGGTTGGTGAGGTATGATGTGATGGCGAACCAAGGTAGCCCGGAGCGGCACTAAAGCGTGACAGTTCCAGTTGCGGCAGTTAGGTGTGGAGCAATACCTGTCAGTCCATGACGCAGGACGACGGCTCAATGGCGACATCAGGACAAAATCTATATCAGGAACGAAACTTGATCGAGCGGTTCTTCGGTAAAATCAAATACTTCCGCCATATTGCCACGCGTTATGACGAGCTCATCAGAAACTATGCGGACTTTCAAAATCTCGTGGCTGCAATAAAATGAGCTGGATAAATTTCAACTCGACCTAGACTCGCTTCTGCGACAATGATGATGCGACGACATTTAATGCTGCAATCTTGAGTTCCGGGTCAGGCTGGTTATAGGCGTCACTTAAATTCGTGATATAGCCGCCAATTTTTTCGCCCTCCTTTGCGACCTCGTTAACGGATATCGGTTGGTCGTCAAAAGAATCGACAAATCTCTGCGCAGCCATTGCTATAAGGAACAAGGCTGTAGAATTTTCAGGCTCGTCAACAGCTCTGTTTCTGGCGGTTCTAGCACAAATTTCATAAGCCCGGACCGAGCCACCGTTCTTCTCCAATAAATCGTGAAAGTCGCTAAACATTTGTTTCTCCAATTCCTACTGTGACGGCAATTCCGAGATGCCGCCGTTTTTACTGGACCATGTTAATGGGTCGTTGAGAAAACTCTCGACCTCGTTGAGGGTGTTTGCGTCAAAACGATTGGTTTTCTTGCATACTGCCAGGACATCCCACCATGTCGCCAGATAATGCAGCCGCATTCCGGCTGCCTCCAGCCGCTTCGGAGTGTCCGGGAAAATATCGTAGTAAAAGACCGCAAATGTATCTGTGACATCGGCACCGGCCTTCTTTACGGCCTTGGCAAAGCCGATCTTGCTGCCGCCGTCGGTAGTCAAGTCTTCCACAAGAAGGACCCGCGAGCCTTCCTTCAAGGCACCCTCGATCTGGGCATCGCGGCCAAAGCCTTTCGGTTTTTTGCGAACATATTGCATCGGCAGCGCAAGCCGGTCGGCCAGCCAGGCGGCGAACGGAATGCCCGCCGTCTCGCCGCCGGCGATCGCGTCGAATTGCTCGAAGCCGATATCCTGGACGATAACTGAAGCACCGAAATCCATGATTGTTGAGCGGATCCGCGGGTACGAGATGAGCTTGCGGCAATCAATATAGACCGGGCTGGCAAGGCCGGATGTGAACGTGAATGGTTTGTCAGAACGGAAATGAATGGCATCAATTTCCAGCAGCATTTTTGCTACCGTTTCGGGGATCAAATCACGATCAGGGAAACCTATATTAAACATGGTAATTCCTCCTGTTTATTTGTTGATTGGTATCAACAAATTTCCCCAATGGGCAGTCCTAAATTATGTCTTCAACATTCATTTTTTATTCCGCTATTCATTTCTGGGGGGACGTCAAATACTCGAAAATAATCTCTGTTGCCTGCAAGAAATCAGAAATTTCCATTTGCTCGCCTGGATTGTGTGACCCACCGCGATTACGCACGAATATCATGCCAGTCGGCACCCCGGCATTGGCAAATACCGCTGCATCATGCCCACCCCCGGACGGCATGACGAAAGCATTTTGACCGAGCCTTTTCTGCGCTTGGGTCAAGTCCTCCACCATCCCCGCGTCGCACATTGCAGGGGCGGTGAAAATCTCTTCATCAAACTGAAATTTGACGCCACGATCATTTTCAATATGTCGGGCCTCGTCCTGCAATAATTCCCGCATCTCGTCCAACGCGGTAATATCCTGGCTGCGGATATCCATGCTGAAACCCACGCTATCCGGGATACGTGAAAGGGCGTGGGTCGCTGTGTCGGTTGCCAACATTCCGCACGTCAGGACCAGATCGTCACCCTTTTGCAAAATTGTCAGCCAGCTTTCATCCAGCCGGTTGAGCAAGTCTGCCATCGCGAGAACCGGGTCATGACGGTAGGCGCGCGGGACAGCTCCAGAATGACCAGCCTCACCAATGCAAGTGATGCGTTTGTGGCGGATATTACCACGGATACCGGATACCACCGCCGCCGGCTGCTTTTTCTCCACCAGCATCGGGCCTTGCTCGATATGCAGCTCCAGATACGCGAGCACATGTTTACTATCCATCAATGGGATTGCATTGCGAACCGCAGCAACGTCGACACCGATATCAGACATATGTTCGATCAGCGGGCGACCGTCGCCTTTATGGGTGGCTGATTGTTCATTTTCCGCGAGAACCCCCAGCAGCGCTTTGGAGGCTATATAACAGGGACCGAACCAGGCGCTTTCCTCACCGCGCATCGCAATTACCTTGACCGGGCGGGCGAACTTGCGGCCCTCGCGCTGCGATTTTACCAAACAGATTAGTCCTGCGACAATGCCAGCAAGCCCGTCAAAATTTCCACCCCGGGGCACCGAGTCGACGTGGCTGCCGACCAGAACGAAATCCTTCGCATCTTTATCTTCCTGCAAACAAAATATCGCGTTCTGGCCGTTGTCGTAATTCACATGCAAGCCCTCGTCTCGGGCACACATTTCCAGATATTCAAGTGTCGCAGTTTCAATCGACGAGTAAGCCGGGCGGCTGACACCCTGGTCATCTGCCGTCTGTTGGGCAACTTGTTCGAACAGCCGGACAGCAAATTCTTCTTCCCAATTTTTTACTTTGATATTGGCAAACGCCTTCATGGCGCGGCCTCCATAAACACCACACTGTCAGCGGCCTCATCATCGCGCACCGAGCCAATCAGGTCGTTTACACTTTGGAATTTTTCGGCAAATAGCCAGGCCCGTAATTCTTCGATCAAGTGAGGCATTACCATTGGATTGGTGAATGTTGCGGTCCCCACCTGAACAGCGCTGGCACCGGCAATCAGATATTCAACAACATCCTCGACAGTCGCGATGCCACCACAACCGATAACGGGGATGTCGACAGCTTTGGCACATTGATAAGCCATGCGCAGCGCGATCGGTTTCAATGCTGGGCCGGAAAGTCCGCCCATAAGATTACCCAGTTTCGGCCTTCGCGTTTTCACGTCGATCGCCATGGAAAGGAGCGTGTTGGAGACAACCAGTGCATCAGCCCCGCCACTTTCTGCAGCCCGCGCCACGTCGGGCGTCTCCCCCGTGTTCGGAGTCAACTTAGCCCAAAGCGGCAAATCTGTTACCTCACGCAATCCCTTCATGACGCGCAACGTTGTTGATGGCCGCATGGCAAACGCCTTGCCGTCTTCCTCGATATTCGGGCAGGAAATATTGACCTCAATGGCGGCCACACCAGGCACGCTGACTTTTTCACAAATACGCGCAAACTCATCTATCGTGTTGGCAGATATGGAGACGATCAGGGGGGGCGAAAAAATTTCGTAAACCGGGATGATTTCACGAACGAAATGGCTTGCGCCCTTGGATGGGATGCCGATTGAATTGAGCATCGATCCCTGGACTTCGCAGACACGCGGCGTTGGATTACCGATGCGCTTTTCCGGCGTGACAGTTTTGGTGACATGGGCACCGAGCAGATCAAGATCGAACACCCCCGCCAAATCCTCGGAGAATGTGCCAGACGCCGGCATGATGGGGTTTTTCAGTTCAACGGATCCGAGCTTAACGGCAATATCTACCATTCCATCGCCTCCTGCAAATCGAACACCGGACCTTCTTTGCAAACCCGTTCATGGATAATCTTGCCGCCTCGGCGCAGCGATCTGACACAGCACTGGCACATGCCGATACCGCATGCCATTTGCTGTTCGAGGGCAATCTCGCCCGGAATACCGTGTTGGGCGCCAAGGCGTTGCAGCAATTTCAACAGCCGGTTTGACCCGCACGTATAAAAAGCGTCGATGCCAGATTGCGCGATCTGCGCCTCGATCATCCGTTCCAGATTTTCGACGCCGGACGATCCTTCGCTATCGGTGACCAGTATAACATTGGCCCCCAATTCGCGGAAACGGTCGACCGACATCAACATTTCTGGCGAGCGGGCCGAACATATAGCGGTCAGGTTCAGGCCTCTCTGCAGCGCCTCCTGGGCGAGAGGTGTCAGGGTTGCTAGCCCGACACCGCGAGCGACGACGAGCAGATTCTGCCAACCGTCCTGAATCGTAAATCCGGTGCCCAGCGGTCCTAGAACTTTCAAACCTTCACCCGTCTCCAATTGGGCCATGGCACGCGTTCCTTCGCCGACCACCTTGTATAGAAAGTGCAACTCGCCGCTGGCGGGGAAGTAACCGTAGATGCTCATGGGACGGCGAAAAAAGGGATTTCCACCACCTTTTGACGGGCATAGCAGGTGGAAAAACTGACCCGGCCTGCAATCAAGAATTTCTGAAGGCGCACTGAGTATCAACAGATAATATTCCCCATTGATCTGCTCATTGGATTTCACCGTGCAAGTGACGTCATGGATGGGGAAAGTATCCGGCTTCAACCTGGATTTCGCCGGAACTCGGGCCGTAGCATTTGTCAAAGAATGTTCCATCACCCGAAAATCAATCGTGGCAAGAACAGTGAAATTTCCGGCACGTATGTAACGATCGCAAGCACCACGAGATTGGCTACGATAAACGGCCACACGCCTTTGACAATTTCAATAACCGGTCGCTCAAGGGTCGAAGACGCGACAAAAATGTCCAGGCCAAAGGGCGGCGTAATCATCCCGATGCAGATATTGAGCGTTACGATCATGCCAAAATGCACCGGATCAACGCCGAGCGCGGTGGCGACCGGAAACAGCGGCGGCACCAGAATCAACAATGCGGAATTGGGATCGATAAACATCCCCGCAATCAGGAAACATATGTTCACGATGATCAGGAATTCGATCACACCGGCATCGATATGCACCAGGAAATCACCGATGGCTGTTGGAACCTGAGCCAGGGTGATGAAATAGGACAGCAACCCGCCGAACGCCAGAAGCACAAAAATAATAGCCGTTGAAATGGCGCTGCGCTCGGTAATTACCACCAAGCGCCCAAAGTTCAGGTTTCGATAGATGAAAGCTTCCACAAGGATCGCATAGACGACTGAAACCGCTGCGGCTTCTGTCGGCGTAAACACGCCAGAATAGATCCCGCCAAGAATAATGACCGGCAACCCAAGCGCCCAACCAGCTTCTTTTAAGGATCGTCCGCGTTCCGCCCAACTTGTCTTGCGGGCTCCCAGAATATTGTCGGCGCGTGCCCGCCACATCACAAGAACGGCGAATGCCAGCCCCAGTACCAGCCCTATCATCAGACCACCCACGAACAGCTTTGCAATCGATGTGCCCGTCATCCAGCCGTATACGATGAACGTGATAGAAGGCGGAATCAGCAATGCGGTTTCGGCACTTGATACGATCAATCCAAGACTGAATTTTTCCGAAAACCCGGTTTTACGCAATTCTGGATAGACCATCCGTCCCAAAGCAGCAACGGTTGCAGGCGCCGATCCAGAAACCGAACCAAAAGCCATCGATCCGCCAATCGTTGTGTGTCCGATACCACCACGCAAATGCCCGGTCAGCGCCCTCACAAGGTTCACCAGTCGCTTTGCGATTTGTCCGCTCGACATCAGTTCGGCTGCGAAAATGAAAAATGGAATGGCTAGGAGTGTCGTATGGTCAATACCCCCAACCAGCTTCTGAACGATGACGACATCCGGCAACTGGCCGTAATATACTTCCTTGATAGCCAGTGTCGGGACCCCGAGGACGAGAAACATTTCGAACCCGAAACCGAGCAGCGCTATGCAAAACAAGGTGATCAGAATCAGCATCAGCCGACCTCTTGTCCAGCGGTTGTAAAACGATCAATGACGCCAAAAAAACTGAGCGCAAAGCGCAGACCAAGAAGGCCGAACCCGACGAGCGGCGCGGCATAAAGCCATCCCATGGGGATATCCAGTGTCGGGCTGCGCTGCCCCGTCGCCAACACAAAAGTGAGCATCCGAAAACCAAGGGTCACAAGATAAATCGAAAAACAAAACCCAACCAGATCGATGAATTTCAGCAACCATTTCCTGGTTTGTTCAGGTATCCGGTTGCGAAAGGTATCGACGCCCACATGGCGGCCTTTCTCCAGTGCCAGACCCAATGCGCCAAATACGAGAAAGATATTCATCAGCCGGACAGCTTCTTCGATCCAGGCAAAATCGCTGGCAAGGGTGCCGCCAAACTCACGTACGACAACGCTGAACGTGAAAAGTACGACCATGGTAAGAAAAATGGTTACCAGGAAAACCCGTTCAACCAATCTCAGGATGTTCAGAATTTGCATGGTCGTTCTTCCGTAAAGAAAGGAGGGGCCGATCTAATGTCGGCCCCCGTATTTTCTAGTTGTCGAGCGCTTCATATGCGCTTTCGTATACGCCGATTAGCGCCTCACCAGCATCGCCAGCACGCTCAACGTATGCAGCACGGGCACGCGGATACATCATATCCCTGAGCTGAACTTTTTCTTCGTCGGACAATTCACGGATATCAATGCCGCTGGCACGAATTTCTCCGAGCGCGCTCGCCACCGCTTCCGCTTTGTGGACACGCAACTCCGGTACAACTTCATCGAATGCGGCTGTGATAACGGTGCGGTATTCTTCCGGCAGGCCCTGCCACCATTCCGGGTTAAAGAGAACAACGTCTTCCATTGCGCCGTGGTTTGAGAGCACCAGATATTTCTGTACCTCGTGGAACTTCATGCGCAGGATCGTATCAAGCGGATTTTCCTGCCCATCAACAACGCCGGTCTGGAGCGAGGTATAAAGCTCACCGAATGGCAGCGCGATAGCAGACGCACCAACGGCGGCAAACTGCTCGATTAAAATCTGGGAATTCATGACCCGGAATTTCTGATCCTGAAAGCTTGCGAGATCAGCAAGCGACTCATTCGATGTGAAATTCTTCAACCCGTTAGGCCAAAGCGCAACACCAACAACACCTTTGTCGCTAAAGCTCTCCAGTAAAGCATCGCCAAACACGCTTTCGCGAAGCTCCTGGGCAATATCGCCATCGGCCGGATAGAGAAAAGGAATATCAAGAATTGAGACGGTGGCATTAAACCCGCCGAGGAATGCGGCTGGCGATACCGTTGCCTGGATCACACCGAGCTGTACGCCTTCGGTCATTTCACGCTGGTTGCCCAGTTGGGCCTGAGGAAATATCTGAAATTCCACCGCACCATCGGTGCGCTCGGACACCATTTCCGCCACCCTCTCAAGGAAGATATGGCGGCTTTGAGCTGGTGATTCCAGATGTCCAATCTTGGCCACGAAATCCGCCGCCCAGGCACCAGATGCCACAACGAGAGACATTCCTCCTGCGAGCAAGGTTGCTTTAAAAATTCTTGAGAACTGTTTCATTTTTTTCCTCCACGAAACAATGGCTACCAAAGGGTCCCTACCCCAAATTGAAGACCTGCAGCATATCCATGCGATTTCTCATAGTCAATAAAGGTCTCAAAAATGCGACTTTATGAACTTATATCTCTTTTTCGTTGTTTTTTTTGAAATTCTTGGCTAAAAATCGCTCATGAGTGATCCAAATATCTCGGCAATTGAAATTGGCCGCCGGTTAAAGGCATTCAGGCTTGGGTCCAATCTGACGCCTGAAGAATTGGCATCCGAGATCGGCATATCGCGCGCCGCTCTATACCGTTACGAAGCGGGAGCCGCACCAAAAGTCGATACATTGACATTGCTTGCCGACCGGCTCGGCGTGACATTGCCAAATTTACTTGGCATCGGCGTCGAGTATATTTCCTCTGCCGTCAGCTTTTTCGAGCGAATGCGCCAGCTTGAAGAAGACGTTGAGCAGATCCGGGTCTTGTTCGGACCCGTGTCGTACCTTCTGACAACAGATAAGTTTGATGATTATCTTGCCGCGGTTCTGGAAGAGAGTATTCCCGAGAATGCGCAGAACCGGGATCAATCAATCGAGAACATCGAGACACTATTATCGATTCTGAAAAGTCGGAAAGACACCTACCGCTATAGAGAGCCATCGGTCTTGAGCCTGGTGTCGCTTGTCGAGCTGGAACAATTTGTGAGAGTAGGGTTTATAGGCTCCCATAATCCTGTAGGCGTGGATATCGACGAGCGGAAGCGGATCGCCCGGTTGGAAGCAGAAAATATTGTGAAGCTCCTCCGGCAAAGTCCGATCGGCGTGCAAATTGGTCTTGTGGTCGATTCCATGCCCGGGGCAAGTTTCCAGTTGTTCAAAATCGGCGACCGCACAAGTCTGGCGCTCAGCCCATTTCGCCTGGGGTCGTTTGCAAATATTCGCCTGGGCGTTGCGATGGTAAGCTCCGCACCGGAGGCGGTCTCACTCCATACACAAATGACAAATCGATTGTGGGAGACGAGCCTGAAGGGGGATATGGCTGCAGATTATATCGAGACCCAGGTTCTCGAAAACTAGGCCCCCGCCTAGCGCGAGGATTTGATCATAGCAGTTAATCGTCTTGTGCGGCAGACCTGCGCAATGCTGGCCTCGTCGATCAAAGGCAGACACTCTCCTCATTCATCCAGAGTATTGAACTTCATCCTAACCGCTTGATTATTGAATTTGACGCATCCAACTTGAGATCCATATTTATGGCAGGCGAACAACGAGAAAATTGTTGAAGGCACCCAACCTGTCGACCTGACTGTTCAGCGACTTCGCCATCTTTCCGCCCGCCCTATTTCTGTACAAAACAGCGCGGTCTTGTTAAATTCGCCAGCCAATCTACAATCCTCCACTATCATTCCGCCAAACGTCTGATCCCCAAAAAGGGCCCACTGAGACGCACGCCCATTTGCGCCGGAAACAGGCCATATTTGCCGTCGCAGCACCAGACGATACAGCCCAGTACCTGGCTAACCACACGAGACGTCGGAGGGTTTCCGAACCACGGCACCTGCCCTGCTTTCTTGGAAGACTGAATGGTGGTGGAAGCAGTCTAGAGCGAACCCGTCTCGGACTTGATTTCCCTGTTATGTGTAAGTACAGGGAAATTTCGTAATTTTAATGCCGTAAGAGGCATATCCACTCTAAAAATTACATAATTTCAGGTACTTAGACTAGAAACTCCCCACTCAGGCTAACAGGGAATTAGTTGGCATGAACAGGGATTTTTTCGGAAGAAACAGAGACCTACAGTTTGAAACGGAGACAGTGGAAAACGAACATATTTCATGACGCCGAAGCTAAGGATATCTGCTGAAATTTTAGAATAGCGGAATGGATAATTCTTCCCCGCAGGTTATGAAATACCCTCTACCTGCTCAAATCATTTTCCACCGATAGTACGCTAATGACAATGCAGCTTGACCTTCCATCCGGTGGAACCTTTATGCTTGCCGGTATGAGATAGTCTGATCGGCACTTTCGTGAGATACTAGATATGGGGGCGTATAGATGACCTACAGAGCATTGGTGGTCGCTGGTGTGGTAATATTGGCTGGCCTTGTTGGCTGGTTTATTTTCTCTCCTGGCAAGCAAGAAAACCAGCTTACCTCTGGCACACCATTAGTGCAGGTCGCCGTTCCGGCGCTTGATGCTTTGGCACTTGAGGGTGAAGCGCTTTTCAACGCAAACTGTGCCAGGTGCCATGGCGTCAACGCTGCGGGAAATGATGGCTCAGGGCCGCCTTTTGTTCATCTTATTTACGAGCCGAACCATCACGGTGACGCGGCTTTTTTTAGAGCAGCAACAAATGGTGTTCGTGCGCATCACTGGCGATTTGGCAACATGCCCCCGGTCCCCAAAGTGAGTCAGGACGATATAACCAAAATTGTTGCCTATGTTCGTACCATACAGCGTGCGAACGGCATTAATTAAAGAACAAAATCATGAAACTGAACAGACGCCGCTTTCTTACCGCTACGCTTGGGGCAACTTGTGCGGGCCTCGTGCCATACAGGTACAGCATTGCGCGTACCAATGATGATTTTTTTGAAATCATAGCCGCACCGACTGATCAAAAATTGTACGAAGAGGATGCACCTGCTTCGTCACTATGGACCTACAATGGAGCCGCGCCGGGGCCGGAAATCCGGGTAAAGAAAGGTGCTCGTGTCAGAGCCAGATTGATCAACAATCTGGAGGAGCCAACATCAATCCACTGGCACGGTATCCGCATAGAGAATGCGATGGATGGCGTTGCCGGTTTGACCCAGGACGCAGTCGAACCAGGCCAAACTTTTGACTATGAGTTCACGGTTCCCGATGCCGGGACATACTGGTACCACGCTCATAACCGCAGCTGGAACCAGGTCGCACGTGGCCTCTATGGCCCTTTAATTGTCGAAGATGAGGCTCCTGCATTTGACAAGGACCATGACCTCACGCTCGTGCTTGATGATTGGCGGCTAAATGATGAAGGCGTACTGGATACAGATTCTTTGGGCTCCCTTATGGAATGGAGCCATGCCGGACGTCTGGGCAACTGGTTGACCGTCAACGGCTTAAGTCTGCCGGAAATGTCCTTGAGGGCAGGTGAAGCTTACAGATTGCGTCTGATCAACGCATCGAACGCCCGGATTCTCGAAATTGATCCAGCGCGTTTTGGTGGTTTAGTTTTGGGCTATGACGGGCAGGACCTGGCCGAACCTCAAAAACTGGATTATGCGCCACTCTTGATAGGCCCGGCGCAACGCGTTGATCTGCTGGTAATCCCTGAAGTCGGTTCCGGTTTTGAAATGGAAGAGATTTCGGGCGGTCAGAGCCACTCTTTTGTCAGGTTCAGAATTGCCGGAGACGGAATAGCAGCGGGCGTTGAAATAAAGCTCCAGCCCAACAATCTTCCCCAGCCGGACATGGAAAACGCAAAAATCGTTACCCTGGACATGACCGGTGGTGCAATGCGCGGGGTCGCCGGGATCATGTATCAAGGCCAGGAGCTGACGCGGGACGATGTCATGCGGACCGGCCAGCTTTGGGGCATGAATGGTGTTGCCAACCTTGCCGATGAGCCCCTGTTCGTCGCAAGGCGAGGTGAGACCATTTCAATGGAAACAATGAATAACACAGCC
Source organism: Hyphomicrobiales bacterium (assembly GCA_021775875.1). Classification (GTDB taxonomy): domain Bacteria; phylum Pseudomonadota; class Alphaproteobacteria; order Rhizobiales; family NORP267; genus NORP267. The sequence continues at coordinate 19,218 of JAJFHA010000002.1, read as the reverse complement.
TTTGCCCATGCCATGCATATCCATGGTCATCATTTCATGATTACCGGGCGGTCAGGCAGCGAAATTGATGAGGAGCAACCCTGGCGCGACACATTTTTGATCGGTCCTGATCAGAAAACCAAAATCGCCTTTGTTGCCGACAATCCCGGTAAATGGCTTTTGCACTGCCACATGCTGGAGCATGCTGCGGCTGGCATGAATACATGGTTTGAAGTGACCTAAACCCCAAGGAAACAGGGAAAAATCAAGCGACTATCAAAACTTAGGGTGGCAGGCCTACTTATTAAGGTTTCACAAATTCGTCAGTTGACATCCATCAACAACACCTAATATACGCGGTTTCATGCAAGTTATGGCTTCAACACGCGCGGGACTTTCCGCAACTTTTGCCAAGCTGGTGCTCATTGTAGCGCTGGTGCTCGCGCCCTTAGCCATGTCACATGGAACAATCCCCGTCACAAACCAGTCGGATATTGCTCACAGCGATACCGGGCATTTGGACGAGGCTTCCAATGGCCATGGTGAACAAGGCAATCATAGCCGATTGTCATTTATGAACTGCAACCCGTTAGCGACAGGCTCTTCCACACCAAGTGGCGATGCATCGCATTCGCATGACCAATGCTGTTCATCTTTTTGCGGCAGCGCAATTGTTGCGCTCCAGGGTTTGGAAAATTCCTATGTCCCTCAGGGCACGCACGCAGATAAACTTGTTGCTGCCATTTTGCCGGGGGAACTGGTAAACCCCGGCCGTCCTCCCCGAATCTGACAACACACTTTTAGAACGTAACAGTTGCGTTTGGAGTCATTGCTCCGGGACGCCCCGTGTTTGTCAGTTTTCAGGTCAGGTACATGAAGAAATCATTTTTTGCAGCGGCATATTTGTCGGTGCTGGTCAGCGGATGCAGCACATCCGGCCCGGCGACAGTGTTACCGCTAAGCTCGCCCGCAGATCCCGAGGCTGGCATTCGATCCGCCCACCACCTCGATATCCTTGAAGGGTATAATCATAGAAACGTGGTCGACCCGCGCCCCTGGCGCCAGTTGAATGACGAGCAGTCTCCCGACAAGGGAGGCGATCAATGAGAATGTCCAAATTCATCAAATTGGCATTAGCGCTGACGCCGGTATCGATTACCGGATGCACCGCATTACCGGCGCTGGATCAATACACTGCGTTGGACGCAGGATTTGCGAATGTATCTGAGGAAACATCGCGAATATCAGGTCAGCAGACCGTATGGATCCAGAGCCAGCAACAAGCTGAAGACACGCGGGAGCAAGTGCATTCGCTGGTCCATCAAAGAACGATCAATGCCGATACAGCTGTCCAGGTTGCATTGTTGAATAACCGGGGTTTGCAGGCGACGTATGCGGAAATCGGAATGTCTGCAACGCAGGTCTGGCAGGAATATCTGCTTGAAAACCCAAAAGTCTCGGTCGAAATTCTTGGCATATCAGCACCGGGTACTGGGCCATATCGCTCCATCGAAGGATGGGTCGCCAATAATATTCTGGCGATGATCACCCGGCCCGCGCGGGTTGAACTTGCGGACAACCGGTTTCGCCAGGCGCAATTGAAGGCAATTTTGGAAACCCAGCGGATTGCAGGCGAAACCCGCAAGGCGTGGGTTAATGCTGTTGCCGCGTTTGAGCGGGTGATTTACCTGAACCAGGCCCAATTGGCTGCAAATGCAGCGTCGGAACTGGCGCAGCGTCTCGGGGAATCCGGCGCAATGCCAAAATCCGGCCAGGCACGAGAGCACGCTTTCTACGCCGAGTTGACCGGACAACGGGCGCAGGCCCGCCTTGCCGCCCAATTGGCGAAAGAGCAATTGACCCGGTTGATGGGGCTTTGGGGGTCGGAAGTTGACTATCTTGTCCCCGATTATCTGCCCACTCTCCCCGGTGGTTTGACCACAAGGCGCCAGGTTGAAGCGGATGCCCTCCAGCAACGTGTGGATTTGCAAATCGCGAAGCTCGAACTGGAAGCGCTCGCCAATTCATACGGGTTTACCCAGGCAACCCGGCTTCTCACCGATCTCGAAATCGTTGCAGGCGTCGAACATGAGCGAGAGATTAGCGATGACGGGATCGAGAAATCGACAATTGCGCAAGTCGAGATCGAATTCGAAATTCCAATTTTCGACACCGGAGAGGCGCGGTTAAGAAACGCCGAGCTGGCCTACATGCAAGCTGCCAATCTGCTTGCGGAGAAGGCTGTCAATATTCGGTCCGAAGCCCGCTCCGCCTACACCGCTTACCGATCTACTCATCAAATCGCCAGACATTATAACAACGCCATTCTGCCTCTTCGAACGACAATATCTGAAGAAGCATTGCTGACTTACAACGGGATGATCACCAACACATTCGAATTGCTCGCCGATACACGAGCCAAGCTTGGCACGATTTTACAATCGGTCGATGCAAACCGTGAATTCTGGCTGGCGGACGCAAATCTGTCGGCGGCGATCATTGGTGGTGGCGAAACATCAACGGGTGGCGGAAGCGCTTCCATTTCACTTGCCGATGCCGGCGGTGGCGGACATTAAGAAGGAAGAACGATATGTTTAACAGGAGACAATTTTTGGGTGCCGGGGCCGCGTTAGTATCAACCACGGCCTGGGCCAGCACGTCCCATACCGGCTTGCCCGAAGCTGCCATCATGGAAACCGCAGCAACCCAGCCGCCGCTTCATCCAACCACAGGCCCCGACTATCGCCCAGTGGTAACACTACACGGTTGGACCCTGCCCTTCCGGATGAATAACGGGGTGAAAGAATTTCATCTTGTTGCGGAGCCTGTCGAGCGAGAGATGGCTGATGGTATGACGGCCTATTTATGGGGCTATAACGGCCAATCCATTGGCCCCACGATCGAAGCTGTCGAGGGCGACCGGGTCCGGATTTTTGTTACCAACAAGCTACCGGAACACACCTCCGTTCATTGGCATGGCCTCATCCTGCCGTCCGGTATGGACGGAGTTGGTGGATTGAGCCACCCGGGAATTCCGCCGGACAAAACCTATGTCTACGAATTCGATCTGACCAAAAGCGGAACCTTTATGTACCACCCCCACGCGGACGAAATGGTCCAGATGGCGATGGGCATGATGGGGATGTTCATTGTCCATCCGAAAGATCCGACATTCATGCCGGTGGACCGTGATTTTGTTTTCATGGCCAACGCATTCGATATCGATCCAGGGTCTTATGTCCCCAAGATCATGACCATGAATGATTTCAATATGTGGTGCTGGAACAGTCGTATCTTTCCAGACATTGACCCGCTGGTAATTTCCAAAAACGACCGGGCCAGAATCCGTTTTGGTAATCTCACCATGACAAATCACCCGATCCACATGCACGGCTATGATTTTGAAGTGACATGTACCGATGGTGGCTGGGTGCCCAAAGAAGCCCGGTGGCCGGAAGTCACGATCGATATTCCAGTTGGAGCGATGCGGGCTTTCGAGTTTGATGCCGTTCACGAAGGCGATTGGGCCATTCACTGCCATAAATCCCACCACACTATGAATGCCATGGGCCACGATGTGCCAACTTTCATTGGGGTCAACAAGTCAGAAGTGACCGGCATGATCCGCAACCTTCAGCCGGATTATATGCCTATGGGCACCGCTGGCATGGCGGATATGGGGATGATGGAAATGCCCCTGCCCGACAATACCATTCCCATGATGACGGGCTGGGGACCGCACGGCCCACTGGAAATGGGCGGCATGTTCTCGGTCGTCAAAGTACGTGAAGGCATCGCATCCGATGATTATTCGGATCCGGGATGGTTTGAAAACCCGACCGGCACCGAGGCCTATGAATGGCAGGGCGAATTGCCGGAACCGGAACAGGCAACGAATGCCAATACCCGGCTCACCCAAAAGTAAAACCGGTTTGGCCAAATCAGCAGAAGAATTTCAACTGTCTTACCTAATCACCAAAGGAGAAAAATTATGAATAAACTTATCTTTGCAGGCATCGGAGTCATTGCGCTTGGAGGGATGGCCATGGCTGCAGGCACGCATTCCGGCGGACATGGACACAATGATAGCGAGGAACAAGGGCACAACGATAGTCAGATGAATGGTCACAACAATAGCGATGATCATCACGCCATGATGGCAATTGGCCAGCCTGGAAATGCCGCCGGAATCGATCGCGAAATTGAAATCATCATGAGTGAAACTGATGATGGCGACATGATATTTGAACCTTCGAATATTGAAGTGCACAAAGGCGAAACCATCCGCTTTGTCCTCGTAAACGCGGGCGAAATGGAACATGAATTTGTCCTCGATGACCATCCCGGCGTCATGGAGCATAAGGCCTTGATGGAGAAATTTCCTGAAATGGAGCACGACGATCCAAACTCGGTCCGACTTGAGTCTGGCCACAGAGGTGAAGTGCTCTGGAATTTTACCAACACAGGAGGGTTTGAATTCGCCTGCCTTATTCCCGGGCACTTTGATGCAGGAATGCGCGGAGACCTTACGGTTTCAGACAAAGCTGCAAGCAATTAGAAACATTTGATTTTTAGGAAATTGAAATGAAACAAATCATCAAGACAGGATTGTCTTTACTGATCGCATTGACCTTTGCTGTTAGCGCTTGGGCCACGGAATACAGCCAAGGCGTTGTTCGCAGCATCGATGCAGCAGCAGGCAAAGTTACGGTCGCTCACGGGCCATTGAAAAACCTTGATATGCCGGCCATGACCATGATTTTCCGCGTATCCGAGGAAGCCATGCTGACAAATATGAGTGAAGGCGAAGAGATCGAATTTGTCGTTGAACGTCGCAACGGCAAACTCACAATTATTGAACTGAACTAGATCGCCTTTTGGTTGGAGATCACCTCTACGGTGATCTCCAATTAATCCAAACAATGAACAGTCGAATATTCCGGCCTACCGTCAGTTTCCCGTCAGCACTGATAGAATTGATTAGGCTGTTTGCTTAAGGAAGAATTTTTGGTTCATCTTCATCACACAGAAATGAAGATCAGATAGAGGTAAATTTTTTAAGCGACGTAGCAGTCCTGAATTTTGCTATCGCTCACGTCGCCTGAACGGCTGATGAGAGTTTTCAGCTCTATTGTTCAACCGGCGGTCCGTTACCTGACGGACTTCGTTGCCTATCTCTCTCACGGCTGCACGGTAGGAGCGAAAGCGGTCTGTCACGATGACCTCCGAACAGCCATACCGCTTCCTCGCGAAATCGGTGCATGGTCTGTCTGGAAATCAGGTGCCGTTGAACCTTGAAGGTGTTGTAGATGGCGGCATGAGTGAAGAGAAAACGTTGAGCCGACTTCGCGGATTTGAACCATTTCATTCGTCGTTCTCGTTGCCGAATGGGCAAGTGGAAAATTTCCGCCCGATTGTTTTCCGAGCCGCCAAAATCATGCAGCCTGGACAGGCTCAACTCTCTCAAAGCAGAACCGTAAAACGGTAGTTTATCGGTCACAATTGCGTCTGGAACGTAGCCTTGGGTCTTTAGCAATTTTGGCATCAGCTTGAGCCCACGCCGAACGGTCTCGTATGAAACCTCGACACCGCGTTCGGCCAGTAAATCCTCGACATCCCGGTAACTGAGCGGGAACCGGAAATATAGCCAAACAGAATACTGGATGATGAAAGGGGAAAACGGTGTCGAGCGTAGGAGACTTTTTGCATCCGGCGATATTACTGATCTGTCGAACATCAGTTACGAAGTTACCGTGACAGTACATTCAGCTGCACCGAGAGACCAGATAGATGATAATGCGCTATCCAGTATTCACTTTTTGGAACTGTCTGCCATCGCGTGCTCACGCAGCAGGTTCTTCATGATTTTGCCGTTGGCGTTGCGCGGCAAAAAATCCTCTTGAAAGGTTATGAAGTCCGGCACTTTATAATCTGCAAGACGCTCGGCGCAAAAAATGCGCAAGTCCTCCGCAGACGTTTTGTCCGTTTTTGAATGGACAAAAATATGGATTTTTTCGCCAAGTATCGGGTCCGGGCTAGCGACGGCGGCGCATTCGATGACGGTTGGGTGCTTGCTCAAAACATTTTCCAGTTCTGCGCTGTAGATGTTGTAGCCACCACGGATGATCATGTCTTTCATCCGGTCGTGGAGTTGCACATATCCTTGCCTGTCTATTGACCCCAGATCACCAGACTTCCAGTAACCGTTGGACATTGAAGCGGCAGTAATATCTGCATCCTGCCAATAGCCTGGCGTGACCATCGGACCGGCAATCCAGAGTTCACCGGCATCACCGGGTGCGGCATCTTTGCCATCCGCGCTGACCACTCTGATATCGCCACAGGGAACGGTTATTCCAACACTATCTGGGCGTTCGCTTGTTGCACCCATGGGCATGATCGTTGCCGGTGAGGTGACTTCGGTTGAGCCATAAGCGTTCATCAGGACAAGATCGGGGAGCTTTTCGGCGAGCGCGGCAATTGTTGCTTCTGGCATCGGTGCGCCGCCATAGCCACCAATCCGCCAGGCGGACAAATCGTATTCATCAAAATCGGCGCGCAACAGGCAGAGATTGTACATGGCTGGCACAATCAGGGTGTGAGTCATACGCTCATTTGCGGCAAGTTCGAGAAATGTTTCGGCAGAAAATTGAGGCAGAATGAGACTGCAGCCTGCGCACCGGATCATCGTTAAAAGGTTGGCGATCAACCCGGTCACATGGGACGCCGGCACCGCTAAAAGCGAGCGGTCCCTACTGGTCAGGGCCATGCAGTTTTCGTAATGCATGGCCGAATGACAAATATTGAGATGGGTGAGCATGACCCCCTTTGGCCGCCCCGTCGTGCCGGACGTGTATAGGATGATCGCGGTGTCTTCCTCGTCCGGTTCGTGGATTTCGGGTACCGAACGGGGTTGCGCCAGCAGGTCTTGGTAAGGCCGCGCGGTCTCGTGATTTCCCGCGATTGCAAACCGGTGAACAAGAGCTGAGGTGTCGCTGTCTTCCGGCAGGCGGTCTCTGGCAGCATTATCGAAGACCAGAAGCGTTGCGCCGCTGTGGTTGATGATATAGGCAATTCCGGGTTTTTGTTCCCTAACATTGATGGGGACCGCGATCGCTCCGATGCGGATTGTCGCCATCAGAACGGCAATAAACTCAATACGGTTGCTAACGATAATTGCTACGCGGTCTCCAATATCAATCCCGTACACCCGCAGGTTTGAGGCTATTTTATCGACCATTTGGTCGAATTCCCGGTAAGTCAGCCGGACGTCCTGGGCAATAATTGCTTCACCATCTCCGTTGCGGACGACAGCTTCGCGCAACAATTGATCGGTTCCGCGTGGCCGGTTCCTGTAGCAGCGCATACGACGGTCGGAAAAGTGAATTTCCTCAACAATCGCGGAGTCGTTTATATGTTTTTGCGGCGTCACCTGTTTCGCCCTTTGGTCAGCAAACTCTCTGGAGCCTTTCAATTGCCTGGCGTGGTGTTGCTGATGATCTCGCCGCGCTCGATGGTGTATTCCCGGTCGAGCAATGAAACCGAATGGGTGAGTTCCGATTGTGCGATTAGCGCGGATCGCTTTTCGTCCTTGAGTGTCACGATGACTTCGGTGATGCGTTGCGCTAGCGCAGGGGCAACACCTTCAAAGGGTTCATCGAGAAGAAGAAGCTTTGTTCCCGCCATCAGGGCACGGCCGAGCGCGACCATTTTCTGTTGACCGCCAGACAACAACATCGCCTTGCGTTCACGCATAGCAAAAAGTTCCGGCATCAAATCATAGATGAATTTTAGTCCCGCCGCCGGGACCAGCTCGCTATTGGCCCAGCAGGGAAGAAGCATGTTTTCTTCAACTGTAAGCTCGGGCACCAGCCGCCGGTCTTCGGGCATATAACCAAGCCCGAGTGCCGCACGCTGATATGACTCGAAGCGGGTAATGTCGATGCCATTTACTTTCACCTTGCCAGAGGTCGGTTTTGTTAAACCCATTATGGTCCGCATGGTCGTTGTCTTGCCAGCTCCGTTTCGCCCTACAAGGCCGACTATTTCGCCCTCTTCGATGTTCAGGGAAAGGTCGTGCAGGATCGGTGTCGACTGGATGCTCACCTCGATGTCTTCAATCGACAGGATCATTTCGTGGTTCCCGTTATATATTGCTGGACAATTTTGTCTGAAAGCACTTGGTCGGGTGCGTCATTGGCAATTATTTCACCGTCGTAGAATGCCAAGACGCGTTCTGAATATCGCGTGATGATATCCATGTCGTGTTCCACGAACATCACAGTAACGTTGGATTTGGACAGTGCCTCCATGACAAGGTCCATCAGCGGAAATTTTTCTTCTGCCGCAACGCCACTTGTCGGTTCATCGAGAAGCATCACCCGCGGCGTTCCCGATATAGCCATGGCGATGTCGAGCAGTTTGCGCACACCAGCCGGTAATTCGCTCATCAGACGGTCGTGATAGTTTTCGATACGAAATCGTTTCAGGGTATCCATGGCTTCGTCAACTTGGCTCGGCCTGCGGGCGCTACGCTTGTACGATGGTTTGTGCTTGCGATTGATCGAAAGCGAGACGAGCATGTTTTCCAACATTGTCAATTCGGCGCACAATTGCGGAATCTGGAACGACCGCCTGATGCCAAGGCGTGTGATCTGGCGGGGTGACATCTTGGTAATGTCGGTGCCGTTAAACAAAATTCGGCCAGTGTCGGGCTTTATGTAGCCGGTCACCATGTTGACGAAAGTGGTTTTGCCAGCGCCGTTCGAACCGATCATGCTCCATACCGCTCCATCCGGCACGGCGACAGAAACCTCGCGCGCAGCGGTTACCGCGCCGAAAGATTTATTCAAATTCTCGGTGGTGAGGATAGTGGCGCTCATTGTTTTTTCTCCGGCTTTTTTGACCGAGACAGGAGCGATCCCAGTCCCTTGGGAAACAGAAGAATGACAATGAGAAGAAATATGCCCAGCGACATCTGCCAGGTATTGGGGAAATAGAGGTTGGAGAAAGAACGCACGATTTCAAGCACGACGGAGCCCAGGAAAACGGCGGGGATCGAAAAATAACCACTCAGGATAGCAACGAAAACGAATTCGCCCGATGTCGTCCAATAGGCATATTCAGGATCGACATGACCGATTGCCGCTCCGGAAATAACACCGCCAATCCCACCCGCGATTGCTGCAACTATATAGGTCACGGCAATTTCGGTGCGCACCGAAGTACCGAGATATTCGACGCGCAGTTCGTTGTCGCGGATGGCCAGCGAAATGAGCCCACGTTCGGAATCGAAGAGGGTTCTGACTAATCCGCCATAGACGACAATGACGGCGCACGTGAACATATACAAAGAGAGCCCGAGGGCTCTGCCTTCCGGGTGGTAGCCAAGGAATGTCGGGGCCGAGACATTGAGGCCGTCGGTACCGCCCAGCACGGACATTTTCGATAAAGTGCCATAAAGGATCATCGACAGGGACAAGGTCAGCATCGCAAAGAAGATGCCGCGATAGGTCGCCAGCAAGGGGCCGAAAATGACAGCCACTATCCCGGAAGCTATAATGCCCAGCAGGCTCATCAGGAAAATGTCCGATATGCCAATCCAGGTGGCCATCAGACCGGATGCGTAGGCACCAATGCAATAATAAAGCCCTTGTCCAAACGAGACCAAGCCAGAGCGCATCAGGCAGACAACCCCTAGCGCGACCATACCTTTGGAGAAGGCCATGGTCGCCAGGAACATGGCCCAATCGGGCAAGATCAACCCAACCACAACGAGGACAGCGAGCGCCAGAGCACAGGCGAGAGGTATTGAGCGAGGAAAAATAAATTCAGTCATATCTTCCTCGCCTGAGTTTTCTGGAACAAGCCCTCCGGTCTGAAGACGAGAACAATGGCCATGACCAGATAGATGACAAATAATTCTGCTTCGGGCAGCAGGTGAACCGAAGCAGCGCGTGCGATGCCGACAAAAAGCGCGCCGATGGCTGCGCCTTCAATCGACCCAAGCCCGCCAATAATAACGACGGCAAAAGCGAGGATGATTACGTTTACTCCAATGCTAGGTGACACAGAAATCATTGGGGCGGTCAACGCACCGCCCAAAGCGGCCAGAAAAACACCCAGCGTGAATGAGATCAGGAAAACACGATCAACATTGACTCCCATCGTCTTGCTCATTTCGCGGTCGTGAATGACGGCGAGCACGACTTTGCCCCGTTTTGTGCGATTCAAAACAAACCAGACTCCAAGGCCGACCAGTATCGCAACAGCGATGACAAGGAAATCATAGGTCACGTAATATAGCGGCCCAAATTCAACATTACCGAGAAGCGAATAGGGTTCTGATACGAAGAGCGGCGTTACGCCCCAAATCAGTTTCATGGCATCTTCGAGGATAAGAAAAACACCGTAGGTGACGAGTACCAGAATAACATGATCGCGGCCGTAGAAATGGCGAAGCAGGCCATATTCGAGCAATGGCCCGAGGATCAGCGCCACGAATATTGCACCTATCACCATTGCCGCATAGCTGCCGAAAGGAAACGCCTCTCCGCCGAGAGCGAAATAGGCACCGACTGCGCTAGCGGCAGCATAGGCGCCGATTGCGTACAGGCTGCCATGGGCCATGTTGAGAATATTCAAAATGCCGAAAACCAGTGTCAATCCAAGGGACACGATGAACAACCACGCCCCGTAAATTAGTCCGTCAACCAGAATATAAGCAAGGAGTTCCATGAATTTTGCGAGGCCTTCGTTGAGATGTAAAGAGCCGGTCACCCTAGATCGCGGTGACCGGCTAGATTATTTTATTTGCAAACTCTCACTTCGTAGAGCCTAGTCGCATACAGCCCCTGGGAAGCCATCATGGATCCAGTCGATTGCCTTGACCCCTGCAGGCGGGTTTACACAGGTCGCGGAGTAATACTCGATATCGACCAGAGTCATCTGACCCGTGGCATCATCCCATTTGGTGGTACCGATAGCGTTGGGTTGGATCGCCTGGTGTCCATTGCCAAGAACCATTTGAATCAAACCGGAAGGAGCTTCCCATTCCTGGCCGGTCATGGCCGCAGCCAGTTCCTCGGCTGTTGGCTTATTGCCACCATTCGCTGCCATTGCTGTTTCTACAGCGACCTTGAGGCCGAGGATACCCTGCCACATGCGGAAGGGAGCCTGTACCGGGAAAACACCGTATTCTTCTTCGTAGGCTTCCCAGAGCAGGTTTGTAAGCGGTGAAGCATTCGCGCGCGCTGCAAGTCCGTTCATGCCGCGTGCACCAATAATCACGCCATCAGGCATTTTATTGCCCAGTTGCGGCATGACATGGTCGCCCGCCGCCAATGCGACCTGGCTGCGTTCAAATAATCCGCGTGGGCCAGCCTGCAAAACGAAAGCCTGCAAGTCACCACCCCACAAGCTCGAATGAACGACATCGGCGTTTACCCGAATTAGTGCCGAAATCTCGGTGCCATATTGGCCAGCGAAGATTTTTGGAAACAATGCCGTTTCGACTTCCGCATCAGGTACCAGAACCGACATGGACGCGACGAAATCGGCCCAGGAATCCTGGCCCCAAGCATAATCCTGATTTATTCCAGCGATTGTATTTGCTTCAATACCGCGCGATTCCATGTATCTGGCGAGTGAAATATTGTCCATTGCGGCATGGGCGGCCGTACGGAAAACATATTCATAGGAACCTTCCTCAAAAACACGCGGCGTGCCGCAATCGTAGAGGATCGTAAAGGCCTTCAATTCATCCGCGACAGGGGGGATGGCGAGGCAATCGCCAGAGCTAACATAGCCAAGAACTGCGTCCACATTTTCCCGCTGAACGAGATTGCGAAATTCTTGCACCTGCTTGGTCGCGCCACCAGACTCGTCGACAGGAATGGCTTCAATCATCATTCCGCCAAAACCAGGTTGGTCATAGGGAGGCGGTAAAACGCCGCCCTGGTTCAGGAGATTGATCAATAATTCACCGCCATTCCACGCGGGAATACCAAAACTTTCAGCGGCACCCCCGGACAGGAAGGTGACAATACCAACCTTGAAGGTTTCCTGTGCCGCCGCCGCACCAACGCCAATTGCGCCAGTAATCGCCACAGCAGCCGCAAATTTTGTCGCGGTCTTTTTGACTGTGTTTTTCCAGTTTTCTGAGCTCATTTTATCTTCCTCCGTTACTACTTGATTGCTTTTTAGCGGTTGATCTCCGCCTTTTTAGGTCTTGTTCTGGTCAGTTTTCTTCGGCCATCCGATCGGTTCCAGCCGGAATACGTGTATCGGTCGGTGGTTCGTGACTGATCGGTCCGTATATATCGATGCCTGCGATCTCGTAACCCCGTTTCAAGTCAGCGATATGTTTGCGCATCCAGGTCGCGGCACGATCTGGATCGCGCGTTCGCAATGCCTCCAGAATGACCCCGTGAGCCTCCATCAATCGTTCGCCAGCTTTCGGCAATTTCGGTAAAACTGTTCCAAATGCCGGTAGAAGCAGCATGCCGACAGGTTCACGCGCGAGCACCAAAACCCGGTTGTTCGAAAATTCTGCAATCATTTTATGAAATTCCAAATCGAGTGCGAGAATAGATTCGCCTCTCTCAAGCACCCGTTTGGTTTCGCGCAAATTATCTTCCAGCGCAGTGATTGCACTCGGATCAGCCGCCAGGGCTGCAGCTGCCGCCGCAGCGGGCTCAAGCACCATGGCAACATCCCAGAGTTCCTGAAACGAGACCTGATGCATCATCATGGCTCGCGTCATGCGCGAGGACAAATCCTGGTAGCGTGGCAACGTTACATGGAGCCGCTTGCCGGCCTCGCGGGCGACAAGACCGTTTTGTTCAAGAAGGCGCAGACCTTCGCGTACGGTCGACCGGTTGACACCGAATTGTGCAGCAAGATCGGTTTCTGACGGAAGCTTGTCGCCGGGTTTGAAGCGGCCATTGAGAATATTTTCTTCTATAGCCTGAGAAACGACCTGATAGGCACGCGGTATATTCAGCTTGTCGAACTGACCTGTAACCTGCGGTTCCACCCGTTCCTCCATTATCGCCACGCTTTTTAGACCGATTGTCGGCTTGTCGGACGATATTCTAAGAATACATTTCCCGTCAAGAGGCCAGCAATCATTGTCAGGATACTCTCACGGTAATTTGGTGACGGTTCCCCGACAGATCAGTAATATCGCCGGATGCAAAAAGTCTCCTACGCTCGACACCGTTTTCCCCTTTCATCATCCAGTATTCTGTTTGGCTATATTTCCGGTTCCCGCTCAGTTACCTGGATGTCGAGGATTTGCTGGCTGAACACGGTGTCGAGGTTTCATAAAAAACCGCTCGGCGCGGGCTCTGAAATTTGGTTGGGCATATGCCAGAGAGTTAAGACGAAAACGCTTGTGCCCGGACAATCGATGGCATTTGGACGAGGAATTTGTGTCGATCAACGTAAGCTAAAATATCTGAGGCGGACTGGGTTCCGGACGCAATTGTGACCGATAAACTACCGTCTTACGGTGCTGCTTTGAGGGAGTTGAGCCTGTCCAGGCTCCATAATTTTGGCGGCTGGGAAAACAATCGGCCGGAGAACTCTTAACTGCCCATTCGCCAACGAGAACGACGAATGAAATGGTTCAAACAAACCGGGTTACCTCTGCAGCTTCTGCAGCCAAAACTTTGCTTGCCATCACATCCTCTGAATTTGCTCAGGCGATAATCGGTTGCGACAATATCCAAAGGCTCAACATAGTATAAAAAACCATCAATACGAGCATAGGTATCTGACTGTAAAAAGCGCTCATGCGATCAGAAAATACGCGTAATGCCATTGTATGGGCAATATAAACCGCAATGGCATGGCCAACCACGATCGCAGTTACTGATACTATCCATACCAGCTTTGCGTTCACGATTCCGAGATTAATTCGGTATGAAGCGGTGCCAAAAAGATCCCAGCCAATTCCAAACGGGTCCGATGCTAGAGGAATTATGTTTTGACCGGCAATCATCAAGTACGAAATGTAATGGGACAGATGATATGCGATCGCAATCGGTACAAGTGACAATGCAAAATAGCCGAGAATATCGGATAAGCGCCCACTATAATTCCCTGCCCAGGAAATTCCGATGCAAACAAACGTATACATGGTGACGAACACAAGCGGCAGAAAGATCAAAGCCAGGGTCTTAATCAGAATTACCAGATTAATGCCTGAATTTTGTAAAGCAATCAGGGTGCTGCGCAAAACTTGGCTTTGGGCAATTGCATCGAGAATGTTCGCCCAAAGAGGGGTTTCCAATATGCCATCAAAGGTAACACTGGTCAGCAACAGCAACACAAAGCAGACCATTGAGAAGCGCAATGGCTTGTTATCAAGCAGGCCAACCGCATATGGCCGGATATATACTTGGCCCTCTTTGAGCCCGATTGGCGCCATGCGCGCGAGAAGACCAAAAGTAACGCTAAATATCTCGCCTCTCTGAAGCCAGGTTTTTCGTCCAAATACGGCCATTCCAGCCCATGTGATTGCTGAATAAACCATGATGAGCATCGCAAGTGATCGCGGATTCTCACCTTGATCGGATATCAGCTCCAGCCAGGCAAAAATCAAGAATAACAAGAATGCGGGCCAATAGGAGAGCCATTCGGGATAGGCGCGAATTTTGCCACGAACCTTGAATAGCTCTTCGGCCCAGGAGAATAGGATATTCCAAGGGTTAATCAGACGCCAAAGGTCACCAATGAGGCCGGAAATGAACGCCATCCCGACCCACCAGACCACCCAGATAAAAGTTGGAGCTAAATTTTTGAACGGGTCGGTGCTGCCAAATAGACTTGTCGCCAGAAGCAGAAAGAAGACAGATGCAGCAATTATCTGAACGAAACAAATAAACGTCCTGTGTCCCATGATTCTGAGTACTGGAATCGAAGCTAGACTGACGCCAAATTTATCTATCTGCCTTGCCGGCTGTTTCACGGAAATTGACATAATTACAAAGGAAATTGCGATAGCCGCGCCTGCACCGGTAATATAAAGCCAAAGTGGCAGAGGGAGGTCGTATCTTACCCCAAAGGAATGCGCGTAAGCAGGCATACTAAAAGTCAGAAAGTTGGTTGCAGCAGCAGCTAAGAGGAAGAAGCAGCGTTGAATCTGGCCCATCATCATTTTCCTAAATTAACACCACCTCCACCCGTTATTCGCAGGCAGCCGTCAGACCCACGGTGACCTTATCTGATTTATTTGCCAATGTAATAATTCACATATTGGGCAGTCTGGTGGACTGAATTTTTTGGAGAGGTTCGCTCCAGATCGCTATTTTCTTCTCCCCTATCAAGAAGACAAATGTTCCGATTGCAAATTTCAGGAAAGGGATGAGCGTTGGTTTAGTTTCGCCAGTTCAGACAATAAATTTACGGAGTCGCAGTTTGCTGTGATACAGTAATTTGTGGGCTGAATATTATTGGTAATAATCCAACAAAATTTGAATGGGGGAAATCTGTTATGAGCAAAATTATTACACTGTTGATGGGCACAATTTTTGCTGTTGTTTTTGCAACTTATCCTTCCCAAAGCGAAATTCTCGCAATGGTGAATTACGAAAGCAAACCTGTAGAGTCCCTCAGAGCTTTAAAGCTTTCTGTGCCGGATGTTCGCACAGAAGGTATTGCCATAATTGATGTGGACCCAGAATCGGCAAATTTCGGCAACATTCTTATGGATATACCTTTGCCGAACGATCTCGTAGCCCATCATATATTTTATGACAAGAATATGGAAAAAGCCTATGTGACGGCATTGGGTAAAGGTGAAATCTATGTATTTCGAATGGACCAATATCCGTATCGGCTCAGGAAAATTGACGTTCCGGGATGTGAAATGGGAGAAGATGTTGTCTTTTCCGAAGACAATACGACTTGGTATCTGACCTGTATGAATTCGGGCAATGTATTTGTCGGTGACACCGCGACCGATACCATTAACGCAACAATTTCTCTACCAGGCACCTATCCTCATGGTCTCGTCGTTCTAAGCGATATTGATCGAATTCTTGTAACCAGCACGATCTCGGGAGACCTAAGTACGCCGGACGAAGTTATCAGCGTTATCGAGGCCAGTACATTAAAGGTGCTTGGTCAATTCAAGGTGTCCGAGGCAGAATCCCCTTCTGGTGTCGCGCCAGTTGAATTGCTACGAGTTCCGAATTCTGATCCGGCTCAGGTTTATATCACCAACATGTTTGGAGCCAGCCTCTGGATGGCAACTTGGAATCCGGATAACAGTAGTTTTGACGCTACTGAAGTGTTTGATTTTGCATCAACAGAAACCGGCGTTCCGTTGGAAATCTATTTTAATCCAGCAGGAGACCGTATGTACGTTACAACGTCCAGCCCTGGAAACTTGCATACCTTTGATATTTCGGAAAATGCAGAAGAACCGAAATTATTAAACACGTTGGCAACTGCAGAAGGTGCCCACCACGTGGCATTTACGAGAGACTGGCGTTACGGGTTTGTGCAGAATTCTTTTATCAACCTGCCTAATATGCGCGATGGGTCCATCTCGGTTGTCGATTTGCAGAATCAGGAAGTGATTGCTTCAATCGATACGTTAAAGAATATGGGGTTCAACCCAAATTCTATCGTGCTGTTGCCAGAATGGAACCATCTGGCCGGCCATTGAGGGAAAGCTGCTCGGTAGGTCGTCCGGGATGTTGCTATAATGTGCTAAAATCATGCCCGTCGTCTATTTTGGAAGAACTTCAAAATAGACGACGCTGCCATGGCCAAGTCCCGTGCCATGGACTTCGATCGGGAAGCGACCGGTAAAATGAGCGGTTAGCGACATGATTTTTCTCTGCCCTGCCACGAGTATCATTTGGACATCGTAACCGTGCAAATGAATGTCCAAAGCCTTGTCGGATGTCCAGGCAATTTCCACCTGGTCACCTTCCAAGACGCGGATCACATCCTCGTCACCGCTCACATCTCCGTTTACGAGGGTGATTTCGAAGGAGTGAATTTCTTCGGCCTGGGTATTGCAGATGCCGATTGCCAGCAAAACCAGCATGACGGCGATTGAAAACAATTGAAATGGCGTAATCAGAGATCTATGCATGGGTATCCCACCTATTTTTAGCATCTTCACTCGTTGCTGGCGCTTGGGCCTCGCCAAGACCTATACACAAATTGACCTGCGCCCCAAGTTTCCTCCAGCTTGCGGAGAGACCTTGGGTTTGAATTGATGGCCTTACGCGGCCTGTTTGTCCATCATCATTTTTTCTGCATATTCCATCGGGGTCAGGTTTCCGAGTGCTGAATGTGTTCTGTGTCTGTTGTAATCCTCCAGCCATGCTTCCAGCGTTTTCCAAGCCTCAGCCAGCGAGCTAAAGAGCGTTTCGTTCATGCATCCGACGCGCAGCTTGCCCTTGGAACTTTCGGTGAATGCGTTTTGGGGTCGGCTTTCCCGGCGCGATATAATGCCACTCGATGCCGGTGTTTTGAACCCAGCGCAAGATAGCCATACTGGTGAATTCTCTGTGCCGTTATCTGAAACAATCGTGACAGCACCCTATTGAATGCTGCGCCACCATTATCAGTCCATCGGGTTTCTACAGGTCCTGGTTGCCTGACGAGCCGGGCTTGCGTGCGATGATCATCGTCCATGGGAAACGCCATGCGGTGTTGTCAGGGGACAACGCGCCGTCAAACTCTTCGAAAGGGACGATTTCAACCGCGTCAAAGCCGGCTTCCTTATGCGCCGCCAAAAGGTCCATCCCGTTGAGCGGTACCATGAAAGGTTCATTGTTTCGGGAAGAGTGTCCGTTATGCACCCAGACCCTGAACGGATCGTCGCGCATGAGAAAGTCCAGATGGATCGACAGCCCACCGGGTGCCAAGAGTCGGTGAGCCTCCCGGAATACGGCTTTGATATGAGACGGTGGCATCTCATGGAGCAACATCGTTGACGTAACAATGTCGGTGTCGCCGCCATTCAATCCGGTTTCAGTTGCGTCGGCTTGCCGGTAACGCACATTTTGCGCCTGCAACTCTGCTGCACGCAGTGCCGCGACACGCAGGCAAGGTTCAGAAAGCTCTACCCCGATCACGTCGACCTCAGGATGGTCTTCGTAATAGGGTCGGGTGCTTCCGCCCCATCCGCAGCCGAGATCAACTACTTTTTTTACCTCGTGGCTCGCGCGGGTCATCGCCTGCGTCTTCATCCGGTGGAACAAACTTTCGGATTTCTTCAGCATGGGCGCGGTTGATTGTGCCCCCCGTTCATAGACAAATCCGGCAATTTCGTCGCTCCAGACGCCGCCGGGATGCTGATGAATATCGATAGAAGTATAATATTCAGGTTGCTGAAAGTCTGGATCAAGCTGTAGCAGATGTGCGGGCAGATCGGAATTCAGCGCGCGACGGATTTCGTCCCGATAACGGTTGTAATGCACCGTCAGCCCACGCAGACCAGAATATTTCATGCGTTGCAGATGCCGCTCGAACCAACCGAACATCTGGGCTGTGGTGTCACCCTCCATCAGTGCTGCGACATCGGCGGCGGTGTTGGGTTGGACGTCTTTCGCGACGATCTCAAATCGGTCCCGCAGCAAAGGGAACATCTGACGTGTCCAGGCAATTTTGCAGTCGAGCACAAAGGCCTGGTAGGCGTCGAATTCTCGGTTTGCGGGTATGTTTTCTAACATCGGACTCTTCCGGATCCTGGGCTAACAATGTTGGTATTTCGGGGCCGATTCTCAGGATTTGTCGAACTTCCCCACGCCCTCTTCGGGCGTACCAAGCGAGGCTTCTACACCTGTTGCACAAAACATTAGCTCATTGCTAAGGGCCTGTCTCGCGGCGTCCAAACGTTCTTTCTGGATTGGGTCCGGTCGAAACGCATCCAGTGAACCGGACGTAATGGGCTGGTTGTTTTCCATTTTCATTTCCATGATCAACAAGCGGTCGCGCGTGACATGAAGTTCCGCCGCCAAGGTCATGACCATAGACATCAGGCGATCAATTGCTGGATCTTTGAAGAAATCCTGTTCGGCCTTCAACGGCAGTCCGGTAGGGTGTTTGCTCATGCACTCAGTCCCTCATTTTGAATAGCCCCGCGTTTTCTAGACACCTTGCGGTTTCAGTTTTTGCTGCAATTCGAAGTCGGCGGGTGACAGCAGCCCGTTGTTAGCGTGTTTGCGTTTGGGATTGTAGAACATCTCAATGTAATCGAACACATCCTGC
>JAJFHA010000001.1 GCA_021775875.1 Hyphomicrobiales bacterium | reverse complement strand
GAGAAAAATCCAGGCCTCATAACCATCGACAGATTTATGAGCGTGGCACGTCCCGGACTGATCCTGTCGCACTCGTTGTGGGAGGATGAAGCTTCGCTCACCAAATGGCGGAGTCATGCGAAGCACCAGACGGCACAGGCTGCAGGCCGGAATGTACATTTTGCAGACTACCGCCTGCGCATTGCACAGGTGATCAACGTCGCAATGTCGAATGAACCCCTGCAAACCTGGCCGGAACACAACTCATACAACGACCCCACCCTTGTTGCACAGAGATATCTTGTTGCCGTGGAAAGTACGGGCGAACCTTTCGGTAAGGACGGTGAGGGGTTCAAAAGCGTAAACCGTGACGACGCTTTCGTTACAATCATACCGGTTGGTTCAAAAACACAAGGCGATGAAACCGTCGCCGCCGCCATCGCCGCAAAGCACGTCAAGAGCGCCAGGCTGTGCCTCGTATCCAGAGACTACGGCATGTATGAACGCGAGGAAGCACCGCAGTATTTTTCACCCATCGAGAAAGATCGAAACTAACAAAGCTCCCAAAACGATTCCTTCGTTTATAGCTCTGGACGGACGTTACTAAATCAGCTTGTGAAGTTCTGTTTCTGAACCTCGCTGACATTCCTGAGTGAAGGAAATTATGTTAGCCTGCCCGCGACAATGACATGAAACATTATGCAGAGGGGCCATATGCTATGGGAAATTTGCAGACAGTCGGTGTAGTTGGAGGTAGCGGACAACTTGGCGGCGCCATTGCCCGCGCCTGGCTGCGCAGCGGAAGCGTTGCTCCCGAACAACTTTGGATTTCCAACCGTTCAGGCACCGCCATCGGCTTTGAGGAATGGGATGGGATAAAGTTCACAACCTGCAATCAGGATCTTGTTGACGCATGCCAGATAATACTTTTGTCGGTGCCGCCACACCTGGCGCAAACATTGGATATTAATGCAAAAGATCGCTTGGTGATGTCGGTGATGGCAGGCATATCGATAAACCTGATCAGAGAGCAAACGCAGGCCACAAGAATTGTCCGTGCAATGTCGAACCCTGCAGCCGATATTGGGCTCGCATATTCTCCGTGGTGTGCGGGCACCGACGTGACTGACGAAGATCGTGGTTCGGTGCAATTCCTGTTCGAAGCCTGCGGAGAGACCGACGAAGTACCTAACGAAGAACAGATTGATCGTTTTACGGCCCTCACCGGACCCGTGCCAGGTTTTGTTGCATTCTACGCTGACTGCATGGTGCAATATGCAGTGAAACACGGCATCGACGTAACCGTCGCCAATCGGGCGGTGCGCAAATTGTTTCAAGCCAGCGGCAATGTGCTTGCAGCTTCGCCAACACCACCCGCAGAGCACGTACGCGACATGATCGCCTATGCCGGAACCACAGCCGCCGGGCTGGAGGCAATGAAGGATTCAGCGCTGACCGACAACATTGAACAAGGATTGGACGCAGCATACGCGAAGACGCTATCGATAGCACAAAGCAGATAGTTGCTTACCTCCACCGCGGTTATTGTCAAGGAGATGGTAGCCACGGAGCTGATAACACCCGTTTGCCGCGACATTGAGAAAAACCGATGATTGTCAAAATTCGTGCCCTCGCATTTTTTCATTTGATTTCATTCCTACTGCTCCACCCCGTACTCGCTACGGCTCAGGAGCGGAGTTGGCTAACGGGTGAGGCGGCTCTTTCCAACATCGAAGTTGACAGGGTCTGCAACTGTTCGGGTGAATCTTCAAGGGGCAGCATCAATACGGCCGACGAATTTTTCGAAAGCTACCACTGGATCGAATTCGAGACGGATGAGGAGGCACAGACCGCGTGGAAGCTGTTCAGGGTCATTAATCGATGCGAGGCGACCATTGTGATTGGTCGGCTCGACGACACCAATAACATCGCCGACCGGGCCGGAACTTGTGTACTTCACGACTACCAGGATTGGACCCCAGCCATCAACGACGCCTTCATTGTTGCGGGAACGGACCGTGGCGCTGTTTTTGAGGCTGTCTCACCGCCGAGCGCCGAAATTCAGATAGAGCCCGGTGGTGACATGCGTGAGCATCGACGGAACGTCTACAACCGTGAACTTCATCTTCTGGAACGGGAGGGCGACTACCAATTGAGCGGCGATATTGCCGCCGCCACGCCCAACAACCCGGTGTTCTTTGAGCCCGGAAGTATATGGACGGGTGTTAATGCTTACGACCGACATCCATGTGGCAAAATCACCGGGAGAGCGTACAGAGAAGACGTGAGCGTGACCCTCGAGATTACCCCTGGAACAATCTTGAGAACAGATAAATACGGAAGAACTGCGACCATTTATAAAATCGAATCTGAGGTATACGAACATGTATGGTCGTTTAGCAGTGAAATGCGCGGTCAAACATGGGAAGTCGTTTATACGGACATCTACCAAATCATAAACGACAATGAAATATTGGTTACAAGTGCAAGAGATACGACCGACGTTGCCAGCGTTTCGAATGTGAACGTTGGATGTGTTTTCGTTTATGACTATGTCTTGCATCGTACAATGGCAGAGTAATCAACAACTGTTTCTCGTCAGCGAGGTAGCATATGTGTGTTTGCCTTTCCTGATTCCATCCTCGACGAAACCGCGCAGAAACCACAGGCTCCAACCAAGCCTGCAACCACATATATTTTTACAACTGGAGATAGCAAAACAGGCCCCTAAGGATTTGTTATAATGCTACTTCTACAACCGGAAATTTAGAGTGAGCGATGAGATTCGAACCCACGACCCCAACCTTGGCAAGGGAGAGTTTGTGGTGTTCCGCTGGTGAAGGATATTCGAACTCAATTGATCCGATTGAACAAGTTTGTCGGAAACCGGGACTGGTA
This sequence comes from Hyphomicrobiales bacterium, assembly GCA_021775875.1. Classification (GTDB taxonomy): domain Bacteria; phylum Pseudomonadota; class Alphaproteobacteria; order Rhizobiales; family NORP267; genus NORP267. Next base: position 1,091 of record JAJFHA010000001.1, on the reverse strand, counting down.
ATGGGCCGAAGTGGGTTTGTGGAATTTCATTCAATTTAGCGCAGTCTCGTCAAAAATCGTGTCGGGGCGTGATTGCTCGGCGATAAAGATGCCAGGTTGCGTGGCCCAATAATGGCAACGTTACGAATAACCCAACCAATCCAGACAATAGTGAAATTGTCGTAAGCGTGGCAATCGTGAAACACCAGATCGCCATGACCCGAGGGTTGCGTTTAACAAAGCGTACACTGGTAATCATTGCTGTAATAAAGTCGATGTCGCGGTCAAATAGCATCGGTATCGAAATGACCGAATAGGAAAATACGCTGAAGGCAATAACGGCGCCTACAGTATTTCCAATGATCAAAAAGGCCCACCCAACTGGCGTGGTCAAGATGATATCGAGAAGTTCGGTAAAACTGTACGACTGAAAACTCATGAAACCAAAGGACAGCAATGCAGCAATATCCATCCAGATAAACAGAGAAAACCCGGTGACGAGCGCCATCCAACCGAGGTCGCGGCTGAACATCGATTTGACGGTGGCAAAAACGATGTGCCAGGAAAGTGGTTTAGATTGTTCCAGCTGACTGCTGACGACGTAAAAACCACTGGCGATAAAAGGGGCGATCAGCGCAAACCCCGCCGCCAAGGGATAAACCAGAAACGGCAAATCGAATGCGATCAACATGAGGATCAACACCCACCCGCCAACGGCGTAAATGCCGCTGAAAAACAGGCCATAAGCCGGGGCAGCCTTGAAATCCCGCAGCCCCAAGGCAAGGACCTCCAACAGGTCGTCGATGGTTACCGTTTGAATTTCGAGTTGATTTGCCGGACCGTTACTCATCGCAAAAACTTCCCTATTTTCGCAAAAGGCTAATCCGTCCTGAGGGGGCGTTCCTTGATGTAGCTCAAATCAGGGGCGGGAGATCGAGGTAACGTCTATACATGCCCTATTGTCGACGATAGGCTGGCAGCCGAATACCGCGCGCTATGGTTGACCCCACCAGATGAACGATCACACAGAAATTTATGCCGTTGCGATCATCGGTCTCGGGCCGGTGGGCTCGGCGCTGGCCAATATCCTCGGTCAATACGGCCTCAAAACC